>CALGEC010000001.1 GCA_937881815.1 uncultured Bacteroidales bacterium
AGAGTTGAAAATATCGCACGCATTCGGCGTTAAATTTATAGAAATTTTGTTTACATACAAAAAATAGTGGCGATTCTAATTTATAGAACCGCCACTTTGTGTTTTAATTCAAAGGATTATTTTCTTGAATCTTATTTATATTCTTTGCATTCTATTTCTTTGTTCAAGAACATAGTTGCATTCATTGCTAAGGCTCCCATTTCGTCTTCTCCTGCGTAGATTTCTACCGGTGCAATGAATTTTACTCTTTCTATTACTTCTTCATCGAAAGGTTTTCCGTAAGCTATTCCTCCTGTAAGTACGATTGCATCTACTTTTCCATTCAATACAGTTGCAGCAGCACCGATTTCTTTTGCTACTTGATAGGCCATAGCTGATTGAATAAAGGCATGTTCTTCGCTTCCTTCTTTTGCTTTTACTTCAACAGTGTATGCGTCATTTGTTCCTAAGTATGCTACGAATCCTCCGTTGCCTACTATCATTTTCTTTATTTGTTCTTTTGTGTATTCGCCGCTAAAACATGCGTTTACTACTTCATTAACTGGTAAAGAACCGGTTCTTTCTGGTGAGAATGGACCTTCTCCGTCTAAGGCTTGGTTTACGTCTATTACTAAGCCTTTTTTGTGTACTCCTACTGAAACTCCACCTCCTAAGTGTACGATTATAAGGTTAAGGTCTTCGTATTTTTTGTTGTGGTCTTTTGCATATTTTCTTGCGATTGCTTTTTGGTTCAATGCGTGGAAGATTGAACGGCGTGGGAATAGAGGATGTCCACTGATTCTTGCCAATGGTTCCATTTCATCTACAACAACAGGGTCTGCAATAATGGCTGGTACATTTTTTAAGCCACTTGCTATGTCGTTTGCTATCAATCCGCCTAAGTTACAAGCGTGTTCTCCTGATACTCCTTTCTTTAAGTCTTCTATCATTGCGGCATTTACTCCCCAAACACCAGAAGAAATTGGTTTTACTAAACCTCCACGTCCTACGATTACTTTAAATTCGTTTAAGTCATAGCCTGCTGCTGCTACTTCTTCCAAAATAAGAGTTTTTCTAAACTCATATTGGTCTGCTATGCGTTCAAATTTTGCTATTTCTTCGGCAGAGTGTTTTATGTTTTTAACAAATAGTTGTGTTTCTCCGTCATAAACTGCTACCTTAGTCGATGTTGAACCCGGATTTATCGCTAAAATCAATTGTTTGTTACTCATGTCTTTTTATTTTTTTGTTTAAATTATTTCTTCTTTTGTGCAAATATATGAATAATGTTTCAATCGCAAAATAAATCAAAGAAATAATTTAATAAAACAAAGAAATAATTTTTTAATTCAAAGAATTATTTTCCTGAAACAAAGAAATATTTTTACCTTTGCAAATGGTTGATTTTTAATACTGAGAATATGAGACTTGAAAGAAAAATTTTTTTTGTGTTTGCTTTGATTTTGTGTGTTCAATCTTTGTCTTTTGCTCAAAAGGAAGATAAATTGTCTTTGAAAATAGGGTTTGAGGGGAGTTATACAAAGAGAAACGATAATTCAAACATTGTTTCAACGGCTTTAAATCAAGCAAAGGATACTCTTTTTTCTGAAACTCTCAGCACAAAGGGAGAAACAAAGGAGTATAGTGGAGGATTGAACCTAAATTTGATTTATAAGATTGATAAAAAGAATGTTTTTTCGTTTGGTTTCTCTCATTTGCAACTAAGTAATCAAAATAATCTTTTTACTAATCAAACAAGGATTGATTCATCTTTTGCAAATAGGACTCCGAGTGCTTATAAGGCTGAGGATTTTTATAAGATTGAAAGCAGTGTTTCAAAGTTTGGTGCTTGTTATTCTTATAATTTCAACGATAAAGGAAAGATTCTTTCTATTGGACTTGATGGAAGTTTTTCTAATTCAGAGAGTCGTGGCAATAATCTTAGAATTTATGATAATCCTTCTGCAATTTATTGGAATTTTAATGGTCTTGATGTTGCGGAAACAAAGGATAATAATATTGCTTTAAATGTTTTGTATAATTATGCTTACGATGAGTCTTCCAAGATTATGCTTGGACTAAGATTAAATCACTCTTGGAGCGACAAAAACGCTGATTACAATTATTATGACTCATTAAACAATATTTATAATATTAAAGATATTGCTTTTTCTTATATATATAGGTATAGGAATAGTGGTTTGAATTGTTTTTTTGATTGGAAACAAATTTTTAATCGCTTAACAATGAATGTGAAATTAGATTGTGGTTTAAGAAATGAAGCTTTTAGTTATCAATCTCAATATTCTCCTGATGATACTTCTTATCTTAAGTTTACTATTGAGCCATTGGTTTATTTAACTTATAGAGCTAATTCAAATAATGTGTTTAATCTTTCTTACAATCTTAAAACAGCAACACCATCTTCAAATGATTTGACTATTCATAAGCTATATGGAGGAGATTTTTTCACAATTGGTAATCGTAATCTTAAATCTTCGCAAACTCATTCTTTGATTGCAAGTTGGCAAAAGGCTTTTTCTGGGAGTGATGCTGTGTCATTGAGTGCTTATTATAAACATTCTTCTAACGAAATAGACTATGCGACAGATTTTACGCTTGATGATTATTATGGATATATGATTGCTTATTCTATGCCTTACAATATGAAGACTTCTTTTAGGTATGGATTAGATGCAACTGCAAATTTAAAGATAGGAAACCTACTTAATCTCTCTTTGTTCGCTAATATATATAGGTATTATTATGAAATAGATTATCCAAAAACTGGATTGTATTCTTCTTCTACTACTTCCTATTCGTTTAACTTAAAGTTGTGGCGACAATTCTTTAAAAATACTGAACTTTACGCCTCATTTAACTATTCTTCTCCTGTTTCAAGATTGTTTTATGTGCAAAAAGAAAATTATAGCATAGACTTAGGAGTGAAAACCGAAGTTTTGGACAAAAAATTATCCTTGTTTGTTGATTTTATAGATGTGTTTAATCTCAGCAAACAAGGATATGAAATCACTAATCCTTACTTTTCTTCTTTTAATTTGAACGAATATAAAGGTATATGTGTAAGGTTTGGCGTTAGCTATAAGTTTGGAAAAATCTAAACTAAGAAAGCAAGTTGTCAATCACCTTTGGAAAATGTTCTTTCTCTAATAAATGAATTTTTTCTGCTAAACTATCGGCAGTATCCTCAGGAGTGATTGAACATTTTGCTTGAAATATTATATTGCCTTCATCGTATTTTTCATTAACATAATGAATTGTTATTCCGGATTCTTCTTCCCTTGCAGCGATTGCTGCTTCGTGTACGTGATGTCCGTGCATTCCTTTTCCGCCATACTTAGGCAATAGAGCAGGGTGTATGTTTATTATCTTGTTTTCATAATTCCTTAATATATTGCTTGGTACGAGCCAAAGGAATCCTGCCAATACAATAAAATCTATTTGATTTTCTAAAAGACATTCTACAACCCTGTCGGAAGAATAAAAATCCTCTCTATTAAAGTAAACACTCTTTACATTTAATTGCTTAGCTCTTTCAAGAACATAAATATTTGGCTTATTAACTACAAGCAATTCTACTTTTATATCGCCATTCTTTTGGTTAAAGTACTCACATATTTGTTGGAAGTTTGTTCCGCTTCCAGAGGCAAACACAGCTAATCGTTTCATTTCTTCAAAAATATATTTAATATTTAGATTTGCAAAAATAATATTTTCATTTAAAACAGCATTTTTGCTTATTTTCTCTTTAAAACGGCGATTTCTTAAATTATTGTTATATAAACATTTAGCGAGTTAAGAGTTATCATTTCTCTTTGTTTGTTTGTCTAATTGGAGTTTTTTTTGTTATTTTGCAAATCGGTTTAATTATAAAAACTTTATAGATATGTCTGAAATAACAACAAAAGTGATAGCTATCGTAGTTGATAAGCTAGGTGTAGATGAAAGTCAAGTTACTCCAGAAGCAAACTTTACAAGTGATTTAGGAGCAGATTCATTAGACACTGTTGAATTGATCATGGAATTAGAAAAAGAATTTAACATTTCTATACCAGATGATCAAGCTGAAAAGATAGCAACTGTTGGTGATGCTATCGCATACATCGAAAACAACGCTAAATAATTTCATTTCACTATGGAAATGAGACGTGTTGTCGTTACAGGGTTAGGTGCACTTACTCCAATCGGAAACAATATTGAAGAATATTGGAACGGACTTATCAATGGAGTAAGTGGAGCTGCCCCTATAACTCATTTTGATGCTTCACAAGCTAAAACACAGTTTGCTTGTGAATTGAAAAACTTCGATGGTAATAAGTTTTTCGACAGAAAGGAAATAAGAAAATACGATAAATTTGCTCAATATGGTATAGTTGCAGCCGATCAAGCAATGATTGATTCGGGTATCAACTTGGAAAATCTTGATAAAGATAGAGCTGGAGTTATTTGGGCTTCGGGAATAGGTGGTATAATCACATTCCAAGAAGAAATAACATCGTTTGCAAAAGGCGATGGTACATTAAGATTTAGCCCATTTTTCATTCCAAAAATGATTGCAGACATTTGTGCTGGTCATATCTCAATTAAATATGATTTGAGAGGACCTAACTTCTGTACAGTTTCAGCTTGTGCTTCTTCTGCTAATGCAATTGCAGATGCTTTTATGTATATAAAGACAGGAAAGGCAGATGTAATGGTTTGTGGTGGTAGTGAAGCTGCTATTTCTGAGGCAGGAGTTGGTGGATTTAGCTCAATGCATGCTATTTCTCAAAGAAATGATGACCCATCAACAGCTTCACGTCCTTTTGATAAAGATAGAGATGGATTTGTCTTAGGAGAAGGAGCAGGAGCTTTGATTTTGGAAAGTTATGAGCACGCAATAGCACGTGGAGCAAAGATATATGCAGAAATTTGTGGAGCAGGACTTACTGCTGATGCACATCACATGACTGCACCTCACCCTGAAGGAAGAGGAGCAATGAATGCGATGAAAGAAGCATTGAGAGAAGCAAATCTTGCTTTGGAAGATATTCACCATATCAACACTCACGGAACTTCTACTCCACTTGGTGATATTGCAGAAATAAGTGCGATTGAAAAACTTTTCGGAGAGCACGCTAAAAATATCAATATCAACTCTACAAAGAGCATGACAGGACACTTGTTAGGAGCTGCAGGAGCTATAGAAGCGATTGCGACTGTGCTTGCAGTGCATAACGGTATTGTTCCTCCAACAATAAATCACTTTACTGACGATCCTGAAATTCCTCAATTGAATTTTACTTTCAATAAGGCACAAGAAAGAGAAATAAAAGGAGCTTTAAGTAATACATTCGGATTTGGTGGACACAATGCATGTCTTGCATTTAAGAAATACGAATAAAAAATGTTTCTTGTAAAGAGAGGCATAAAAAAAGAAGATAAAGAACTTCTAAAGTTTTTGAGAAATATTCTTGGGTGTAAGCCTAAGAATATTTCTATTTATAAACTTAGCCTTGTACATAAGTCTTGTTCCTTAAAAGATAGTAAAGGAAATAAGTTAAACAATGAAAGGTTAGAGTATCTTGGCGATACCGTACTTAGTACTATTGTGGGTGAGTTTTTATTCAAAAAATACCCCCTAAAAGGAGAAGGTTTTTTGACTGAAATGCGTTCAAAAATTGTCAGTCGTGCTTCTTTAAATAAACTTTCCGTAAAAATAGGTTTAAGCAACCTTATAGAATATAATAGAGCGATGCATTGTTCTAATTATAGTTCTGTAAATGGTGATGCTTTTGAAGCATTGGTTGGTGCAATCTATTTGGACAGAGGCTATAATTTTGCATATAAAATTTTAACTAAAAAGATATTTTCCATACATCTTGACATAGATGAGTTGGAGAATACAACGTGGAATTATAAGAGTAAGATAATAGACTGGTGTCAAAAGAACAAGAAAAAAATATCCTTTGAAGTGGTTGAATCCAAAGTAGTAAATCATCGAATGCATTATTTAGTGCAAGTTTTGATTGATGAACAGCCACAAGAGCAAGCAGAAGATTTCTCAATTAAAGCAGCAGAACAACTTGCCGCAGAAAAAACATTAAAAAAGATTTTAGAAAATGAGCAACAAATCTCAACGCAAACCGGAATGGTTGAAAATTAAACTCGAAACAGGCGAAAACTATCCTAAAGTAAAAAAAATAGTAGAATTAAACAAACTTCATACAATTTGTTCGAGTGGAAAATGTCCAAATATAGGACAATGTTGGAGTATAGGCACTGCAACTTTTATGATTTCTGGTGATATATGTACGCGAAGCTGTAAGTTCTGTGCAACAAAGACAGGAGTTCCAATGCCATTGGACGAAAATGAACCGCAAAAGATTGCAAACTCTGTCAATCTTATGAAATTAAAACATTGTGTTATTACTTCTGTGGATAGAGATGACTTAGAAGACAAAAGTGCAAGTCATTGGGCAAAGACAATAGAAGAAACAAGAAAATTAAATCCTAATACAACAATAGAAGTCTTAACGCCAGATTTTGATGGTGATGAAAACTTATTGAAAATTGTTTTTGATGCAAAACCAGATGTGTTTGGGCACAATATGGAAACCGTAAAACGCCTTTCAAACCAAACACGCAGTAGAGCAAAATATGATGTGAGTTTAAAAGTTCTTGAACTTGCAACAAAATATGGCTTGATTGCAAAAACAGGAATAATGGTTGGTTTAGGCGAAACAGAAGAAGAAGTTGTTGAACTAATGAAAGATGTAAGAAAAGTAGGCGTTCGCTTGCTTACAATAGGACAATATCTTCAACCAACACACAAACATATCCCTGTTATTGAATATGTAACGCCAGAACAATTCAATAAATACAAAGAAATAGGAATGTCCTTAGGATTTGATAACGTTGAAAGCGGTCCTTTGGTACGTTCTTCTTATATGGCAGAGAAAACATTTATTGATGCGAAGATAAAGAAATAAAAAAATATGAATAGAAGGTCTGTTTTATTTATCATTGTAGTAATGGTAACAATGTTGTTTACATCTTGCAACGAATGGTTTGAAGAAGATGAATTGAATTATCGTTGTGTAAAGACTTTTACTATTGCACCTAATAAGTTGATTAAAGAATTTGAAATTTCCCCTAATGGAAATCGTTTCTTTGCTGTAGTCAATAATGTGGTCTATATTTGCGATTTTAATACAGGAAATATTATTGATAGTTTTCCTAATGAATGGGTGTCTTCGTGTTGTTGGAGTCCTGATGGAAATAGAATAGTAGTTGGAGACAGATGGTTGGAGCTATGGGACGCAAATTCATGTAGAAGGTTGGAGGAATATATTACAAGAGACTCTTTTGACTACATTAATCGTACGGAAACTTATTATTCTTTAAATTTCAATCGCAATGGAACTCGCATAGCAGGAGGTGCGATTGAACAATATTGGACAGCTCCAGAAGGTTCTACAGAAATAATTGCAGGTCCAGGACAAGGATTTATAAATATATGGGATGTAAATGGAGATAATTATACTTATATAAAAACTATAGAAGAACATACCCAGACTATTAACGACTTGATTTGGAGTCCTGATGGAAATAGAATAGTTACTGCTTCTGGAGATAGCACGCTTAGAATATTAGATGTAAACGAAGGTAGATGTTTAAAAGTATTAAAACATAAAGATGAAATTTGGACAGTTGCTGCTAACGCCGATTTTAGTCGCATAGCCTCTGGATCATGTGATGGAAAAATTAAAATTTGGAATCCAAACACAGGAGAATGTGTCAAAACAATAAACGGACATAATGATTATATTCAATCATTAGTATTTAGTCCTGATGGAAAATATTTAGTTAGTGGTTCGACAGATAAAACCATGAAAATATGGGACGTAAATACAGGAGATCGTTTACAAAAATGCATAGGCTTTAATGGAGACGTAAGACGTGTAAGATTTACTCCAGATGGCAAGTATATAGTTACCGCATCTTATGATGGAACTGTTAAAGTTTGGTCGCAAGAATAACAAAAGAAAGTAAAGAAAAAAGCTCGTTAGTCAAAACAATTCAAAGACAAACGAGCTTTTTTCTTTGATTTATTAAAATATTTCAAAGAGTTATTTTTTTATTTCTTTGTTTTAGAAAATTATTTCTTTGTTTTATTTTCAGTTAATATTTCAACTTTCTATATTTTATTGTTTGATTACTTTCTTGGTTGTAATCTTTTTATCATTTATCAATCTTAGATAATAAATTCCAGAAGGTAAGGCTTCAATATTTATTTGTTTTTCGTGATTAAATATCATTAGTCTTTTACCTGTTAAGTCCATTACTTCAATTTGTTCTATTGTTGTGTTGAAATTGATAATATTTTGAGTTGGATTTGGATAGAAATTAATGTTTTCTTTTTCTATATCATTCAAAGAAACTTGGTAAGTAAGGTTTAAGACAAGTAAACTATCGCAACCATTTTCGTCAGTCAAGATTTGTGTATATGTTCCTGGCTCTGATTCGCAGAATCCGTACTCTTCATAAAGTTCTCCTTCAATAATAGAGGCATCAATCTCTGTTATAATTTGGCTAAATATTGCTGTAAGATTTGTGTCTTTTGTAATTTCAATTGTTCTTGGGTTTTCGGTGTTACCATCACTCCAACCAATAAAGCGAGTACATAGATTTGTATTTGCAGTTAAGATTACGTAACCACAATCTTCTTGAATATCAACCCAACCCCAATCCATATTGTTTGGATTGACAGAAACTTCAAAGTTAATCGTTGCAATATTTGAATAACCGAAAAAATCCCAACCAGGAGTGGTTGCATAAATATCTATACTTTGACAAGGAACGTATAAAGTTGCACCTTCGCATTGTTTAAATACTTGGACAGAGTATTCAATATCAGGAGGCGTTGTTGCCAAGCAAGTAATAGTCTCTAAATTCATACAATCACAAAAAGTATTGTCGCCTATATATTTCACATTTTCTCCAATAGTTAGAGAAGTCAAAGCACTACATTTTTCAAATGCTCCATTGACTGCAACATACGAAGTTCCTCCTATTGAATCCACTGAATTAGGAATAGTTATTGAAGTTAGAGCATCACAATACATAAATGCAGAATTAGAAATATATTTAAGATTGTTAGAAAAGTTTACTGTGGTTAAAGAATCTTGATTAAAAGCAAATTTAACAGGTAATCTCTTAACGCTATCGCCTATATTTATTGTTTTAAAGTAACAATATTCAAATTGTTTGTTGAAATCGCTATGTTGTTCTACGTTATAATTCAAAGTTGTTGCACTATGACAATTATAAAACGCTTCATCTCCAATTTGAATTACGCTACTTGGAATGCTAATCATTGTAAAAGAATGACAATGAAAGAAAGCCTTTTCACCAATGTGAGTAACGCTATTTGGTATAATAACATTTGATAAATTAACACATTCCCAAAAAGCACTACTTCCAATAGTTATAATAGTATTTGGAATAATTACTGAGGTTAAATTATCACAACCGCTAAATGCTCCGTTTCCTATTGCAACTACTTGGTGAGTTAGTCCTACATTATCAGTAATCGTTGCAGGAATAACAACATTTGTTGCAGAATAACTACAAGATTGGACTATTGCATCGCCTTTGTCAGCTATATAATAGGTTAAATCTCCAATAGTAATTTCTGATTGAGAAAATAAAATGTTCATACATAAAATTGAACACAAGAAAGAAAATGTCTTTTTCATATGCTAAGTTATTTAAAAAAAGAAATACTATTTTATTGTTTGATTACTTTCTTGGTTGTAACCTTTTTATCATTTATCAATCTTAGATAATAAATTCCAGAAGGTAAGGCTTCAATATTTATTTGTTTTTCGTGATTAAATATCATTAGTCTTTTACCTGTTAAGTCCATTACTTCAATTTGTTCTATATTAGTTGTGAAGATTATTTCACTACTTGTAGGATTTGGATAAAAAGAAATATTGTTTTCTTCTTCTACATCATTCAAAGAAACTTGGTAAGTAAGGTTTAAGATAAGTAAACTATCGCAACCATTTTCGTCAGTCAAGATTTGTGTATATGTTCCTGGTTCTGATTCGCAGAATCCATATTCTTCATAAACTTCTCCTTCGTTTATTGTGGCATCTATTATAGTTTTTATTTCATCAAAGATAGCAACAATAGTCGTATCGCTATCAAGAGAAACTATTCTATAAGGCTCTGTGCTACCATCGCTCCAAGAATAAAATTTAAAACAAGGATTTGCAGTTGCAGTAATAGTTGCAGTAGAGCAATCTCTTTGCATATCAACAACTCCTTTATTTTCGTCATTTGAATAAATATTTACTTGATACACTATCTCAGTCATATTGTTTGCAAAATAATATGACCAATCGTATGAATTTTGATAATTAGGCAAAGCATCACAACCCACTACTAAAGCTACGTTGTTAGTATTAGCGAAAGTATTATATACATATTGGAATGTAGGAGGAATTGTGGCCAAACTAACTAATGTTTGTAAAGAAGTACAATTATTAAATGTAGCTTCCGAGATATATTTCAAGTCTTCACCAAGAGTAATTTTAGTTAAAGAAGAACAACCTTCAAATGTGCCAGGATAAAGAGCGTAACCATACAGTTTACCAAGCGAATCAACACTGTTAGGAACTACAAAAGTATTTAAGCTTGTGCAATTTTTAAAAGCTCCATCGCCTATATAAGTAAGATTATTTGTGAGAAAATCTACTGAATTTAAGTTGATACAATCTTCAAATGCCTCATCGTCAATGCGAGTAACGTTATTTGGAATTGTTATTGAGCTTAAACTGCCACAACTCTTAAAAGCACTGATACCGATGTAAGTAAGATTATTTGTAAGGGTTATTGAACCTAAATTATCGCACTCTAAAAATGCTTCTTCTCCTATATGAGTGATACTATAAGGAAGATTTAATGTAGTGAAACCATCGTAATAAGCAAATGCTTTCTTGCCAATATGGGTTATATTATTTGAAAAATTTATTGTTGTTATACTATCCATATCATAAAGAAAGTTTTCTGGTATTTTTTCTACATCATCACCTATATTTATCGTTGAAATACTTGAGTAGCTAAACGGGTGGTTAGTCCCTACTGAGACTCCATTACAATTTCTTGCGTTATAATCTAAGGTTGTTAAATTAGTACAATCACCAAATATTGCTGCACCAATGTGTGTAACGCTATTAGGAATAGTAAATGAAGTTAAATTAGAACACCCCCAAAAAGCAGCATTGCCAATATTAGTAATACTATTTGGCATTACAACAGAAGATAAATTTTCGCAATATTGAAAAGCTGATTGACCAATAGATGTAACAGTGTTAGGAATAATGACAGAAATTATATCGTCTCTCCACATAAAGGTTCCACCTGCTATTTCGACAACAGTATATTTTTCACCGTTATACATTACAAACTCTGGAATAATTACGGTATCTTGGTTATTATAGCAGCCCCAAACCGCTACACTGCCATTATCAATTACCCTATACTGAAAACCATTTAAATTAAAAAGTTGTTGTGCTAAAACTATTGCATTGGTAAATAATATTGCACAAATTAAAAACAACATCTTTTTCATAATTTTGTCCTCCTATTTTTTTGGTTTCTTATATATAAGACAAGATTTTTGTGCAAATCGTTTCACTTTGTGTAATTTTTCTTTGAATAAAAAAAATAACTCTTTGAAATAATATTATAAATCAAAGAGTTATTTAAAAAAATCAAAGAAAAAATTTTGTTTTTCTTTCTATAAAATTAGCCCAACTAAAACAAAGGTCCAGTGTGCAATGATTCCTGCACAAAGACCTGCGATTGTGTGTGCTAAAAGTGCTTTTGAAATAAGTTTTCTATAACCTAATGAGTCTAACATTGCGGTGTGAGTTGATAAATAACCGCTCCAACACATTCCCATTGCAGTAAAGACTGCTATTGCGTTTGCATCTAAAATTCCGTTTTCTGCAAAGGTTGGTAAAAGTCCAAGAGCTGCTCCAACAGCACCAAGAGCTGTCATAGGGAATGCTATTAACTCCATGCTTTCAAATCCAAATAACCATTTGAAAACAAAATCTATTTTTTCAGCAAGCCAAGGTAAAATAGGAACTCCTTCGTATGCTACACCAGCATAGCCAACGGCTGCGTCTTTTGGGCCGAAAGTAATCATCATCACAAGAGTTGAAATAATCAAAACGCCAGGGATTATTTGTAAACCAAGATCTACCCCGTTTTTACCTCCGTCTAAGATAGCGTTCATTATTCTTATGAAAAGGCTTTCTTTCTTTTCTTCTACTTCTTCGTTTTCTGCTGTTTTTGTTTCTTCACATTCTACAGGCGAATCCATTTCTGGATAGGCTTTAAGTGTGAATTTTTGCATCAATCTTGTAGAAATTATACTTCCAACAAAAGCTCCAAACAAACCAACCAAAGCTCCTGATATGTGTCCATAGCCAATCATTGTGATAATTACCACAAATCCCATTCCGAATGCTGTTCCGAAATTGGTTAATGATACTAATTGATATTTTTTAAAGAACTTGCTAAAACTTTTGTCTTTTGCTAATGAGATAATTGCAGGATTGTCTGAAAGGAATGTCATAACTGCTCCTAAGGCTCCAACACCTGGAAGCCTGAAAAGAGGTTTCATCAATGGTTTTAGCAGTTTTTCCAAAAGGGCTACAACACCAAATTCTGAAAATAATTTACTTAATGCTCCTGTTAATACAGTTATACCCATAAGGTAAAAGACTGTGTTAAGCAAAAGGTCATGTGCTGTGTTCATTATTGTTTTTAGCATATTTGATGCACCCATTTTGCTTCCTAAAACAAGGAATCCTCCAATGAGTATTACCAAAAACAATAAGGCACCGAGCGTTTTTTTTGTCGATTTCTTCATTCTATATTTAACTTTTATTGATTTATTTTAATTTCATATTCCATGTGATACCTGCGTTAAAGAATAAGTTTGCAGGTTCTCTATTATTTGAAGATATTATGGCGTGAAGTCTTACGTCTTTGCTGTTTTTGATTGGGAAATATTCAACTCCCGCTCCGTAAAGCATATAATCTGTTCCCGGAGCAACGGTCATTGTCCAATAATTAGGAGAAACAAAACGTGAGTATTCTGATTGGTTTTGGTCGTATGATATTTTCGCAAAAATATTTAATTGAGGTAATTGATATTTTACTTGTGTGGTTAAAGTGAAATCGGTAAAGAAATTATTTTGTTCTTCAATATATTTGTTTGTATAATCTAAATCTATTACGAAATTATCAACATAGAATTGGTTTCCTAAGGCTATGTAATTTACATAATTGCCTTCGTTATATTCTATAAGGTTTACAGAATATAAAGTTCTCCACCAATCTGTTATTTGACCATTCCATAATAGGTTGTAAGCATATAATCCGTCAAAAGGTTGTTGTTTGAAAATTGAATTGCTGATTTGGAATGTTAAGAATTGGTCTTGCGTGTTGTTATTCCAAGTAAGGCTTGTTCCAAATTCGTAACAAGATGGCATAACATTACAAAAATCTGAATAGAAGTAAACATCTATCGGAGCGTAATCGTATTCAAATCCTCCAATTGCAACAACTTGTTTTCCCGCTGAAAGAGATAGGTTGTCGTTTATGCGATAGGTTAAATACGCCCAGTCAGTTGCTTCAAAAAAGTTTGAAGTGAAGTTTGTCTTGTTTAGTCTTTGACGCCAATGATATTCAAATTTGTCATTGATTTTGCCGTCTAACATTATGTTAAGAAACTTTCCTGCAAATCCAGAGTTGTCATTTCTTTCTCCTTCTAAGTAATTGTAATCGAAATCTGCTCTTGTGTTAAATTTTAACGAAAACTCGTTGTTTTGAGCAAAAGATAGGCTTGTGAAAACCGCCAAACAAATAAATAATAATGTTCTTTTCATAAATTTTTTCGCTTAAAATAAGGCGGCAAAGTTACGAAAAAAGCATAAGAAACTAAGAAAAACGTGTTTAAAATTATCATTATTCTTTGTAAACTTCAAAATATTCAGTACTTTTGCAGATTATTTTACTATCAAAGTATTGATAACGTAAATATTAAGCAGATGAGTTTGAAAGAAACTATTAATTTGGAAAATTTACCAAAGCATATAGCTGTCATAATGGACGGTAACGGACGTTGGGCAAAGCAAAGACAAAAAGAAAGAATCTTTGGACATCAAAATGGTGTTAATGCAGTAAGGGAAGTTACAGAAGGCTGTGCTGAATTAGGTGTAGAATATCTTACATTATATACTTTTTCTACTGAAAATTGGAATCGACCAAAAGAAGAGATAGATGCACTTATGGCAATGTTGGTTGATACAATTGCAAAGGAAGAAGAAACCTTAATGAAAAACAATATTAAATTGGAATATATTGGAGATATTTCTCAAATTGCTTTGGAGACTCAAACGGCACTAAAAAATACTATCTACAATACTCGCAACAATACAAGAATGACTCTTATTCTTGCATTGAATTATAGTTCTCGTTGGGAAATAACTCAAATGGTAAAAGCTATTTCACAACAGGTGAAAGACAATTCTTTGGATATTGAGGCTATTGACCAAAATCTTATTTCCAAAAATTTATCTACTGCAAATTATCCTGATCCTGATTTGTTGATTAGAACCTCTGGGGAGTATCGATTGAGTAATTATTTGCTTTGGCAGTTGGCTTATACAGAACTTTTCTTTACTTCTACTCTTTGGCCTGACTTTAACAAAGAGGGACTCTATGAGGCTATAATCTCTTTTCAAAATAGAGAAAGACGATTCGGTAAAACGAGTGAACAATTAAAAAAATAACGATTTTAATAAAATTATTACACGAGATAAACGTTAGTTATTTAGTTTAAAAATAAAGAGATGAAATTAACAAAGTTTATATTATTTATATTTTTACTATCCTTTCAACTATTAAATGCTCAAACGATTAACCTAAACTATCTTTCGCCAAAGGAATATGAAGTAGGGGGTATTGAAATTGAAGGTGCCGATCATTTAGACAAAAACTCTGTAATATTACTTGCAGGAATATCTGTTGGTGAAAAGATTTTCTTGCCAAGCGATAAAACAAGTATAGCAATAGATAAGCTTTGGAAACAAGGAATTTTTGAAGATATTCAAATTTCTGTTTCAAAGGTTGAAGGCAAAACAATATTTCTTACTTATCATTTTAAAACTAAACCAAGATTATCTGGTTATAAAATAGAGGGTGTAAAACGTGCTGAGGCTGATAAGTTAAGTGAAATAATGAATATTTATGCTGGTGATGTGGTTACTGAAAATCTTAAATCTAATTGCGTAAATATCATATCAGAACACTTTATTGAAAAAGGTTTCTTTTCTACTAATATAGAAATAGAAGAGATTAAAGACACGAACTTTAATAGAAATGAAGCGTTTTTAAAGTTTAAAATCAATAAAGGTGAAAAGATTCGTATCTCTCAAATAAATATTAAAGGTAATAATTATCTTGCTGACAAAAAGATACGTTCTAAAATGAAAGATACTAAAATCTATCGTTGGTGGAGAATATGGAAATCATCAAGATTTGTAGATGAGGATTTTCAAGCAGACAAGGAATTGGTAATAAGTAAGTATAATGATGAGGGCTTTAGAGATGCAAAAATTATTAGAGATAGTGTTTATTTGATAGACTCGTTTAAAAGGAATTTTTGGGGAAAGAAAAAACCTGTAAAAGAAGTTGCTATTGATTTAGAGGTTTATGAAGGAGCGAAGTTCTTTTTTAGAGATATTACTTGGGTAGGAAATACAAAATATTCTTCGGAAGATTTGTCTAAACGTTTAAGAATACAAAAGGGTGATCCATATAATAAAGGGTTGTTAGAGAAAAATCTTAATTATGACCCAACAGGAACCGATATTTATTCACTTTATACAGATGATGGCTATTTATTTTTTAGGGTAATGCCAACTGAAATAAAAGTTGAAAACGATTCTATTGATATTGAAATGAGAGTTTATGAAGGAAAGCAAGCACGAATCGGTAAAGTAAATATTTCAGGAAATACAATAACAAATGATTATGTCATAAGACGTGAATTAAGAACTTATCCTGGAGATCTGTTTAGCAGAGATGCGGTTTATCGTTCTCTTCGTGAGATTCAACAATTAGGATTTTTTGATCCGGAAAAAATAGTACCGGATATCCGTCCTAATCCAGAGAGTGGTACAGTGGACATAGACTATCAACTTGTGGAAAAATCAAGTTCACAATTTGATTTAAGCGGAGGTATCGGTGGAGGTTACGTTATTTTCCAAGCGGGAATATCTTTGACAAATTTCTCTACACAAAAATTCTTTGATAAAAAGGCTTGGAATCCTTTTCCAATAGGTGATGGACAAAAACTTGCACTTAGAGTCTCAACAAATGGAGATTATTATCACTCAGTTTCGTTGTCATTTACAGAACCTTGGCTTGGAGGAAGAAAACCTAATGCTTTGAGTGTTGGAGTTTATTATTCTTATCAAGATGATGGATTTTGGAATACTACGGGAACGTCAGAATATTATATAGGAATATTAGGAGGATCTGTTTCTTTGGCAACACGTTTGAAATGGCCTGATGACTATTTTACTTTTGTACATGGAATAGCATATCAACAATATAATGTAAAGAATTATACAACTCTTACTGCTATGCCAACGGGAATATCAAATAATATTAACTATAATTTCACTATTGCAAGAAATTCTGTTGATCAACTAATATATCCAAGACAGGGGTCAGAGGTTTCTGTCGCTGCACAAATGACTTTCCCTTATTCTTTAGTAAATGGGAAAGATTATTCAACTCTTTCTTCGCAAGAAAGATATAAATGGTTAGAATATTATAAAGTGAATTTCAGAGCAGCGTGGTATTTTAATCTTTTTGATGACTTAGTTGTTTCCACAAGAGCAAGGTTTGGTTTCTTAGGTCAATACAATAGCAAAGTAGGATATTCACCATTTGAAAGATTCTATGTAGGGGGAGATGGCTTAACAGGATATAATCTTGACGGAAGAGAACTTGTAGCATTAAGAGGTTATGATGAATCTTCACTTTCACCAGATGGAGGAGGAATGGTATTTGATAAATATACAATGGAGTTGAGATACCCAATTACTTTAAATGAAGGAGCCTCTGTTTATGCTTTAGCATTCTTTGAAGCAGGTAATTCTTGGGCTAATTTCCAAAGTTTTGAACCATTTAAAATGTATCGTTCGCTTGGAGTAGGATTAAGAATACATATGCCAATGTTTGGATTGCTTGGAGTTGATTGGGGATATGGTTTAGACGCCATTCCAGGAGATCCAACCGCCTCAGGCTCTCACTTCCATATATCAATTAACAATTCAATCGATTAGAAACAAATTTAAAATAGAAGATAAAATGAAAAAATTATTGCTTTTATTGGTAATGTCATTTATTTCGATAAGTGCATTTAGTCAAAAATACGCTTGTGTAGATACTGAATATATTTTAAACAGTATGCCAGAATACAAACAAGCACAAAAAGAACTTGAAGAAGTATCAGTACAATGGCAAAAAGAAGTAGAAGAAAAGTTTGTTGCAGTAGATAGACTTTACAAAGCCTTTCAAGCCGAAGCTGTTTTGTTGCCTAACGATTTGAAAGCGCAAAAAGAAAATGAAATAATTGCCGCTGAAAAGGAAGCAAAGGATATCCAAAAGAAAAGATTTGGCAATAACGGAGATTTAGCCAAAAGACGCTCAGAATTGATAAAGCCTATACAAGATAGAATCTATAATGCAATAGAAAAAGTAGCACAAGAGAAAAATTATTCAGTTGTTTTTGACAAAGCAAGTGGAGCAACAATACTTTATGTTGATAGCAAAACAGACATAAGCAATCTTGTGTTAGCAGAATTAGGCTACAAAGGAAAGAATTAAATAGTAATAAAAAAATAAAACAATCAAACAAATGAAAAGAACATTTCAAGTATTAGTATTAGCTGTTCTATGTTTATTGGGAACAGACACATTTGCACAAAAAATCAAATTAGGACATTTCAATTCTAACGAGTTGATGCAAAAAATGCCAGAAGCAAAACAAGCAGAAACACAATTACAAGAATATGTTGCAGACTTGCAAGCTGAAATGGAATTGATGAGTCAAGAACTTAATAGATTAAGTGAAGAATACGAAGCAAAAAAAGATCAGCTTACTGATTTATTAAGACAAAATAAAGAAAATGAAATCAGAGGTGTTGCAGAACGTATGCAAACTTTTGAAAGACAATCTCAAGTTTCAATTCAAGAAAAACAAATGGAGTTAATGAATGCAATAGTTGAAAAAATAAAAGCAGCAGTTGCAGAAGTAGCAACAGAAAATGGTTACACATACGTTTTTGAAAGCAATGGCATACTATGGTATTCAACAGACAGCGATGATATCACAAGTTTATTAGAAGCAAAACTTTTAAAATAAATAGGTTTATTTAGATTGTGAGAGCAAAAGTAGTAAAAAAATCAAAGAAAATTTGGTGGGAAACAAAAAAAGTACTACTTTTGCAATCGCAAAGAGCGGGCGTGGCGTAATTGGTAGCCGCGCTAGACTTAGGATCTAGTGCCGAGAGGCGTGGGGGTTCGAGTCCCTTCGCCCGCACTCTTGAAATAGAAAAGGGTTTCTGAATTTTCAGAAACCCTTTCTTTGTTTTAGGAAATTATCTCTTTGATTTATTTTTCTCAAACGCTGTTTTATTTTTTTATTTCTTTGTTTTAATAGCGTGTGTTAGTATAAAAATAATTTTTACCTTTGCTTTCTATTTTAAAAATTTAGAAAATGGGTAATCAATCTCCACTTATATCTATTGTTCTGCCTGTTTATAATGGCAAAGACACTCTTCGCCGTTGCGTAGATAGTATGTTGATACAAGATTTTCAGGATTTTGAATTGATAATTGTTGATGATGGAAGTCAAGATAATAGTCTTGAAATCTTGAATAAAGAATACGCTAAATATTCTTGCATAAAAATATATTCAAAGTCTAATGGTGGGAAATCAAGTGCAAGAAATTACGGAGTAGATCGTTCAAATGGTAAATGGATAACCTTCATTGACCAAGATGATTTTGTGGATTCTAACTATCTTTCTGCATTTATGCAAAAGGAAACTTTGAGAGAAGATACTTTTTATATAGTTGGAGAAAAAGAAGGTTTTACAGCAGATTCTTTAAAAGCTCAAAGGGGAATTTATGCCTCGGGAAATATGAATCAAGATATGCTTCAACTTCTTTCAAACAATGGAACAACTTGGGGAAAATTGTTTTTAAGAAAGCGATTGCTTGAAAACAATATTAGATACAACGAAAACGTGTTTTATGGTGGAAATAAACTCTTTACAATGCAGTATTCGGCTTGTGTAAATCGTGTGATATACAATTACGATAACTTTCCTTACAATTACGTAAATAACTTTAATCCATCTAAGTTTATGAAATATTTCAATAAAGAATGGATTAACTACATTGAAATCGAAAACAACCTCAAACAATCATTTACTTCACGTTTTCAATATAAGTGGTTGATTGTTCATCTTAAAGTCTTGGTGCTTTCAATCTATGCTCGCTATCACAAATCAAAAGAAAGAAAAGAAAAATTAGAAATTGTAAAAACTCACATCTATCAAAGCAATGATTTTGTTAAAGTTTTATCTTCTCAAAATTGGAAATCAAAACTTATTTTTAATGCACTAAGTAATAAATCATGTTTTTTAATAGATAGATTTTTGGCGTTGTTTATACCAATGATTGTTTGGACGTTTGCAAACAAAAGAATACCATTTTTTATAAAGCGATTGCTAAAATCTTTCGCATAAATCATACAAAAAAAAGCGTTGAAATGTTTCAACGCTTTTTGTTTTTATTTTATTAAGAAAGTATATTCGTCCCAGTGTTTTAAGGCCATACCTGTTCCTCTTGCGACTGCTCTTAGTGGATCTTCTGCTACGTGAACTGAAAGTTTTGTTTTGTTTTGTAATCTCACGTCTAAACCTTTCAACAATGCACCTCCTCCTGCAAGATATATACCTGTGTGATATATATCAGAGGCTAATTCTGGTGGAGTCATCGCTAAGGCTTCTAAAACTGCACTTTCTACTTTTGCAATACTTTTATCCAACGCGTGAGCAATCTCTTTGTAGTTTACAGACAATTCTTTTGGAATTCCTGTCAAGACATCTCGTCCTTGAACAGCGAAATCGTCAGGTGGATTTTCCAAATCTGGAATTGCAGCACCAACTGCCTTCTTTATTCTTTCAGCCATACGTTCTCCAATATGGATATTGTGTTGTTTTCTCATGTATTCTACAATATCTCTATTGAATTCGTCTCCTGCTATACGGATTGATTTATTACAAACAATACCTCCTAAGGCTATAACTGCAATTTCGCTTGTTCCTCCTCCTATATCAATAATCATATTGCCCTCTGGCTCCAATACATCAATACCTATACCGATTGCAGCAGCCATTGGCTCGTGAATAAGGCGAACATCTTTTGCTCCTGCTTGCTCTGCTGCATCTCTAACGGCTCTTTCTTCTACGTTTGTAATGCCCGAAGGAATGCAAATAACCATTCTAAGTGAAGGAGGAACGATTGTTTTTCTTAGATTCATCATTTTGATAAGTTCTCTAATCATATCGTTAGCCATATCAAAATCTGCAATCACTCCATCTCTCAATGGTCTTATGGTTTTGATGTTTTCGTGTGTTTTACCGTCCATTTGCATAGCACGTTTCCCAACTGCTATGATTTTTTTGGTGGTTTGATCAACCGCAACAATCGATGGCTCATCTACAACAACTTTATCGTTGCAAATTACAATCGAATTGGCAGTTCCTAAGTCTATTGCGACCTCTTTGGTCAAAAAAGAAAATAATCCCATCTATTTTATTTCTTATTATGCGTTGTTTTACGTTCTTTTATTCTTAGAGTTTCAAAATCTAATGATTTTTTTAGTGTTTAAAGTGTCTGAATCCTGTTACAGCCATTGCAATAGCGTTTTCTTGACAATAGTCTATTGTCTTTTGATCATTAACACTACCGCCTGGTTGAATGACTGCTTTTATTCCTTCTTTGTCTGCGATTTCTACACAGTCAGGAAAAGGGAAGAAAGCATCAGATGCCATTACCGCACCTTGCAAATCAAAGTTGAAACTCTTTGCTTTTTCAATTGCTTGACGTAAAGCATCAACTCTTGATGTTTGACCTGTTCCGCTCGCACAAAGTTGTAAATCTTTTGCAAGTACAATTGCGTTTGATTTTGTATGTTTTACAATCTTGTTTGCAAAGATTAAATCTTCTTTTTGTTTGTCTGTCAAAGTAGTTGAAGTGATTGAAGATAATTCTTCTACTTTTTCAGTTTTGTTATCTTGTTCTTGAACCAAAACTCCATTTAAAGCAGAACGGAATTGTAAAGGACTTTGCTCGCAAGCTTTGCGTTTAAGAAGTATTCTGTTCTTTTTACATTTCAATATCTCTAATGCCTCAGCTGAATAGTCAGGAGCGATACATATTTCCATAAATAAACTATTCATTTCTTCGGCAGTTTCTTTGTCAATAGGACGATTGCAAACCAAAACGCCACCAAAAGCCGATACATTATCGCATGCTAAAGCTGCAACGTAGGCTTCTTTCAATGTAGGACGAGTTGCAATACCGCAAGCATTGTTATGCTTGATTATAGCGAAGGTTGTGTCTTCAAAATCATCAATCAATCTGCATGCAGCGTCAATATCTCCAATATTGTTATAGGAAATTTCTTTTCCGTGAAGTTGTTCTACAAACGAATCTAAATCTCCAAAGAACATTCCTTTTTGATGAGGATTTTCTCCATAGCGAAGAACCTTTGCTTCATTGTAACTTTCCTTGAAAGCAGTAAGATTAGTTTCTCTGTTGAAGTAATTGAAAATTGCAGTATCGTAATCAGAACTTTCCATAAAGGCGTATGTTGCGAAACGTCTTCTTTCTTCCAATGTAGTAAAGCCATTGTTTTTGTTAAGTATGTCTAAAAGTTCTGCATAATGATTTACAGAAGGCACAATCACAACATCTTT
Organism: uncultured Bacteroidales bacterium; assembly: GCA_937881815.1. Classification (GTDB taxonomy): domain Bacteria; phylum Bacteroidota; class Bacteroidia; order Bacteroidales; family P3; genus Onthomorpha. The sequence continues at coordinate 22,136 of CALGEC010000001.1, forward strand.
AAAGTTTTTAGCCGCTGCACGAATTAAAGAAATGCCTCCTATATCTATCTTTTCGATTATGTCTTGTTCAGGAGCGTTACTTGCAACTGTTTTCTTGAAAGGATATAAATCCACAATAACTAAATCTATATTTGGAATATCATATTCTTTTACTTGTTGAATATCAGTTTCGTTATCGCGTCTTGAAAGGATTCCTCCAAAGACTTTTGGATGCAAAGTCTTAACTCTACCTCCAAGAATAGAAGGATAAGAAGTTAAACCTTCAACTGTTTTTGCTTTTATACCCAAATTAACTATGTAATCATAAGTTCCACCTGTTGAATAAATCTCTACTCCAAGCGAATCCAATTTTTTTACTATTTCATCTAAGCCATCTTTATAAAAGACCGAAATTAAAGCTCCCTTTATCTGTTTCATCACTAATTGATTTTTATTACAAACTATTTAAGTCTGCAAAGTTAAGAAATAACTCTAAGAAATAGAAAAATAAAGCAAAGAAAAAATTAAAAAAATCAAAGAAATAAAAAAATAAAACGCTCGTTTGTCAAAACAAAGTAAAGACTCACGAGCGTTTTTGTTTGGGTTAGGAAATTAAATCCCTATTCTATTTCCCAAATCTTAATAGTATTATCATTAGAACCACTGACAATGTGTTTTCCGTCAGGACTAAATGCTACGGAACGAACACCTTTTGTATGTCCTTCTAAGGTTTTTATACATTTTCCTGTCTCTGCGTCCCATATTCTAACGTTATTATCCGGTGTTTCGCTGTATGGTTGATTTGAACCGCTGACAATATATTTTCCATCAGTACTATAAGCCAAGCAACTAACGCTTCCAGCACTTGCTTCTAAGGTTTTAACACATTCTCCTTTCTCTACGTCCCACATCTTAATAGTTTTTCCACCTGAACTACTTATAATATATTTTCCATCAGGGCTATATGCTAAGTATACTTGCCATCCATCATCTTTTGTGTTTAGAGTTTTAACACACTCATAAGTTTTAGCATCAAAAATCTTTGTATCACCGATTTTAGAAGTCCATCTAAAAGTAGTATCACCATTTTTTGTAATAAATTCTTCTACGATATCTTTACCTCCTGCACCAACAAAATATTTTCCATCAGGGCTATATGCTACAGATTCAACACTTTCTAATCCCCAGCCTAATACTTGAACACATTTTCCTGTGGTTAAACTCCATACTTTAATAGATCCGTCCCAATGACCACTAATAACATTTTCTCCATTAGGACTAAATGCAGCACATGCTACACCTTCTGAATGTCCTTCTAAGGTTATGTTACAAGAACGATAAGTTTCTCCCTCAGGAATAGCTGAATGTAATTTATTAGACCTCTCTAAAATACAGTCTATTTCAATCTCATTATTTTCTTTTCCTATAAGAATATGCTTTCCATCTGGGCTAAACATTGCAAATTTAGCTTTCCAACTCTTCCAAGTCTGGTTATTATCACCTGTTTTTGCGTTCCAAAATTGTATATCACCATTACTAGAACAACTAACAATGTATTTTTCATCGGGACTATATGCTACGGAATTTATTACAGGCTCATCAACATTGCCTTCCATAGTTTTAATACATTTTACATCTTTAATATTCTGTGCAATCAATGTATTGCTAATTGCAAATAACGCAGTAAGTACTGCAATTAGTGTTAAAATTTTTAATTTCATGGTTTTAATTGTTGATTTAAGTTTGTTTTATTTGTCCAAGTCCCCGCGATATAATTTTCTTTGAAGTCAAAGAAAATTATATCGCTATTTGGGATTTTTTTTAATTGGTTTAGAAAACTATTTTGCAGGTTTCATAGCAGCAGGTTTAAGAGATACTCTTACATACTCATCGTGTTTTAGATATTTTTCTGCAACCTTTTTAATATCTTCTACTGTCAAAGCATTTACCGCAGCAGTATATTCTTCCAAAGTTTGCATTTCATATTCATTAAACCTACTATTTAAAATTTGATTTACCCAAAAATAATTACTTTCAACACTTTTCTTTCTATTTAATATCAAAGTTTCTTTTGCTTTAATTAAATCTTCCTCAGAAATGCCTTCTGAGATAATTTTATCAAAAACTTTAAAAGTAGCTTGTGTAAGTTGATCTATTGTATTTGGGTTGCAATCAAGATTATATGAGGCAAATAATTTTGATTTTGGATATTTATAATAACTTAAATAGAATGAAGGAGAATAAGTTCCACTTAATTCTTCACGAATTGTTTCAAATAATTTATTATAACAAACTTCGCTCAAAGCATCTGTTGCCAAACGGTCATTATTATAATCAAACTCATGTTCAAATTCGATAGTTGTTATACCTTTTTCAGCTTCTCCCACATAAACTGTTTCATCTACAACACCCTTTGCAAAATCAGGCGAACGATCTTTCCACATTTCTGCATTTTTACCATTAGAAGAAGGAAGTCCTCCAATATATTTTTCAATCAAAGGCAACATTGTTTTTTCGTCAATATTACCTACGAAAGTGAAAGTAAAGTCAGAAGCATCAGAGAAACGTTCTTTGAATATTTTTAACATCTTATCAGTATTCAATTCCTTTATTTGTGCCTCAGTAGGTATGTATATATTACGCTTATCATTTGGATACATAGCCTTATATTGCTTTTCATACAAAATAGACTCAGGATCATTTTTCATCATACTGATTCGACTTTTCAATTTATCTACTTCGCTTGCTAAAACCTCTTTATCTATTCTTGGAGCAGTAAAAACTAAATAAAAATATTGCAATTGTGTTTCAAAATCTTTTGGAGCACAACTTCCATCTATTACTTCTTTAATAGAAGAAATATAAGAATATAAACCAAATGACTTACCCTTCATAAATTTCATCAATTGAGTATTGTCGTATGTACCGATTCCACTCGAATTTACTATACTTGAAGCGAAATCAACATTCATCATATCTTTATCTTCATACAATGAGTTTCCGCCTTTTGATTCTGCACGAGTTAAGATTTGATCATTTTGGAGGTTTGTTTTCTTTAAGATTACTTTTGCACCATTTGAAAGAGTATATTCTGTGTAATCGAATTTTTCATTCTTATTTTGACTTACCACCTTACCACCTTTTGGCTCTTGTGCAAGGAAAGGCTCTGTTTTAACATTATCAATCCAAGGTTTTGTACTTGCTTTCTTACATTTTTCAATAAGTTTCAACACATTTTCTTCTGTTGGCACTTTAATACCTTTCTTTTCTGGCATCATGATAGTGCAAACGAAATTTTCTTCTGTAATCCATTTTGAGATAAGAGCATTTACTTCTTCCAAAGTAATATCTTCCATTAACGCTTTTGCCCATTCGTTTTTCTTATCTGCACTTGGCATTGATTCGTTTTCAAGAAAATAATACACTAACCTATCTGCGAAATTGCTACTATTGGTTTTTGATTCCTCTTTTGCACTTCTATCGTATGATTCCAACAATTCATCTTTTGCTCTATCAAGCTCCGATTGTAAAAAGCCGTGTTGTTGCAATCTTCTATTTTCTAACATTACCAATTCTAAGGATTCCATTAATTTTCCTTCTTTTGCAGAAATAGAAGTTCTATAAGCAGAATGATTACGATCATAAAAACCGCCATAATATGCGTATGAATACATATAAGGACAAGATTTCTTTTCAGAAATTTCTTGAAGACGATCATTAAACATTACTTCAAACAAACCATGTACTAAATGTTGTTCACGAAAATCAGCAATTGTTTTAACATCCTTAGAAGGGTGTTTGTAATACAATCCTACACTTGTACGTGTTGCTTCTTTATCACTTGCAATAGCTATAATAGGTTCTTTATTATCAGGTATAGCAATGTATGGTCTTTGTGTTGGCACGCAAGTTTTTGGAGACATTCTGAAATAATCAACAACCTTTTGCTCCATTGAGTCAATATTGAAATCTCCAACAATAATCACTGCCATATTATCGGAATTATACCATTTTTCGTAGAAACTTCTAATGTCAGAATATTTAAAATTTTGAAGATTTTCCAAAGTTCCGATAGGCATTCTATCTGCATATTTTGAACCTTGCAACATTTTCTTCTTTATTTCATTCCACATTCTTTCTTCTCCACCTTGACTACGTCTCCATTCCTCAATAATCACACCTCTTTCTTTGTCAATTTCTTCTCCTGTAAGCAACATTCCGTACGCCCACGAGTCTAAAACTTTCAAACCTAAGTCAAGATGTTCTTTTGGCAAGTTTATCATATACACAGTCTCATCAAAACTTGTGTAAGCATTATTCCACGAACCCGCCTTTTTAGTTTCATCGTCCATTGTGTTACCTGGAAAATGTTTTGAACCATTAAAGCCCATGTGTTCCAAGAAGTGAGCCAATCCCACTTGATTATCTTCCTCTAAGACAGAACCTGCATTTACTGCAAGACGAAATTCAATAAGATTTTCAGGCTTTTTGTTTGATTTTACAAAATACGTCAATCCGTTTTCCAACTTTCCTGTACGTACTGTTTCGTTTAATTCTATTTGCTCATTAAGATTAAGTTGAATCTCTTTATTTTGAGCAAACATAGTCGTGCTAAACATCAAGCACAACAACAATAATGAGAATATTTTTCTCTTCATACTACTTTAAATTTTGTTTGTTAATAAATATATTTAAATTATTTTTAATATAAACCTACCCTTTTTGTTTTTCTATGCATAAGTTTATGCTTTATTCGTTAATTAAATAAATTGATTAAAGGCAATACTATTCCAACTATTAACCAACCACTTCCTATAATACACATTCCATATCCTCTTGTAAGAGTTTTATACCCTTTCATAGAGTATAATCCAGGGTTTTCTTCAAACGCCTTCAATCCCTTACGACCTAAAAATATTCCGATAATGCCTAATAAACCTAAAAGCACTGCTCCTATCGTCATAGAAAGGAATCCTAACACAAAAACCGCCCTTGCATAAGGTGGTCTTTGTTCTTTTATTTCTTTATCCATTATTGTAATCCTTGTATAGTTCCTACTTTATTAAATAAAGCTATAAAACTATACGATAATATTGCTATTAATAGTAAAATGTACAACTTTTCATTTCTTTCTTTATAAACTGCAATACAAGAAGAAACAGCAACAGCAACAAAGTAAAGAAGATATGAAAGCCATAGTGTTAATATTGCTCCTGGCCAATGGTGAACGGTGAAAACTAAGCCTATAATTAAGAAAAACTTTGTTAAAAAGTTTAAAATAACAACAGCCATTTTTTCGCCTGCTTTCTTTTCTCTGATTATTTGCCATATTTCCAAGGCAATTCCAACGAACATTAAGCAAACCGTAAATAATCCTAATGGCCAATGTAATGCACCACAAAAAATGTTAATTGTTACAAGTAATAATCCCCAATAGATTATTTCCAATCCTAAGTTTGATTTTTTTTCCATAGTTTTTAAGTTTTTAATTATTAATTTAAATTTGTTTTCTTTGATTGCCTAAGTCCCAAATGGCGATATGTTTTTTCTTTTCTTTGACTTCAAGGCATAAAAAAACGTGGGACTTGATTTCTTATTGTTATTTGAGGTCTTCGACTACCTACTTGCCAAACAAGAAAAGCCCACGATGTGATACGTGAGCGTTTTCCGCTTAACTTTTGGCAAGTTTTTTTTGAAAGTGTCGAAGTTTCAAATAACCAAATATAAGCAAAAACGCTTTTATGTCGTATTAAAAATTACTAAGTCTTAATAATAGTTTTTTATATCATAAATTTCCTCCTTTTTTTCGTTGTTTCAATTTCAATTCGCAAAGTTATAAAATTTTTCTTAAAGCACAAAAAAACCGCAGAGTTATTCTGCGGTTTTGGTTTTAGTGTTTTTTAGGTTACTTTTTGCTTTTTTCGCTCTTTTCTTGTGTTTCTCGTTTCTTTAAAAGAGCGTC
>CALGEC010000002.1 GCA_937881815.1 uncultured Bacteroidales bacterium
GAACGTACATCGTAAGAATAAAAACACAAAGAGGCTTTGCAAACAAAAAGATTCTAATAGAATAAAACAAAGAAATAAAAAAATAAAGCAAAGAAAAAATTTTTTAATTCTTTGCTTTATTTTTTTTATTTAAAGACTTATTTTTTTAGAAGTAAATATCTCTTTCTCCGTTTTCTATTTTGCAGAGGTTGTCTTCTATCTTTCTTATAAGTTCTTTCTTTTCTACTTCGGCAAACATTGATTTTATCAACTCTATTCCTTTCATCTTGGTTTCTGCTGAGGCAAAATCTTCAAGGTATTCTCTAAAAGTGAACATTGCATTAGGCAAGCAGTATTGTTTTATTAAGCCTGGTTTTGCTAAGTCCATAAAATCGCCACCTACTCGGTGTTTTCTGTAACAGCCTGTGCAGAATGAAGGAATGTAACCTCCGTCTATGAGTGAGGAAATTACTTCTTCTAATGTTCTGTGGTCGCCTGTTGAGAATTGTGTACCTGTTCCTTCTTCTTCGTGAGCGTATGAGCCTGGGTTTGTCTTGCTTGCTGCTGAAATTTGACTTACTCCGTATTCTATTAGTTCGTTTCGCATTTTGTCGTTCTCTCTTGTAGAAAGTATTATGCCGGTATATGGCAATGCAATACGGATTATGGCAACAAGTTTTTTGAAATCATCATCGCTTACAGGGTGTGGAATATTTTCTGCTGTTGGTGCACCGATTGCAGGCTCCATTCTTGGAACAGAAACTGTGTGTGGACCACATCCATAGCACTCTTCAAGGTGTTTTGCATGCTCCATCATTGCCAAAACTTCAAATCTATAATCTGTAAGTCCGAATAATGCACCTATTCCTACATCATCAACTCCTCCTTCCATAGCTCTGTCCATTACAGTCAAGCGATAAAGGTAATCTGCCTTAGGTGTGCCTGCTGGGTGAAAGTCTTTGTATTTTATTTCATCGTAAGTTTCTTGGAAACAAACGTATGTGCCAATTTTTTCTGCTTTTAATCTTGCAAATTCTTCTACTTCCATTGGTGCAAGCTCTACATTTATTCTTCTAATGTAGTCTTTGCCACCTCTTTCTTTCACTCCGTAGGTTGTGCGTATTGCTTCAACCATATAATCTGTGCCATTTTTGTTGTTTTCTCCACAAATCAAAAGAGCTCTCTTGTGTCCTTGTTTCAAAAGTGCAGAAGTTTCTTCGGCAATTTCTTGCATTGTAAGAATTTTTCTTTTGATTAGTTTGTTGTCTCTACGGAAAGAACAATAAGTGCAGTTGTTTACGCAAATGTTTCCTGTATAGATAGGGGCGAAGAGTACTAATCTTTTACCGTAAATAGCTTCTTTTACGGTTTTTGCTGTTTCCATTATTTTGTGAATAGTCCCTTGGTCTTTCACTCTCAACAAACAAGCTACGTCTTCAAGGTTTAAGCCTTTTAGTTTTAAAGCTTTGTTTAATATTTCATTAACTTGAAGTGTTGTAGGTGTTTGTCCTTCTATCAATCCATAGAGTTTGTCTCTGTCTATGAAATTGGTGTTTCTTTTTTCTATATTCATAATTATTCGTTGTTTGTTCTTTGAATGTTTTTTGATAATATTGACTTTACTTCTACGTCTTTTAGTCTTCCGATTTTGCCTGTTAGGGCGTTAATCTTATCGGAAGAAGTTTCAATGATTAAGGTAATAATATTTAAGCCTTTATCTGGCAAAGGCAATCCTTGACGAGCTAAAATAAAGTCGCTGTATTGACTAATGATTTCATTTACCTGCCCGGCTATTTCCCTGCGGTATATGATTATACTTATTGTTCCTATTCTCTTTTCCATTAGTTTGTTGCTTTTGGATTAGATTCTACTTTTTTTCTTGATGTTAAGCATTTGCATTGAATTGTCTAAAGGCCATATTCTTTGGAAATGCTCTTGCAAATATACAATATAAATGTAAAATATCAAGACTTTATTATGTGAATTTGTATTTTTCTTAAAAATAATTATCTTTGCAAGGTGAAAAGCTATTAAAATATTTATGTTATGAAATTTAAAAAAGTTTTAATTTTAATGCTCTTGTCTTTTTTTGTAATGAACGTTTTTGCACAAGGCGATAGCAAACAAAATGAAGAAGAACCTTCTATTGTTTATTATGTAAAGGAAATTACTCCTGAAAATGTTTTGAAATTATATAAGCTTTTGGGTGTTGATTTTCAAGGTAAAACAGGAGTGAAGATACATTTTGGAGAAGAGGGAAATAAGAATTTTTTAAACCCTGAACTAACAAGATTGTTAATGCAAGAAACTAAGGCTACATGGGTTGAAACTAATGTGCTTTATGTTAGCAAAAGAAGATTTACAGATAAACATATTGCATTGGCTAAGCAACATGGATTTACTTTTGCTCCAATAGATATATTGGATAAAGATGGTGAAATAGATATTTCTACAAATGGAATGGGTTTGAAACACTATAAGAATGTGAAACTTGGAAAAGGTTTTATGGATTATGATAATTACATAATTTATTCTCACTTCAAGGGTCATGGCTCTGCTGGATTTGGAGGTGCAATTAAGAATATTGCAATGGGACTTGCTTCTCCGGGAGGAAAAATGGCGCAACACGCATCGGATATTCCACAAATAAACAATCCAAGTGAGTGTGTGAGTTGTGCAAACTGCGTAAACAATTGTCCTGCATCTGCAATAAGTCTTGATGGTCAAGTTCACATAGACACAACAAAGTGTATAGGTTGTGCAAAGTGTATTGCAGAATGTCCGTTGAAGCTTTTTTCTCCTAAAAAGGTTCAATTGACAGGAGATATTTTCTTGGAAAGATTAGTAGAGTATGCAAAAGTTGCAACAAGCCTTAAACCAATGGTATATATCAATGTTTTGGCAAATATTTCTTCTGTTTGCGATTGCTCTTCTAAGGCACCTGCTCCGTTTACACAAGATATTGGAATTTTGGCTTCAAAAGATATTGTAGCTATTGACCAAGCAAGTTTGGATTTAGTAGCAAAGGGACATCAATGTGATGATCCTTTCTTAAAGGAAAGCGGAAAGAGTGGTAAGGCTCAATTGGAATATGCCGAAAAACTTAAAATGGGTAAGAGAAAATACATTTTAGTGGAAGTTAAATAGATGATTTATGAAAAAATCTCTTGAATCTATTTTTTTAATTCCTATATTCATTTTTTTCTTTCTTGGTTTTGTCTTTACTTCTTGTGTAGATGAGGGAAGTTATGCTACATCGGAAGCAGTAGAGCTGAGTTTTAGTGCCGATACGCTTAGTTTCGATACTGTTTTTACAACTATTGGTTCTACAACAAAGATACTTATGGTGTATAATAAGGAGAATGAGGCTGTAAAGATAGATAGAATAAAATTAGGTGGCGGAGCTGCAAGTTATTATAGGCTAAATGTTGATGGAGATACAAATCTTGTTGCAAAAGATATTGAGATAGGAGCAAAGGATAGTCTTTATATTTTTGTGAGATTGGAGTTGGATTACAATAATCAATCAAATCCTTTGTTGATAGAGGATTCTATTGAGTTTATATTTAATAATAAAAGCCAAAAGGTGCTTTTGCAGGCCTATGGACAAGATGCTTATTATCACAAACCAAGTCATTATCTTTTGTCTTCTAATCAAAGTGGAGGCTATGACACGATTTGGTTTTCAATGGCTCATGAAAATCCTGAAACTTGTGGAGTTATTGTGAACGGAAATGATATTGAGTGGAAAAATGATAAACCGCACGTAGTTTTAGGCGTTTGTGCTGTGGATTCTGCTTATAGCCTTAATCTTAATGCAAATACTAAAATACATTTTCAAAATTCTGCTGAATTTTGGATTTATAAAGACGCAACACTAAAAGCGGAAGGCGAGATAGAGCAGCCGATAGTTTTTCAAGGTTTAAGATTAGATGAGTATTATAAAGATATTCCGGGTCAATGGGGCTGTATTAGATTTTGGGCTGGCTGTAAGGATAATATTTTGAATAATGTTGTTGTGAAAAATGCAACAATTGGTATTTTGGTTGATACTTGCGTTACTCAAAATCCTACAATAGAAATTTTAAATACAAAAATAGAGAATTGTTCTTACATAGGGCTTTATTCAAGAGGAGCTGTTCTTGATATGAAAAACTCACTTATTCAAAATTGTGGTAATTATCTTTTAGCTCTTACGCTCGGTGGTAGTTATCAGTTTGTACATTGTACTTTTGCTAATTACTATAATTATAAAACTCGTACGACTCCTGCTCTCTATTTTAATGATTATTATTTAGATGTAAATGATAATGTTCAATATAGACCGATTGAAAAAGCAGAATTTTATAATAGTGTTATTTATGGTGCACTTTCTGAAACAGAAATAGAGTTTGATATGATTGAACAAAGCCTTTCTACAATAAGGTTTGATTATTGTCTTGCAAAATATGATGTTGATACTCAAAATGTGAATGTTTTTACAAATTCTATTTTTAATGAAGAACCTTTGTTTTTAGATATTTCACAAGGAGATTTACATCTGCAAGAAAATTCACCTTGTATAGGAAAAGGAAGTGGTATTTGGGGATATAATTTACCATACGATATAGAAGGAAACTATCGTTTGGATCCACCAAGTATTGGTGCATACGAATATAAACCACAAACAAAATTTAAGATTTCTAAGAAAAAATCGTAGTAAATAACGAATAATTTTGTATTTTTGCATGCTTATTGTTAAATAGTTAATAAAGAATAAGAATATATTAATTACAAATTTCATTTTAAAAAGATGACAAAAAAGTACGTTTACACTTTTGGTGGTAAGACCGCAGAAGGTAAGGCAGATATGAAAAATCTGCTTGGGGGAAAAGGAGCAAATTTGGCAGAAATGTGTCATTTAGGATTACCTGTTCCAGCAGGATTGACAATAACAACAGAATGTTGTACAGATTACTATGCAAATGGTTGTCAATTGCCAGAAGGCTTGATGGAACAAGTGAAAGAAGGTCTTAAAAACGCCGAACAAGTAATGGGAATGACCTATGGAGATAAAGATAATTGTTTATTAGTGTCTTGTCGTTCAGGTGCAAGAAGCTCAATGCCTGGAATGATGGATACAGTTTTGAATATAGGATTGTGTTCTGCAACAATACCAGGATTGATTAAAAAGACAAATAATCCTCGTTTCGTATATGACTCATACAGACGTTTAATCATGATGTATGCTGACGTTGTAATGGAAAAAGCAGAAGGCTTAGAACCTTGCAAAGGCGTTGGTATCCGTCGTTTATTAGATGATATGTTTGATGAATACAAACATTCAAAAGGATATAAACAAGATACAGACCTTACAACTGAGGATTTAATGTTCTTAGCAGAAGAATTCAAAAAAGTTGTAAAAGAAAACATAGGCGTAGAGTTCCCTGACGATGCTCAAAAGCAATTAGAAGGTGGAATTAGAGCCGTTTTCAAATCTTGGAATGGTAAAAAAGCTGTTGCTTACAGAAGAATAGAAGGTATTCCTGATGATTGGGGAACAGCAGTAAACGTTCAAGCAATGGTATTCGGTAATATGGGTAATGATTCTGCAACAGGTGTAGCGTTTACTCGTAATCCAGCGAACGGAGATAATCAATTCTACGGAGAATGGTTAATAAACGCACAAGGAGAAGACGTTGTTGCAGGTATCAGAACACCAAATCCGTTGAATAGCGAAACAAAAACAGAACAAAACAAGCACTTACCTTCAATGCAAGAGGTAATGCCTGAAACATATAAAGAACTTTGCGATATCAGAGATATTTTGGAAAAGAATTTCCGCGATATGCTTGATATAGAGTTTACAATTCAAAACAATAAACTTTATATGTTACAATGCCGTGTAGGAAAAAGAACAGGTGTTGCAGCAGTTACAATGGCAATGGAGATGTTAGCAGAAGGCTTAATCAATGAAAAAGAAGCAATTTGCAGAGTATCACCAGAACAATTAGACGAATTACTTCACCCAATCCTTGATGCAAAAGAAGAAGCTAAACACACAGTAATCGCACAAGGCTTACCAGCAGGTCCAGGCGGTGCAGTAGGAGTGATAGCTATGACAAGCGAAGAAGCAATGCGTCTTGAAAAAGCAGGAATTGCAAACATCTTGGTTAGAGAAGAAACAAACCCAGAAGATGTTGAAGGTATGCGTGCTGCAACAGGTATCTTAACAGAAAGAGGTGGTATGACATCTCACGCAGCCTTAGTTGCAAGAGGTTGGGGTAAATGTTGTATAGTAGGTTGTAGCGCTTTGAAAATAGATATGGAAGCAAAAACTGTTTCAATGGGTGGAAAAACTTACAAAGAAGGAGATACACTTAGCTTAAACGGAACAAAAGGAACAGTTTACGAAGGAGCAGTAGCAACAATCAATGCATCAGAAAACGAATTGTTCAAACAATTCATGCAATTGGTTGACAAATATAGAACAATGGGCGTTAGAACAAACGCAGACAATCCAAAAGACGCACAACAAGCAATAGAATTTGGAGCAGAAGGTATAGGATTGTTCAGAATTGAACACATGTTCTACGGAGAGAACTCAGAAAAACCATTAGCTATACTAAGAAAGATGATTCTTTCAGGTTCAACAGAAGAAAGAAAACATTGGTTGAACGAATTGTTACCATACATAAAAGTAGCCGTTAAAGGAACAATGCAAGTGATGAACGGAAAACCAGTAACCTTCCGTTTGATTGACCCACCATTGCATGAATTTGTGCCACACACACAAGAAAATGTAGAAGCCTTAGCAAAAGAATTAGGAATTGCAGCAGAAGAATTAAATAAGAGAATTGTAGCATTGGAAGAAGTAAACCCAATGATGGGATTAAGAGGAGTAAGATTAGGAATCACTTATCCTGAAATCACAGAAACACAATTCAGAGCATTATTTGAAGCAGAAGCAGAATTAAGAAAAGAAGGCTTTGATCCACACTTAGAAATCATGGTTCCATTGACAATTTCTGTAACAGAACTTAAACATCAAAAAGCAATTTGCGATAGAGTTCACGCAGAAGTTGAAGCAGCAATGGGGGCTAAGATAGAATACATGTATGGAACAATGATAGAAATACCAAGAGCAACACTTGTAGCAGACAAAATAGCAGAAGTAGCAGATTTCTTCTCATTTGGAACAAACGACTTGACTCAAATGACATTTGGATTCTCTCGTGATGACGTAAATGGTATTTTAGAGACATATCAAAGCGAAAAGATAATTCCAGCAGATCCATTCCAAACATTAGATCAAGAAGGAGTAGGACAATTAGTTACCTTAGGAGTTCAACGCGGACGTGTTACAAAACAAAATCTTAAAGTAGGAGTTTGTGGAGAACACGGAGGAGATCCAGAATCAGTTAAATTCTTCTTCAAAAATGGAATGAACTATGTATCATGTTCACCATTTAGAGTACCAGTTGCAAGACTTGCAGCAGCACAAGCAGCAGTAAGCGAAAAGTAATAAAGATACAAAAATAACAAGATACAAAACAAAAAAAGGCGATTGAAATAATTCAGTCGCCTTTTTTTGTTTTATTTTGCTAAAACAAAGAAAAAATCATTGCAAACAAACTATTTCTATCTTTGTTGCGTTATATTTTTATGAAAAAAGGCTTTGTAATTGTTTTTTTAGTTTTGTTTTCTTTGTCGCTTTCTGCACAGAGCGTGCAGGAGATTTGCATTGGTGTGAATGAGTATGCGAAAAATCTTCGTTCGGCTTATTATGAGGCGGATATTATCATTGAAGAGAATGGGCAGACAAAGACTTATTTCAACAAAGTGAGTTTTCAAAAGAATAAGTATGGCAACAAAATTTTTGCAAAGATAAATGCTCAAATTTATTCTTCAAATGAATTGATTCAGCAAGTGTTTTGCGACAACAACCGCTTTACTTTGATAGATTCTTATGAAAACATAGCCGAGCAATACGATAAAGAAGACTATGAAGACTTTATAAAACAAATAGATGTCAATGTAATTCCTGAATTTGTTTTTAATAAACCTATTTTTGATTTAAAAGCAATAGAAAAAGGCGAAATCCTCGTTGAAAGAAAAGAAGATACGATAATTGATGGCTTTGAAATGTTTCGTGTTTTAGAGGTTTTGATAAAATTAGATAATGTTTCTTACATCAAAGAGCATTATATAAGAAAACAAGACTTTCTTCCGATAGCCAAAAACACCACTGTGCTTTATGTAAATGAAGAAAAAGCAATAGTAAACAACAAATCTTATCAAGTAAAGCTTAGTCGCATTGACGAAAATACAGCTTTTCATGAGGCAAGATTTGAGTTTGATTTTAGAAATTCAGCAATAGATTTAAGATATAAAAGTCGTAAGTCTCTAAATCGCCAATGGATTGAACAAGAAAAAAGTCAAAGTACATTTGCTTACGGCTCCGAGGCTTTGAATTTTAAGGTTAAAGATGTGGAAGGTAAGGAATTTGAACTTGGAGCAAACAAAGGAAAAGTTGTTGTTATGGCTTTTTTCTACAATAGTTGTTCTCCTTGCGTCCCGGTCTTGAATGACTTACAGAAAATATACGAAAAATATAAGGAAAAGGGAGTTGAGATAGTTGCTTTAAACCCTGTGGATAGCAAATTAGGAGAGGAGCAAATGCAATCCTTTATTAAAGAGCGTAACATAACATATCGCGTTGCACAAATACCAAAATACACCATTGAAGAAATGTATTTGGTGCGTTATTTCCCAACAATTTTCATTATAGATAAGAAAGGAAGGGTTATCTATTCACATCAAGGATACAATACCTTGTTTTTAGAAAAGATTTCAAAGATAATAGAGAAGAAATTATAGTTTCTTTTTTTAAGATATTTGAGAAAAATCGGCTGTTTTATGTTTTTTTGCCAAATAATCTCTTAATGGTTTGTTCTCTTCTGCTTTCAATAGCGGGTCGTGTGAAATTATTTGAGCCGCAACATCTTTTGCTTGACTCATCATTAGTTCATCTTGCACAATGTCGGCAATTTTCAATTCCAAAACACCACTTTGCTGTGTGCCTGCAATGTTTCCAGGTCCTCTTAGTTGCAAATCGGCTTGTGCAATCTCAAATCCGTTGTTTGTTGCACACATTGTGTTGATTCTAAACAAACCTTCTTGCGACAATTCGTCTTTTGTGCGTAAGATACAATAACTTTGTTCTTGACCTCTGCCGACTCTGCCTCTTAATTGATGAAGTTGTGCCAAGCCAAAGCGTTCTGCGTTTTCTATTACCATAACTGTTGCGTTCGGAACATCGACTCCAACCTCAATAACCGTAGTTGCAACCATTATGTTTGTGATTCCCTCTTTGAAACGTTGCATTTCATAGTCCTTATCTTCGGCTTTCATTTGCCCATGCACAATACTGATTTGATATTTCGGCAAAGGAAATTCTCTAACAATGCTTTCGTATCCGTCCATTAAGTCTTTCAAATCCATTTTCTCGCTTTCCTTAATCAAAGGATAGACAACATAGATTTGTCTTCCTAAATCTATTTGCTTTCTCATAAAGTTGAAAAGCGTAAGTATGTCTCTGTCGAAAAGATGCGTTGTTTGAATAGGTTTTCTTCCCTTAGGCAGTTCATCAATTACAGAACATTCTAAATCACCATAAACACTCATTGCAAGCGTTCTTGGAATAGGGGTCGCAGTCATTACCAAAACGTGAGGCGGAGTAGTGTTTTTGCTCCACATCTTTGCTCTTTGCTCCACTCCAAAGCGATGTTGCTCATCAATTACGGCAAGTCCAAGATTTTTAAACACAACATTATCTTCCAAAATAGCGTGTGTGCCAATCAATATATTGACTTCTCCCTCGGCAAGAGCGTTTAAAAGTGGTTTTCTCTCTTTTTGCTTACTGCTTCCTGTGAGTAAACACACGTTAAGAGGCATATCTTTTAAGAAATTCTTTATGCTGTTGTAGTGTTGCTGAGCAAGAATTTCGGTAGGAGCGATGATTGAGGCTTGAAAACCATTATCTATTGCAATCAACATACACAAAAGAGCAACAAGTGTTTTTCCGCTTCCTACATCTCCTTGTAAAAGACGATTCATTTGAAAACCTGTTCGCATATCGTTGCGAATTTCTTTCACAACTCTTTGCTGTGCATTAGTAAGAGTAAAAGGCAGATTGTTTTTGTAAAAGTTGTTGAAACTATCCCCAACAACCGAAAAGACGAATCCTTTATTTGCCGATTTATTGTTGTATTTCTTTACTTGGTTTTCAAGTTGCATAAAAAACAACTCTTCAAACTTTAATCTTATTTTTGCTTTTGCAAGGTTTTCCTCATTCTTTGGAAAATGTATCTCTCTCAAAGCCCTTTCCCTTGTGTAGAGATTATAGTGTTTTGTTATATATTGAGGTAGGTTTTCTTCTATTCTGTTTACTGCAAGCGAGAGAATTTCTTGCGTATATTTGGCTAAGGTTTTTGAAGTAAGGAAAGAGTTTTTCATTCTCTCGGTTGTAGAGTAAATAGGAAAGAATGTGTCGATTGCAGTGCGTTTATAAGAGGCAAGAGTCTCAAATTCAGGGTGAGCAAAGTTGAATAAACCATTGAAAAACGTAGGCTTGCCAAAAATAACATAGTCAATTCCGAGAACAAAACTATCGCTAATCCATTTCAAACCTTGAAAGAAAACAAGTTCTATCGTTCCCGTTGAATCGGCAAGCGTGATTACAAGCCTTTGTCCTTTGCCTTTAAGAATTTCTTTCTTGATTGCTTTTCCTACAACTTGAATATAAGTCTCTTCACTTGCTATTTCTCGGATTTTTGTAAACTTACTCTTGTCTAAATAGCGAAAAGGATAATGCTCCAACAAGTCTGCAAAAGTTGAAACATTGATTTCTTTTTTCAGAATGTTGGCTTTCTTCTCGCTTATCGAGGATAAATGTTCGATTGGAGTGTCTAAAAAATCCATCATAAGAAAATATTTCAGCAAAGATACAAAGAAAAAACACAAAACAAGGCCCTAACCGAAAATAAAATTGTTTCACCAAGAGTTAAGCCCAAATGCTTGCGATATTTTCAAGCAAAAGATTTCCGACTGCAAATTTTAAAAATATAAGCCCTTAACTAAAAATCACAAAATCAAAGACTTAACTTTTTTAAGGCTTGAAAATGCCAAAAAAGTCTTTGTTTTTGCCAATTTTTTCATTGATTTTTTCAAAAAAAAAGCCGATTTTCTTTCAACGAAAAGCCG
>CALGEC010000003.1 GCA_937881815.1 uncultured Bacteroidales bacterium
TTCAAAATTCTGCACTAACCTTTTCTGTATGCTTTGACCAAAACGATTATGTCTTGCCAAGACTAATAGAAACCTTGCAACAAAACTACAATGTCAAATATAATAACGACCTACAACTGATAACAATCCGACATTACACACAAGAAACAATAGAAAACCTAAACAAAAAAGGCAGAATCCTTATTGAACAAAAAAATAGAGTAACCTTGCAGTGTTTGATTGAAGAAAAAGAGAAATAAAACAAAGAAATAAAAAAATAAAACGCCGTTTCAAATTACTGAAACGGCGTTTTATTTTATCAAAACAAAGACTTAGTCATCAGACTTTTCTAATTTTAATGCTTCATTTATCGCTTCATCTGCTTTTTTAAGTTCTTCTGTCAATCCCTTTATAACTGCTTCTGACGGTTTTTCCTTCTCTTCTCCCATTATTATAAGGACACCGTCTTCTGCAGGCATTACTGTAAAACCTATATTATCTTTGTATGATGCATAGACGTATTCGGTAGAAACTAATCCTTTATAGCCTTTTGCTTTTAGGCTCTTTATGATAGATTTTGTTACTTCACAAGATGATTTAAAATCTCTTAGAGTTATTTCTAAGGATATTTGGTTGATTTTAGCCTCAGGATTAAATTGTATTTTGTTTTGATCGTTGTAGTTTACAATATAATCTGTTGCTTCTATTGAAGCCTCTATATATCCTTTTTGAGGAAGTATATTTATATTTATACCGGCTTCTTCTCTGTCAAAGTTAGATAAAGATTTTTGATATGTAGTATAATTTTCTGGATTACCTATTGCAAAAGTTTCTCCGATAGATAATTTACCCATACCTTTGGCTGAAATAGTAGAAACAATCTTTTGTGCTAATTCTTCTGCGTTGAAGTAATCAGATGTTGCAGTGTAATTTTTTGAATTGCTACGTCGTAATGCGTTTTTACTTATTATAAATTCTTCTTGCGACACTTTGTTACCATCAACATCCAAAAGTTCATATTTGTCTTTTCCTGTTTTAGCAAAAATAAGTCCAAATTCAGGATAATATGTCATTTTACGATAATCATCACCAAACGATTTAACAGGTTCATCTTTTTCATTTATGATGTCATACTTGTCATTACTTTTTGCAACAAGGAAGTTGCCGTTGCTAAGTCTTTGCATTTGTTCGTATTTTGCACGAATGATAGTTTCATCTTTTGAGTTGTTTAAACCAAACTTATCTTCATCATCTGCAAATATGTAGTTGTCTTTTTGTAAGTCTACAACAAATTCTACTTTTTTAGGGAATGTTTTGGTGATTTTACCATCATCGTCTAACAAAACGACTTTACGTTCATCAGATTCTTTATCTACTTTAAGGCAAAGCTCATTTGGCATTTCAACTCCCCAGCCTAAGATTCTGTAAGGCATAAGATTTTTACCCAATTTTATTTCTTTACCATTTTTATCTATTTTGATAAATACTACATCTTCGCTATCTTTTTCTTTTTTAGTAACGAAAGCAACTCCATCCATAAAACTTGTAGCTTCATCATACTTAGGTTCAATAACTACTTTACCGTTTTTGTCAATGAAACCTACTTTTCCATCTTCTGTTGCAATCACTGCTCTTCCTTCATAGAACATCTTAACTTTTGTAATTTCTTTTCCGTTGTGTGGTTTAAGGACAAATTTTTCTTTTCCGTTCTTATCAATAAATGATATACGAGAATCTTTCTTTACGATAGGAATCAATCCTTCTGACATAGCACCGTAATCTATTAGGTCTTCACAACCAGGAACAAGTTCAGGCTTTTGTTGAGCCTTGTATAAGGAATAAGTTCCGTTTTCGCCCGTTACAACGAAAATTCCCTCAAAAGCAGCCTTTATTTCATTGTCAAATTCTTCTGAGAACAAAGGTTTGCCATCTTTTCCTAACAATCCGTATTGTCCATCACTCTCAAATTTGAATGGAATGTAGTCTGGTGCTCCAACAATTTCATTTCCATTCGATGACTTACCGCATGAAGTCATCATTGCTAATGCGGAAATAAATAATCCGCAATAAATAATAAGTTTCTTCATTGTTTCTTATTTTTTAAATGTGTTTCAATGATATTATTTCCTAAGATATAATTGTCCTAAGTTCTTTTTATTGATTCTTTGCCTTTGTTTCTTAGTTCTCTTCTTTTGAATTATTCGC
>CALGEC010000004.1 GCA_937881815.1 uncultured Bacteroidales bacterium
ATTGAAAATTTCTTCATTTTCATGTTTACCTTTTCTTGATTATAGCGATAAACGGATGAAAAGGAATTAATAATAGTCATAAATAGTAGGAGTTATGAGAGTATATATTACAAGAGCTAATTCGATGAAGATTCTTCGAAAGCTGGATTTCAGTAAAATGGACTTGTCTGGTGACGTTTATAACCGTCCTTTATTCTTCTTGAACAAGAAAGAAGAACAAGCTTTATTGGCTTACAAGGAATTTGTGATGAATCCGGAAAGATTTGTAGAAGAAATCTATCAGAAGGTAGAAGTGGTAGATAATTACCGATATGTATTTGAAGGCGAATCGCCTTGTTATCATCGCAGAGAAAATTGTGAACGTTTACATTCTGAATTTCGCAACTACGAAATTCCGCAAGCTATTAGAGAAAGAGGAATAGAATGGATTGAACGCTATCGTGCATGGTTCAAGGAAAACCTTTACCTGTTGGACGGAAGAGAAGATGTACTGGAAATGCGTATTTATACTGCATTCGGTATTCATGTAAAAGCAAAGGAAATCGTAAAAGAGAATTCCGGTGTAAAAACTATCATCAATTACGATTTAGGACAATTAGAAAGCAAATTGGATGAGTTGATAAAAGAAGCAGGAAGATATTATTATAAATCTCCGAAGCATACCAGAATCTTGAAGCAATATAGCAAGTATTCTTTCTTAGGGAAATATCATGAACCTTTATATAATAATACGACAGGATATTCTGATGAAGTGGTTAAGGACTTCCTTGTAGATTATGAAGAAAGATTCAAACGTCCAATTATTGAACTGCTCTACAATTATTATCGAGTAAAGTTCAATCCTGATTTGGAAATGGAAGGATATTTGCTTGATCAATTGGGATTTAGACCTTGTGTTCATTGTCACTTATAATTTTTTTCATTTTTCTTGTTTACCTTTTACTAAATAAAGCGATAAACAGATGAAAAGAGATTAACAAAAGTCATAAATAGTAAAATTTAAAAGAATAATAAAATGGGAGTATTTAATTTTTTCAGAAGAAAGCAAGCGGTAGCAGAGCCTATCATTGAACAAGATGTATTGGTAAATGAAACCAATGAAGAAAAGCCTGTAAACAATATCGTTACCATTACTTACGGTACAGGTAAACCTATCGATTTGATTTATAATTTCTTGAAGGATGATTATGAAAGCAAGGGTTATGATGATGCCTTGACGAATCCAGATACATCGTATAAAGAAATGAATAAGTCGATGATTAAAAGTTCACTTGAAATAAAGTTCAAACAAGTGCATCGTAAGTATGAGGACGATTTGCGTACAATAGACTTTCACATAAACTCCAGAAAGGAAGCTGGACTTATTGAATTAGTCAAGGAACTGGAAACAAAGAAGGAGATCTTGTTGCAACATGTCAAGGAACTGAATACAATGGAACAGGATTTTATAAACGAAGCTCCTTATATGATGGGGATGCTCTTTTCGTATGAGAGAGGCTTTTTGAGAGGTTTGGCAGCATTATCATTAGAACAAATTAAAAGTATTTGATTATGAAAGCATGGTTACGTTTAGGTTGTTTCCTTACAGGTTGGAACAGTAAAATATTGGCTCAATGCAGCGAAGCAAGTTATAAACATTTGAAGAAGTATACAGCTGCATTATTGATATTGATGATATTATGGGGATTTACTGGTTTCTGTTTTGCACAACGATATGTTCATGCTCCATTATGGGGATGTATTTTATCTGCTTTCGTCTTTATCACAATTATTGTGCAAATAGAAAGACAGATCATCTTGACCGTAGGAACAAGTAAGGTCGGTGTAATATTCCGTATGTTTATCGCAATCATTATGGCAGTTCTTGGTTCTGCAATTTTAGACCAGGTTATCTTTGGAGAAGACATCAAGAGAAAAATGGTTGAGATAACAGATAAGCAAGTAACAGAATTACTTCCTGTTCGTTTGAAGGTAATTGATGAAAAGTTGGCGGAATTGCAACAGAATATAGATTCTTTGGATAGAATGAACTTGGAACTGAATAATGAGATAGCAAAGAATCCTACTACAAAAACGGTTTCTACATCTACAACCTATAAGAACGTTCTTCAAGAAGATGGTACTTATAAGAAGATTCCAGAAACTACTGTTTCTACAAGTCCGGTTGCAAATCCGAGAATTAAACAAGTGGAAACCAATAATCTGAACTTGGAAAGATTACGTAAACAACAGGATGAATACACTATCAAGAAAATGGAAGTAGAAAATGACTTACGCAAGGAATTATCGACGAATATCGGTTTCTTGGAAGAACTGCATGCCATGCTTGAACTATTGAAAACAAGACCTGAAGCATTGATATTCTATTGTATCATTTTCAGCTTTGGATGTAAAGAAAAATGTCGCAAACCAATGTTTGAGGGAAGTGGGTGTCGCATGCTGAAGGAAAAGCTCCCTCGGAGAGGGAGCTTTGGCATTTGCTTACAAAAGCAGCAGACCCAGCAGTTTATCGTCGGTAAATGCGGGGCAGGTGTAGGCACCGTCCAAAATAGCGTCTACATTGTCGGTGTTGTTTTCGATCTCCTTGGAGCAAAGCTGAGCGGTTTGAACCAGGTCACCGCCCAGTTCCCGGATGAGAAGACACAGGGTGATTCCCAGCTTTACCCGGCCTACCAGATCGAAGTCGGAAATGGCCTGGAGCCAGTAACGCATGATAAAATATTTGGCCAAAAGCCGGTATTTGTCAGACCACGCACCGGGGCAGGAGGGGGCGGTGAGCCGCTCCTTCCAGCCGGGGGTCAGGATTTCCAAAGATAGGAAAAATGTTCGGATTTCTTGGGTGGAGCCGGTTTTTGCCAGGGATTTTGCGGTTTTTAATGCTTCTTCCGGAGAGAAATTTTCCAACGCTTCTCCATCCAAAAGACTTTGGGCATGGTAGCCATAGAGCAAAAGCAGGGAAAGTGCCTGAGGCACAGAAAAATCTTTCCGATCCAGCAGCG
>CALGEC010000005.1 GCA_937881815.1 uncultured Bacteroidales bacterium
TTACTTCCGTGAAATAGTTTCATTTCTTTCTCTCTATTTGCTTTATCATGCACAAAGATAAAGGAATTCCCCGAAACCACAAGCAGTTATGGGGAATATTTGTAAATAGTATCAGGGTAAACATTTCTAATGGTATCGGGAAAACCTTTCAAGCCATCTAAGCAATCAGAATATCCAGTATTCCCCGATTTTTAAGTCCTGTTAGTAAACTAAGCCAGAAGTCATACTGATTTTTAGGTTACTATTACCCATGGCATACAAGCCGATAATACGGTCTGCAACTCCTTCTGCAAGAATTGTCTTATTCTTTAATAAATTGGGGATCAAAGGTGGAATTTTGATAACGAGGAGTCGAAACGGTCACTTCACCCATAGAAGTCTGGACTTGTTTCTGCATTTTACCATTGCGTCGATAACTGTTCAAACGTTCTTCATCATTTAGATGCGCATCCATTTCACCTTCCAATGCGGCATTAAGGATGCTTTCGAGCAAGGGAGCAAACGCACCATCCTTGCCCAACAAAGGCTTACCGGCTTTCAATTGTTCGATAGCCTTGTTCTTGATACTTTCAAAGTCAAATTCACTCATAAAAAAACTGTGTTAGCAAAGTTAATAATTTTTTCTTTGCTGACACAGTTTAATTTACGCCCTCGATGACCGGCAAAGATTTCATCAACATCTAATGAATGCGGATTGCCTCGGTCATTCTTTTCATCACCTACAAGACTTATATATCCATCATCGTCTACACGAACTGAAAGAATTACCACATCGCAAGGTTCATCATAATCATATGCCGCTATTATGGGACATTCACCCTCAAAATGGTATTCATAGCCATCGTCAACCCTTGTTCCAAGATGACGGAGTACATCTGCGAGTTCTTCTTGTTCTCTACGCTTAATATCCTGTACGCTATCATAGATAGTGAAATTCTTCAACCTTGCGGTGCGTTCTGAATGTGTTTCTTCACCATTATCTTTGACATCAAATTCGTGGAACTTGATAGGCACATAATCGTGAACATCGCTCGGAACCTCCATCCAAGAAATATTACTCACGCCAAAACCTCTGTCATAGAGAAATTCTTCAATCTCATCAGGGCACAAACTATCTACAACATTCAACAGTTCAACCCTTACATCAGTGTGGTTCAATACTACAATCTTCATAATCCAAAATCTTAATCGTTAATAATCAGTTCATCTTTATACACAGACAACTCTTTTCCGTTTGTCAAGCGAACCAATAGCTCCAAACCATAGTCGTCTATAACTTCACCTTCCGAATATCCTTTGTAAGGGTGGAGAAGAGTACAGGTACTACCAATCAGTGTAGTTTCATTGTCATAACCATACATAGCACTAAAATTTTAAGTTTTACTTTTCCCTCATTTATCATCTGACTGACCTGAAGGATGAATTCTGTTGCTTGAAATGGAGCAATGATACTTGTGCAAGGTTTTATAAGAAATACTACCGACTACTGGCGTGTGGAGATTTCGAAATAAATCGAAGACATACCTTGTAACTAGAAAATCATTGGTTCTACATTTGCAACTGAACTCACCAATCAGGTCGTTGATATAATCTCATAGAAATGACAAACCTCGTATAACAAGATTGGCATTACATTTGTTCAAAAAAATACAAGTTAAAGAAAACAAAAAGGGACTTATAACTGTTATATAAGTGAATATGCATATTAACAGGCTAAGATTTTCTATTAAAGTTCTTTTGTGAAACAGCCTTAATCGGAAAAGAAGCACGAGAATTGGAGGGTTTGAACATTTTACTTCAGTCCCTCCAATTTTGGATTATATAATAAAAAAAATAGAAGGTTAGTCATTCCGATATTGAGCTAACCTCCTATATACCATTGCAAAATGCAATATA
The DNA here is from genome assembly GCA_937881815.1 of uncultured Bacteroidales bacterium. Taxonomy (GTDB): domain Bacteria; phylum Bacteroidota; class Bacteroidia; order Bacteroidales; family P3; genus Onthomorpha. Next base: position 1,897 of record CALGEC010000005.1, read on the forward strand.
ATTATAGATTTATATACTTATATAATTATATAATCATTATTTAACTTTTTCCATAAATTCCTTGGCAGGCTTGAATGCCGGAATGTTGTGAGCAGGGATAATGATTGTTGTATTCTTAGAAATGTTTCGTGCAGTCTTTTCCGCTCTGTGCTTAATGATAAAGCTACCGAATCCACGAAGGAACACTTCATTTCCATTGATCATTGAGGTTTTAATGGTATCCATCATACCTTCTACAACAGTTAATACAACCTGCTTCTCCAAACCTGTCTTTGCAGCGATTTCGCTGACAATTTCTGCTTTTGTCATAGTTCTCTATCTGATTATTTATAAAATTCAAAAAAGGATTGCAAAGGTAATGCTTTTAAAAGAAAGAAACTCTTAATGCCTTGGCTAAATCAGCTAAAATGAGGAAAAAATCAGGTTAACTCAATGTTCAGTGAAGGATTATCACTACCTTTGAGGACAATTTAGACAAGATACCATTTATGAGTGAAAAGGGAAAGACATATCGCTTCACAGTCAAGCTACGAAAGAAGCCACTTCAAGGAGGCCGTTTCTCGTTGATACTTGACTACTACAACGGTAATGTTGAATACCTATCAAACGAGCAGCGTGGTGAAAGAGTGAGAGAGCATCTTGGTCTTTATTTAATTCCAGAAAATTCCCCTAAAGACAAATTGGCTAATGAGAGAACTATGGAGTTAGCAAGGGAGATTTTGGAAAAGAAAAAGGCAGAGCTTGATGCCTTGAAGAAAGATGGTCTACAGCCAATTGTAAAGAAATCAAAGGACGAACCTATTGAATTGCCTAGTTCGCTGGCCAAATCTTCAAATACCGTTTCTGAACTTTTGATGGTGAACGCTTCAAAATGCGTAATCAACAACATCAATACAATTTCAATTCATATAGGATATAGGAAGATAAAGGATAATCGTCTATCGCTTTTCCTTGACTGCAACTTCGGATCCAATATCATCTATCTAGGAAATGATAAATTCGAAGGTCGCAAGAGAAAATTCCTTGGGTTATACCTTACAGATGATGATACTCCAGAAGCTCGTATTGCTAATAGTCAAAACAGACTTCAGGCAGAGTCTATACTTGAAAAAGTAACCGAATATCTTAATGAACTGAAAAGAATTCATATACTATCTGAAAATACAAAATCTGTAGAATCACCATCTACCACACCGTTAATGTCAGATGATACGTCCAAAACAGAATCTGATGATCCGACTATCTTGACCGACTTGAAACTTACAAAAACGGAGGAAGAAAGCTACCATAATGCTTTGGACAAATTAGACCAGATGCTTTCTGAAATTTGATTGCTTAACAAAAGAAAAATGAACAGAATCTGGTTTAATTTCTCTTCTTTTGAGAAGCAAAAAGAGTATATTTGCCACTTCTCAGAAACTCGTATTAAAAGGTAGACGAATATAAAGAAACACATAACATCTGCAAATGAGAGGAACAAAGTCCATTTTAGAAGAGTGTAAAGCCACTGCTATAACAGACCTCTTAGATTTGACGATGAAGGCAGTTTAGTTTACTTCTATTCTATATATACATTGGACTAAACTAAACCACTAAATTTAATAGCTATCGCAGGTGCAATTTCAGCTCAAATTAAAGGCCATTTTACCATGCAAAGAAATGCAAATATGCTAAAAAATCTAAAAAAAGTGCATTTTTGCAGATTGTATTAGTTTCTTTGCAGAAATGCAGTCCCCAGTTTGTCCCCCCGAACGAACTTATGTCCTTCGGTAAAACTCTGCAATATATTATATATCAAGCACTTACAAGAACATAAATAGGCGTTAAAAAAATATTTTGCATCGGAAAATAAGAGTTGCAGAGATAAATTAGAGTGATGTATAGGGAATATACATCACTCTAATTCCCCAAAAATATCTATTATTTCATCATTTATTACAATATCTGATAGCGAGAGGAATTTTAGAACTTTTTCTGCTTGTTCTATTTTTTCTAAATCAACTTTTATCGTTTTATTTTCTATTTCAACAACTCCTTTTGGCAGGTTGGAAATTAGTTTTGGCAATAATTTTTCCACAGCAATTTCCATAAGAGGTTTACAATTATATGTAAGTTCGATTTTATTGGAATATATCGCTTTTATTATTAATGATATTTCTATGTTTGGCAAAAGCATCATTCCCGAAGAATACTTTACATTTAAGGTTTTTTCATTCACCTTGCTCAAAGACAAACTAATCTTTGCTACCTCTTTTACCTTATTTTCTATTTCCTTATATGTAACTGATAATTTCATAGATTAAAAACGATAAGATTCTAAAAATAAATAATGTCTCAGTAAATGCAGAGACATTATTATCTTAGAAATCAAGTAATTTTTGAGAAGTATCTTCATATACCTGTGCAAATTTTTCAAGATCTTGCAAAGGAGAAGTAGTTACAATGCCTGCTATTGCTCGCATAGCTTCTATTACTTCATTCTCGTTATTTGAATTTAGTTTTTTATACATTTCTTGCAAAGCCTCCTTTCTCTCTGCAAAGCTTTCAGTTAAGAAATGTTCTGTATTGTTATATTTTGCAACAATATTAGCCATATCTCTTTTTGTCATGGCTTCAATTTGTTTTGTATTTTCGCGCAATTCTACACAATGAGCATACACTCCAGCTACATCATTCACTAACCCTATTCCTGAATTTATTATATCTAATGTTTTATCTTGATTTTGAAGACGCATATTCTCATTATTAAGATACATTTGTTCAATTTCTTGTTCTCTTCTTATGTCTTCTGTATTTGCTACTTCATTTGATTGTTGTTGAATAACTAATTCACAACCTGTTTCTTTTACTTTCCTTCTAAAAAATCCCATAATATTATTTTTTTATTTTTTTAACACTAATTTTTCTGAACTCATTTATTTCTTCTACTAACTTTTGGACATCGTCCATAGATAAACGTTCATTTGATTTAAAAACTTTATCTCGCAATTCAGCATACTTGCGATAAAAACGTTCATTAACTTTTACTATTGCTTCCATTAGTTCAAATGTTTCTTTAAGTGCAGTTTTTGCTTCTTGTATTTTAGGTATGCTATTGCGCATAATTTCAACCAACTCTGCTTGAGCTTTTCTATTTGCATTTATTTTCTTTTCATGTTCTTCTGCATAAGCTGTAGCTCCTGCTATTATTGCGGCTAATCCTTTACCTACATTTCCTGTATTTTTGCCAAAACTACTATTAAAGTTGTTAAACTTATTAAGTGCATCATTAATAACATTAGCATAATCCATGCTAATAATTCCAATGTTTATATCAATAGTGTTGAATTTTGATATATCTATATTAAACATATCTTTTTCTGCATAATGTTTTTCTCCTCCAGAATTATCTCTACCATAATTAAGTAATTCTATCCCCAAATAAATATTTCTATAAGCAATTAACCGAATTTTATTTAATTCTGTATTAAAATTTTGCTGAATATTAGACAATCTTATGCCTTCTTCTGATATACTATTTGCTAACGCTTGATAACTTAATGTCTGATTTTTTATTTTTCTCTCAGATGTATTATTTAAACTAAACCCACTAGGAGATACATCCATATTTTTTATAGCTTTTAATCGAGACTCAAAATTAATATTATCTTTTGTAAAGTCATATTTTCTTTCAAATTCTTCAATAATTTTCGCCTCCGTTGTAGGTAAATTATTTAATATTCTCTGTTCTTCTCTATCCTTTCTTAGTACATCAACATTGTTTTCAGATATTGCTTGATTAAGTTGCTCTGTAAAATAATTTTCAGAATATTCATCGCCTTTATATTCTGCTGGCAAGCTGATTTTATAAAACGCAAAAAGCTTTTCTTCAAATATTTTCTTTTTTATCTGTTGTTGTTCTTCTATGGTAGTTGCTTGTTTCATTTGCTTATTTAAAGCACGAAACTTTTTAATAGTTTGTTTTACTACTGCTACACTTTGACTATCAGATATTGCATTTTCAAGAAAAGGGATTCCACTAGTTAATGTTTTTAATTTCTTTATTAAACATTTTCTTCGATAATTTCTAAAAGGGATAAAAAGCCCCTTGTACACTAAAATTATTCCAACAATTGTCCCCAAAACAATTAAACAGATTTTCCAATAAGGAATTATAAGATGTACCAAAATTAAATAGGTCGCTAAAATGAGTGTGCCGATTAAAAAACCTATGAAAATGGGGGTCCATCCATTATTATATCTAATGACAATAGTTAGGATAAGCAATACTAAAAACAACACCCACTGACAAATACTCCAATAAGGAATAAAAAGCCACCAAAGAGTAAGTAAAATCCCAGGAATAGCAAAAATACCTGAAGAAGTAAGTGCTTCTTCATCTTCTTCTCCTATCGCATAAAGAACAAGTAAGACTAATGAAGATACTAAACAAATAACTCCCACTCCTACTAAGATCCACTTTATTACACTCCAAACTGTAGCCCAAAAACCGGCTAATAAAATCATACTAATAGTCATAATCTTTTTTATTTTACGTTAATAATTTCCTAATTTCAGTCTTCAAAAGTACTATCTTTGCTTATAATCTCAATGAGGCGAAGTAATTTGTTGCAAAAATGTTGCAAAACAGCGATTTTTCTTTGTTCTATATTTTTATCTCTTTGTTTTATTTTCCAAAAGCAAAGGTATAATAAATTTTTAAAAGCACAAAAAATCTTACACAAACTATTAATATTTTAACTTAAAGTTAGCAGATAAAAATCTTTATTTTACAGAAATTTCATTTTGAGATTTTTGTGAAATTTTTTGCGAAAAATTGACGAAAATTGGGGTAATTTTTTGGTGAATTATGGCTTTGGTGAGAGAAGTCTTTGAAAAAATGAAAAAAAGCAAAGAAAAAAATATTTTTTTCAAAGAAATAATTTAATAAAATCAAGAAATATTTTTCTGAAATCAAGTAAAAAATCGGCTAAAACAAAGAAAAAAATCACAAAATCAAGGCTTTTAAAAGTTAAGTGGTTGATTTTGTGATTTTTAATTAAGGGCAAATAAATCAAAAATTTCGGATTAAGATTTTGTTTGCCGAAAATATCGCAAGCATTTGGCGTTAAGTGAGGGGAAAAGTTCTTTATTTTTGTTTAAAACAAGTTTTTAAAATCTTTAAAGCATAGGATGTTTAATAATAAACCACCATTCTTTTAGTGTTAATAGCACCCTTATTGCTTTTTTACTACCACATTTTGGGCATTTTTTATCGTTTTCCCAAGAGGGAACTCTGCGAAAATAAATTTCTCCACAGTCTCTGCAACGATATTTCTTTGTTTCTGTTGGAAATATTGGCATATCTTTAATATTTTTCTATGAATTGATGAATCAAGTCTTTGTGATATTGTAGCTCATACATTGATGCAGAGGGGTGAGTGATAGGAAGAAGGGCTATTGTCTTGTTTCCAATTGTATAACTCCACACTTCGCTACTTTCTCCTAAGTATTTGCCTTGCGAAATCTGTAAATCGGCAAGTTGTTTGCCTTGTTGAGGCAGTTGATTGTATAATCGCTTTCCCCAAACGATAACAAGATCGGGTTGATATTGTGAAAGGACTTCAAAAAATGCTTTTTCGGAGTTTTTAAATTGCTCGGCAGTCGGTGCAACTCTTGCTCCGCTGATTGCTGTCTGCACATAGTTGTAGAAAATCACCTGATGCCAAAAATATTTCTTTGTTTCTTCGCTGAATTGCTCTTCTCCTACAACTGATTTTGCAAATTTTGTGTAGGTATTCTTATATCCTTCGTGTTCACTCAAAGGGTCAAGCAAATCTTCTATAACTTTGATTGTTATATCCTTTGTTGCTTCTGTTTCAGGGTTTGCACAATAATGACTTTCTCCTAATATCATTATCTTTTTCCCGTACTTGATTCCTTTTTCGTACTTTTCGCCTACCCAAGGCAAGAATTTTACATCGCTATTCATATTCTTGATTATTTTTTTTGCCAAAAGTACAATTATTTTTCAAAGAAAGGTGAAGAGAAAAGGGTTTGTTGCTAATTTGTTGCAAAAATATCTTCGTCTAATTGTGCTATTTCGCCCTTGTCTTGCTCAGTATTGTTGTATTTGTGCATTGTTCGCAAGGTCTTGACTTTTGTTCCGTCTTGTTTGTATTTGGAAATAATTTCATCTAACTGCTTCCAATCGTTGAAATTGTACAATTGTTTTAATTGATGTATTATATAACCTATTTCTTTCCCTGTTGCATTTGGACAAATCACCAATTCGTCATTATTCAGTTGAAGAAATCCTTTTTTTATTGAGTTAAAAATGGCTTTGGAAAGAGGTACAATATTCTTTTTTCTTCCGTATGAGGTAGGAATGATTTGTTTTTGTGGAAGTTTCTTTTTAAGATAGTTTTCTATATCGCTTAGTTTTATGTTGTTTATTGTGTGATAGTAAGAGTAATAGAAGATACTTAATGAGGAGTTATTGTGAGGGAAGTTTTCTTTTTTCAGTCCCGGAAATTTTTGTAGGTTTTTGTCTATCACCTCGCCTATTCGTTTTGTCCAAACATAGATTTGTTGCGGTTTTAATTCTTCTAAGATTTCTAAAAAAGCTTTTATCGCATTTTTATTGGTCTTTTCTATGTCTATTTCTTCGGGAAATAAATCGGAAGGGCAATAGCATTGATAGAAATTAGTAAAAGCAACTCTTTCCCAATAGTCATATTTTTGTTGAGTGGTGATTCCGTCTTTTAGCTTTGTCATATCGTGAGTGAATACACTGTATGCAGGATAGCGTGCTTCGTCTTCGCAATAGGAGTTTATCTCTATTATGTTGCTATTATGCAAACAAAGCTGGTCTTCTGCTTTTTCATAAAATGGAACGTCTTTATAACATGGGCATTTATAGTCCATTTCTTTTATTGTATCAACATCGCAACACAAGTCTTTGAATTGACAATTTTCATAGCAGATATGATAAGCCCCTACAACAAGTGTGCGGAGTCCATTGAAGCCTTCGTGATATTTTTCACCAATACGGGGTACAAAAAAATAGTTTTTCTTGCTTTGTTTCATACAATATTGTTATGCAACTGCAAATTTAAAAATTAAGTCTTAGATTTGCTAATTTATTTCTAAGAAATAAAAAAATAAAGCAAAGAAATAATTTACTCTTTCTTTGCTTTATTTTAGGTTTTAGACCTTATCGTTTGTTATTATTGTACAACATTTATAGTTCCTGTTGTGTCATAGACTCTTGTGTTACCAAGACGTTTATATGTTAGGCGATAAATGTATGTTCCTAATGGAACTTTATTTCCTTTGTAAGTACCGTCCCAAGCAAATGTTTTGATTAGTTCGTCTTGTAGTGAAGAATCTAAAACTTTTGCTGAGGCTGAGTGTATTCTTTCGCCGTAACGGTTAAATATTTCAAAGGTTACATCTTCTAATTGATTGAGACTGATAAAGTAGAACAAATCATTTACTCCGTCTCCATTTGGTGTGAATGCGTTTGGAAGCCATACGGCAAATAATTCAATAGGAACTGTTACTGATGTGGTGTCTGAACAGCCTAATTCATTCGCTGTTGTCAAGTGGATATAGACTGCTTCTCCGCTTACATCATTAAATCTATGGTTTAGTGAACGTGCGTTTGATGTTGAGCCGTCAGGGAATGTCCAAAGTGAGCTTGCTGAGTTTGGTGAATCGTCTTTAAGTGACAAAGTAGGGTCATCTACGTCTACATAACCAGGTGAATATGTTATTACAGGGGTTGGGTATGGTAATACTGTCACTGATACTGTGCGTTCTGTAAAACAGCCTGTTTCTCCATAGCCTCTCATTGTGTAAGTGGTGCTTTGTGTTGGGGTTGCTGTAACTGGTGAGGTTGATTGATTGTTGTGAGAGAGTGTTGCGTCTGCTGGTTCTGCTTCCCAACTGTATGTTTCTGCTGAACTACCGGTTAGTGTTATTGATTCGCCTTCGCAGATTTTTGTTCTTGATATTTGTGCAACTGGATTTGTTATGTAAATGTCTATACTCTTCCATGCGAAACAGCCTTGTGCTGTTTCTGCAAGTAAGTAAACGGTTGTGTCACAAGTTGGTGTGAATGTAAGTACTGGTGATGTAGATGGGTTTGTTATTACTGTGTTTTCGTTTGGTTGTACAAAGGACCATTGCATTGCAACTGTTGCTCCTGTGGCGTCTGTTGCTGTTATGTTTGCTTGTTCGCCCATACAAAGTTGGGTTGCTCCTGTTAGTGTAATTTCTGGGAATGGTTCTACTTTCACTGTAAAGGTTGATATACGATTATAGCCTGTTTCTGTATCTGTTACTTTTACTTGAAGGGTTGTTTCTCCTGTGTAAGTTTGTGTGTATTGGGTTCCTTCAAAGATTGGGGCTTCTGTGGTGATGTCTTGTGTGCTATACCACCATTGGTATATGAAGTTGTCTGTGTTTTCGTCTTCTGGGGATGAGGCTGTGATTGTTGTTTCTGTGTTAACGCATATTTCATCATCGCCTTCTAGTAATAGAGATGGTGTTTTTGGTATTATAACTTGTAGGGTCTCGCTTTTTTCGCAAAATTCTGCTCCTTCTTCTTCAAAACTCTCAGAGGCACGAGCGGTACGTGTGTAAGTGTATTGACCATCTGTTGCATAGGTGTGAATTATTCTTTCAATGCTTCCTGCGGCATCGTATTCAAATGTTGTGGATGGATTTTGGTCTGCATTTAATGCTAACCATTTGTAGGCTCCATCGCTGAATTGATATTCTATTTCTATAGGTGTGGTGCCGTCGCCAAAGTCATATCGTTGAAAATAAACTGGTGCAGCTGCTGATGATACGTCATTTACTAAGAAGATTGCTCTTCCTGCTGGATCGTTTGCGGTTGGTGGGGTGTAGGTTAGGTTGTCAAAGATTGGACGTATGTCATTGACTTTTGTTGTTATGTATGCTACACAATTTGGACGGGTTGTTTGGGTTCTTGGTGAAACTAATTTTACTGCATAGAATTTTTCTTGGGCGTTACCCATCATTGCTTCGGTTATAACAAGGTTTTGACTTTCGCTTAATGCTGGTGAGTTGGCGTCAAGGTCTACTAATTCGTCTTGTGATAGGAAGGTAGATGAGATTTCAAACCATTTATATGATTCAAAGCCTCCTGGTGCTGTGGCAACTGTTACTGTGTCTCCATTTCCTGCACAACCTGGTGTGTTAATTAAGGCTGGTTCTGCCTTCGCTGTGAAATAGCCATAACCGCCGTGTGCTGTTGGAGAACAGTCTCCTAATCTTACTCTTATTGTTACTTTATCTCCTACGTATTTTGCAAGATTGATTTTAATTTGTTGCCAATTACTCCAAATCCAACCTGAGTTTACAGCTGAGGTATGCCAAACGGTCGGTTCTAATGAAGGTAATTGTGAGGTAGATGTCTTTTCAAAAAATGCACAAGGGTCAACTAATTCTTCTAACATCATACCATTGTCTGGTGAATGTTTCATTATATCTATTTGAAAGGTGGGATTTTGATAGCCTGTATGGGTTGGTGCTTCCAAAACCATTGCATACATAAAGGTAAGTAAGCAATTTTCTAAGGATACTTCCATTGTGTATTGTAATTGTGAGCAATCGGCTCCACCTTCTTCGTTATTGATTTGTGAAGCGTGAGTAAAGCCTTCTGGAATGCGGGGTAGCTGTCCTGCTGAATAGGAATCTGTTCCGTTATTATAGACTATGAAAAATCTTCCTCCTTCATCTGAAGCTAATGTAGGATCTGACCAAGAGGTAGTCCAATTAAATATTGGCTGAGATTGTGTTCCGTCATAAGTTCCTGTCTTTGCTTGCCAATATTGATAGCCTCCTGTTGAAAAATCAAGGTTTTCTCCCATTGGAATTTGGGCTTGTAGGCTTAAACTAAATAATAGTGATAGGGTTATTGCTATCGTTTTCTTTGTGTTTTTGATTATATTTTTCATATCTTTGTTTTATCCTTTTTTTTCTTTGTTTTAAAAAAATATTTCTTTGTTTTATGACACTATTTCTTTGCTTTTTGTTTTTCTATCTTAACTTTATTTTTGTTATTCCTTCGCCTCCAAACTCTACTGCTGCGGCTTTGAAACTTTCTACTTCGGAACATTCTCTTAAATAATCTCTTAAAACTGTTTTTAGTATGCCATCACCTTTTCCGTGAAGGATTGAAAGTTCGCTTTCGCCAAGTAGTCGTGCTTGGTCTATGTGTTTTGATAGTTTATTAAGGGCTTCTTCGGCTCTGCAACCTCTTAAATCCAATTGATAATTGAATTGGGCTCTTAATGTGTTTATGTCGTCAAATATAGTATTGAATGGTGTGTTTTTTGCTTTTACGGATTTTTTGTTTTTTTGTTGCTTTAAATATATTTGTTTGTTTACTTTTTGTATTTTGCTGATAGGTAGGGTTAAAAGCAATTCTCCGCATTCTACTTCTACTTTATTGCGACGGATTTCTTTGATTAAAGCGTAGTTGTTGCCGTCTTCTAACAATACAACATCGCCTATCGAGAGGGGTGTTGTGTCAAATGGTATGTTTGTGTGAGGATTTTGAAGCGGTGCTTTTTGTTGTATTTCTGTCTCTAATTCTTTTATGTCTTTTTCTATGGTTTTTACCTCTTGTTGTAAGTCTTGTCGTGCTTGTATGGTGTGTTGTTTCTCTGCTTTGGCTGTTTTGATTTTTTCTATTGTGTTTTCTATTTGTTTATTGGCTCCTTGTAGAATTTGTTTGGCTTGTGTTTTTGCTTGATAAATGATTTCTTTTTCTTTTTGCTTGATTTCCGCAAGTTTGGTTTTGTATTGATTTACTAAGTCGTTCAATAGTTCGTCTTGAACTTTGATTATTTCTTGTTTATTTTTGATTTCTATTTTATCTACTTCAAGTTGTTGTAGGCTTTGTTCAAAATCCACAAATCCTTGTCCTATTTTCTTAGATGCAGACTCAATAATATTTTGTGAAAGTCCTATTGTCTTGGCTATTTCAAAAGCAAAACTACTACCGGGTTTGCCAATTGAAAGTCTGAAAAGTGGTTTCATATTGTTGGTATCAAAAAGCATTGCTCCGTTTACTATGGTTGTGTGCTTTTCTGCTAAGAGTTTTAGGTTTGAATAGTGGGTTGTAACTATGCCGTATGCACCTTTTTCTTCTAAGTCTTCTAAAACGGCTTCTGCTATTGCTCCTCCTATGCTTGGATCTGTACCTGTACCACATTCATCTATTAAGAACAAACAATTTTCATCTGCCTTTTCAGTGAGATTCTTCATATTCAAAAGGTGTGATGAATAAGTACTTAAATCATTCTCTATACTCTGTTCATCTCCCATGTCAATAAAAATTCTATCGAATATCATCGCTTCGGAAGTCTGCTTCATAGGTACTAATATTCCACATTGCAACATGTATTGTAGTAGTCCTACTGTTTTTAAGCAAACAGATTTTCCTCCTGCATTAGGTCCTGAGATAATTAGTATTCTGTTTTTTTCGTTAAGTTCTATTTTTAGAGGAACAATTTCTTTTTTATTGCTTTGCAATGCCTCTTCTAAAAGAGGGTGACGTGCTTCGTACCAAATAAATCCACGATTTTTTGTTTTAATTATAGGTTTTCCTGCTTTGATTTTAAAAGCGTATTTTGCCTTTGCACGAATGAAATCAATGCGTATTAAAAATCTGTAAGCAATAATAAGACTATCTGCTATAGGTCTTAGTTTTTCGGTAAATTGTGTAAGAATTTTAACAATTTCTCTTGCTTGTGCAAACTCTAATTCTCTAAGTTCGTTATTCAATTCTACAACTTCTGCCGGTTCTATGTAGGATGTTTGTCCTGTTGCAGACTCATCGTGAATGAATCCTTGAAGTCGTCTTTTGTTTGCAGATGTTATTGGAATTACAGGCCTACCATTTCTTATTGTAAGTTCAGCATCGTTTGCTGTCCAACCTTGTTGTTTTGAGAAAGTAAGGAGTTTTCTAATTCTTTTCTCTACTTCTGCTTGTTTTCTGCGGATCCCAACTCTTATAACAAAGAGTTCGTCCGATGCGTTATCTAAAATTTCTCCTTCTTCTGAGAGAATTTTTCTGCATTCACGCAAAATATCTTGTTCAATAAAGATTCCCTCGCTCAAAGTAGAAAGTAGGGGAAAAGATTCTTTGTTGTGTTCAAAAAATTGTGTCCAAGCGTGTATTGTTTTAAGAGAGCGCCAAAATTCAAATAAGGTGGTTTGAGATATGAAAGTGCCTGGAATTTTTATTCTAATCAATTCCTCACACATGTCAAAATAATCTTCTGCTGGATATTGTTTATTTGAAAGTATGATAGAGAGAAACTCTTCTACAAAACCAAGTTCTCTTTCTATTTCGTTTTTTGAACGACTAAACCTTATCTTATCTACTAATTTCTCAGCGGATAAGGTTAAGCAATAGGTTTTTATAGTTTGTAATACTTGCTCGAATTCTAATTTTTCTTCTAATTTATTTTTTCTTTTCATTGTTCCTTGTCGCAAAGTTCTAACCACCTAAATTCTTTTTCCTCTATTTCGCTAAGTAGCTTTTGGTATTCCTGTGTTTTTTCTAAAAGTGTTTCATTATCCAATTCTCCAGAAGATAATAATTGTTCTATTTCTTCTTTGCGTAATTCTAAATTTGGCAATGTTTCTTCTATCGTTTCTTTTTCTTTTTGCTCTTTATATGTAAGTTTATTTTTGGGTTTGGTTTCTTTCTTCTTTAGATCAATAGGTTTTTCTTTCTTCTCGTTTTCTTGTTTTATTTGTTTATTACGCTCTTTCTCCTTTATAAGATAGTCTGTGTAGTTGCCCGGAAATTCTCTTATCTTTCCCTCAGATTCAAACACAAATAACTGTGAAACTATCTTGTCTAAAAAATGTCTATCGTGTGAAACTATCATTAAACAGCCTTGATATTGTTCAAGGAATGTTTCTAATTTCATTTGCGTGTGAATATCTAAATCATTTGTTGGCTCATCGAGTATTAGAAAGTTTGGTTTTGCAATTAGTATACAAAGTAGGTTTAAAAGTCTTTTTTCTCCGCCTGAAAGATTGCCGTAATGTGTGTGTTGTTTGTAAGGAGGTATTCCAAAATGTGTTAGATATTGACTTGCTCCCATTGAAGTCCCATCTGCCAATTCTATACTTTCGCTTATTTTCTTTACAATGTCTATAACCTTTATATCAGATTTTTCTTCCAATGGGTTTTGCGTGTAATAGCCTATTTGAATTGTTTGTCCAAGTGTTACTTTCCCTGTATCGGGTTTTATTTTTTCTGTAATAATATCTAATAGGGTTGTCTTACCACTGCCATTTTTTCCTATGATCCCTATCTTATCTCCTCTTTTGTATATATGTGAGAAATCTTTTATTATTGTTCTTTCTCCAAATGCCTTATTGATATTATTTATTTCTAATATTTTTCCTCCTATTCTTTGTGCCTTTACAGTAAATTCCGCACTTTGTGTAATAGTTGTATTAGATATTATTTCTTTTAGCTCATTGAAAGATTCTATTCTTGCTCTTGATTTAGTGCCTCTCGCTTGTGGCATTCGGCGTATCCATTCTAATTCTTTTTTGTATAGATTCTTGGCTTTGGCTAAAACAACCGATTCTTGTTGTTGGCGTTCTGCCTTTTTTTCTAAATAATAATCAAACTTGCCTTCGTACTTGCAGATTTGGCCTCTATCTAATTCATATATTTCTGTGCTGACTCTATCTATAAAATATCTGTCATGCGATACGAATAGTATTGTTTGATTTGCTGTTGTTAAATATTCTTCAAGCCATTCAATCATTTCTATATCTAAATGGTTGGTTGGCTCATCTAAAAGTAATACTTCGCTTTTACTTATCAAGACTGCACATAGGGCTACTTTCTTTTTTTCTCCGCCTGATAGGGTTGCTACATTTTTTGTTAAGTCTGTGATATTTAATTTCCCTAATATCTCTTTTATTTGACTTTCATAGTTCCACGCATTTTGACAATCCATTTCGGAAATGGCTTCACTTAATTCTTTTTCCGAATTTTCATCTGCTAATTGCGTACTTCTTAACAAGGCTTCTTCATAACGCTTCACTGTTTTCATCAATGGGGTGGGCGAATTGAACAATACGTCCATTATTGAAGAAGTTTCCGTTTGCAAAGGATGTTGTTCGAGATATGAAACTGCTATGCCTTTGCGGAAAGATACAAGTCCATTGTCTGCATCTTCTTTATTTGCAATTATTTTAAGCAATGTACTTTTACCACTACCATTTTCGGCAACTAAGGCTATTTTTTGTCCTTTGTTTATACCAAAGCCGATAGAGGAAAAGAGGGCTTTCTCTCCAAAACTCTTACTTACATTTTCTAATGTTATGTAATTTTCTGCCATTGCTTATTTTACTTTAAAAGAAGATGGTATATTAAAAGGGTATTGCTGGGTTTTATCGTATTCTATTGCTTCTTGCAAAAGTTTAAGTTTGTATTTAGATTTGTTTAGCAAGGCTTCAATATTGAAATTCTGCTGTTGCTTTTCGTAAGTCTTATTCAGCTTTAATTCTATTGAAGGTTTAGTCTTGAAAACAAAGTGCTTTTGCATAGGTATCGTGTCTAAAATAATGTGTTCCAAAGATTTATTTTCTAAATCCTCGTTTACAATTGTTGCAATTTCGTTTTTAGAACGCCTATACACTGCTTTGTTTATTTTATCCATTAAAAATAAGCTGTCTTTTGTAATAAGCATTCTGCCAGCCTCCATAGACATAGCGCTAAGGCTACACCAAATCAAGCTATCGTGCTGAACTCTAAACTGAACCTTGAATGGAATTCCGTTATAGTTTCCTTTGTATCGTGCTGTGAAAGTTTCGTATCCTAATTCCTCTTTTACAACTTCTTGAACTATTGTTTTCTTTGTAGAAACGCAAGATGCAAAAATACAAACTACGAGTATTATTAAAATAAATCTTTGATTAAACTTATTCATTTATGATAATAGTTGTTTTACTAAAGTAGATACAAGTTTATTGTCGGCTCTTCCTGCAAATGTCTTTTGTGCTTGTCCCATTACTTTGCCCATATCTTTCATAGAAGTAGCATTTACTTCTGCTATTATTTGCTTTAAGGTTTCTGTTACTTCTTCTTCGCTTAATTGTTCAGGAAGATACGCTTCTATTATGCCTTGTTGGAAAAATTCTTCTTCATAAAGATCTTCTCTTCCTTGTTCTTTATAAAGTAAAGCTGATTCCTTTCTTTGTTTTACCAAACGTTGCAAAAGTGCTATTTCGTCTTCTTGTGTTATTTCTTTACCTGTACCATTTGTTTTTAACAATAAAAGTGCTGATTTTACTGCTCTTAATGCTTCTAATTTTCTTTTATCTTTGGCTAACATTGAGGCTTTGATGTCAGCGTTTATTTTTTCTTCTAAGCTCATCGTTTTATGATTTTTATTCGTTTACTAAAATTTCTTCTAAGTTTGTTTTTATCATTTCTTTGAGGGCTTTGGTAATTTTAATGTTATTTATAGGCACCTCATCTAATGTTTTTCTTATTTCTTTTGTGTCAAAAATATATTCTCCCTTATCGGTAGTGTGTTTATAGTTTAAGTTTATGTTTTCTTTCATTGTTGCAGTCAAAACAATTACTTCTTCAATTTCTCCTAATGGCGGACGGTCAATGTGATTGTGTGTAAACCAAAATTTAACCTTTGTCCCATAGCCGTAAGTGCTTTCTATTTCTAAATTTCCTCCACATTGCTCGGCTTTCATCTTTGTAAGAGCTAAACCTAATCCAACTTTGCGTGTGGTACGACTTGTAAAAAACGCATCTGTTACCTTTTCAATATTCTCTTTCTTTATTCCGCAACCATTATCCTTTACTTCAAACAAATAGATGTTTTCTTTTTTGCTGTCTTTTACTATTATTTCAATATTATTTGCTCCATAAAAAACAGAATTTGAAACTATCTCAAAAAGATGTAGCGAAAGGGTTTTCATTTTTCTTTGTTTGCAGAAATTATTTCTTTGTTTCCGTAAAATAAAGCAGTCAATTCTCCAACTAAATCAAAGCTTTGTTTTTCTGAACCTAAGAGAACTATTTTTTCTTCTTCGGCCTTTTGAATTGTTGCTTGATTTGGTTCAAGCCCTTTTACCAAAACTATTGCCGATAACTCTTTTAGTTGTGCTATTGCTACAATATTTTTGTGGGTTTGCAAGGTTACCCAAATTTGTTTTGGTTTCGCATTTCCTAATACATCGCTTAACAAATCGCAGACATAGACTCCTTCAAATTCTCTTTCTAAAAGATTTTCGCAAGAAAAGACTTTAAGATTTAACCTCTTGACAAGTTCACGCAAGTTCATTTATTGAAACTTTTGTTGTATTTCTTTCTTTAAGAAGTCTTGTGCTAATTCTATTTGACTTTCTCTTCCTGCCAACAACTCAAACAATGCTCCCGCAAAAGCAGTAGGTGTCATTTGTTCTTCTTTGCTTTTTGGTTGTATTGAGTTGATTGTGTTAATCATATCTTCTTTTGAATTTTTTATATAAACCCATGCTTGCTCTGATATATAGAGTTGTTGCGATAGATTGTGTTCAAACTCATCTCTTATGTTTTGTATCATTACGTCTTTTAAGAGCTGAGTTGTCATTCCGGCTTGATAGCAACGCAAAACTAAGTTATTTGGTGTCATTCTTTCCAAAAACAATACTAAACGTTCGTATGCTTGTAATTGTATAGGAGTAACTACTTTTCTTACTTCGCTTTCTTGAATTTTTTGTATTTCAAGAATTGTTTTCTTTTGTTCATTTTCCACAAAAGTGTTGATTATTTTGTTGTTGTAATTGATAAAAATTATCATTACAATAGCAAAGACAACTAACACTATGATTAAAGTTAATAATTCTGACATATCTCTTTTTTATTTTTTTAATCAAGTTTCAATACTGCTAAGAATGCCGATTGAGGAACTTCAACATTTCCTACTTGACGCATTCTTTTCTTTCCTTCTTTTTGTTTTTCTAATAATTTTCTTTTACGCGAAATATCTCCTCCATAACATTTCGCAGTTACGTCTTTTCTTACCGCTTTTACTGTTTCTCTTGCGATAATTTTTGAGCCTATTGCGGCTTGTACTGCTATGTCAAATTGTTGTCTTGGTATGAGTTCTTTTAATTTTTCACACATTCTTCGTCCCAAAGGATAAGCATTATCAAAGTGTGTCAAAGTAGAAAGAGCATCAACTCCATCTCCATTTAAAAGAATCTCTAATTTAACCAATTTTGAACGTTGAAATCCACAAGGGTGATAGTCAAAAGAAGCATAACCCTTTGAAATAGATTTCAATTTATCATAAAAATCAAACACAACCTCACCAAGAGGCAACTCAAATGTTATTTCTACTCTATCGGTTGAAATATAATGTTGATTTTTCAATATACCCCTTTTATCAATACAAAGAGTCATAACCGGACCAATAAACTCTGTCTTTGTTATAATAGAAGCATGTATATATGGTTCTTCTATATAATCTATATAATTAGGCTCCGGCAATCCCGAAGGATTGTAAACATCAATTACTTCTCCTTTTGTTGTATAAACTTTATAGTTTACGTTTGGCACAGTAGTGATAACGTCCATATTAAACTCTCTTGTCAAACGTTCTTGTATGATTTCCATGTGCAAAAGTCCTAAGAAGCCACAACGAAATCCAAATCCCAAAGCCAAAGAACTTTCAGGCTCAAATGTAAGTGAAGCATCGTTGAGTTGAAGCTTTTCAATGCAAGCCCTCAACTCTTCATAGTCATCTGAATCCACAGGATAAATTCCCGCAAACACCATAGGCTTAACATTTTCAAAACCTTCAATTGCTTTTTCGCAAGGATTCAAAACAGAAGTGATAGTATCTCCAACTTTAACCTCAGAAGAAGTTTTAATTCCCGAAATAATATAACCAACATCTCCACAAGAAAGAGTTTGTCGTGGTATCAATTTTAAGCCTAAAACACCTATTTCGTCTGCTATGTATTCTTTTCCTGTGTTTACAAACTTAACCTTTTCTCCTTTCTTAATACTTCCGTTCATTATTCTAAAATAAGAGATAATTCCTCTAAAAGAATTGAAAACAGAGTCAAAGATTAAAGCTTGCAAAGGAGCTTCAGGCTCTCCCTTTGGAGCAGGAATCGTTTTAATAATTCTTTCTAAAATAGTTTCTATTCCCATTCCCGTTTTACCACTTGCAGGAATAATATCCTCAGGTTTGCAACCAATCAAATCAACTATTTGATCCGTTACCTCTTCCGGCATTGCAGCAGGCAAATCCATTTTATTTAGAATAGGAATTATTTCCAAATCATTGTCTATTGCTTGATAAAGATTTGAAATTGTTTGAGCCTGTATTCCCTGAGTAGCATCTACAATAAGCAAAGCACCTTCGCAGGCAGCAATTGAACGAGAAACCTCATAAGAAAAGTCAACGTGACCCGGAGTATCTATCAAATTAAGCACATAATCTTCACCTTCAAACCTATAATTCATTTGAATAGCATGGCTTTTTATAGTAATTCCCCTCTCTTTCTCCAAATCCATATCGTCCAACACCTGAGCTTCCATATCCCTTTGCGAGATAGTGTTTGTAAACTCTAACAATCTATCTGCCAATGTACTTTTACCGTGGTCAATATGAGCTATTATACAAAAATTTCTAATATTTTTCATCTATTACACTATTACACATCTTGGCAAAAATACAAAAAAAACGCAATTTAACGAAAAACAAAGCATAATTAAATAAATAACAAATCAAAGAAAAATTATTCTGCTTTTAAAAAAATGAATTATCTTTGACGTTCAAAACAAGAAAAACTAAATGAAAAAAGGCATTGTAATAAAGACAACAGGTAGCAATTATATTGTTAGAGACGAGCAAGGAAATCAAGAAAATTGCTACATAAAAGGGAAGTTTAAAATCAGCGGAATCAAATCTACAAACCCTATTGCCGTAGGAGACAGAGTAGAATACATACCTGAGAGCGAAACCTCACAAGGATTGATTTGCAAAATAGAGCCTCGCAAAAACTATATCATAAGAAAATCGGCAAAACTCTCAAAACAAACCCACATAATAGCATCTAATCTTGACCAAGCCTTACTTATAATAACTTGTGTCTTGCCTCGCACAAGCACAGGCTTTATAGATAGATTTCTTCTTACTTGCAATGCTTACGCAATCCCTTGCATAATTGTTTTTAACAAAATAGACCTTTACGAAGAAGAAACAAAAGAATACGCCAACTATCTAAAAAGCATTTACGAACCATTAGGCTACAAATGTATTGACACTTCCGCAATCACAAAAGAAGGAATAGACAACCTAAAAGCAGAAATGCAAGGCAAAATCAACCTACTTTCCGGACATTCTGGCGTAGGAAAAAGTGCATTAGTAAACGCCCTTCAACCAGGATTAGACTTAAAAACCTCAGAAATATCACTTAGCAACCTAAAAGGAAAACATACCACAACTTTTGCACAAATGTATCACTTAGACTTTGGAGCCGACATTATAGATACGCCAGGAATACGCTCGTTTGGTATGGTTGATTTCAAAAAAGAAGAAGTTGCACTCTATTTTCCAGAGATGAAACGCCTTCTTTCCGAATGTAAATTCTACAATTGCACACACATTCACGAGCCAGGCTGTGCAATAAAACAAGCAGTTGAAGAAGGTGAAATTTCTTCCGAAAGATACGCCAACTATATCAGCATAATAAACACCGAAGAAGTACAACAAGAAGAATGGAAAACACGATAAAAAAATGAGAGCAGTAATACAAAAAGTAAAATACGCCAACCTAAGAATAGAAGACAAGATTTATTCCCACATAGACGAAGGATTGATGGTGCTTTTAGGCATAGAAGACATAGACAACGAAGAAGACATAGAATGGTTGAGTGGAAAAATCTGCAAAATGAGAATATTCGATGACGAAAACGGAGTTATGAATCTATCAGTCGAAGACATAGGAGGAGAAATAATGGTTGTAAGTCAATTTACTCTACACGCAAGTTGCAAAAAAGGTAATCGCCCAACTTATATTCGTGCATCAAAACCCGATTTTGCAAAACCTATGTACGAAAAATTCGTAGAAAAAATGCAACAAACCTTTGGAAAAGACGTTAAAACAGGAGTTTTCGGAGCCGATATGCAAATAGAAATGATAAACAACGGCCCTACAACAATAATAATAGACACAAAAAACAAAGAATAAAAGAATGAAAACAGTATTAGTAATATTTGCAATAGCCGCAATAGTATTAGCATTGAGTTTTTGCGGAATAGGGATAAAGATGTTTTTGAAAAAAAACGGAGAATTCAAACGCCGTTGTGCAAATGTTGACCCTTACACAGGTGATAGAAGCAATTGTGTTTGCGGAAAACAAAATGTATTTAAAGATAATTGCGATTCACATCACAAATACTCACCTTTGGAAGTAAATAGAGAACTCTTAGAAGAATAAAACAAAGGAATAAAAATACGGCAGAGTGCTTGCTCTGCCGTATATGTACATCTTATTTTTTTTGTGAGAAATAATCTGTTGGAGTATATGAATTTATTATTTCTGCATATCTTTCTTCTTCTTTACCTTCTACCGCATAAATGTACTCAATTGACATTTTTACCATATCATCAACTGTTTTTGGTAAAAATATCCCTCCAAAAAAGTTTCTTAAGTTTTTTTCCATTTCTGCTTTTGTCATTTCTTTATCCCTAATTCGTGTCGGGCACAACTTTTAATTATTAATTTTATCTTACTTTTTTAGTATATTTTATTCTCCAAGCAGGAGTTTCATTGCTTAGATATTCACTTGAAGGATAAGCATAGCCATCTTTCCCAAAATATAGAGTCTCTCCAGAGCCAAATCGCCAACCCTTATCTCGTGGGAAAAACATTTCTACATACATTCCTCTTTCTGTAAGTACTTTATCAAAATCTACACAGTGTTCAGCTAACTTATTAGACCACCAAGATGTTCCTGCTGCAATAAATTTCCCATTACGAAAAATTTTCCAAGTATAACTTTTGTTACCGTTACCACGATTAAAATTAAATTTTTCGGTTTGTTGAAATTCCCATTTTATTCCTTTACTATCAGTCAAAGAATATGTAACATATTTTTTGCTTTGGGATTGAGTACCTTGATTGTTTATTGTTTTAGTATTATCAAAATCATTTTGATATTCATCATTTATTGCGAACACATTTAACGATAATAATAGTGTTGCCAATAGCATAAATAAATAATTTTTTTTCATTTCTTTATCCCTAATTCGTGTCGGGCGCAACTTCTAATACCTTCAAAATCTTGTTTCATACCCATATTTTTCAGGATTTTGTCTTATTTCATTATTGTTTCATACCCATATTTTTCAGGATTTTGTCTTATTTCATTAATTTTTCCTACTACTTTGTCTGGGCTTAATGTCGACATAAAGTTTAATCTTGGATAAAAGAAATAACCACTCTGTTTTACTTCGGCAAAGCCTGCAGGTTTAGATACTAGAATTACATAAACTTCACCAAGCCCCATAGAATTTCCTTCCCATTTTCTCCAAGCAGCAAGAAAGTCAGTCCTTTTATCATACGCTTTTGGATTCTTTCCTTGTATGTATGGAATAACACATTTAGAATCATTAGTGAAATAAAGTCCATCTGCCTTCTCATCTGTGAAAACAAAAGCATGCTTTGAATTATCTTTTTCACTAAAATATATCGTTCTTCCTTCTAATTGAGCAAACGATTTATTAGATAATAAAATGGAAGTTACTAATATCATAAATATTAATACTTTTTTCATTTCTTTATCCCTAATTCGTGTCGGGCGCAACTTCTAAATTAAAAATTAATTCATTAGACTTTTCCTAATTGAATCTTCGATGCCACCTACTTTACGAAGATTGAAATTTCCTCCTTGATAAGAGGGCTCATGTGGAACATATAATGTAGGTCCATTTGGGGCATCTTGAAATTTAAGGACATCTGTATCTGAAGTTATATAATTCTTATTACCTCGAATTCTCTCAAGACAAGTTATTTGCACTTTTTTATTCAACGTCAATTTTGCAGAACGAATAAATTGATAATTAGCTATAGGAGTACGTTCATAGAAAATTTCTCCTCTTGCAATTTCTTTCCCTTGAATATCATATAGTGCCCCTAAAAATTTTTTAATATTGTAGTTATAAATAAGAACTAATTTAAATTGCTTGTTATAATCATCTTTAAATTCGTATGTTCCTTCAATATTATTCTGAAAATCTCTCCATAAATCCCCTTTAGATTGAGCATTACAAATATTTGAAAATCCAAATAAGCTAATGATAAATGACATCATTACAAAAATTACTTTTTTCATCTTTTTATCCCTAATTCGTGTCGGGCGCAACTTTTAAATAATTATTTTAATACTTTACTTTGCCCAAGTCCCAAATGGCGATATGTTTCCTTTCTTTGACTTCAAGGCATAAAAAAACGTGGGACTTTTTATCTTATCGTTGTATGAGGTCCTGCAATTACCCGTTTACCAAATAAGAAAAGCCCACGATGTTACTCGTGAGCGTTTTCCGCTTAACTTTTTGGTAAACTCGTGATGAAATTTTGCAGGTTTCATACAACCAAATATAAGCAAAAACGCTTTAATATGTCGTAATAAAATTACTTAGTCTAAATTAAAATTATTCTTTTTTCTCTATTCCTCCTTTTTTAAGTTAATAAAATCTACAATGTTTAAAGTATCGTGTGCAAATATATAATAAAAATTTTATAAAATTTGGT
>CALGEC010000006.1 GCA_937881815.1 uncultured Bacteroidales bacterium
TTAAGATATGGGATGCAAACACAGGAGAATGCCTTAAAACCTTGGAGGGACATTCAGGTTATGTCCTATCCGTAGCATATAGTCCCGATGGCACAAAAATTATCAGCGGTTCAGATGATAAAACCATTAAGATATGGGATGCAAACACAGGCTCTTGCCTTAAAACCTTGAAGAGACATTCTCATTATGTCCATTCCGTAGCATATAGTCCAGATGGTACAAAAATTATCAGTGGTTCAAGTGATCAAACCATTAAGATTTGGGGAGAGAAATAGGTATTTAATTTCCTAACTCAAAGAAAAACGCTCGTGAGTCTTAGTTTTATTTTGACAAACGAGCGTTTTATTTTTTGCTTTCTTTGTTTTAACAAATTGAAACTGCGTTCTTATTCTTTTGTAGTTTAAGAAATTTATTATAACTTTGTAGGTTGAAAACAAAAACCATAAAATAAATTTAGGATTATGAAGAGAGTGTTTTTTATTTGTTTGATTATTCTTTCTATGGCCTTTCAATGTGGTCCGTATGAATGGAATGAGCCTTCTGTGATTGTAAAAAATAATTCTAATAGGGAGATTTCTTTGCAATTTACCGAGAAAGGCTGCTATGATACAACAACTAATAGTTGGCAAATAGACACTACAAAAATCAATCTTTTGCCTGAACAAACTTTTTGTTTTCATGAGGGTGGTTTAACCGATGGTTATCAGGACGATCCTTACACACAAGAGCATCTTGATTGGGTTTTTTATAATAAACCAAGTAATGACACTCTTTTAGTAAAGGACGCTTCAAACGAAAGTGAGGTTTTAAGGGTTTGGACAAAGAATTATGATATTACTTCTCCTCTTAGGGAATTTTTCCGTTTGACTGATTGGAAAAGAAAGTTAAATGGTGGTAATCAAAATAACGATGCTTTCGTTTTTGAGATTAAAGAAAGCGATTTTATTAACTAAAAATGCAATGTTTTTATGAAAAAGATTCTATTTGTTTTATTATCTATATTTTTATTCTCCTCTTGCATTGATGTAAACATAATGATTGGGGAAGATGAAGTAGGCTTTCCTACGGCTATTGTAAAGAATTGCAGTAGCAAAGAAATCGTTGTGCAATATCTTGCTTACGGTTCTTATTCTTATGTTGAGAATGATGGTTATTATTCGCAAATGGACACAATAGAACACGTCTTAGAACCGCAAGAATCTTTCATTTTGTTAGAGGGAGGAAAGAATGAGGGAACTTGTAGAGAGTATACTCAATGGCATCACGAAATGCGATTAAAAAAGGCTATTGATTGTTCGTTTATTATAGTGAAAGAAAACAACGAATCGCAAGATGTGTTGAGAATTTGGGAGGAAATGGGATTTGAAGCCGAAAAAAGAGAATTTTATCGCCTGAGTGATTGGATTATTATAGAGAGAGGCGGAATACAAGAAAACGATGCGTGTTTGTTTGAGATAAAGGAAAGCGATTTTTCTTCATAGTATTTTGTCAATATTTGTTTTTTTAGTATTTTTGTAAACTATTTTAAATCAATAATTAAATGTTTACACTACTAAAAAAAGAGTTAAATTCATTCCTTTCTTCACTGATAGGTTATATGGCAATCGTTGTTTTTTTAGCATTCAACGGTTTGTTTTTATGGATAATAGAAGGAGATTTCAATGTATTTAGTTATGGCATTGCAGGATTAGATGGACTGTTTCTTTTAGCACCTTGGATTTTCTTGTTTTTGATTCCTTCAATCACAATGAAGATGTTTGCCGAGGAAAAAAAGAACGGAACTATTGAACTTTTACTTACTAAGCCTTTGAGTGATATTTCTATTATTTTTTCAAAGTTTTTGGCAGGAGTTATTCTTGTAATCATTTCTATTTTACCGACTTTGATTTACATTATAGCGGTTTATCAATTGGGGAGTCCTAAGGGAAATCTTGATTTAGGAGGAATTATGGGCTCTTATTTAGGATTGGTATTTTTAGGTGCTATTTTCGTAGCGATAGGCATTTTTTGTTCTTCGCTAACCGATAATCAAATCATTGCATTCATTCTTTCGGTAGTCCTTTCTGCTTTTATGTATATTGGATTTGAATTTGTGGCTCGCATTCCTATTATTTCGGAGATAGATTTATTGATTCGTTCATTAGGAATAAATCATCACTATTCTTCTATCAGCAGAGGGGTGATAGATACTCGTGATGTGATTTATTATTTGAGTGCAATAGGATTTTTCTTATTATTAACAAAGTTGTGTTTAGAAAGTAGAAACTGGAAAAAGTAGAGTATTTTTTATGAAAAAGATAAATTGGAAAGCGATTTTTAAGCCAAGTAGCGTTAAGACAGACGTTAAGAAATCTCATATCCTACAACTCGTTTTGGGATTGGTGATTATTATATTTTTAAACGTGATTGGTTATTTTTTCTTTGCAAGAATAGACCTTACACAAGAGAAACGCTACACTCTTTCAGAATCTTCTAAGAAACTAATGTCTAATTTAGAAGATATTGTTTTCATTAGATGTTATCTTGAAGGCAATATTCCTTCGGAATACAAGAAACTAAGAAACGAAACAAAAGAAATGCTCGATCAATTCCGTGCATACAACGACGATATTGAATATGAATTTGTAGATCCTAATAGTTTTGAAAACGCAAAAGACAAAAACGAGTTTTATCAACGTCTTTTTGAAAAAGGATTTAGCCCTCTTTTAACTACATCGACAAGTAATAATTCTCAGGTTCAGCAATATATTTTCCCTTATTTAGAAATCACTTACAAAGGACGTACAACTATCGTTCCTTTGATTAGTTCAAAAAATGGATTTTCCTCAGATGGAATAGTAAATGCTTCGATTGAAAACTTAGAATATAATCTCTATACTGCAATTCGCTCGGTTGCAACACAACAAAGAGGAAGAGTTGCCTTTCTTTATGGACACGGAGAATGGCAAGTAGAGAATATTTGGGATTTTATTTCTTCTTTGAGCGAATATTACACTGTTGATTCTATTTCTATTAACGAAAAATTAAACGCTTTAACCGAAAGGGTTTACGATAGTGTTAATCCTAATATAGTTAATATAAAAAACAAATTTGATTGTTTGGTT
This sequence comes from uncultured Bacteroidales bacterium, assembly GCA_937881815.1. Taxonomy (GTDB): domain Bacteria; phylum Bacteroidota; class Bacteroidia; order Bacteroidales; family P3; genus Onthomorpha. The sequence goes on from CALGEC010000006.1 coordinate 3,105, forward strand.
ATTGCCAAGCCAACCTCTATTTTCTCTTACAAAGACCTTTATTTAATTGACCAATATATTATGCACGGAGGAAAAGTGCTTTGGTTGGTAGATCCTTTGCTTGTTTCAATGGATAGTTTACAAACACAAGCGAATACTTTTGCAATAAGTAATTTTACAGGTGTTGATGATATTTTATTTAGATATGGAGTTAAATTAAATACTAACTTGGTTACCGATATGCAATGTGCAAAAATACCTATCGTAACAGGACAATATCAAAACAATACTCCACAAATGACTTATTATCCTTGGAATTTCTTCCCTGAAATAAGCCCTAATTCAAACCATATTATATCTGACAAAATTTCTCCTGTAAAAATGGAGTTTGCTTCAAGCATTGACACAACTAATAGCCCTGCTAAGAAAACCGTTCTTTTGTCAAGTTCAAACAGAACAAGGGTTTTAAACTCTCCTGTTAATGTTTCTTTGCAAATGTTAAAACAAAAACAAGACGCAAGCCTATTTAACTCTGGTGCAAAAGACGTTGCAATATTATTAGAAGGAGAATTCTCCTCTGCATTTAAGAATCGTTTAACGCCTGAAATGGAACTAAACTCTCAAATGGCTTATAAAGATTTTTCTGATACAACTGCAATGATTGTTATTGCAGATGGTGATGTGGTAAGAAACGATTTTATGAACGGTCAATTGCTTCCTTTGGGTTATGACAAATATACTCGCAAGATGTATGGAAATAAAGAGTTTCTTGTAAACTGTGTAAACTACCTTTGTGGAGATGAAGATTTGATTCCTTTGCGTTCAAGAGAGGTTATAATGAGAAACTTAGACCTTGCAAAAATTGAGAGAGAAAAAACAGCTTGGCAAATAGTAAATGTTGCACTACCTATTGTTGTAATTGTGTTATTTGGATTTTTATTGGCTGTTTTAAGAAAGAAAACCTTTACAAAAACAAAATAAATCAAAGAAAATGAAAAGAAAAACAAAGAATAGAATTATTTTATTTTCAACTCTATTGCTTATAGTGGCGGTTGTTGTTGTTTTGTTATTAAAAGACAATTCTACAATAAAGCAAAACTATCATATTGAAGAGCCTAAAAGCATAACAAAAGTAATTATTGATGATAAAGACGGCAATCACCTTGAACTAATAAAAGAAACAGATAGTATTTGGAAAGCAAACAACTCTCCTGCTAATATGAAAGTTGTTGATATGCTTCTTTCAACTCTAAAAGATATGAGAATACGTGAGCCAATAGCACAAGCAGCTCGCAATAACATAGTAAAACAATTAGCAGCAAGTGGAAAAACCGTAAAAATCTATCAAAATGACTACGCAATCAATCTTGGATTTATAAAACTCTTCAAGAAAGAAAAATTATCTAAAACCATATATGTCGGATCGGAAACACAAGACAACATGGGTACTTATATGATGATAAAAGGCGAAGATAGCCCTTGTATTATCTATATTCCACGTCTTAAAGGCTATCTTTCTTCAAGATTTTCTGCCTTAGAAGATTTTTGGAAATCTCATGCAGTGTTCAAATACAATAAAGGAGAAATTGCTTCTTTAAAAGTAGAGATTCCAAACCAAAAAAGCGAGAGTTTTTCCCTTATAAAAAATGGTGAGGGATTTGATTTCACTCTCTTAGAATCTGGCAAAAAACTACAAGCCTTTGACACATTGAAAGTAAAAGCCCTTTTATCAAGTTGTTTTGAATTAAACTATGAATCAGTTGCAAAAAACATAGGAAAATTGGAACAAGACACTATCTTTGGTAAAGCTCCTGCTTTTATTGTTACTATAAAAGATAACAAAGGTAAAGAAAACACTCTTAAAACTTATTCAAAACTACACGACCCTACAAGCATTGCAACAGGCGATGATGATTTTTACAGAATATTTGATGTAAATCGTTGCTATGCCCTTAACTCTGAGAATAAAGACACTTTGATTATGCAGTTTTTTACATTAGATAATTTATTAAAACCTGCAAGTTATTATTTTTTAACAGAATAAAATTATAATAAGTATAAACATAAAAAAAATTAAGATATGAAATTCATGATTCATGGCGGTATTTTATCGCGTACATTACAATCAATTTCAGGTGTAGTGCCATCAGGAAAAACTCTTCCAATACTTTTGAACTATTGTGTAAAGCTTAATGGTTCTCAACTTGTAATTACAGCCTCAGACTTAGAAACTACCATATCTGTAAAATTAGATTTAGAAACTGTAGATGCAAATGGCATTAAGGAAGTAGCTATTCCTGCCAAGATTTTCTCTGAAATCGTTAGTAGTCTTTCGAATCAACAATTGATTATTGACATTAAAGAAGACTATTCTATCGAAATAAAAGCAGATGCAGGGGTTTACAATTTAGTTGGAGAATCAGCAGAGTCTTATCCTGCGGAAATAACTCTTGAAAATGCAGAAAAAAGTATATTTTCTTCAAGTGTAATGTCTAAGGCGATAAGTAAAACTATTTTTGCAACAGATACAACAGGCATTAGACCACAAATGTCAGGTGTATTATGCGAACAATCTGAGGAAGGAACAGTTTTTGTTGCAACTGATGCACATAAATTGGTTAAATATACAAGAACAGACTGCAAACATGAGGAAGCGAAAAACTTTATCTTACCAAGAAAAACTCTTAGTTTCCTTAACAAACTTCTTGCTTCAAAAGCAGAAGATATAGAAGTGGTTTGGTACAACAATGTAAACAACATAAAATTTGAATTTGACAATTATTGTGTTGTAAGCCGATTGATAGATGGTAAATACCCTAACTACAATATGGCTATACCAAAAAACAATCCTAATAAGCTAATTATAGACAGAAATATGTTGTATGACTCAGTAAAGAGAGTGTCTTTCTTTGCCAACCCTGCAACAAACCAAGAAGTATTTAAACTTAGCGAAAACACATTAGTACTTTCTGCACAAGATTCAGACCTTTCTACAAAAGCAACAGAAAAATTATCTTGTAACTATCAAGGTGAGGAAATGGAAATAGGATTTAACGCCAATTTCTTATTAGAAATGTTGAATAATGTAGATTCTGAATTAGTAATAATTGAGCTTTCTTCACCAGATAGAGCAGGAATAATCCTTCCTTACGAAGAAGAAGCAAAAGAAAGTGAAGAAAACATCTTAATGTTAGTAATGCCAGTAATGTTAATTAACTAAATAAAAAAAGAAAAATGAGAAAAGTAGTTTATTTATTAGCTGCAATCCTATTGTTATCTTCAACAGGATTTGCACAAAAGAAAAACAAAAAAGCAAAAGAAGAGCCACAAGGCTATGTATTCACTGCTATTAAAGACAATCCTGCAACAAGCGTAAAGGATCAAAATCGTTCAGGTACTTGTTGGTCTTATTCTGCATTGTCATTCATTGAATCAGAAGTTTTAAAAGCAGGAAAAGGCGAAGTAGACTTATCAGAAATGTGGATTGTTCGTAATGCTTACATGGAAAAAGCAGAACGTTACATCAGATTCCACGGAGCAGCAACATTTGCAGAAGGAGGAGCATTCCAAGACATTCCTTACATAATCAAAAAGTATGGTATAGTTCCAGAAGAAGCTTACAGAGGATTGAATTATGGAACAGAACTTCCTGATTTCACAGGATTGACTCCTGCATTAGAAGGATTCGTAAAAGCACTTGCTAATGGAAAAGTATTAACTCCAAATTGGAAAGACGCTTTGAACGCATTATTAGATTCATACTTTGGACCAATGCCAGAAAAGTTCAATTACAATGGTGTTGAATACACTCCAATGTCATTTGCTAAAAGCCTTGGATTAGATTACAATGATTACATAGAAATAGGCTCATTCACACACCACCCATTCTATGAAACATTTATGTTAGAAGTCCCAGACAACTGGTTACACGCACAAATCTACAACGTAACCCTTGATGAAATGATAGCAATCATGGATAAAGCTCTTGAAGATGGTTACACAATCGGTTGGGGCTCAGACGTGAGTGAAAAAGGTTTCTCTTGGAAAAACGGAGTTGCAATCGTGCCAGATGCAGACAAAAAAGACCTAAGCGGAACTGAAAAAGAAAAATGGGAAAAACTTACTCCAGCAGAAAAAGCAGCAGCAACATATTCATTTGACGGCACTGCAAAAGAAAAAGTCATCACACAAGAAATGAGACAAGAAGGATTTGACAACTTCTCTACAACAGATGACCACGGAATGCACATAGTAGGATTATTCAAAGATGCAAACGGAAACAAATTCTACAAAGTTAAAAACTCATGGGGCGATAGCGGAAAATACAACGGCTACTTCTATGCATCAGAAGCATTCGTTCGCTACAAAACAATAGACATTCAAATCAACAAAAATGCTTTATCAGCAGAAATGAAGAAAAAATTAGGTTTATAATCAAAAGACCTAAACCCATAAAACAAAAAAAGCGAGACTTAGTTCTCGCTTTTTTTTATATAACAAAAGCACAGAGAAAAAACAACTCAAAGAAAAACACTCATTAGGCTTTGAGAAAAGATTGACTTATGAGCATTTAGGTACAAAAATAAAACACTTTCTCCATGAGTTAAGCTCAAATGCTTGCGATATTTTCAACTCCAAGATTTCTAATCGCAAATTTTAAGAATATAAGCCCTTAACTAAAATCACTAAATCAAAGACTTAACTTTTTTTAAGCCCTAAAAACGCCAAATTTTTCTTTGATTCAGCGTGATTTTTTTCTTGATTTCAGACAAATAATTCTTGATTTTAGAAAATTATTTCTTTGTTTTATTTTATTTTTTCTTTGCTTTTTTTCATTTTTTCTTTGAATTATTTTCCCAAAGCCTAAATCCGTAAAAATTAACCCCAATTTTCGTCAATTTTTCGCAAAAAATTTCGCAAAAATCCCAAAATAAAATTTCCGTAAAATAAAGGTTTTTGTCAGTAAAACTTTGAAAGAGGAAATTAAGGGTTTGTATAAGATTTTGTTGTACTTTAAGAAAAATGTTATACATTTGTGTGCAAGTTATTAACCTTTAAAAAGGATGGTAAAAATGAATAAAATAAAGATTTTTAGTTTGATTGCAGTATTTACTTCGTTATTTGTGGGATTT
>CALGEC010000007.1 GCA_937881815.1 uncultured Bacteroidales bacterium
TTAGTGTTAATCCTACTTTTGATACTACTATCAATGCAACAATAAATCCGGGAGAAACATACGCTGAATTTGGTTTCAACGAAAGTGAAGCTGGAACTTATATTCAAAATCTTCAATCAATAAATGGTTGCGATAGTACTATTACTCTTGTGCTTTCAGTAAATAGTTCTTTATTAGAAGCAGAAACAGAAAGCATTTCTTTCTTCCCTAACCCTACAAAAAGCGAAATTACTTTCAGTCAAGCAATAGAAAAGATAGAAGTAATTGACTTAACAGGAAAAACAATCCTTACTTTCTCTAATACAAAAACAATAAACATTGAATCCTTGCCAGCAGGTGCTTATTACTTGCGACTAACAAACGATGAGAAAACTTCAATGCAAAAAGTGATTAAACAATAAAATAAAAAAACGAGGGCGAAATCTTAATTAGTTTCGCCCTCGTTTTTTTCTGCAATAAGATAATCGCTTGCTTTTTTATTGGAAATTATAGTCTTTCCTAATTGTTTTTCTAATTGATTTCTGGCAACTTTTGCTACATTTCCGCCGTCTTTTGCTATGTGTTTTTGTTCAAGGAAGCCTTTTGGATTACGTTGCTTTGAGAGTTCTGTTGCAGAAGCTTCTGCTAATGAGTTTAAGGCTATTTCAAGGTTTGTCATGTTGTCTCGAAGATTTTCTTTTTTTAAGCCTTTTAATCTTTTATAGTCTTTTGTAGTAAGCCCACTCCATTCTTTTGTTATAATATCCGTTAAAGAAGCATACTCTATTCCGAACTTCACTCCTGTTCTTTGCCACTCATCTGTTAGTTCTTTTCTTATCTCAATAGATTTAATGCGTTGATTTATCCAAGCATCAGAATATCCTAAACGTTTATAGTCTATCATTGCTTGCTCAATAGAAAGTTCGGGATCTTGCATTTGGTCTAAACGTTGGCTTGCAACTTGTGCCATCCATTGTTTAAACGGCTCTGCTTTTGGTGAAGGGATAGATTGAATAATACGAAACAATTGTTCTGTATCTGCGACATCAGTTTTTCTCATCTTTCCATCTGCAGCACGCATTTTGAACTGGTTACAATTTGTAACCGTTTCGTTGCCTTCTGCTATTAAACGAGTTTTAAGAACTTTCCAATAATTTCTTGCAGTTTGATAATTTTTACTTTCAGTCAAAATCTCTACTACATCTACTATTGAAAAATACCATTTTTCTTGTTCTTCGTCCCAAATTGTTCTAACTTTCTTTTCTTCAAAAAGTTTTATAGATTCTTTATTATTCATATCACCTAAATTTAGTCTTTACTTTTGTCCTATTTGTTCTTTATAGGTTTTGATAATTGAGTTAAGCATTTTTTCGGTTTTTGCTGCTCCTTCTCCGAGAATGAAGCCTATTTGTTGGACTTGAAGAAGATTTTCTTTTATTACGTCATTTACCCTGTGGATTATTTCTTCTGGACGCTCTTCTTCGTTGTAAAGATTTCTGAATATTATGCAAACGGATTTGTTTTCTACAAGTGAGAATATTGAAACATTGATAAATCTTCCGTTATAATCGAAATCTTTGTTCATTATGTCTTGTGAGTTTTTTAAGACATATTCTAATTGTAAGAAAATCTCTTCTGGAAGCAAAGATTTGGCGTTTGCTCCAATCAATCCTGGGATAATTTCGTCAATTTCTTTTGCATCTTCTCCTAAAATATCGATAAATCCACTGTTTGAATCGGTTATTTTTAAATCTGCGTTCACAATTGCAATTCCGGGATTGATATGATGAATCAAAGAACTTAAAGAAGAAGTTAATTCGTGATTATTGAGAAGTTGAATGTTTAAATTCTCTTCTAAAATGTTGTATTTATTTTGCAAGTCTATTAGTTCTGATTTTGCAAGTTTTAGTTTGTCGTTAGATATTCTTGAATCTTTCCTTGCAAACGAAAAACACATATCGGCAGAGGCGATTCCTTGTGCGATAGCTGTTGCTAAATCTTGACAAGTCTCATATCCACACGCCTTACAGTCTATGTTTCTTCCTGCAAATTGCTTTCCTAATTCTACAAAGGCTTGTTCAATTTTTTCTTCGTTAGGAGTAGGTAGTGTTTTGTCGTTATTCTTGTAGAAAGCAACTAAGTCCGATATGTTTTCAAATTGATTCAAATGTTTATTCCATTCTTCTTTGTCCAAGGTGTTGATTTTTTTGTCGGCATATTTTAAAACTAAGTTGTGTCTTAGGAATTTCTCTCCCTTAGAGCAACCGTGAGCCATTAAACAGCCTTTACAAAAATAGATATTGAAGTGAGTGTTAAATTCGTTTCCGTGTTTTGCAAATTGTTTCAATACATCTATTGCGTCTTTTTTCCCCTCAACGCTTAGAATGTGATTGTCGGAAGGTGAACACGAAAGACCGCAGGCCTCAACAAAGCCTTCCGATATAGGATATAAAGAACCTTTGTAGCCGTGTGGTGCATCAAATTCTGAAAATTCAACAGATTCTTCTTTTATTTTATATTTTTCAAACAATTCTCTTAGTTCAAGGAAAGATAAAAAAGCATCTAATTTAGCTCCTTTTTCATATCTGTTGTTGTCTTTTTTCAATCCTAAGCAAGGTGTTATGTTTACTACTTTTATATCTTCACCATACATTTTTTTTACAACAGAGCAACAAGCAATTGCAGGAGGTACAATAGGGGATAGGTTGTTTACTAAATCGGGTTGATACTTTTCTATATACATATTATTAACCGGGCAATGAGAACTTATATAACTTTTGCCTTTGTAGCCATTACAAAGATTAGCAAACTTATTGCTGACTAAATCTACTCCAAAACTCACCTCGCAAACATAATCAAAACCTAATTTTCTAATCATGCTGACAAATTTCCTATAATCTCTTACATCAGAAAACTCGCCTGCTATACTTGGATCGCATATTGCTGCAACTTTTGCTTGTGAATGTAAGATTTCTTCAACGATTTCTATATTGCTTATCAATTCAATTGCAGAATAGGAGCAAGCCTCCAAACAGTTTCCACAAGCAATACAATTTTCTTCCACTATATGAGGTTTGTGATCGTTGTCTTTAACTTGAATAGCCTTTACAGGACAAGCTCTAACGCAACCATAGCAAGCAACACATTTGTTACTATTTAATTTTAGTACAGCATTCATAATAAATATGTATATAAAAAACTTGTCAAAACTACACTTTTTTTTCTTTTCTGCAAAACAAAAGTAAAAAAAGCTTCGTTTATTTATAAATCTTTTTATAATTTTGCAGTTCAAGGAAAGAGAAATGAAACATAAAATACTGAAAAAGGTTGCGTTGTTCTTGATTTTGTTTGTTGTGTGTATGTTTAGTTCACACACAATAGGCAATTCTTTCTCTGTTCAAGGCACTCCTTCAAGTATTGTAAGGCTGAAAATTGCTAAATCTATAAAATTAGCAAAGACTAACAATATTACCGATTCTCAACAGTCTCAAAAAGGACAAATGAACGTTCTTATTTCTGAAAGAAGACAAGGTTTCGGAGGCTCATCGCAAGACAATGATTCGTTTGTAGAGCAAAATAAAATCAGTAAATCGGAACAAAAAATAGCCTTATTTGATAAAAAAGAAATCAATAATAAACCTATTTGGCAAACAACTACAATGCGACAAGTTTTACGCATATAGGCTTATTGATTGATAATTCTTTTTAACGTTTTAACAAAAAATACTTGGGACAATTAGCATAACAATATGTTATGTCAAATATAAAAAGGTGCAGACTTACACAAAAATAGTCTGCACCTTTTATGAAAAATTCAAAATTTAAAATGAAACAAACCTACATAGGACATTTAGCAATTTTTGCAGTAAATCTAATATTTGGAATAAATACTCCTATAACCAAAAGTATTCTTAATTCGCCTTTGCAAATAGATGCACTTGCATTAACTTATCTTCGTTTTATTGGAGCAACGATAGTCTTTTGGTTAGTTTCCATTCTCTTTAAAATTCCAAAGGCTAATAAAAAAGATATTCCTTTTTTTCTTCTTGCCTCTTTGTTTGGAGTTGTCTTAAATCAAACATCTTTCGTTTATGGGTTGTCAAAAACATCTCCTGTTGATGCTTCTATAGTTGTAAGCTTAACTCCAATTGTTACAATGATATTTTCAGCAATTTTTGTTAAAGAACCAATAACATTAAAAAAAGTTTTTGGAGTTTTAGTCGGTTGTAGCGGAGCTTTGATTCTTATTCTCTCTTCTGCAAATGCAGGAGGAAACTCTACTTGGATTGGAAATATGATATGTTTTATAAGTTGTCTTTCATACGGATTGTATCTTACAGCATTTAAACCACTCATTCAAAGAAACCATCCAATAACATTGATGAAATGGATGTTTCTTTTCGGTACAATAATATCAACACCTTTTACATTTTCTCATCTCTCTACAATAGAATATTCTCAAATCACTTGGGATATAACCTTAAAAATAACTTACGTAATACTCGGTGCTACATTCTTAACCTATCTTTTAATTCCAATAGGGCAGACTCGCATTCGTCCAACTACCCTTTCAATGTATAATTACCTTCAACCAATAGTTACAACAATTCTTTCGGTTATTATGGGTTTAGGAATATTTGGCTTGAAACAAAGTTTGGCCACAGTATTAGTTTTCTTAGGAGTTTACATTGTAACACAAAGTAAGAGTAGAGCACAAGTATTGCAAGAAAAATCCTTTAAATCAAAACAATAAAACAAAGAATTAGTAAATTATTTCTTTGATTTATTTTTCTAAAACGCTGTTTTATTTTATTTATTTAAGACTTTTTTGTCAGTAAACTAACTTTTGTTTGTGACAAATTGTCATTTTTTGTGTCAATGAACTATTTTGGCACAAAATTTGTTTGTATATGGACAAAGAATCAAGAATATAAACAAATAAAAAAATAAATCATGGGAAAAATAATTGGAATAGACTTAGGAACAACAAATAGTTGTGTGTCTGTAATGGAAGGAAATGAACCAGTTGTAATTGCAAATAGCGAAGGAAGAAGAACTACTCCATCGGTTGTAGGATTCGTTTCATCAGGAGAAAGAAAAGTAGGAGACCCTGCAAAGCGTCAAGCAATCACAAACCCTCATAATACTATTTATTCTATAAAAAGATTTATGGGAGAAACATTTGATAGAGTAGCAGATGAGGTATCAAGCGTTCCTTACAAAGTAGTAAAAGGAGATAACAACACTCCAAGAGTAGATATAGACGGAAGATTATATTCACCACAAGAAATTTCTGCAATCATTCTTCAAAAAATGAAAAAAACAGCAGAAGATTACCTTGGACAAGAAGTAACAGAAGCAGTTATTACAGTGCCTGCATACTTTAATGATGCACAACGTCAATCAACAAAAGAAGCAGGAGAAATCGCAGGCTTGAAAGTAAGAAGAATTATCAACGAACCAACAGCCGCAGCCCTTGCTTACGGATTAGATAAAAAAGATTCAGATGCTAATATCGCAGTATTTGACTTAGGAGGAGGAACATTCGATATTTCAATTTTGGAACTTGGAGACGGAGTATTTGAAGTAAAATCAACAAACGGAGACACACACCTTGGAGGAGATGACTTCGATAAAAGAATTATCGATTGGTTAGCACAAGAATTTATGAGTGATTTCAACGTTGATTTAAGAAAAGACCCTATGGCTTTACAACGTTTGAAAGAAGCAGCAGAAAAAGCAAAAATAGAATTGTCTTCTTCTACTACAACAGAGATTAACCTACCTTATATAATGCCAATAGATGGCGTTCCTCAACACTTGGTACGTACATTAACAAGAGCAAAATTTGAACAATTGTGTGATGACTTGATAAAAGCAACAATTGAACCTTGTAAAAAAGCATTAGCAGATGCAGGTCTTGACAAAAATCAAATCAACGAAGTAATCCTTGTAGGAGGTAGCACAAGAATACCAGCAATTCAACAAATAGTAGAACAATTCTTTGGAAAAGCACCTTCAAAAGGAGTAAACCCAGACGAAGTAGTAGCAGTTGGAGCAGCAATTCAAGGAGGAGTTTTAACAGGAGAAGTAAAAGACGTATTATTACTTGACGTAACTCCACTTTCATTAGGAATTGAAACCTTAGGAGGAGTAATGACAAAATTAATTGATGCAAACACAACAATACCTACAAAGAAATCACAAGTATTCTCAACAGCACAAGACAATCAACCATCAGTTGAAATCCACGTTCTTCAAGGAGAAAGAACAAGAGCAACAGATAACAAAACAATAGGTAGATTTATCTTAGACGGAATACCACCTGCACAAAGAGGAGTGCCACAAATTGAAGTTACATTCGACATTGACGCAAACGGAATCTTGAATGTATCTGCAATGGACAAAGCAACACAAAAACAACAATCAATAAGAATAGAAGCATCAAGCGGATTGAGCGAAGATGAAATCAAGAGAATGAAAGCAGAAGCAGAAGCAAATGCAGAAGCCGACAAGAAATTGAAAGAAGAAGCAGATAAAATCAACGGAGCAGATGCAATGATATTCCAAGTAGAAAAAGCATTGAAAGAAAACGGCGATAAATTACCTGCTGACAAAAAGTCTGAAATAGAAAGTGCATTAAAAGAATTGAAAGACGCACACGCAACAAGAAACATCTCTGCAATAGACGCAGCAAGTGAAAAACTAAACACAGTATTCCAAGCAGCCTCAGCAGATATGTATTCACAACAAGGCGGAGCACAACAAGAACAAGCACAAAATCAATCAAACAATTCATCAAACGATCAAGATGGAGAAGTGACTGATGCAGATTTTGAAGAAGTAAAATAATTTAAAAAATTTAAATTAAACAATAGTTTATAGAAAAAAGAGTGTAACTTAATGTTGCACTCTTTTTGTTTTTCTTATTCTTTGTTTTCGTATTCGGAAATAATGTCTTGGATTGTTTGGGCTTCGGTTAGTTTGTAGTCGCCTATTCTTGTGCGGCATAGGGCTGTGAGATAGGCTCCGGAATTAAGGTAAAAACCAAAGTCTCTTGCGATACTTCTTATGTAGGTGCCTTTTGAACAAACTATTCTAAAATCTACTTCGGGCAAGTCTATGCGTGTGATTTCAAATTCTTTGATTGTGATTTTTCTTGATTTGAGTTCTATTTCTTTATTCTCTCTTGCAAATTCGTAGGCTCTGACTCCATTTACTTTTAGGGCAGAAAACATTGGCGGAATTTGCTCTTGTTCTCCCAAGAAAGCCTCTGCTGCTTTGTAAATAGCCTCTTGTGTTATGTGATCGGTAGGATAGTAGTTGTCAATCTCTTTTTCTTTATCAAAACAAGGGGTTGTGGCTCCTAAATAAAAGGTTCCTGTGTATTCTTTTTCTTGTGCTTGATATTCTTCAATCTTTTTTGTGAATTTTCCAACGCATACTATTAGCAAACCTGTCGCTAAGGGATCTAATGTGCCGGCATGTCCTATTTTTACTTTCTTTGCTTGAAAGTAATGTTTTAATCGCACTTTTATCTTATTGACTGCTTGAAACGAAGTCCATTCGTAAGGTTTGTTTACAAGGATTACACCTCCTTTTTCTAAGTCTATCATCTATTTATGCAACTGAAAGATTAACCCCACAAAGCATTAAGACAATTATTAAAGCACCTATTATAATTCTATAATAACCAAAGGCTTTAAATCCGTGTTTTGTGAGGAAACTTATAAAGAATTTAATTGCCAATATTGCAACAATGAAAGCCACAACATTACCTACAATCAACGGAACTATGTTATCTGTTAGCATTTGCACGCCTCCAGGCTCTAATATTGCTTTTAGAAGTTTGTATCCTGAGGCTGCAAGCATTGTAGGAACGGCAAGGAAGAACGAAAACTCGGCTGCGGTTTCTCTTGAAAGCTTTTGACTCATCCCTCCAACGATTGTCGCCATAGAACGACTCACTCCCGGAATCATAGCAATACATTGAGCTAATCCAATAAAGAAACTCTTTTTGTAAGTAATAGTTTGGTCTTGTGAGGGTTTGTTAAACCATTTATCAACAAAGAGCATAAACACTCCTCCTATGATTAACATAATGGAAACTACCCAAACGTTTTCCAAAACAGAGTCTATCAAATCTCCTGCTAAGAAACCTATTATTGCAGCAGGAAGAAAAGCCACTAAGAGTTTCCAATAGAAATTCATTGTTTGAAAAAATCTCTTCCAATAAATGACAAGTACAGACAAAATAGCACCAAACTGAATGCAAATAGTGAATAGTTTTACAAAATCGGTGCTTTCCATACCTAAAACACCTTGTGTGATAATCATGTGCCCTGTTGACGAAACGGGAAGAAACTCTGTAAGACCTTCAACTATTGCTATAATGATTGCTTCAAAGATTTCCATTTTCTAATTATTTGGATTTTTTCATTATGGCATACACCTCTATTACCAAACCTCCAACAATTAAAATAGGGGCAATGACTAAACGTCTTGTATTAAAAAGAGCATAATTAAATTCATCAGGATTTTCGCTTCCTCCGCCAGAAAGAAGAATGTATCCTAAGATTAAAACCACTACGCCTATAATCATCCAAATGTAGTTTTGCTTTCCAAATGCAAAACCTTGTTTCTCTTCTGTATTATCTTTCATTTCTTTTATTGTTATCTGTAAAGTTTACTGCTTTTTAAATTCATATTTTTTCTAATCGAGCGACTTGTGAAAATAAGTGTAAGAAGCGTTCCAAGGATTATAATACTTATTCCAATTATTGCATAGATTTTTACGTGGTCTAAAAGATTTAATCCACCAATGCTTGAATACGCCCAAAATACAACGCCTGCCAAAAACAAATCTGCAACAATGCTACCAATCAATCCAAGCATAAATCCCTTAGCAATAAAAGGACGTCTTATGAAACTTGCTTTTGCTCCAATCAATTCCATAGAACGAATTTGCAAACGCTTATTGCTAATAGAAAGTCTGATAGTGTGATTGATAAGAGTAATTGCGATGAATAGCAAACAAAGGAATAATACAAATATAAAAGCACTTATATTATAAATCACATTATTTATATCGGTAATTAAGTCATGTCGATAATCCACAACATCAACTATGTCTTTAGATTCAACACTTAAAATAAATTGTCTTATTTGTGTAATGTTCAATGATTGAGCTTTTAGGTTTACCTCAATAGATGCTTGATATGGATTAACGCTATCTAAAACCATAAGGTGATTATCGCCCATTATCTTATTCATCATTTGAGCCGCTTCTTCGGGAGAAATATATTTTGTGGACTTTACCTTAGAGTTAAGTTGAATTTCTTTCTCCAAAGCCAAAGCATCTTCGATTGAAGCACCTGAATTAAGATACACCGTAAAGGATACTTGCTCTTTTATCTCGTTTGACACATTGTAGGCGTGATAAATAAAAAGGAATATAAAGCCGAGAAGAAACATTACTAAGGAAATGCTAAGCGTTGTAGAGAAACTCGCACTCCAAAGACCGTGTGATTTGTTGCTATGATTGTTTTTCATTATTTTTTCTTTGTATTTTTGTGGCAAAGTTACGCTTTTTTTGAAAAAACTCAATAGAAATCCTCATTTTTGTTTACTTTTGCTCATTGAAATCATAAATATAATTCTTATGAGAGAGATTTTCATAGAAAAGTTCGGTGGAGCATCGGTCAATAGTGCCGCTTCAATAAAGAATGTCATATCAATATTGCAATTAGACGAAAAAACAAGAATAGTAGTCGTTTCCGCAATGGGCAAAACCACTAATTCCTTAGAAAAAATCGTTGATTTATGGTATAGATTCACACGATTCAATCAAGAAGAATTTGACTACATAAAAGCATATCACACAAATATAGTAAAAGAACTATTTGCCAACACCTCAGCCCTTGATATAGCACTTGCGATGCTTGAAGATATTTTCTTAGAACTAAAACAAAACCTACTAAGTCTTAATCCTAAGGACTACGACTTTCTTTACGATAGCATAGTTTCCTACGGCGAGAGAATATCTACTGCAATTCTTTCGCTATATATGACAAGCCTTGACATAAATCACAGACTTGTAGCAGCACAAGAATTGATAAAAACCGACAACTCTTATCGTGGAGCACAAGTAGATTGGAAAAAAACCGAAAAAGAAGTAAAAGAAAAATTAGATACCCTGTTTCTTGAAACCGACTTAGTGCTTACACAAGGTTTCTTAGGCTCTACACGCGAGGGATACACAACAACGCTCGGCAGAGAAGGCTCTGACTATTCTGCTGCAATACTTGCATACTGTCTTGACGCCACTTCACTAACGATTTGGAAAGATGTAGAGGGCTTAATGTCGGCAGACCCAAAGAGAATGCCCGATGCAAAGAAATTAGAGCAAGTTCCATATCGTGAAGCCATAGAATTGAGTTACTATGGAGCCTCAGTGATTCACCCAAAGACAATAAAACCACTTGAAAACAAAGCAATACCACTTTATGTAAAGAGTTTTCTAAACCCAGAGAAAGAAGGCACGGTGATAACGCACGCCGAAGAAGTCAAACCCTTAGTGCCAAACTATATTTTCAAAGACAAACAAACCTTGCTTTCAGTTTCGGCAAAGGATTTCTCCTTTATAGTAGAAGAAAACCTTGCAAATATATTCTCGGAGCTATCTTCCTTTGGCGTAAAGGTGAATTTGATTCAAAATTCTGCACTAACCTTTTCTGTATGCTTTGACCAAAACGATTATGTCTT
>CALGEC010000008.1 GCA_937881815.1 uncultured Bacteroidales bacterium
AAATGCTGTCAATTCGTACTGTCTCATAATCTTTTATTTTAATTGTTTATAGTTTTTATTTTTAATTTAAATGTTATTGTTTTTTATCTATAATTAAGTCGCATATAAAATTTCTCGCATGATCAGTAGAAATCATTGAACGTTCTTGACTGCATATCCCTGCTTGCTTCCCTGGTCTCGCTTTTATAATAGCTTTTTTCTCTTTGTCTTTTTGTAGAGTAAACCCATTTGTGTTTTCGCAATTAACGAACCAATAAGCCGTAGGCTTAACATAATAATCGCCTCTTCGTGTTCTATCAGTATCAACAAAGGTAGGTGGGAGAATAAAGTTTGTTTTAAGAAAAGTCTGCTGAGAATAAGGATTCTCCATTATCATACGCAAACCTCTTTGCATACATATTGAAATCAGTTTAACAGCTATCGAAAAAAGTATTCTCTATTCTGTGAACGTTGCAATATTTTATCTGTTTTTTCTTTAATAGATAATTTCTTATAATTGCGATAATTAAAAGAAATTGCCATTTGGCTCATACAAGAAAAGTAAGTACAAGGGAAAAACGCCATAATTAAATCCTCTCTCTTAATATTATCAAAGATACTCGGCTTATTTTCGTATGCTTCTTTTATTTCGTTAAACAAATCAACAACATTATTTGTCTCGCCAAAATTATTTTGAATATCATAGTCCTCTGCTGGAATGCTTAATTTTATAAACTCGTTCTTAAACGTTCCACTTTGTTCAAAGAAACAATGGACTTTGCCTTTTATTTCCATTTCTAAAACAATGTTTGTTGGTTATTTTAATTGTTTATAGTTTATACACTTTCCTTTTTCTGCATCAAAATCAGCCATAAAGTAACGCTTTGTTTTTCGTTCTTCGTGATTTCTAAAATATTCACACAAGTATCTTAATGGGCATTTCCCCCCACCTGTGCAGGCTGTTTTTTCATTTTCCATAACTATTTATTTTTTTAAAAAACATTCTTTTAAACTCGCTCTAACAAAAATATTAGGATTGTTAAGGCAAAGTTCATAAACATATAAAGTTGAATTTTTATTTCTCACCTTTCTTTTCTCAAAATCTAAGAATTTCAACGATTTTCCTAACATTATTGCGTTTAGTTTAATATTAGTGTTACAATCTTGTAAGAATTGTAAGATTTGACCAGCACTCCACTGATATACAACAGTAGTACTATTAACAGAGTAATCTTGTTTTGTTGGTTTATGTAAATGTTCCAAAATAAAATCGTGTTCTGTTGAGATAACAAAGAACTTTTTATTGTATTCCTTCAACGCAGTTTGTTCTTCTTGTGTCATTTCATAATCATTGTTAAACTTATATAGATAGTAAGCTTGTGCATAGATTTTGTTAATATCGCAATATTTAGAATAGTTAAAATTGATTGATTTCAACAAAAAAGAAAGAAATCTGATAGAACCTGTTTCATCTGAAAGAAATTGTGTCTGATTAGTATTTCCAATAAAACTACAAGTTCTAAAAAAGGTTTGTTCTGTTTTTGCGTAAGGAGGTCGATACTTCATTTGTGTCTTTGTAAATATAGCTTTTATATCTTCTAATCCACTTTTATTTAATTTTACTAATTCATCATAAACAACTATAAAATTACTTGCTAACTGTATATACTCATCTTTCCCTTGTGCTATTTCTTCGGTATAATATTCTTGTAATAGAGGAGGACAAAGCCAACGGCAAAAAGTCGTTTTACCTGTATTCTGTTCTTCTCCAACAAATACTAACATTTGCTTATTAAAATACTTAGGCTCTAATGCACATTTTATAGTTCTAACTAACCATTTTTTAAGTTGGACAAAGAAATAATATCCCTGACTTTCTTCTACTCTGATATATTCAGATAGTTCCTTTATATAATCCACACCGTCCCATTCGGGTAAACTCTCAAAATAAGCCTTATAAGGATTATAGTAAGGGATTTCTTCACTATTTAAATAAATTTCTAAATCTGATTTACTAAATTTAAAAGTATTGTCTGATTTCATTTTTATATACAATGAATTTGTAACTTTATCTGTAAAATTCTCAAATTCATTTTTATTAAAACTCCTATATTCAAGTTGTTGTTTAATTTCATTATAACGCAACTCCATAAAATAAGAGATATAAGTACGAATGTAATCAAACACAGGATTTTTCTGTACAACTTTAATTTCTTTATTTTCGTTTGATTCCATAATATCAATTATTAGTAAGTTCAGTTGCCAATCTGTATTCCTCAATATATTGTTTAGGAATAGCATCTATATGAACTAATTTTCTATGCAATTCAACATTTCCTGTTAGTGCAGACCGTTCTTTACAAGTATTAAAATTACTTAAAACATTATTTAAGTTAGGTATGATTTTACATTGAATAAAAACAGTTTCGCTTGTCATAAAATCAATAATTTTTTGAAGCTCCAATAAATTTTGGTGGATTGTATTAAGTTGTTTTGCTCTAATAAGCAAATATTTTTTTTGTTTTTCAGACTTACTAATTTCCTTAAAGGACCAGCATTTTTCTAAATGAAATTCTATTTCATTTAAAAAATCATCTAAAAATAAACCTGATTTAACTTCCTCTATCTGTTTTAACAGAATTTCTTTCAATTCTTTCTTTTGCTTTTCGTTCATAATGTTCCACGTATAAATAAGGTTTATCTGTAAAATCTTCAACTATACTTCTTATAGTTTTTAGAAAAACATTAAGTGTATTAGTACTTTTATCAGATTTAAGATATTGTTCAAAGAGATAATCACAGAACTGTATTTTTTTTTGATAGTATTTATCTGTAATAGAATAATCATCAAATAATGTAATATTCTTATCAAGAATACGAGATAATTCTAATGCAATGTCAGAAGAGCCAAAACTATTTTCAAGATAATAAGCACATTGAATTGCAAATACTTTATCTATTATAGAGATTTCATAAGTTTCAAATGGCAGAATAGCATCAAGAGTTTTAAACAAATTTATTGTTTTAGTTTTCAAATTGAAAAATACCTCTCTATCTCTATTGCTATACTTAATTAAAGAATTAAGATTATCAATAATAGAGTCAAACAAAGCATCAGAAGAACTCTTAATAATGTACAAGCGTTGATAATCTCTTCGATTTAACATAATTCGGGAAATTTTTCGTTTTCTATTTCAATTTCAAGGAATGCTTTTCCGCATCTGCGTTGAATGTCGTGGAAATAATACAATTCTTGCAATATGTACTGCTCCTGTATTCCATTGAGTTTAATTTCGCCGTTTATGATTCGATAAAAATAAACATCAGAACTAAAAATAAAGAATTGTTTTATTCGATATTTAAATAGTCTTTTGTGTGTTTTGGTCAAAAATTCGTACTCTTTTTTAAAATTTCTTTGCATAATGATTTTTTTTTGTATTTTTGTAGATGCAAAGTAAACACGAAAGACGCTCTTACGACAAACAAAAAAAGCAGTAATATTATTCTACTGCAACAAAACGCAACAAATTTGCAACAAAACGCAAAAAATTATTTTTTGTAAAAAGAAAACAAAGTGTTGAAATACAACACTTTATTTTTTGAACAAAACAAATATTATTACAAAGAAATAATATTTAAAATGTTAAACCTTATTGAGTGTCAAATGTTTATTGCAAAAATGTTTTAAAAGTGCAACAAAAATGCAACAAAATAAAAATAAAAAATAAAAGAAATGAAGACACAATTAACATCAAAACCACCGAGATTGGTAAAATCAAAAAGCGGTTGGAGAGTCGTTTATTACGAAATTCGTAACGGAAAAGCAACAAGAATAACAATAAGAGTAGAACACATCAGGAAGTGGCACAAAAATGCAACAGAAGCGGAACAAATTATAACAGAAACTATAATTAAACCAATTACGGCAAAACTTTGGAACCTAAATTTTGTTAGTAATAATTTTATAGAATCTTCTAATGTTGGAGTAACTTTTGAAATGTTGATAAATACATACACATCATATTATGAAGAGAAATTAGGTAAAGAATCGAATACAGCTAATGCTTATAATTCGTATATGAATCAGTTTATAAATTATATCGAAGAAAAAAAACTAATGAAAACAAATGTTAATGTATGGAAAAAATCCGATATTGAAGAATATATAAATAACAGGAAGAGAAAAGGCATTAAAATTACATCTTTAAACAACAATATTTCTTTCATTAAGAAAATGTTTGCTTGGGCATTTGAAGAGGAAAAAATAAAGAAAAACATTGCAGAAAATATTAAGAAAATTAAAAATACAGAATACACAGAAAGAAAAATATATACAGATGCTGAATTAAGGAAAATAGCCGATTATTTAGAAAAAAATGATTTTGATTTCTATGTTTTCACCCAATTAGTTTTTTCTTGTTTTTTGAGACCTATTGAGATACAGAGATTACAAGTAAATAATATTGATTTTGAAAATAAGAAAATTGTTATTGGAGGAGAAAAAACGAAAAATCACAAAAAACGAATTATTGTAATTCCTTTGGAGATGTGGAATAAAACACAAAGGTTTTGGCAAAAAATAAAAACACTTAATAAAGATATGTATTTGTTTGGCGAAGATTTTAAGCCGAGTAAACAACAAATAGCCTATCCAAATACTTCTACTGTTAAATGGAATAAAATAAAAGAAGAACTTAATCTGCCAAAAGAATGTTTATTGTACGGATTACGGCATACAGGAATAACAAAACTATTAGAGAATAAGAATTTGACACCTAATGAAGTGCGATTACATACTGGACACGAATCTATACAAATGCTTGAAAGATATGGAAGACATATTACAGAAAATATGGAGGAAAAATACAGAAAAGTAAATTGTTTATAACAGAAAAAGCGAGTTTTTCGCTCGCTTTTTTTTTAGTTATTGTTTATCAAATTATAAAATTCATCTTCTGTTATTAAATTATCATAACCTAATTTTATATCAGAAACATTTTCATTAAGATTATAAATATTAGTTTTTAAGTATATCATATCGTGAGGTGTTCCTGATTGGTTCATTTCTCTATAACGATATATTACATACACAGAAGATACAACAGAAGATACAGTAAATGTTTTCTTGTCTTGATATTGCATTTCTCCTATTTCTCTTTTGTTTAGAATGATATTGCTTTCATCAAGTTCAATACAATTTACCATATCAATAATAACTTCTCTTCCGTAAGCATTTATATTTTCAAAAGAATTATAAATACTATATTCAAATTCAGTAGGTTTTTCTTCACAAGCAGAAAAAACAGATAATAAAACTGCTATAAAGCAGAGTTTTTTTAATACTTTTTTCATTTTTTTTTATTTTTTGGGGTTTGATTTTGCAAAATTACAAAGTTTATTCAAAAAAAACAATATGTGTGGTAAGATAATTGCTATACATAAAATATTATTTTCTAAGTATTTACAAGTTTTGTGGTAAGGTGGTAAGATATTTTGTATAAATATATAAATTATTGGTATATTTATTTTTACTTATTTGTTTGATTTATAGATATTTATTATTTTGTGTTTAATCCAAAAACTTAAATTATTTTTTTTGATTTTTTTTCTTTCATCTTACCACATTTTTATATTAAATATTTGATATTCTTTTATTTATTTGTGGTAAGATAAATAAATAAAGTTACCACAAAAGTTACCACAGTTACCACATTTTCGGTTTTCTCAAAAAAAAGTGGTTAAAAAACTCGTTTTTCGCAAAGTTTAGTATTTAATTTTGCCGAGTAAACTTAAAAACTATGAAAAAAAAGAATAAATCATTAAAAAAAGTATTGCGGTTTCTGTTTTATATATTCCGAGTGTTACTTTATTTATCTTTCGAGGTCTTAATGATTCCTTTTGCAATATTTTTTTGTTTTTATATTCTTTTTTTGAAAAAAGAGAAATCAAAAAAAAGCATTGATAAATTTTTTGATTTCGTCTGTAATATAGAAGAAAAATTAGAAGAAAAATTAAAACCTTAACCGCCAAGAACCTTTTTTATTATGAGTAACTTTTATTATAATTATTTAAAAAAACATAATCAATCTATTCCTAAATATCTGTATTTAGAAAAGAGAGCACATTGGAAACATAAAGCTTATATTAAAGAAACATATAGCAAAGGAACTGAAAAGCATTCTAAACTACTTGGAATACTAAGAGAAAATACAAGAACTGCATATAAAAAAAGTATTAGACTATTTAAAATATTTTAATTATGGGTGCCGAAGAGTCAGTAGATAAGTTAATACTTACGAAATTTGAAGAAGTTAATAATTTGATTAAATCTTATGATAATTACGAAGAAAATATCTATCGTTTAAACACTGAAATAGATAGTTTGAGAGAAGCTATTAAGGATAAAGAAAATACTAAAACTGAAATATATAAACATCAATATGATTT
>CALGEC010000009.1 GCA_937881815.1 uncultured Bacteroidales bacterium
AGTACATAAAAATAGCTTACCATTTTTTCTATGGCAAGCTATTCTCTCTGATTGAACAATATAGTTCTATCTATAATTGAACCTTGTATTCGTAAATTAAGGCTTATTGTTGGTTATTGGGCACAGATTTTAAAAAAACAAACTTAAAACTACCACCCTTTGCAGAAGGGAATTGACTTCTTGGATCAACATCTTCTCTTCCTTTTAAATAATTTGCGATTCTTGTGTAACAATCCAGACCACTATTTGCCTTCACATATGCAGAAAAAGTTGTATCTTGGTACTGAAATTTATTTGTGCCTGGTATTTGGATAACTCTTTTAAAATTAATTTCACCTTTATACCATCCGAACAATTCTTCTGAAAGTAAATTTGTCTTGATATCCTTGTCCGATAAATTATTTGTATCCTCGTTAGACAATGAACTGTTTTTTCTATTTGCTTTAAATTCTTCCAAGCTATTTGCTATCGTTTTAATCAAAATAAAATAAACCCTAGGTCTTATTTTATAACGCTTGGGGTAAGGCATATCACCATTTATGTATGCAGTGATATCACTTATCAATTCATCTGTGACATTTATCTCAGAAATTGAAGACAAAAAATCAATCAACTCTTCAATATTATATACGAGTATGTCTCTATCAAAATATCTAGCGTAAATATTCATACAATAAATTCACTTTAGGTTTTGAGCAATAAAAAAAGTTTTCTGAAACACTACTGTGAAATCAGAAAACTTTGAGCGGAAAACGAGACTCGAACTCGCGACCCCAACCTTGGCAAGGTTGTGCTCTACCAACTGAGCTATTTCCGCCTGATTTGCGTCTGCAAAGATATAACATTTTTTTATAACACCAAAATTATTTTAAACTTTTTCTAACATTTTTTTAATATCGTGCAGTTTTACAAGACATTCCACAGGTGTTAAATTATCAATATCTGTGGAAAGTATATCATCTTTTAGCTGTAATAGCAACGGATCTTCAAGTTGTATGAAACTTAATTGCATTGATTTTTCTTTTTCTTGAGTTTTTATGGTTTCTTGTATAGATTGAGTAGTTTGCGAGTTGTTTTCTAAAACTTCAAGCATTTCTTCTGATGTTTTTAGCACCTCTTTCGGCATTCCTGCAAGTCTTGCAACGTGGATTCCGAAACTTTTTTGGGAACACCCTTCTGCTATTTTTCTCAAAAAGATTACTTTTTTACCTTGTTCTCTTACTTTGATATGAAGATTTTTTACTCTTGGAAATTTCTCTTCTAAAACTGTTAGTTCGTGATAGTGAGTTGCAAAAAGCGTTTTGGGACAAAGTTTGCTATCATGTAGATATTTCCCAATAGCCCAAGCAATAGAGACACCATCGTATGTAGATGTTCCTCTACCTATTTCATCTAAAAGCACTAAACTACGAGAAGAAAGATTGTTTAGAATACATGCTGTTTCATTCATTTCAACCATAAAAGTACTTTCTCCTGCTGAAAGGTTATCACTTGCCCCTACTCTTGTAAATATTTTATCTATTATTCCAATTTGTGCATTTAGTGCAGGAACATAACAACCTATTTGTGCCATTAAAACAATGAGTGCTGTTTGTCTTAGATAAGCGCTCTTTCCCGACATATTTGGACCTGTAATTATTGCTATTTGCGAGTTGTCTTTGTCTAAATAAACATCATTTGAAATATATTGAGTACCTATTGGTAAGGTTTTTTCTATTACAGGGTGTCTTCCCTCTGTTATATTTAAGATATAATCTTGTGTAATCTGCGGTTTGGTATATTTATTATGCTTTGCAACAATTGCAAACGAAACAAGACAATCTATTTGTGAAAGTATATTTGCATTTCTTTGTAGTGGTTCTATCCATTTTTTAAGTTGTTCGAGCAAATTAGAATATATTGCAGATTCTTTCCTTGATATAAATTCAGCCGCATTAAGTATTTTTGTTTCTAAGTCTTTTAATTCCTCTGTAATATAGCGTTCCGCATTAGTAAGGGTTTGTTTCCTTATCCAGCTTTCAGGAACTTTGTCCTTGTGTGTATTAGTTACTTCTAAATAATAGCCAAATACATTGTTATAACTTATCTTTAAGGAAGTAATTCCTGTTGCTTCTATCTCTCGTTTAAGAATATCATTGATTAGTTCTTTTGCATCTGTACTTATTCTTCTGTAATAATCCAATTCTTCATCAACTCCAAAAGCTATCGCACCACCTTTTGAAATATTATTAGGAGCCGAAGGAGATATATACTTTGTTAGAAGTTCTACCAAATCATTACAAATTATCAAATCTTGCGATAATTGTTGCAAACGAGGAGATTGCGAAGATGAAAAGCTATCTTTTATTGAGAAGATTTCTTTTAAAATATTGATAAGAGCGTATAATTCGTTTGGTTGTACCCTCATCATCGCTATTTTAGAGACTAAGCGTTCTAAATCGCCAATTGAGTTTAAGGAATCACTCATTTGCTGAGCTAAATCAGCGTTTTGCAAAAAACTTTCAACTATATCTAATCGCCAATCAATTTGTTCTTTATCTATAAGAGGCAAAACTATCCAGCGTTGCAAAAGTCGGCTTCCCATGTGAGTAGAACAATGATTGAGAATATCAAAAAGAGAAGTACCATTATGCGCATAAATCAGTTCAAGATTCTTTATAGTGAATCCATCTAACCACATAAAATTGTTATTGTCTATCTTCTTTATGCTACAAATGTGATTTAACTCATTATGCATAGTTTCTTTAAGATAATTCATTATTGCACCTGCCGCAATAATTGAATTCTCCATTTTTTCTACGCCAAAGCCTTTCAAACTCAAAGTAGAGAATTGATTATTAAGTATCTCATAAGCAAAGTCTTTTGTAAACACCCAATCTTCATAGGTTTTTATACTTTTAACATTGAAGTTAGAGGCTTCTAAATCTCTTAAAAATTTCTTTTGTACGATTATTTCCTTAGGAGCAAAAGAACGGATAATTTTATCCACATCTTGCAAACTACCTTCACTCACTAAGAATTCCCCGGTTGAAAGATCAAGAAAAGCAACTCCTATATTCGAATTTGTATAGTGAATAGATGCAAGAAAATTATTTCTATCACCTTGCATAGTTTGCTCAGAATAGGAAAGCGATGGCGTAGCAATTTCAATAATTCCACGCTTTACTAATCCTTTTACAGATTTTGGATCTTCCAATTGTTCACATATTGCAACCTTTTTACCTTCTCTTAAAAATTTTGGCAGATAAGTATCAATAGCATGATGAGGAAATCCTGCCAAAGGATTATCATCTCCACCACCTCTTTTAGTTAGAGTAATATTTAAAATTTTTGAAGTCTCAATCGCATCACTGCCAAAGGTTTCATAAAAATCCCCTACTCTGAATAATAGGATCGTATCAGGATGTTGAGCCTTTAACTCATTATATTGTTTCATTAAAGGCGTAGTCGTTGCTTTTTCTTTGCTCATTTATTAGAATCTTTTATGCAAAGATAGAAAAAAATCATTTAATTTATAAGAATATTGATTACTCTATTGTTTCTATGTTGTCAAAATTTTCCAAAATATTCTTCATAAAAAGAAATATTTTTTTCATTCCTTGTTTTATTTTATTATTTCAAAGTAAAAAAAGAGCCACTCTTTAAAAGAGAGGCTCTTTTTTTTTGCTATTGTTTTACTATCTACTAATAGAAGAATGTAAAGTGATTCTTTATATCTGCTTCCATTTGTAGCGCTTGCATTATCATTTGTGCTTTTTGATACGATTTTGTTTTAAATTGTTGTTGAATTAGTTTTGGATCTTCTTTTGTAGGGCGAGTGTATTGTCTATCTACATTCAAAACATATATTCCATTAAATCCTTTTACTGGTTTTTGTAATCCTGTTTTGCTTGCAGAAGATAGACTTCCTATCACTCTCATTTCTGGACCTGCAGCTGCAAAATATGGACTTGCAAAATCAACTGCCATTGCTGAATCAACTGCTACGTTTGCTGCTGTTGCAAAGTTTTCTATTGTTTTATTTGTTGCTAACAATTTATTTGCCTTTTCCATTAAGATTTCTGCTTTTTTCTCCATCTTAACTTGTGATTCGATATAAGGTTTTACTTGTTCCAATGTCATAACTCCTTGTTCCTTTTTGTCTTTTAAGGCTACTACAAGGAACATATCTGTCAATTCATATACCTCTGGCGCTACTGCGTTTAATTCTGTCTTTTCATCAAATGCCCAACGGATAATTTCTCTGCAATATGGTGTTCCGTTAAGTTGATAATCCATTTCTCTAACAGTTGATGTAAGGATATTTAGGTTTTGTTTTTGTGCTTGGGCTTTCATTTCTGCAAGTGTTTTTGCTGAACCAAGTAAAATGTTTGCTTTATCTCTTATTTGGTTTACTGTATTGTCGCTCGCTCTAACTCCCATCACTATTGTTGCTAATTGTAATTTTTCAACTGGTGCTGTTTTTTCTTTAAGTTTGATTAGATAGTGTCCTAATTGATTTGGTAAATCATAGATAAACACATCACCTTCTTTGCTTTCTTTTAATTTATTAAATAAATCAGATTGTAATTGTCCATCTAACATCCAACCTGAATCACCAAAATTACTTTTTGCTTCAGGGTCATCTGAATATTTTGCAACTGATGATTCAAATTCTGCTGGGTTCGCTTTAAATACGTTTAATAAACTATCTACTAAAGCTTTTGCTTGTTCTGGTGTTTCTTTGAAATCTTTTCCTGCTTTGTTGTTTAGTACAAGTATTTGAGAGAAACGAACTGAGTCTGGTCTTTGTTGAATATCTGTAATTTTTGCCATTACCCAATTTTGTCCTTGTTGGAATGGTGCAATGAAACTTCCTATTGTTTTGCCTGCAAGTAATGAATCTGCAAATATTCCTTTTAACGCATCTTTCTTATAGTATAAACTATCATATACTCTATCTGAAGATATTGTAACGAAACTTGCTACTTCTGATGCTTCTAATGCTTGGAAATCAATAAATGTTTTTTGAACTGAATCGTTTATTGCTTTTACATCTTCAGGTGAAGGAAGCACAGCAAACTTAATAAATTCAACATCTCTTAGGTTTTCGTATAATGTGTATTCGTTTTTATGTTGGTCGTAATACTTTTTGTAATCTTCTTCTGTAACTTTGATTGCGTTGTCTTCAACAGAAGAGAAAGGCAATACTGCATAACGAGCATCTACAACTTTATTTGAAACTTCGCTCATGTGCTCTGCAATCTTAGTAGGCATATAAAAACTACTTATTACAAGAGAGTTGTATTTTTCTTGTAAACGAGATTCTTTAACGTAACTTTCAAAGTTTGTCCATTGTGCTTTTTGTTCTACAGGTAATTTATCAAATTGTGCAATATACTGCTTAACAACTTGCGGATTGTATTGACCTGTTGAAGGATCTGCAAAGTTTTGTCTTACCATAGGGTGAATAAATGTTCCGAAAAACATATCATTCATTTCTGCTTCTGAAACAGAAAGTCCTATGCTTTCACATTCTTGTCTTAATAACTTTTCTGCAACTAAACCTTGATATGCTTGTTGTTTTGCAACAAAAGTTTGTTCATTTGAAAGAGAAGCAACATTGTATTGTTGTTTCATGTTTTCTTCTGCATTAGTGCTAGCAGTTTCAAACTCTTGGAAAGAGATATCCATTCCATTCACTGATGCTATTTTTGTTGGACGAGGGTCTCTGTTAGAGAACAAGTCTGTAAAAATAAACGACAAAATTGCTAACGCAATAATAGCAACTACTAATACTCCTGCTTTTTTTCTAATTGTACCTATTAAAGCCATTCCTAAATTGTTTTATTTTTTAATGATTTTACCTAATTTTACGGCCTGCAAAGATATAAATAAAAATTAGAGAATAAAACTATTTATTAAAAAAACTTGCGATTTTATTGTTTTTTGAGGTTGTTTAATTATCTTTGCCCTTTAATAAACTGCAATTTTATGGTAAAAAAACTTAGTTTAAGCTTTATTGCGATTGTGTTATGTTTACTAACAACAATCAAATCTTTCTCTCAAATTGAAGATGAGAAATATTTTGAAATGAATAAGGCAATAGAAACCTTTGGTTCTGTTTTTAAAACACTGCATACTCACTATGTAGATGATATTAATTCGGGAGATTTGGTCAAAACAGCAATTGATGCCATGCTTGCAAAGCTTGACCCTTATACAAACTACTATCCAGAATCGGAAATGGAAGATGTAAAGCTACAACTCTTAGGACAGTATGGAGGAATAGGTGCTTTAATTCATTATAGGAATGGAATAGTTTACATTTCTGAGCCATACGAAGATCTGCCAGCATATAAAGCAGGATTCAAAGCTGGAGATGCAATAATAAGTGTTGATGGAGAAAGTGCAAAAGGTAAAACTAGCGATCAGGTTAGAGAAAAATTAAGAGGGCAAGCAGGCTCAGAAATAGTATTAGAGGTAGAAAGGGATGGAAATATCATAAAAAAGACTTTTAGAAGAGAAGATATTCAATTACCAAATGTACCTTATTATGGAATGATTGAAGAAAAAGTTGGGTATATCAAGCTAAATGAATTTACAAAACAAGCCTCTGACAACGTAAAAAGTGCATTTGAAAATCTAAAACGCCAAAATATGCAATATTTAATTTTAGATTTAAGAGGTAATGGTGGAGGATTGTTGCAAGAAGCCGTAAATATTGTGAATATTTTTGTAGATAGAGGACAAGTTGTTGTAAACACGAAAGCCAAAGCAACAGAAAAAAACAGCGTATTCAAAACTACAAAAAAAGCATTAGACACAAAAATTCCGATAGTTGTCTTAATTGATGGCACATCTGCATCTGCCTCCGAAATTGTGTCAGGAAGTTTACAAGATTTCGACAGAGCAGTTATTATGGGACAATGTTCCTTTGGTAAAGGATTAGTTCAAAACATCCTTCCTTTAATATACAACTCTCAAATGAAAGTAACCGTATCAAAGTATTATATTCCAAGCGGTAGATGTATTCAAGCAATAGATTATTCACATAGAGACAACAATGGGAAAGCCAATAAAATTCCAGATTCTTTGAGAACAGCGTTTAAAACCAAAGGAGGACGAACAGTTTATGACGGGTTAGGCATAGAACCTGACATAAAAATTGAAACAAAGTATGCAAGCAACATAGCAATCACCCTTATCAGTAAATTTCTCTGCTTTGACTATGCTACAAAATTTGTAAAAGAAAACCCAAGCATAGCAAATGCAAAAGACTTTGAAATAACAGACAACATTTACAACGATTTCGTAGAATTTTTAAAAGACAAAGATTACTCTTACACAACATCGAGCGAGAGAATATTAGACGAATTACTTTCTTCTGCAAAAGAAGAAAAATTAGGGGAGAATACGCTTAAGGAAATCGAACAAATAAAAGCAGAAATTGCAGAAGACAAAAAAGATGACTTGATAAAATACAAAGAAGACATCAAACAACTATTACTTTCTGAGATAGTAGTAAGATATTACAATCAAAAAGGAAGAATAGAAGCGCTTTTAAAACATGACAATGAAGTAAAAGAAGCAATAAAGCTACTTAACAATCAAGAAGAATACAAGAAAATATTAGGAAAATAACAAAAAGTACAAACCAATCATGATTAAAAAAACTTTATCATTAGTTTTAGCGATTGCATTCCTATTTACCGCAAACGCACAAAATTACAGACAAGAATATTGTAAAACAGACCAAAAATTAACAAAACAAGAAAAAAACTATCTTAAATTCTTGTATGACTATATGCCTCTTAACGACATAGCAGATTATGAAACAGATTTCTTTGTTGAACAAGTAAGAACAGCGATAAAAGCAAAGAAAACATTTTCTTGGGGGAAGAAAGTTCCAGAAGATATTTTCAAACACTATGTTTTAGTTTACAGAGTAAATAACGAGAACCTTGACACTGCACGCACCTATATGTTCAACGAACTTAAAGACAGAATAAAAGGAATGTCGATGTATGAAGCGGCACTCGAAGTAAATCATTGGTGTCATGAGAAAGTAAACTACAAAGCCGCAGATGGAAGGACCTCATCTCCTCTTGCAACAATGAAAACCTCTTGGGGAAGATGTGGAGAAGAAAGTACATTTACAGTAACTGCTCTTCGTGCTGTTGGAATCCCTGCAAGACAATGCTACACTCCACGTTGGGCACACACAGATGACAATCACGCTTGGGTAGAAGTATGGATTGACGGCACATGGTACTACCTTGGAGCTTGCGAACCAGAACCAGAATTAAACGTTGCTTGGTTTGATGCACCAGCAAAAAGAGCTATGATGGTACATACAACAGTTTTTGGAAAATATAATGGAAAAGAACAAAAGAACTACGAAGACAAACTATACAGTAAAATAAATCTTCTATCAAACTACACAGCCACTAAAAAATTATCAGTAATAGTAAAAGACGAAAAAGGCAATCCTATTGAAGGAGCAAAGGTAGAGTACGGACTTTACAACTATGCAGAATATTATCCTTTGGCAACGCTTACCACAAACAAAGAAGGAAAAACCACACTTGAAACAGGATTTGGCGATTTAATGATTTGGGCAAGCAAAGGCGATTTAACAGCACAAGCAAAAGCAGAAGGCTCACAAGAAGAATTAGTTCTCACCTTAAAAAACGAGAAATTTGTTCCCCACACAAATACTTTCATACTTTATCCCCCTGTTGCAAAGTCAATAGACAGCCTTACACAAGAACAAATCTCAGCAAATGCAATACGTTTAGCCTTTGAGGATTCAATAAGAACAGCTTACATCAACACCTTTGCTACAAATCGCAACTCTAATCGTTGGATAAAACACCTAAATACTTGGAATGTAAAACAAGAAGTAGTAGAAGATTTCATCAATCGTTCATGGGGAAACTACGATGAAATAGAAAAAGTATTAGAAAGTGGAGATGAAAACGCAGTAAAAATGCTTTCGCTTGTATATGACAAAGACCTAAGAGACGGAAACGCAGAAATTTTACTTTCACACCTAAAAGCATACAAAAATTACCCTGCAAAAGAAGAAGCATTAGTAGAATGGGTATTAAATCCTCGCATTCAATTAGAAAAAATCACTCCTTACAGAGAATATCTACAAGAATACTTCAAAGATTACGCACAACAATTTACTTTCTGTCCTCAAACAATAGCAGATTGGATTAACTCAAACATCAAAATCAACAATACAGACAATTATTACGGAGTACAGATCTCTCCAAAAGGCGTTTTAAAAATAAAAGAATGCGATAAACTATCACGCGAAATACTTTTTGTTGCAATAGCACGAAGCTTTGGAATTGCAGCTCGTTATGAATGGAGCGTAGGCAAGGCACAATTCAAAATATCTTCACAAGATGATTGGCAATATCCTATCTTTGAAACAGATCAAGACGAACCTATGGGAAGATTGATAGTAGATAATTCTAAGAATAATAAAATAAAACCAGAATATTACATAAATTTCACAATACAACGCCTACTTGACGGAAGATGGCAAACTCTTGACTTTGAATATGACCCTAAATTCCAAAGATTTCCAGAAGGACTTGACTTAGCAGTAGGAACTTACCGCCTAATGTCAGGAAATCGTGATGTAGATGGCAACATTTACGTAAGAGAAGACTACTTCACAATAGAATACAACAAGATTACGGTTGTAGAACTAAAAATGGAAGAAATAAAAAGCGAACTTAAAGTTCTTGGAGAAGTAAACATGGAAACTAAAATCAACACTTGGGACAAAAAAGAAGTAAGCCTAAAAGACCTTGCAGGCAAAAAAGGAATGATACTTGCGATAATAGACCCTTATTCTGAACCTGTAAGACACCTAATGGCTGATTTACCGTTAGTAAAAAAAGACTTAGAACTATGGGGAGGTGGAATCGCATTTTGTTTTGCTAAAATGCCAAAACAAACTCCAAAAGAACTTTACGAAAACCTTCCAAAACAAAGCCTATTTGCTTTTGACACAGACAAAAATCTTCAAAATCAAATAGTAAAAAGCAGTGGCATAAGTTTTAGCAATAGTTATCCTATTCTATGTTTCGTATCTGAAAAAGGAGAAGTATATTTTCTTTCAACAGGATATAGAATCGGCTCAGGAGAAAGCCTATTGAAAATAATACATCAATTAGAACAAAACAAATAATGAAGAAAACCAATATTATAACAATATTTACAATTGTGCTTGCATTGACTTGTAGTTTTTTGCAAGCACAACCCGTAAATTCAAAAGTACGTTCAAGTCGTGATCCTTGGCAATTTGGAATCAAAGCAAGCGGAAGTTACGATAAAGTCTCAATAAAAAGCAAAAGTGAAATGAAATTAGGCTACAAAGCAGGATTTGTAGCTGAAAAACACTTGGTTTATATGCTTTACTTTCAGCCTTCGTTACAGTTTACGCAAAAAGGCTACAAATATGAAATACCTTTTGGGTTTAGAGATGAGGTTTACTTCTCTATGTTGGAGATTGACGCAGGACTTTTAATGAAATTTGGAGATGAAAGACTAAAAAGAGGAATGTTTCTCTCGCTTACACCTTTTGTAACAAAGGCTTTAAGTGTTAATTGGACACAAACCAACATCAATTCTGCAAGTCCCGAATATAATCAAACGACTACAACCGATAATTTAGAATATTTAAACACCTTAGACATAGGATTCAAATTAGGAATCGGCTACGACTTCAATCGACATTGGGAAATTGCCGCTAATTACACTTTTGGCCTCAATAGAATCAGTGTTTACAATAATCATAAGTGGAGAGGAGTAAATCTAAACTTGATTTACTTTTTCTAAAACAATGGTAGAAGCGAAAATAAAAACGTTTTCCCTCCACTTAACGCCAAATGCTTAAAGAATTTTCAACTTTAAGATTTCTGATTGCAAATTTTGAAAATATAAGCCCTTAACTAAAAACCACAAAAACAAAGACTTAACTTTTTTAAGCCTTAAAAATGCCAAAAAAGTCTTTGTTTTTGCCAATTTTTTCATTGATTTTTTCAAAAA
>CALGEC010000010.1 GCA_937881815.1 uncultured Bacteroidales bacterium
CTTACCCATGCTGATTGTTGGTCTTCGCATATTGCTCTTACTTCTACTGTGTAAGTTGTATTTGCTGTTAGGCCTGTTAATGCTTTTGTTGTAGTTGTAAGTGTTTCTGCTTCGCCTCCGTTTAGTTTGAATTCGTATGTAGATGCTGTGCCGTTCCAAGTAATATCAGCAGTTGTTTCTGTGATATTGCTTGCTGAAAGGGCTGTTGGTGCATCGCATGGTTCAGGGTCTGGTTCTTCTCCGCCTTCTTCTGCATCGTAAACCACTACATTATCTATTGCAGCTCCATATCCATAGTTAGAAATTCCAAGGAATGCTATTTGATATGTTGCACTTGGGTTAGGTAAAGTAATTGTTTTTTGTGACCAAGCAGTTTCTTCTGTATTGTAGTGTACTAAATCTACCCATTCTTCTTCCGCACTTGTTCTGTATTGAACTTTTAATTCGTCTAAATCAGAAACCCACACTTTTGCTATATAGACAAAATCTAAAGTAGGATTAGTTAATGAAGTCAAGTCAAATATTGGAGAAGTCAATCTTGCAGATGATCCTTCTGAACTATTTTTAAAGATAGCAAAAGCTTCGCCTTCTGCTGGTGTAACACCTCCTTGATAAGTTGCAGCTATTGCCCAATTATAAGTTTGATTAACTGGAACTGTTGACCAACAAGGAATAGCTGTTGAGTTAAAGCCTTCATTGTATGGGAATTCTTCTACTGTTAAACATTCAGTCATAAATACTATTGTATTTGTAGGTTCTGACTCATCTCCTCCACAATCTGTTGTTACATATACACTATAAACAGTAGCTGGATCAAGAGCTGCAAGTTCAATAGTTGTTTCACTTGCAGAAATCACAGAATATTCTTCTTCTGCTTCTGTTTTGTAATATACATTCCAAGCAGTGTGTGATTCATCATTGTCTTGCCAAGAAATTGTTGCAGAAGATGCTGTTACTTCTGATGCAACTACTGATGTTGCCACAGGTTTTGTACAAGTGATTTCTTCTCCTACTGGTTCAATCATTATATTGTCAATAATTGCTCCTTGTCCATTTCCACTACTACCGTCATTCTTCCAAACAAATACAAGTTTTCTTAATTCATTTGGATTGTTTTCTAATGTAACACTCATATTTTGTGTTCCAGAAAGTAAATTAACGAAACGATAGTTTGAAGTACCTGTGTAATTATTCATTATCACATTATTAACATAACTACTATTACCATAGTATGCAGAGCTTGCTGGTAAGTAAGTTGTATCGGCAGGTAACCAATAAACCTTTAAGTAGTCGTATGAACTTTCTCCTCCTACTGTAAGGTCAAAACTAATTCTTACAGAATCTGTTGCTCCTGTTTCAAATAACTTTTCTGCCACTACAACTGATGCAGATGTTATTGTATAAGCGGCTGTTGTTCCATTATCATTTGAAATGAATAACGAAGAACTTGTTGCTCCTGTTGGTGTTCCAACATGCCACTGATTTACTAATGTTCCATTCTTTATCAACCAACCATGATCTCCTTCTTCTTCAAAGTCGCAAGTGTATGGTAATTCAACTGATTCTTGTAATGTGTAGAATTGTTTTGTATAAGTTGCATCTGATTCAGAACCATCTTCACACATTGTTACTACATAAACTTCGTATGCAACTCCTGAAACTAAATCTGTTAATTCAACTGTTGTTTCTGTTGTTGTTTCTGATAGATATTCTTCTTCTCCTGTTGGTTTGTAATAAACAGTCCAAGTAGTGTTATTTTCATCTGAATCTGTCCAAGAAACTGTTGCTGTATTTTGTGTAATTTCACTTATAGTAACTGATGCAGGATCTGGTCTGAAACATGTAGGTATTTCTACTATAGATAAATTATCCATATACACGCTTGTACCAACTACGTCTTGTCTTACAAATGCTAAACGATATGTTGCTGGTAATTCAGAAAGTATATATTCATATTCAGCAAATGTTGTAGTTAAACCATCTATTGTACCTATTGTTACAAAGTTTGCTGTGTCTGCAAGTCCTGTAACATCACCATAAGTTGCTACGTCTAAGTACCTAAGTGTTATTCCCGGTACTGATGTTGTTGAAGAAACTTTTGCAAAAAATCTTAAAACTGCTCCACCTTCGTTAGATATAACAGGAGTTACAATCCAATCATTATTTCCTGGTGAGGTTGATGTAGCATAAGAATAAAGTGATGCTCCTCCTTCATAAACATACGATGCTGTTGTTGTACGTTTCCAAATATAAGATGTAGAACTATATCCTCCATTGTAGTTTAACCAACAAGCAGGTGCTTCTGCATTACTTAATCCTTCGGTTACAAATGTATTTTCAAATCCTTCAAAATATGGAAGCTCTGTTATATAATCACAAGAAGTCATAAATGTAGAAATTATTGTTGGTTCTGATTCTTCATCACCACAACTTCCTACTACATAAACATCATAATATGTGTGTTGTGTTAATTCTGTCAATTCTACTGTTGGTTCTGATGTTGTAACTGATAAATATTCTTCGTCAGCTTCTGCTTTGTAGTAAACAGTCCAAGCAGTATTAGCTTCATCTGTCCAAGAAACTGTTGCAGTATTTGGAGTTACACCCGAAACAACTACTTCTCCTGTTGGACGAGGACAAGAAATATTTGCTACTTTAACGTCATCTATTCTGATATAGTGAGATGTTGTTGCAGTTTGAGAAACAAGGAATGCTAAACGATATTGACCTGGTGTTAAAGCAGACAATGACACATCATAAGGAGTATATTCATTTGTTAAGTTTTTATCTTCTAAATTAACAAATAAAGCAGTGTCAGCAGTAGAACTCATATCTCCATTTTCATCTACACTATAATACATTATCTTGATAGCACTTTGAGCATCTGCTGCAGTTAATGTATGTTCTGCAAAGAATGATAGAGTTTCTGTTCCTGCTAAATCAAATATAGGAGTAATCAACCAATCTGAAGAACCTGTTGTTGTTAAGTAAAGTTGAGCATATTTTTCACCAGAATAAGGTTCTGTTGTAGAACTTTGCCAACGATAAGAAGTAGAACCTGCATCTACGTTAAACCAACATATAGGTGCGTATGCATTAGGTGAAGTTACATTTCCTGAACGGAACCAATTTGCAATTTCAAAGTCTTCAAAGTATGGAGTTTCATCATCTATTGTAATTACAGGACAAAGAGTTTCGTAAAGTTTTTCTTCTGTAAAGTTTGTAAGTTCTCCATCGCAAATAGCTCTTACTCTAAATCTATACATTCTTCCTGGAATAAGATCAGAAATCTCTACATCTACTGTATCGGTTGTAATTATTGATTGCCATGCTGTATCAGAATATTCTTGATATTGAATTTCAAAAGAATCTCCTGTACGAGGTGAAATATCAAAAGAAAGAGAAGTTAGTTCCCTTCCATCTTCTGATAACCAGAAATCATTAGGAGAAAGGCAATTCACAGGCACTACTGAAATATTATCTACTATTACAGGAGACATAACTCCTCCTGAGCCGTCATTTCTCCAAGCAAATACTAATTGTTGTAATGAATTATTAGCAACTGCTCCATCAACAATAATACTTCCTCTTGCTCCTGTTGTATCAAGGTTAAATTTAGTAGCACCTCCTATGTATTCAAATCCTTCTTGAACAGCTCCATATTCTGTCCAAGTAGGTGCAGCAGTAATTCCTACATAAGATTCATTCCAAGGTCTTAAAGCAACCTTAATGAAGTCATAACTACCTTCTCCTTGAACCTTAAAATCAAAAGAAATTTCGTATGCTAAGCTTTCTTCAAATTGAATCAATCTGCTTGCAAATACGTATGAAGCCGCAGAAGAGTTATCATAAGTAGAATTAGTTCCTGTTGAATCCGCTACATAGTCGCTAACATAAAGCATATTACCTTCTAATGCTACGTTTGCAGGGTGTCCAATAAACCATCTATTAGCATAAGTATTGTTTGTGATAGTCCAATTTGCATTTTCATCTAAATCTTCAAAATCATGAGTGTAAGGAATTGTTGCAAACATATCTAAACTTTCAGGCAAAGGAATTGCTGCAGAAGGAGACCAAGCACCTCCACAGTCATATTGTACACTGAATGCATAAGTTACTCCCTCAGTCAAACCTTCAACTACATAAGGCATTGCGCTTCCGTATGGTACAGAAACTATTGTTCCATTTTCAGGATCATCGTTAGTAGTACCTTCTACATAAGAAATATTCCAACCTGTTGCTGCTTCATGCTCGTCCGCATTCCACGATACTGCAACAGCATTTAAAGAACTTGCACTTACAATAGGAGCTCCAACCATATCATTACAGTCAATATGTTCTGTAATCATAACATTGTCAATGTGAACATCATTATCGCCTCCTGAAACAAGACTTTCCACATAGAAACCTACTCTAATTACTCCTGTATATCCTAATTCTGTAAGATTAAATTTCAATCTTTGAGGAATGTTTGTAAGTTCTTCTATATTTCTTTCATTAGTTTCTGGAGTAGGATTTGCTTTCCACATTACCGCATTTTCAAAATCCCAAGTCACACCTCCATCGGTTGAAACAATAATAGCAAATTTTTGTTGTCCGTATGTTTCCACAGGATTTGCATTAGCCCAATCTGTATAAGCAATATCAAATACTAAGTCTTGTTCTACGCTTCCATCTCCTATGTTAATGTTTGGAGTAATCAACCAATCTTTTCTATTTGTTGAATAACTTTCGATTTTTGCGTGAGCATCAAAAACGTATAAAGAATAAGCTCCCCACAAATTAGTATAACCATACACAGTTGCACCCGCTTGAATAGAATCCCATTGTCCTTTTGCTTCTAACCAACAAGATTCAAGCTCTCCAGCAGGATATATTGTGAAGTCTTCCAAGAAAGGCACTTCGTATGTTTGACAAGGTGTTGATATAGTTAAATTTCCTGCCACAATAAATCCTGTTTCTGCTCCATTATCACAAACGGCAGTTACGTTTAAAATATAACCTGTACCCGATTGTAAATCTGTTAAAGTATAATAGTTATCTGTTATATCTTCTATTACAGTCCAATCAGTAGCATTTTCTTCTTTATAGTATAATTTATAAGAATCAGTTCCTTCACTACCTTCCCATTCTAAAGAAAGTGAATTTTCAGTAATTTCTGTTGTAGTTAAATTAGTTACTCTATCGCAAGAAGGTGCCATTTTAACTGTTACATTGTCAAAGTAAACAGCACCATGACCTATTGTTTTATTTCTAACAAAAGCTAAACGATACTCCCCTTCTAATCCAGAAAGCACAACATCTCTTTCAACGTATGTAGTAGTAAGATCTGCTAATGAATCTATAAGAATAAAATTAACAGTATCTGCTGCCGAAAGCATATCTCCATTTGTTGCAACATCAAGAGCATATATTCTTAACTCAGGAGAATAAGAAGTAGAAGATTTCTTTGCATAGAAAGAAAGAGCTTCCTCACCTGTAAGTTCTATAACAGGAGTAATAAACCAATCTTTATTAGCATAAGATGCAGTTGTAGAAGAAGCTGAACTATATCCATACATATAAACACCATTACCTTCGTATGCAGCAGAAGGTTTAGTGTAATATGTAGCGTTTCCATCTCCATTGATATTTATCCAACAATTTGGAGCCGCTATTGTACCAGGAAGATGTGGGTCTTCCCACGCTGATTCAAAAGTTTCTGTCCAAGGAAGTTCTTCAATAACTAAACAAGGGGTTTTGAAGTTAGTAGACATCCATACACTTTCTGTACCAGCGCACAATGCTCTTACTCTTACAGAATAGAATGTTGCTGGTAAAAGTTCATCTATTGTAGCAGATGTAGCAGAAGACATAAGCGTTACAACGTTTTCTGAATCCCAACTTTCACTCTTTAATTTATACTGGATTTCAAAGTTATTATTATCGCTTGTCCAAGTTAAATCTACCGATTCCGAAGTTAGAGTTAGCGTTAAACCTGAAATAGGATAGCAATAATCTTCTGAAATTTCAGAATAGAAAATTCTTGTATTTGCTCTGTAAGAGTTATTACTTGCAATAGGAGATGTAAGATCCGGTACTGTTGTATCCCAACACTTAGTCCAAGCTTTGCCTGTATTAGCTGTGTATTTTACATTTACACCACAACCTCCAGATGCAGTACAACCATCGCCTTCTAAAAAGACATACAAACTTCCTACTCCAGAATAAACAAATGGTGATTGCAAATCAAATCTATACCATTGATTAGCAACACAAGGTTCCCCTGACTCTGGTGAGGTATAAACTAAATATGCATCATTTGCAAGTTCATTTATAGTCATATTTGCGGGCAAAGTTGTGTCCGAAATTTCTTTCATATAAATACGAACTTGTCTGTTAGAGGTAGTTCCTGAAACAGCAGCTAACTCAAATGATATAGCTTCTATTACCCCCCCCATTGGCATATTTAATTCCGAAGAGGAATAAAGTTGAACAGAACGGTGATTCCCATAATAACCTGGTACAGGTCCTATTTGGGAAGTTGTTGCTCCCGATCCTATGGCGACAGAATCTTGCTGTGCAGATAACTGCATTGCAAAGATAATTGCCATAACAAAAGATAATAATCTTTTCATAACATTAAATTTTGGTTAATAAATATTTTTTTAAAGCTCACAAAGGTAGAAAAAAAATATCTATCGCACCAAAAAAAACTAAGAAAAAATTAAAAAAAGCAAAGAAATATTTTCAAAAAACAAAGAAATATTTTTCTAAAACAAAGAAAAAAAAGAGCGACTCTTTTGTTT
>CALGEC010000011.1 GCA_937881815.1 uncultured Bacteroidales bacterium
TAAAATAAAGATTTTTAGTTTGATTGCAGTATTTACTTCGTTATTTGTGGGATTTAAAAAATTGAATGCACAAGATGTAAGTAAGTTTAAATGCCTTAAAACCTTGAAGGGACATAAATATAGTGTCTATTCCGTAGCATATAGTCCCGATGTCAAAAGAATAATCAGCGGTTCAGGGGATGAAACCGTTAAGATATGGGATGCAAATACAGGACAATGCCTTAAAACCTTGGAGGGACATTCAGATTATATCCTTTCCGTAGCATATAGTCCCGATGG
This sequence comes from uncultured Bacteroidales bacterium, assembly GCA_937881815.1. Taxonomy (GTDB): domain Bacteria; phylum Bacteroidota; class Bacteroidia; order Bacteroidales; family P3; genus Onthomorpha. The sequence goes on from CALGEC010000011.1 coordinate 280, forward strand.
AACAAAAATAATCAGCGGTTCAGGGGATGGAACTATTAAGATATGGGGAGAGGAATAAGGATTGATTTTATAATATAAAGAAAAACGCTCGTGAGTCTTTGTTTTATTCAGACAAACGAGCGTTTTGTTTTTTCAAAAGCCTTTTTATTAACAGATTGTTAATAATTTATCAACAAAACACCGTTTATTCAAAATAATGTTGTAATTTTGTGTGATAAAATTATAAAAAAGCAAATACAAATTAAACATATAAATAGAATGGAAATATCACCTTCTCAATTCATTGAGGTTGTTTTAGAAACTCAAAAAGTAACAAATGTTCCTAAAGTGCAAATAGCTGTGCAAGCTTTTAATGAAATGACAGAGACGTTATTTAATCAAAATCTTTTTACACGGTTTGGCTTTTCTGGTTTAATTGAATTTTCAAATCTTTATAAAGAAACTTTCCCGTATAAAAATTTTAAAGTTCATATATCTTACTCAGAAGAGTTACTACAAAAAATAAAAACATACAATTGCATTTACGAATCCATTAATAATGAGATAGATTTAAAAGAACTGGTGAAAAATTGTGCGATTTTATAAGAAATCATGAAGAAGATACTCGATAGTGTACATGGGCAAATACAAATACCTAAAAAATGGTTTGACAAAATTATTGACACACCTAATTTTCAACGTTTAAGAAGAATCGAACAAAATTCGTGCCGAACAGTGTTTCCTTCTGCTCGGCACGATCGTTTTATTCATTCAATTGGAGTTTATCATATTGGCAATATGATCGCCAAACATATAGATGAAGAGAATCGTAAAGAACCATTTATTCCCAATTATGGATATGATATTTTAAAGACATATAAATTAGCATGTCTATTGCACGATGTCGGACACACCCCTTTCTCTCATACCTTTGAAAATTATTTCAATAGAAATGAGATTTATGAAGAATTAAAAAATGAACTTAAAGACAATACTTTCGAGAACGATTACAAACGACGGAAAGAAGAACCTGCTACACACGAATTACTAAGTGCTTGCGTTGCTATAAAGCTATTCAAAAATGAACTTAACGATAAAGATATAAATTGGGCTCTATTAGTAAGAATGATTATTGGAATACCATTTACAAACAACAATGATCAGCAACGAGACAACTCTAAATTTGAAAACATAATGATAGACCTTCTTCATGGTTCTATAGATGCAGATAGACTTGATTATGTATGTCGCGATGTTTGGGCTGGTGGATATCGCAACTATTCTATTAATCTTCAACGCTTAATAGATGCAATTTACATAAAAAAGAATAATCAAAATTATCAACTATCATTTTCTCCAAAAGCACTTAATGAAATTGAAAATGTCCTAAACATAAAAAATTTTCAACACATCTACGTTATCAATCACCACAAAGTATCCCTAGAGCAACATTATCTAGTAGAAGCAATGAAAACAACTGCTATTTATCATCTTAATAATAATAAAGAAAGGGACGAAGCATTAAAAGACCTTTGTAATTTTAAGTCCTTTTTGGAGGAGATAACATTACCTAAAACAAGATATAAATTACACAAACCTTGCGACGATGATTTTATAGCTTTAATGAAACAAACTCCATGCGACGATTACATTAAAGGTTGGCTTGGTAGAAAATTTCAACACAAACCATTGTGGAAATCTAAAATACTTTTTTTTGATTATTTTTCTAATATTCCATTTAAAGCCACCCCTTCAAAAATTCAAGGGAAAAACACCACAGAAATAGTTGAAAAGATAATTAAATATCGTATTGATTCAATTTGTGGCTCCAAATGTAAAAAACACGTAATCGAAAGATTAGGTCTAAAAGATGAAGACATTATTCAAGTAAGAATTAAATCTAAAATAAGTAAAATAGACCCTGAAAAAATCTTAATATCTTTTGATAAAGGTAATTCTACAAAAACACTTTCAGAACTTATACACAATAGTTTTGCCGTAACAGGAGATTCGTATGATTTCTGTTATTGGTATGTAAATCTAGACAAAATCAATATCAATAACGATAACGATAATGATAATGATAATGATAATGAAAAACGCAATAATGATAATGAAAAACGCAATAAAGTAATAAATGAAATTAAGAACTTTATAAATACCATTACATTTGAACTATAATTACTATTTACCTTATCAATCATTAAACTTATTAAACATATTTAACATCACATTAAAGCCCGATTTTTTAACAATTTCGGGCTTTCTTTTCCCCTTATCTTTCTTTTACAAAACCTTCGTTGAAGGCGTAAATAAGTTTCTTTAAGTTTGCGATTTGTTCTCTTAAAACATTTTTTACAAAAGCATTTCAATTAAAATTCTAATATTGGTACTACGTTTATTTTATAGTCTTTCTTCTCTATAACTCTTTTATCATTATATGTTACTATAATAAGATTATTGCAATTCAATTCTTCGGCACATTCAACAATGCTTTCCACCTCACGTTTCTCTGTTTTAGGGCCACTCATATCATAACATACTTGAACAAGAGTTTCTACTTTATTTGCTTTACGAAGGACAAAATCCACTTCTTTATCATTGCGTGAGCGATAATAAAACATTGTTTTTTCCACATCATAGCCTCTGCGTAACAATTCTATGAAAACTTGATTTTCAAGCAATCGTCCAAGATTTTCACTCAAAGAAAAAGACTTAGAAGTAATAAATCCATTATCAACCAAATAAACCTTTCGAGGTGCTTTTTGCATCAATTTAAGCTTATTATTATAGCGTGATAGATAGTAAAAAAGGTATGGCTCGTGTAAATAATCCATATATTTTTTTGTTGTATTGACGCTTGACAATCCAAGTTCTTTTGCCAAATCGTTTGCACTAATTGGATTACAGAAATTAGAGACAAGATACATCGCAAGATTATTTAAGTCTGTAATATTACGAACTTTATGACGCTTAGCCACATCTTTCCATATAATAGAATCAAATAAGGTATCAAGATAACTATGAGATAATTGACGCAAAGCAACAGTCTCTGGATAACCTCCATGTTTTAAATAATCATCTGTTAGTAGTATAAAATCTGTTTTCTGTTCCGATTTTGGCGAATGTAAATCAAGTTTATTCCAATCGAAAAATTCTTCAAGACTAAATGGCAACATCTCTATTTGAACATACTTTCCTGTTAATACAGTTGCCATTTCACTGCTAAGCATCTTTGCATTACTACCTGTTATCACCAAATTCTTCCCCATTCTATATAATTGACTAACCCATAAATCCCACGATTCAAGATTTTGCACCTCATCTAACAATATATATTCATAATCGGGATAAACCTCATCTAACATTCTCATTACAAGTTCTGAATTCCATGCTTCTAATAAAGAATTATTATCAAAATTAAGGTAAGCGAAATTTTTATTACGCAACATTAATAATGCTTGTGTGGATTTTCCAACACGGCGAGGACCTGTTATCAACTTAATCAAAGGACTTTTCAATAGCACCTCTACATTTTGGTTATTTCTACGCATCAAATAAGGACGAGAAACAAGTTCATCACGTTCCTTTCGCTGATTTAAAATAATTGTTTTCATCTTTCAACTCAGTTTTCAGGTGCAATATTACGAATTTTTATGCAAAAAATAATCTGTATTGCATAAAAAAGTGTGTTTTTTATGCAATACAGATTATTTTTTGATGATTTTCTTCCTCTTTTATCTTTCTTTTACCAATCCTTCATTGAAGGCGTAAATAAGTTTCTTTAAGTTGGCGATTTGTTCTCTTAATTCGTCTCCGAGTTCTGTGTCGCCTATTAGAATATTTTCTGTTCTTTGTTCTATCAAATAATTCTTTGAAATAATATCACTTTCATTCTCTATTGATTCTTGCGGAGATGAGAACGGTTCGTGCTCAACCAAAAACAAACGGCTTGATCCTGACACTAAGGTATAGCCACCTATTCCTGTTTCTTTTTGATATGCTTTTGACATTCCACCGTCTATTACAAGTAATCTGCCATTTGCCATTATTGGACTCTCTCCTTTCTTAACTTTAACTGGCACGTGTCCGTTTACAATTCTTGCTTTTTCGTTATGAAGTCCAAATTCGGCTAAAATTCTTTCGCAAAAGGCTACATCGTTTCTATAAGTGTAGTATTTATCTAATATTTCTGCTTGTTGTTCTTTTGCATCTATTAAGTAGCGTTCAAAGGTTGCCATTCTGTGTTTACCAAAAATTGGCGAGCAAGCGCCGCACCACAAATACCAAAAGTAGTCTCTGTCATCGTTTGTTTGATTAAAACGATTTACCCAAACGTTTCTTACGGTTTGTTCTAAGCAATCTAACAATTCTTTGCCTTTTACCATTTTTCCTTTGTGGTTAAACTCTTTAAATTCGGTTTCATTTTTCATTGGAATGCAACCATGAAGCATCAATGTGTTGTTGCAAACCGAGTAAACTCCACCATTTGAGAACAAGAACGATACATCGCTTTGTAAACGGCGTGAGTTAAGGAATGATTGTCTTATCTTTTCTATCACTTCCTCTTCTTCGTCTGTTAGTTTGTAAGGGTCTTTTGGGTCAATTGTTGGATAATATGCGTCTTTTAGTTCATAGTCTTTGCCATCAAGGTGAATTGTTCCTTTTTCATAGTCGATTTTATCAAGCAATAGGCGGTGCGACATATCGAAGTTTGGATTTCGCATTACAAGTTGCCCTTCTAATTTGAAACTTATTACTGCTATTGCTTTATGTATTACTGTCATCAAACGCACGTTGGCATCTTGATAGTTTTCTTCTTTTGTTCCTTTTGGCACAAATGGAATTGCGGGGTCGTTTTCATAGGTTTTCAAAGCAAAAGTTACAAGTGGCATTAGGTTTATGCCGTAATCGTCTTCTATTGTATCAACTGAGCCATATCTTGCAGTCAATCTAATTACTTCTGCTACGTCAAAACGATTTCCACACGCTGCTCCCATCCATATAATGTCGTGATTACCCCATTGAACATCACAAGCGTGATGATTTTTCAAAAGTTCCATTACGTCTGCCGCTCTTGGACCACGGTCAAATATATCTCCAATTACGTGAAGTCTATCTATCAGCATTCTTTTTATGAATCCGCAAATAGATTCTATGAATTTATCTGAACGTTTCAATTCTACAATGCTTTCAACTATTGAATCGTAGTATGCTTGCTTGTCTGAGGTTGTTTCGTTTAATAATTCATCTATTATAAATGCGTATTCGCTATCCATTGCCTTACGAACTTTTGAGCGAGTGTACTTTTTTGCTACTTGACGTGCTACTCTTACCAATTTATTCAAAGTAAGTCTGTACCATTCTTCGTTTACAACTCCCTTACTCTTTAATTGAGAGAGTTTATCTACAGGATAGTAAATAATTGTTGCTAATTGATTTTTTTCTGCTATTGAAATAGAGTGTCCAAACACCTCATCAATTTTTCTTTTCACTGCTCCTGAAGCATTAGACAATATATGATTGAACGTATCATACTCTCCGTGAATGTCAGTTACGAAATGCTCGGTTCCTTTTGGTAAAAGAAGAATTGCTTTTAGCTTGATTATTTCGGTGCTTGCTGCTTGCAAGGTAGGAAATTGCTTAGATAATTGATTGAAAAATTTCAATTCTTCGTTGGAAATTGTAATATTTTCTGTGTTCATATTGATTTACTTTTTTATATTTCACTAATAAGTTGCTTAAACACTTCTCCCCTATGTTCAAAGTTTGTAAACATATCATAACTACTTGCAGCAGGTGAGAGAAGACATATTTTTTCTTTTTGAGTGTTTGTTTTACACCAAGAAACTATTTCTTTGTAGTCGTCGCTCAAAAGACAATTATAATTATTCACTGTTTCCTTCATTTCTTTATACATTCTCCTTCCTGCTTCTCCTACAAAGGCAATGTTTTTCACCTCATAATTTCCTATTTGCTCAACAAGAGGCGAGTAATCTATTCCTCTATCCATTCCTCCAAGTATAAGAGTTTGTACTTTCTTTAATGCCTTTAAGGCTTCAAGCGTTGCCTGTGGTATTGTGCTTATACTGTCATTATAATACACAACTCCGTTTTTCTCTCCTACGTATTCTAAACGATGAGCAAGAGGTTGAAAGTTTTTTGCCGTAGTTTCAGCTTCTTCTTTCTTTGCTCCAAACTCTTGTGAGGCAAGAATAGAGGCAAGAATATTCTTTTGATTGTGTTCTCCTTTTAAATAATCTGCCTCAAAGGTTGCTTCCTCTTTTGAAAAAGGTTTTTGTTTTGATTGCAATGGCGTTTTCTCTAAAAGAGTTTTTATTTCCTTTGAGTCTTTGTTGAAAATAAAAACACCTTGCTTTGTTTGCTTGATTGCAATATTGTATTTTGATTCTTTATATTGCTCATAACTATCAAAATGATCAAGATGTTCTTCAAATAAGTTAAGCAATATTGAAACCTTTGGCGAGGTGTGAATAAATTGTAATTGATGTGCCGAAAGTTCTGCTACAATTATTGTGTTTTCTTTTATATTTGCAATTGTATCTAAAAGAGGCACTCCAATGTTTCCTGCGAGCAATACATCGAAACCTTGTTCTAAAAGAATTTTATAAACCAAATTACTTGTAGTGCTTTTACCTTTTGTACCGGTGATGCCTATTGTTTGATTAGAATATAGTTGTAGGAAAATATCTGTTTGAGATGTGATTTTTTCTTTATCTATTCCTTGTAATTTTTTCATAGATATGCCCGGCGTCTTTATGTATAGAGTGCAGGTTTTTAAGCTCTCGTCTTGCAAGGTGCAGTTTGCCAAAGGAGATTTATCATCTGCTATCAAGACTTCTTTCTTTGGCAAAAGTTCTTTAATAAGTTTGTGGGTTGATTGTCCTTCTCTGCCGTAACCAAGTATTGCTATTTTGTGAGGTTTCAAAAGTTTGATAAGTTGAGCCTTCTTTGTAGCAAGGTGAGAGTTAGAGAAAATTGCAAAATCCTTTTCAGGAAGGTTATGATTGTTTGATAAGTCGAAAAAAACTCTTTCATTTAATTTTTCAAAACGCTCATTTATTTTACTAATTCTTTGAAATATTTTCATCAAGTAGTCATTTTCATAATCATCTCTTTTATTTCTCAAACACAAGGTAAGAGCCGCCTTCACTTCACTTACAGTCCCTACACATTCAAAAGGTTTTGTTTCTCTTTCTCCACAAAGTTGCAAGAAGTATTCTTCAAGATCCTTATCTGCAAAAAGGTTTTTTGAAAATATGTTAATCAATTCTTCTTTTGAAACAAAAGGCGAAAGAATTATAAAGGCGAATAAGCATTTTGGACATTTGCCACACCAAATGTTTTGTTTACTTCCTGCATTACAACTTTTGAAAACCGATTGATAATTTAGCTTTGAGAAAAGTTTTGCAATGTGAAGCTCACTCAAAGGACGAAGAAATGAAAAGTAATAAAAGTCTTCGGATACAAACTTTGCAACATAGTCTCTGAAATCGTTTTCAAATTCAAGGCTTTTAGAGTATTGATGATTTACCTCTGAGCCTTTCACCGTTGATTCTGAGGCTGAATCTTCGTTACTAAGGGCTATGTATTTTCTTTTTGTGAGTGCAGAAATCAAAAGCGTGGTAAATGCCAACATTGCAGAGAATGGAGTATGTCCATTTAAACAACCCTTGGAATTTAACTCTAAAAGATGGGCGTCAATCACTCGTTTACAAGTCAAAGTCTTTTCTTGACTAAATCCTGCTATTAAACAACAATCTACAGTTGCTCCTCTCGGATTGATAATAAAAGGAACTACATCTCTATTTGCAGAAAGCAATAAATCCATTGTTACAACCGAATCCTTACCTCCTCCTATTGGAACAATATATTTGTCTTCTACTTCAAAATGTTGAACACTTGTGTAATTATTGATATGATTTTCTATGTTTAAAAACTCTTCTTGCGAAACATTTATGCCGTTTACATAGAAAAACTCGCCAAGTCCGTTATAGTAAAGCTTTTTATAAAAATCTATTTGTTCATCTTTTAGGGCGTAAGGCTTTATAATAACTTTTGGAGAGCAAAAAGCCTTCCAATAAGATATTAACTCCACCATTCCCATGTTGAATACAAGTAAATCTAACTGTTCTTTGCTTAAATGAGAAAATGAAAAGAAATCCTTTTTCTCTACTAAAAGAGTTGGAGAAAAAGTATGCTCTCCATTAACAAAGGTAAATTCTATTTTTAATCCATTTTCCTCTATTGAATACTTAAAATTCTCATAGACAAAAAGCGGATATTTTTCTCGGAATGCGTGAAATTTATCAGTATTATTCATAGTTTATTCTAATAATCTTGTCCTTGCTCAATTGCTTGTTCTAATTCCTTGTACCATTTCTCAGAAAAGCGTCTTATTAACGGCTCTTTAAGTGATTTGTACAAAGGATTTTCGCCTTTTTTGCATACAGCATCTTTGCAAATCTCCCAACGGTGATAGTTTAACGCACGAAATTCACCATAATCCTTTACTCTAATTGGATAAAGATGACAAGAAATCGGCTTAATGAAGTCAATATCTCCGTTTCTATACGCCATTTCTATTGCACACAAAGCCAAACCGTCTTGAAACTTAACAAAAACACATTCTTTGTTATCTATAATGTTTGTACACAAATCTCCATCATCATCTTTTAGCCAAAAGCCTTCTTCTTTCACTATTTCAACAGCCTGAGACTCCATATAAGGCTCTATTTTTGGTAAAAGATTTTCTATTATCTCTATTTCCTTTTTTTCAAGCGGTGCACCAGCATCTCCTTCCACACAACAACAACCCTTACACTTGGTTAAATCGCAAGAAAATCCTTCATTTTTTATATCTTCGCTTACTAAGCAATTGCCAACTATTAACATAATATTGCATTTTTATCGTTGCAAAGTTAAAAAATAAAAAATCATTTTCGTACTTTTGCAATTAAAATCAAAGAAAAATAGTTTGACGTTATGGAATTAAAGGAAGAAATAGCAAAAAAAACAAGTCTTAATTTTATAGAAGAGATAATAGAAAACGATTTAAAGAGCGGTAAACACAAAAGCATAATTACTCGTTTTCCTCCTGAACCTAATGGATATTTACACATAGGACACGCAAAGAGTATTTGCTTAAATTTTGGTGTAGCAAAGAAATATGGCGGAAAAACCAACCTTCGCTTTGACGACACTAACCCTGTGAAAGAAGATACAGAGTATGTAGAATCTATAAAAGAGGATATAAAATGGTTAGGTTTCAATTGGGCTGAGGAACATTACGCTTCTGATTATTTTGAACAACTTTATCAATGGGCAATAGAGCTTATCAAAAAGGGATTAGCGTATGTGGACGACCAAACCTTAGAAGAAATGAGGGAAAACAGAGGTACGGTTCAAACTCCAGGGAAAGATTCTCCTTATCGTAACAGAAGCGTTGAGGAAAACCTTGATTTATTCCAAAGAATGAGAAATGGAGAATTTGAAGATGGAAGTAAAACTCTTAGAGCAAAGATTGACATGGCACATACTAATATGCACATGCGAGATCCTATAATGTATCGTATTCTTCACACACATCACCACAAAACAGGAGACGTTTGGCCAATTTATCCTATGTATGACTACGCTCATGGTGAGAGTGATTCTATCGAAAATATAACTCACTCTATTTGTACTTTGGAATTTGATGTTCATAGACCACTTTACGATTGGTTTATACAACAATTAGACATTTTCCCTTCACATCAATATGAGTTTGCTCGTTTAAATCTTAACTATACAGTAATGAGTAAACGTAAACTTTTACAATTAGTAAAAGAAAACTACGTTTGCGGCTGGGACGACCCTCGTATGCCAACTATTTGCGGTCTAAGAAGAAGAGGATACACACCAGAAAGTATTAGAAACTTCTGTGAAGACATAGGAGTTGCAAAAAGAGATAACGTAATCGATTACACACGCCTTGAAAATGCACTTAGAGACGATTTAAACAAAAAAACACAAAGAGTAATGGCTGTTTTGAACCCTGTAAAACTTGTAATCGATAATTATCCTGAACAAAGCGAAGAACTTGAGGCAATAAACAACCCTGAAGATGAAAGTGCAGGAACAAGAAAGGTTAGTTTCTCAAAAACACTCTTTATAGAAAGAGATGATTTTATGGAAAACCCACCTAAAAAATACTTCCGTATGGCAATAGGTCAAGAAGTGCGTTTGCGTTATGCTTACATTGTAAAATGCACCTCAGTAGAAAAAGACTCAGAAGGCAACATCACAACAATACATTGCGAATATGACCCTGCAACACGTGGAGGCAACACACCTGATGGAAGAAAAGTCAAAGGAACTATTCATTGGGTAGATGCAAATAACTATGTTGAAGCAGAGGTTCGTCTATTTGACAGATTATTCCAAAGCGAATCGCCTGACAAAGTAGAAGAAGGAAAAACATTCCTTGACAATCTAAATCCAGATTCTTTAAAAGTATTGGAAAATTGTAAATTAGAAAAATTCCTTGCAAACACTAAGCCATTAGATAAGTATCAATTTGAAAGACTTGGCTACTTCTCAACCGATTATGACACAAAAGAAAATCGCCTTGTCTTCAATCGTGCTTGCACACTTAAAGATTCGTGGAATAAATAACAAGAAACACAATGAGTTTTATGAAAAAACAAATCTTAATATTAGCATTGATTCTAACAAGTCTATGTGCTTTTTCACAAAGACATAGACTTGCAAGCGGCGAACCTTATGATATATTCTTCCAAGTAAAGCCTATGGGAGGAATTGCCTTAGGAGATTTTGCCAAAAACAACACTTATATTTACGGAAGCCACTTTGCGTTGGAATTTCAATTACAAGAAACAAAACTTGGAATAGGATTGGAATTTGGATATAACTATTGCGTTCCTATGGCATACAAACGACCATTTGTTCCAACAAAAAACAACTGGGCATCACACCAAGTACCAATGATTTTAAACGTTAATTACTATATCTTCAACGAAAGAATCAAGCCTTATGTAGGTTTAGGAATTGGAACAATATGGGGACGATACGACTATTCACTTTCCTCAGAGGAATCAACAGAAGAATACTACCTAAGAGACTTTGAAGGACAAAATGGTTGGAGATTTGGACTTACACCAAAAGTTGGCTTAATGATAAGTATGGATCACAAACATGGATTTGGATTAGAATTTTCACTTCCATACCAATTTGGTTTCAATCGTCTCGAAACACAATACACAATCAACCTTGGCTTAAATTACACCTACATAATAGACTAAAAAGTCAAAGAAAAAATAAAAAAAGTCAAAGAAAAAAAATAAAAAAGCAGCGTTTTATTTTTCTAAAACGTTGCTTTTTTATTTGCATTTGCTCATTTTTGATTATTTGATTACCTTTGCAGTCAAGGATTAACGCATTTGAGCAATGGCAAACAACAATAAATACATAAATACATTAAAAAGACCTCCAAAAAGTGATTGGATTTTATTATTCTTATTTATTTTTCTATCATTTATTTATGCAGAAGCCTCTGAAAGCATCTATATTTGGCTTAATAAACAAGAGAAAGACTTTTGGATGAACGTAATTTATTCTTTTATTAACAATGAACCACTCATTAACATATTTATTTGCATCGCTATAGCCTATTTAACTTTCCTTTGGGCAAGAAAAATATGGCAAGACAAAGACATTAGATTATACAGAACACCTATTGCAGTCTTTGGTATTGTTATTTTAAATTACAAAAGCGATATTTATTATGCTAATATAATATGTAATTTTAGTTATCAATGCTTTTTAACAATTATATTAAGTAGTATCCTTGCAATAATTTTAATAAAACTTATCCGAGAAATATATCGTATTTGGAAAATAAATAAACAAGATAACAAACCCGAATTAAAAGGTTTTTCGGTTGACAATACAGAAATAGAACTTGAAGACAACCAAAAAGAATACGCAAAAACATTAGTAAAAAAGTTAAAAAATACTGATTTAAGTAAAGAATCTTTTGCAGTAGGCATAACTGGAGAATGGGGATCGGGTAAAAGTACGTTTCTCAATACGATGAAAAAAGAAATAGAGGAAGCAAAATTTGCAGAAATTGTAGAATTTAATCCTTGGCTTTGCAACTCTCCCGAACAAGTTACGCAAGATTTCTTTGCAACTCTCATAAATGAATTATCGCCAAAGCATAGTACATTATCAAGAACGATAAATAAATATGCAAAATTGCTAAACAAAATAGCAAAACCAAGCCTTAGCATTTTCGGAATAGACTTAGACCTAACGCCAGGCGATGATAGTCTTGATGAATTAAAAGAAAACATTTCCAAAAAATTAGCAAAACTTCCAAAAAAAGTAGTAATCCTAATAGACGATACAGACCGACTTGAAGGAAACGAAGTCTTTGAAATTCTAAGACTAATAAGAAACACAGCAGATTTCAAAAACGTAATCTACATAGCAACCTACGACAAAGAATACGTTACAGACGTACTAAAACAAAACAAAATCAAAGACCCTTCTGCATACTTAGAAAAAATATTCCAAGTAGAAATTCATCTACCAAAAGTAGAAAGTTATAAGTTAGGGTATATGTTAATAGATGAATTAAAAATACAAACACTTAAACAAAATATCATTAACTTTAATATTACAAATATAATTTTTAGCAAAGATTACCACAAATTAATTTTTCAAATATTAGGTAGTTTTCGTCAAGTAAAAAGATTCGCAAGACAATTCGCAGCTTATTTAGATTACTTATACAAAAATAATTTAATAAATGAATTTTCAATTATTGATTTATTTTGGATTGAACTACTACAAGTATATGATAAAAGAATATACAATATTCTTGCAAAAGACCCTGATAGCATTTTAGTAAATAGAAATCAAAGATATACTATTCAAGCAGTAATAACCCCTAAAGATTGGAAAGAAAAAACAAAAGAAATATTAGAGATTATCTTTAACAAAGAGTATGACGGAAATAAATTATTCGACTACCAAAAAAATATTGATAAGAGAAGATTACGTTTAGAAGAAAATTATGAAAAATACTTTGCTTTAAACTTAGATCCTCGTAAAGTATCTTTTAAAGAAATGCATAATATGTTAATGTTAGATACCCAACAAGAAAAATATATAGCAGAAAAATATATAGACAATTGGTTATCTATTGGCAAAGATATAAAATCTATATTTTTCCAATTATATCAATTTGAAATTAACAATATAACCCAAAGTCATCTAAACAATTATATAATTGCAATACTTTATACTGCATTAAAAAACAAAGATATTTGGAATTATAACGTAGAAACATTATTAGACACAAATAATTATTCTGATTATGAACAAAAGGCAAGCGAAATAGCAAATACTTGGTTTTCTGAAAAAATAAATAACACTAACAATGAAATAGAATTAGGACTATTAAGTTCATTACTAAACCACCTACACACAAGAATAGAAGAAGAAACAACTGACTCTTTGATTATAAATTATAAAACAATAGAAACATATTTAGAAACAATAATTACAAAAGTTCTTAATAGCAACAAAAGTTATTCTGCATTAGCTATTTTACTGCCAAGATTTGAACTAAATGTTATTTTCAAGAATTGTTGTGTTCAATATTTTAGTAACAATGTTGAACATTATAAACAAATTGCATTAAACATAGTAATTAAGCATTTTTCAAAGAAAGCGAACAAACCAACTTTTGAAGAATTTGACAAAGTTTACAAAGAAAACTTTGATTATGACAACATGACAGATGACGAAAGAAATAAAATAGACACTGAATTAACAAAATTATTTGGTTCTAACTACAAAGAACACATACAAACATTCAAAGAACAATGTTTCACACATAATTAAGACAACTAAATGAAAGGAAAAATTTATTTAATCTTTGGTTTGATGATTTTATTCTTTGCTTTGCCGTTTCAAAGTGCTTTTTCGCAAAGACAAAAGTCTTTTGTGTGTGTAAAAACTATTAAATCAAGTCAAAGTCGCATTCGTTCCGCAGAGTTTAGCCCTGATGGGAAATACATTCTTAGCGTTGCGGAAGATAAAATGATTAAAACAAGGAACGAAAACAATTATCAACTTCGTTTAGTGATAGAAAAGCATAAGCGATTCTTTATTTCAACATCATTTAGCAATGAAGGTGCGGTTAGAAAACGCATTTGCTGGGACAAAGACCATCAAACCTTAGACCCATTCAGTCCAAACACTCTTAAAGGCAAGAGGTTGTATAGTGCAGATGCAAAAACGGCATCATATAGTCCTGACGGAAAACATATAATCTCTGTTTTACGCAATGGAAACATAAAAATTTGGGACGCTATCAGCGGAAAAAGTCTCAAAACTCTAAAAGGACACTCCTCTTACGTTCATTCAGCGGAATATAGCCCTTGTGGAAAATATATCGTCTCTACCTCATCGGACGAAACGCTTAAAATTTGGGATTCAAACACAGGCTCTTGCTTACAAACCTTAAAAGGACATTCACACAACGTACTTTACGCAAAATATAGCCCTGATGGAAGGCATATTGTTTCTGCTTCACTTGATTCTACTATTAAAATTTGGGAAGCAAACACAGGAAAATGCTTGCAAACCTTAGAAGGACACACAAAATGCGTTAATACAGCAGAATATAGTCCTTGCGGAAAGTATATTGTCTCTGCATCAGATGATAAAACCATCAAAATATGGGAAGCAAACACAGGAATATGCCTGCAAACCTTAAAAGGACATTCTTCTTACGTTTTTTCTGCACAATATAGTCCTGATTGCAAACAAATTATCTCTGCTTCCGTAGATAAAACCATGAAAATATGGGACGCAAACAGCGGAAATTGTCTTCAAACCTTAAAAGGACACGAAGATAGCGTAATTACCGCAAAATATAGTCCTGATGGCACAAAAATTATCAGCGGTTCAAGAGATGGAATTATTAAGATTTGGAAAGAAAAATAAGCATTTTAATTTGACTTGCGAGCGTTTTATTTTTACCAATTAACTTCTTGTGTTGAGAATCCTATGAGACTTTCGTAGTTATTGCCTAATTCTCGGTAGTAAACAAAGGCTGTGTAGGTGTTTTTGGTTTCAAAATGATCGCCCTCTATATCTTTTGTTGTGGAAAGTGGGCTATTGTGTGGGCGAAAAAGGATTTGATAGTTATAATAGCCTTGTTTCAATAACATTTTAAGAGTATAGCAATTTAAATGCGGATCAAAAGTAAAGCGATTCAACTCTCCTAATCTCCATTGACTCATTTCCCCTACTGCATAATAGTTTCCCTCCATATTTAGTTGAGCTGGCAGATAGAAACAAACCCATGCATAATCGCTTCCAAGCTCTGGGCTCTCTCCTATGTCGTTTCTTACATAGTAAGCGCCGTTTATATCGGAGTAACTAACGTATGGAATATGTGTTTTTACTTGTTCGGGTTTTAATCTAACGACATTTTCTCCTCCCACGTAGTCTATATTATCTATAAAGGCTGTTCGGTGACGTAGGCTTGTGAAATCAAATTGTCGAAATTCGTTTCCACCAAGAAATATATTCTCTGGTTTTAGGCGATAGTGCAATTCTTTTCCTATGCTTTCGTTTAGGGGCAAGAATCGTTGATTATCTGTTCTTCCGTTTTGCTGTACTAAAACTTTTACATCGCTATATGGATTGTTTAGTGAGGTTGGGCCAATTGTTCTAACGACTACTTCTACTTCTTGTGCTTTATTTCTTAGTGAAGGCTCTCTTGTGGGTTTTATTTCTATGCCTGTGGCAGTTTGAAGGTCAAGACAATAAAATTTTTTAGTAAAAATGACTTTGTCGGGCTCGCCTTCGTGAAATACTTTAATGATATAATTTCCACTTTTTGTTGGTCGCATTTCTTCGGAAGGGATTGCTTGTTCGTAATGAACATATCGGCAAAGGGTATTAAAGGAATTGTTATAGTTTTCTATGATTGCTGTTTCAAATCCTTCAATGTATTCGTAAGGTTCAAGCTCGCTTTGAGTCCAATCGCTATTACAATGAATTATTGTGTATTCATAGCGTGAGGTTTCTTCGCCTATTTCGTCAAATTTCAAGATAAGCGATTCGTATTCTCCTAATCGGGCAATTGGAAGTGAAAGATCGGCATTTCTACTTTCTAATTTTACGGTTTTAATCAAGGGAGAATAAATCACATCTGAATATACAAATTGGGCGTAAAGTGATTCTACGCCCAATATCAATATTATGAAGAAAAATATTCTAAACTTATTTTTCATAATTAAAGAGACATTTGTTCTTCTATTTCATTTACTGTTTTTGGAATATACTTTCCTAATAATCTACAACCGTCTTTTGTTACTAAAAGATCGTCTTCTATTCTTATTCCTCCGAAATCTTTATAGGTTTCTAAGACTTTATAGTCTATAAAGTCGTTGCATTTGTTTTCTGCTCTCCATTTGTCAATCAATGCAGGGATAAAATAACATCCCGGTTCGTTTGTGATTACGAATCCTTCTTGTAATTCTCTTCCAAGACGCAATGAAGAAAGTCCAAATTGAGTTGAGCGAACGTTTTTCTTGTCGTAGCCAACGTAATTCTCACCATAATTTTCCATATCGTGAACATCTAAGCCCATCATGTGACCTAAGCCGTGTGGCATAAACAATCCCATTGCTCCTGCTTTAACTGCATCTTGTATATTGCCTTTCATTATTCCTAATTCTTTCAATGCAGAGCCTAAACGTGTAACTGCTGCAAGGTGAATTTCAGAATATTTTACTCCTGGTTTAACTAAACTTGGCACAAGTTGTTGTGCAGCAAGCACTGCTTCGTAAATATCTTTTTGACGTTGAGAAAATTTTCCTCCAACAGGCACTGAACGTGTTATATCTGAACAATAACCCATTGGATTTTCGCAACCTGCGTCTGAAACAATCATTCTCTCTTTTTTTATCTGCAAAGAGTGGTCGTGTCCGTGAAGAATTTCGCCGTGAGTTGTTAAAATAATTGGGAATGATACAGGACCGCCGCCGCTAAGTGCTATTCCTTCCATTGCTCCTGCTATTTCATATTCGTAGGTTCCTTCTTTAGCTGCCATTCTCATCATTGTAGTGTGCATCAAGTAAGCATTATCTACCGCTTTCTCAATTTCAACGATTTCTTCCTCTGATTTGATTGAACGTTGTTTTACACAAGCGTTGATTAACTCTACACTAACGTATGCTTTCACATATTCTCTTTCTATATGTAAAAGTTCTGAGATAAAATTAACATTCTCTGCTCTGTAAGGTGGAGTAAAGTGTACTTTTCTTCCTGCAAAAACAGCCTTATCCAAGAAAGCTCTTAAATCTGTGATTGTTCCAACATTATCAACTCCTATTTCTTCGGCTCTATCTCTTAGACTTGGAACAGGACCTGTCCATATTATATCGTCCATATCTACTTCTTCGCCAAACAAATATTCTTTTCCTTCGTCAATATCAATAACCCCTACAAGATTTTGCAAAGCGTAGGCAAAGAAATAGCGAAATGTGCTATCTTGTCTAAAAGTGTATGTATTGGCTGGGTAATTAAAAGGGCTGTCTCCATTACCTAATATCAGGATAACGCCACTTTTAACGTCTTTCATCAACTGTTTTCTTCTGTTTATATAGGTTTCTTTTGCGAACATATTATTCTATTTTTTAATTTACGTTTGAAAATACATTATTTCTTTTTCCTGCTTCAAGAATTGGAAGATTGGCTTCGGTAGGTATATAAATCACTGTTTTTTCGTTAAGATTTTCTTGATTTTTTACCCAAAGATATTGAATATAGGTTGAAGTCAATGTTCCGTTTTCTATCTTCATTGCTTCTGCAGCTCCTTTTGCTCTTTCTATTTCTGCTTTTGCGTTTAGTTTTTCTGCTTCAAGGTTTGCTCTTGCTTCTTCTACCTTAATTCTTCTGTTTTGTTCTGCTTCTGCAAGTTGAGCTTTTCCTCTCATTTCTTGACTCCAAACTCTATAAATAGGCATTCCAAACATTGCAATACCAACAAAAGCAACTACAATTACGATTAAAACTACTATGTGTTTTGGTTTAATTGTGTACATAAGGCTAAATGTTTTTTAATATTTCTAATGTGTGTTTCCAATAAAGCTCTACTGTTTTTATTTCTAAGCGTTCATCTGGTGAATGCACTCCTCGAAGAGTTGGACCGTAAGAAATCATATCCATTCCTGGATATTTCTCACCTATCAATCCGCATTCCAATCCTGCATGTATTGCTCTTACTATTGGTTCTTTATTAAATAATTTCTTGTAAGCATCAACTGCTATTTTTAATATTTTACTTTCTGGATTAGGTGCCCAACCTGGATAACCATCTCCGTGTTCTACGTCTGCCCCTGCAAGTAAGAAACAACTTTCTACTCTATATGCTGCTGCGTATTTTGAACTTTCTACCGAAGAACGTTGAGATGTTGTAATAAAGAAGTGGTCTTCTTTCATTTTTATTGATGCTAAATTTGTTGAAGTTTCAACAAATCCCGGTATTTCTCTACTCATTGCCAACACTCCGTGAGGACAAGCATACAAAACGTTCAATAAATTATCTTGACTTAACATATCTACTACGAATGCAGGTTTTTCAGTCTCTGTCAAGATGATTTCCATATCTGGTTCTGTGCTACGAAACTCGTATTTTAAGTCTTTTGTGAATTTTTCTACGATTTCTTTCATCAATTCCACATCTGGCTCTGCTACAACAAAGGTTGCGTATGCTTCTCTTGCGATTGCGTTGCGAAGATTTCCTCCTTCAAAACAAGAAAGTCTTAAATCCATTTCTTTATCTAATGACCAAAGAATACGATTCAATATTTTATTTGCACAAGCTAAGCCTTTATTTATATCATCTCCTGAGTGTCCTCCTTTAAGTCCTTTTACCATTATTTTAAATGCAGGTGCGTCTGGTGTTTCTTCTTTATCGTATGGAAGTTTTGCTACTGTGTCAATTCCTCCTGCACAACCAATGAAGATTTCTCCTTCATCTTCTGAATCAAGATTAAGAAGTATTCTACTTTTTAATACATCTGCTGAAAGGGCTTCTGCTCCTGATAATCCTGTTTCTTCATCTACTGTGAATAAACATTCTATTGGTCCGTGCTCTATGTCGTTTGCATCTAAGATTGCTAAGGCTGTTGCTACTCCTATGCCATCATCTGCTCCTAATGTAGTGCCATCGGCTTTTAACCATTCGCCTTCTATTTTTGGAACAATGGCATCTTTTTCAAAATCGAAGTCTTTGTCGCTGTTTTTCTCACATACCATATCTATATGTGATTGTAAGCAAACCCAAGGTGAGTTTTCTTTTCCTTTTGTTGCGCCTTTACGAATTATTACGTTGCCTATTTCATCTGAAACGTACTCTAAATTTCTTTCTTTTGCCCAATTGACTAAGTATTCAGTCATTTTTTCTTCGTGTTTTGAAGGTCTTGGGATTGAAAGTATTTCTCCAAAAAATTTAAATAAGCTTTTTGGTTCTAAGTCTGCTAAAATACTATTGTTTGCCATGTCTTATTTTTATTTATTTTTCTCTTTGTTTTTAACGTCTTTATTTGCTTAATATTTTTCTTTGTTTTAAAAAATTATTTCTTTGCTTTACAATTTTTTTTCTTTCATTTATTTTTTCATTTCTTAGAAAAAAAAGAAGAAGGTAGTTACTGAGATAATTATCCACAAGACTAAACCAAGTATAAAAGGTCTTAATCCAACGGTTTTCAAATCAGAGAGAGAAAATCCGCTACCTATCATAAATAAGGCTAAGACCATTCCTCTTTTTCCTATGTAAGAAAGCACGCTGTATGCACTTTGTCCTGCTGGAATAAAGCCTGCAATGAGTATTGCCACAATAAAATAGAGTATAAACCAAGGTATTTTAATTTTTCCTTTGCCTGAGTTTTCTTTTTTATTGATCAACAAAACTAAGAGTGAGAGAGGAATTATCCAAAGCGTTCTTGCGAGTTTTACTGTCGTTGCTACTTGCAATGCTTCTTTGCCATATTCGGCTCCTGCGCCAACAACTGACGAGGTATCGTGAATTGCGATTGCTGCCCAATAGCCAAAACTTTCTTGACTCATATTAAAATATTCTCCAACAAAGGGAAAAATAAATAAAGCAATGGCATTAAGAACAAAAACAACGGTTAAAGAAAATGAAATTTGACTATCCTTTGCCCCAATAATAGGAGAAACTGCCGCAATTGCACTTCCGCCACAGATTGCAGTACCTGAGCTAATAAGAGTCGCCGTATTTTTATCTACCTTAAAGAGTTTTCCAAGCAAAAGCCCTATTAGGAACACCAAAACAACAGAACAAGCTGTTAAAACAATGCCCTTTGAAGACACTTCTATGACTTGTTGCAAATTCATACCAAATCCCATAAGCACAACAGAGTATTGCAAAATTGGAGATGAATATTTTTTATACTGAAACGGTTTTTCGATTTTTAAAAGCGAAAACAAAATCCCACAAAACAAAGCCATAGGAGCCGTAACGAATGGGAAAAAGCATAAAAGTGCTACAATATAATAGAGATATTTCATTTTCTTTTTTGCAAAAATAGTATTTTTAAGTAAACTATTCTTATCTTTGTAAAAAAAATTGCAAGAGAAATGAATATCCTTATAATAGGCTATGGAAAAATGGGAAAAATGGTAGAAGAAATAGCATTAAGCAAATCGGACACCATTGTAGGAATCATAGACAAAGACGAAGATTGGGCAAGTTTTGATAAAAACAATTCTTTCAAAGATGTAGTAGCAATAGACTTTTCTATACCGAGCAAAGTCTTAGACAACATAGAAAAAGCGTGGGAAAGAAACATCGCAATCGTTGTAGGCACAACAGGGTGGTATGACAAATTGGAGCAAATCACTCAAAGAGCAAACAAAGAGAATAAAACGCTATTTTGGGCCTCTAATTTCTCAATAGGCGTTTTTCTTTTCAACAAACTAAATGCTTACTTGGCAAATATGATGAAAGACTTTTCCGACTACAATCCACAGATTACGGAAATTCATCACATACATAAATTAGATGCTCCTTCGGGAACAGCAATTACTTTGGCTCAAACCCTTGTTGAAAACCATAATATAAAAAAAGAAGACCTTAAAATAGAATCGATAAGAGAAGGAGAAGTTTGCGGAACTCACATAATAGATTATCAAAGCGTGGTTGATGAGATAGAAATCAAACACACAGCCCACAATCGCAAAGGATTTGCAAGCGGAGCTGTTATGGCAGCACATTGGCTTTTAGGTAAAAAAGGAGTTTTCACAATGAAAGATTTTATAAATTTATAACATAAAGCATAAAATGAAATATTCAATAGGAATTGATATAGGAGGAACAAACACTTGCTTTGGATTGGTAAATGAAAATGCAGAAATAATATATCAAAGTGCAATAAAAACAAAGAATTTTCCTGTTTTGGAGGATTATCTAACAGAATTAGTAAAACAAATCAAAGACTTGATTGCTCATTGTCCTGAACCTGAAAACATTTTAGGCGTAGGCATTGGAGCACCTAATGGAAATTTTTACAAAGGCTCTATTGAGCTTGCTCCAAACCTTCCTTTCAAGGGAATTATCCCTATGAAAAATATGTTAGAGATGCTTTTGCTGAACGAAGGCTGGAATTTAAAAGTTGTACTCACTAATGACGCAAACGCAGCCGGCATTGGAGAGATGATTTACGGCGGAGCAAAGGGAGTAAACGACTTTATATTGATTACACTCGGCACAGGAGTTGGCAGTGCGATTGTTTCAAATGGTAAAATGATTTACGGACATGACGGATTTGCAGGAGAAGTTGGACATACCATTGTTCAAATTGGCGGAAGAGAATGCGGCTGTGGACGAAAAGGCTGTTTGGAAACATATTCTTCTGCAACAGGAATAAGACGCACAGCATTAAAACTCTTACAAAAAGACATGAAGCCTTCTTTGCTTAGAGAATTGAATCAAGATGAAATAAACGGATACACTATTTGCCAAGCAGCAAGAAAAAATGATGCTTTGGCATTGGAATGTATTGACCTTACTGCAAAAATGCTTGCAATTGGTTTGGCTAATGCTGTTGCTATTACATCTCCTCAAAAGATTATTTTTTCGGGAGGACTAAGTCAAGCGGGTGATTTATTGCTTAATCCTTTTAGAAAGTACTTAGAAGAAAATCTTTACCCTGTTTTTCGCGGTAAAATAGTGGTTGAACAATCGGCATTAAAAGAAAACGAAACTGCGATCTTAGGAGCAGCGGCTTTAAATTATTAGAATTATGAAGAAAACACTATTTTTCAGCATAATTGCTTTATTGTATTGGAGTTTCTCTTTTGCTCAAATGATTCAAATCAATAACGGCGTTTTGATTTGCAATAATGAGGTTTTCGAAATACACGATGACAAGACAAATATTTATGATTTGCTTGCAGAAAAAAGAAATGAAAACATGTTTTTTAGAGCAAATGAGGAGAATTATTCGTTTTTAGATACTTGTCATTTGACCTACGTTTTAAATTTTGAGATAGATAAAAACCTTTTAAAGAAAGACATTATTCGTTTAAAGTTTGATTACATAGACACTTATGCTAAAATCATTCTTAACGGAAAAGAAGTTGCTCAAACAAAGAATGCTTTTCGTTCTTATGAGTTTGATGTAAAGAAGTTTTTAAAAAAAGGACAAAATGAATTGATTGTAGAAATTGAACCTATATATCAAAAATGGCAAGCTGTAAATAGCGATGATTTCAACATACTTCATTCAGAGAAAAGAGCCATTTTCCGTAAGGCTGCTTTTCAATTTGGTTGGGATTGGGCTCCTCGACAGCTTGCAGGTGAGATTTCCTTTCCTGTATGTTTGACTTTTGAGGACGAAAAGGAATATTTAAGATTTGCAAGCGTACAAACAGAGGCTATTTCGGAAGAAGTAGCAAATATGTTGCTTACTTTAAAGACCGAATTTCTTAAAGACGAAAAATATAATATAAAACTCTCCTACTCTACTTCTGACAATAAGGCAACAACCTTAGACTTAGGTGAATTAAGTCTTGAAAATTCAAAAGATAATCTTTCTTTATTTAGATTCAATGTAGAGAATCCTCAACTTTGGTTCCCTAACGGTTATGGTGATCCTACGCTTTATGAGGCTACAATTTATCTTCATAATAAGAAGTCTATATGTTTAGATAGCGTAAAGACAAGATTTGGAATCAGAACAATAGAACTATCTCAGAAAAAGGACAAATATGGCAGTGAGTTTTGCTTTATAGTAAATGGAAAGCCAATTTTCGCAAAGGGTGCTAATCTTGTACCTTCGGCAATGCACAAAGAAAGATACGAAGGAATGGCTAAGCATATTGATTTGGTAAAAGAGTGTAATATGAATATGCTTAGAGTTTGGGGAGGTGGATATTATGTAGATGAACAAATGTATGAGGCTTGCGATGAAAAGGGAATTTTAATTTGGCAAGACTTTCCTTTTGCTTGTGCTTTGTATCCTGCTACTAAGGACTACTTAGCCGAGGTTGAAGCAGAGGCTCGTCAAAATGTTTTAAGAATTTCTTCTCATGCTTCTTTGGCCCTTTGGTGTGGAAACAACGAAATTTGGGAAGGATGGGGCAATTGGTCTTGGGATAAAGAGGTTAAAGACACCGCTCTTGCGGTTGAGAACTACAATGCTTTATTTGGCGAACTTCTTCCAAACATCGTGAATGAATATTGCCCAACTATAGATTATACTCATTCGTCTCCGCTCAACGGATGGGGAAGAAAAGAAAGTCTTACTGAAGGAGATTGTCATTATTGGGGAGTTTGGTGGGGCGATTCTGTGCTTGAAACCTACACAAGAAAGGTTCCGCGTTTTATGAGTGAATTTGGTTTTCAATCAACTCCTAATAAAAAAACGATAGAGAAGTATTTCACTTTACCTTATTCAAAAGAAAATAAGGGCTTTGCTATACATCAAAAACATAATCGTGGATTTGAATTGATTGAGAATAGGATTTTAGAACGTTTTGACACTTATTCAAAAGACGAAGACTACATTAAAAAATCTTCTATTGTTGCCTCAGAGGCTTTTTCTATTGGAATAGAGTCGCATCTTCGTGCAATGCCTTATTGTATGGGCAGTTTAACTTGGCAACTCAATGAACCCTATCCTGCAATTGGTTGGAGTTGTATCGATGTTGAATATTTAAAGAAAGATGTCTATCATACAATTCAAAAATCCTTTGCTCCTGTTGTCATAAGCATTGATAAATTTTCTTGTCAAGACACAATATATGTATATGTGATAAATACATCTTGGAATGACTTTGAGATGGATTTGTCAGGCAAAATTACAGATTGTGATAATACTACAATATATTCTTTTGAGATAGAATCGCAACCCCTTACGCAAATGAGAAGCGTTTGTGTCTTAGAAATAGCAAAAAAAGATATTGGCTATTACGAAGAAAGCATGACAAAAATAGAAATTGTCGGCACTTATAAAGATGAAAACAACAATTTAATTAACTTGAATAATAATTCATTTTTTGTTTATCCTAAATATTTAAAATGCAATTAAGAATGAAAAAGATTTTTCTAACACTTAGCTTATGCTTTTTTGCCTTTACTATAAAGGCTCAAACATCTGATACTCCTTATCACAGATTTGTAAATCCATTTATTGGAACAGATTTTCACGGGCACACATATCCTGGTGCAATTGCTCCTTTCGGAATGATACAACTTTCACCTGACACTCGCATTGATGGTTGGGACGGTTGTAGTGCTTATCATTATTCGGACAATGTAATATATGGTTTTTCACATACGCACCTTTCGGGTACAGGTTGTTCAGATTATGGAGATTTTCTCTTTACTCCCACTATGAAAAGTAGCAGCAGCAAAGATTTCACTTTGAAATTTTCGCACCAAGATGAATATGCACACGCAGGATATTACAAGGTAATGGGCTGGAACGAAGATTCTATCACCACAGAACTAACCTCAACCGAGCGAGTTGGTTATCACAAATATTCCTTCCCTGCAAACGAAAAAGAAAAGCAAATAATAATTGATTTTAAGCATAGAGACCAACTCTTAGACATGGATTTCAAAATCGTAGACGCTCACACAGTTGTTGGATATAGACGTTCTTCGGCTTGGAATACTGATCAAAGGGTTTATTTCGCTGCTTCTTTTTCTTCTCCAATAGTAAATCATAGCTTTGACAAAGAAAGAAAAAAACTATTCCTTAATTTTGGGGCTTCAACAATAGACAATAATATTTTAGAGAGCAAAGTTGCTATTTCTTCCGTTGATGAAAATGGAGCAATGAAAAACTTAAAAGCCGAAAAGTGCGAAAACTTCAATCAAGCCAAAATATATTCAAAAAAATTGTGGGATAAAGAACTTGGGAAAATAGAGGTAGAAAGCAAAGACAAAGATAAACTCATTACTTTCTACACTGCACTTTATCATTGTATGATTGCACCAAACCTATATTCCGATGTAGATGGTCGATATAGAGGAATGGATAACAAAATCTACACAACAAACAACTATAATCGTTACACCGTCTTTTCTTTGTGGGATACATATCGCACACTTCATCCTTTACTTGCCTTAATCGATAGAGAAAGAAGTTTAGACTTTGCAAAAACTTCCTTAGACATTTATTCTCAAAGCGGATTCTTACCTATGTGGGAATTAGCCTCTTTTGAAACATATTGTATGATTGGAATGCATGGTATAAGTATGATGGCAGACCTTTATACTAAAGGAATAATTGCAGATAAAGACCTTACGCTAACCTCAATGCTTGGTTCAATGGACAAAAAGAAATTCGGATTCAATTTCTTTATTGAAAACGGTTTTGTTTCCTCAGAAAAAGAACATGAAAGCGTATCAAAAACCGTAGAATATGCTTATAATGCTTATTGTGTTGCAAAGATTGCTCAACTACAAAACAAGCAAGAAATTTATTCTTCAATGATTAGCAAAGCTCAATACTACAAAAATCTTTTCAATCCAAAGAATACATTTATTCAACCAAAAGAAAATGGACGTTTTATGTTGGATTTTAATCCTACACAAATAGATCAAAACTATACAGAGGGCAATGGTTGGCATTATACTTTCTATGCTCCAAGCGATATCAACACTTTGATTGATATTATGGGAGGAGACGCTGAATTTTGCAAGAAACTTGACTCTTGTTTCTTTACAAGCGAAAAAACAACTGGTAGAAATCAAGCCGATGTCACAGGATTGATTGGACAATACTGCCATGGAAACGAACCAAGCCAACACACCGCTTATTTATACGCATACGCAGGTCAAGCATACAAAACACAAGAATTGGTAAGACAAATTCTAACAACCCTATATTCAACAAAACCAGAAGGAATATGCGGAAACGATGATGCAGGTCAAATGTCAGCTTGGTATGTTATGAGTGCAATGGGATTTTACCCTGTTTGCCCGGTAGATAATCAATATGTAATAGCCTCTCCTTTATTTGAAAAAATCACAATCCATTTAGAAAACGGCAAAGATTTTGTTATAGAGGCAGAAAATGCAGAAAAAACACCGTATGTAAAAGCCATAAAACTTAACGGCAAAGACCACAATAAATCTTTCCTTAACTATGAAGACATAAAAGATGGAGGAAAAATTCAATTCACAATGAGCAACAATGCCGTTAAAGACTTTGCAACCTTAAAAGAAGATAGACCATTCTCTAAGATAGAAAAAGATTTAATATGCGTTGTTCCTTATGTTTCATACGAAGGAACAGGAACTTTTACTAAAAAATTGGAAGTTACATTCACAGCTTTCAATCCAGAGGACACAATATACGTTTCTCTATCTAATGGAAAGAATTATCGCTTTGTAGGAAATGGCAAAATTAAAGTAAAGGAATCTGTAATTATTTCAGCGTTTTCACAAAATAAAACAAAGTCTGAAAAAATTGAAACTAAGCTTTATAAAATTCCCGCAGGCAGAAGCGTAAAAGTATTCACAAATGCAAATTCACAATACACTGCTTCGGGCGATTATGCTTTGATAGACTTAAAGCGAGGCAATGATAATTGGAAACTTGGCTGTTGGCAAGGATATTGGGGTGAAGACTTAGAGGCAGTTATCGACTTAGGAAAGAAACAAAACGTAAAAAGAGTTGGAGGAAACTTCATTCAAGACCAAAAAAGTTGGATTTTTATGCCAACAAAAGTAGAATATTACATTTCTAATGATGGAATCAATTTTCAATTATTAGAAACCGTAGAAAACGATGTACCACAAGAAAAAGAAGGTTCTATAATAAAAACATTTTTTACTAACAAAGAATTTACTGCACGCTACGTAAAAATAAAAGCATATAATCTTGGAATAAATCCTTCTTGGCACTTATCCGCAGGAGAAAAAGCATGGTTGTTTATAGATGAAGTAATAATAGAGGAATAATATGACAAAAATCGGGGTAATGAGTGATACACACTCGCTTGTGCCTAAACAAGTTTATTCTTTCTTTGAGGACGTAGATTTAATCTTACATTGCGGAGACATAGGCTCTTCCGATGTACTTTGCGAGTTAAGATTATTCAAACCAACCATTGCTGTATGGGGAAATTGCGATAGTCGCTATGAATTAGACGATGTAGAGGAGTTTCAAAGTTTAGAAATAGAAAACACAAAACTACTTATGACTCACATTGGCGGTTATCCAAAACACTATCCCGAACACATAGAAAAAAAACTTAAAGAAGAAAAACCCGACATCTTTCTTTGCGGTCACTCTCACATACTAAAAATAATGTATGATCAAGATTTAGATTTTCTTTTGATAAATCCGGGAGCTTGTGGCAGGCAAGGATTTCACCTAAAATCAACACTTGTTAAATTTTGTCTTGACAAGGGCAAAGCAAAAGACTTAGATATAATGGAATTTGAAAAACATAATAAATTATAAAAATGAAAAAGATAATTAGTTTTGTATTATTATTGAATATTTGTTTGATAGCAAATGCACAATTACACAAATTAGAAATAGGAATGTCGTTTGGAGGAAGTAATTATGTTGGAGATATAAATTCTTCTTTCAATAGCAACGAAGAAAACAAACAATGGAATCAATTTGAGTCAAGTTTCGATTTCTATAACGTCAATTTTATGTGGGGAGTCGTTGCTCGCTACAATTTTAATCCTCGTTTGGTGTTAAATACCTCTTTTTCACTTTCACGATTAGAAGGAAACGATGCTTATTTCAATAATCCAAGAAATTTAAGTTTCTATTCCGATATAAAAGAGTTTAGTATGGTTATGGAATTTAACTTTTTGGATTATCAAACAGGAAGTAAAAAACATAGAATTGCACCATTTATCTTTGCCGGATTAGCAGGTTTTCACTTCAATCCAAAGACAGATATCATCAATCCTATAACACAAATTGAAGAATCAATAGAATTGCAACCTTATAATACAGAAGGACAAGGTATGCCTGGCTATAATAAACCTTATTCAAGATATAGTTTAGCTATTCCTTTTGGTTTGGGTTGTAAATTCAGCATTAACAATTACATCTCTGTGGCTATGCAATGGGGATTTAGAAAAACCTTTACGGATTATATAGATGATATCAGCACAAGATATGTTGATCACTACGAAATGGTGAATTGGTCCGGAGAGGTTGGAGCTGCGGCAGCCGATAGAACAAATGAACTACCCGGATATGAGGGTTACTACAACGAACACAACCTTTCGCGAGGCAATGAAAAGAATAAAGATTGGTATAACTTCTTTGGAATAACAATTACAACTAAACTTTCTAACGGAAAAGCGCATTGTTTGTAGTTTTTTTTAAGTTTTTTTTGTTTTTAAAGATTTTTTCATTAGTTTTGTCGCATAAATCTAAAACAAGTGTTTAATATGAAAAAATTTATAATTTTATCACTGGCTATTTTATTGAGCTTTGGGCTTGTAGCACAAAGTAAAAGCAAAAAGAAAAAAACAAAAAAACCAGCACCTGTTGCCCCTGTTGAAGTAACTCTTCCTGATAGATGTTCCGATTGTTTTTTCCCTGTGACATTGCAAGCAGATATTCCTTTCGGACCAACAGAGCCTTTAAGAGGTCACGGTTATGTGAACGAAATACACAAAGATGCTCAAACAAAAAATGTTTTTGACCAAGAGCATAATTCAATTTGGTATATTTTAGAAATACCTTATGATGGAAAACTTTTAATTGACATCACTCCTAAAAGTTTTTCCGATGACTATAATTTCATTGTGTATAAGTACACTGACAAATATTTCTGCAATAGAGTAGAAAAAAACAGAGTAAAGCCTATTCGTAGCGTGCAATCAGTGGTTAATACAGAGATTCAAGGCAAAACAGGACTTTCTTTAAAGAGTAGCACCGCTCACATTTCAAAAGAATCTACCGAAGCCTACGGACAATACATTGATGTTAAGACTGGAGAAAGTTATGTCATTGTTGTAGATAATTTAAACGATGCAGGATTAGGACACACCATTACTTGCGAGGTTTGGACCAATTATTCACCTCTTGTAATCAATCCTATTGATAGTTTATTGCAACAAAGAACAACCGCAAATCTACATGTAAAAGAATTAGAGACAGGAAGAACCGTTATAGACAAACAAAATGCAGGTTCAACCAGAATAAAACTTTTACCAGAAAAGACTTACGAAATTTCTTTGAATAAAGAGGGTTTCTTTAACTACACAAGAAAAATTTCTCACGCACAAGCAATTGGCAAAGACACCGTTCTTTCAGCGCGACTTGTTCAAATAAAACCAGGTTCTCCTCTTCCAATAAACGGAGAATTATATTTTGACAACAATGAACAAGGAGAATTATTCTTAATGCAAGAATCACACAAGAATTTAGATGAAGTAGTAAAAATTTTAACTCAATACCCTCAAATAAACGTTAATGTAATAGGACGAATTATGACAGAGGGATTAAATGTCAAAAAAGACAACGAAGTATCCAAAAAAAGAGCCGAAGCAATTAAGAAATACTTAGTTTCTCAAGGCGTTGCAGAAAGCAGAATCACAACAAGAGGAAGCTCAATCAAAGAATTAGAGGCTCAAATCAAAGAGCAATCAAAATCAAGAAACAAAACAATCAATCCACCTTGCGAAATACGAATTGCAAACAAAAAATAAAACAAAAAAAATGAAAGAAAACCTAAAAAATTTTCTTTCATTTTTTTATTTTTTTCTTTGAAATAATTTCTTAAATCAAAGAATTATTTTGTTTTTTCTTTGTTTTATTTTCAGAAGTGTTTTACTTCTTGAAATATCTGTTGTAAAGGCCTTCAAATCCTTTACCATGACGTGCTTCGTCTTTTGCCATTTCGTGTACAGTGTCGTGAATAGCGTCTAAATCTCTTGCCTTAGCAATTTTTGCTATACGATACTTGTCTGCACACGCTCCTGATTCGGCTGCCATTCTTTTTTCCAAGTTTGTTTTTGTATCCCAAACAACGTCTCCTAAAAGTTCAGCAAATTTAGCTGCGTGTTCTGCTTCTTCCCACGCATAACGCTTGAACGCTTCTGCTATTTCAGGATAGCCTTCTCTATCTGCTTGACGACTCATTGCAAGATACATTCCAACTTCTGTGCATTCGCCATTGAAGTGTGAATTCAAATCTTTTATCATTTCTTCGTCTAAGCCTTTTGCAACGCCTATTATATGTTCTGTTTCAAATTGTAATGCTTCTGTATTTTGTTCTAATTCTTTAAATTTAGAAGCTGGCACTTTGCATTGAGGGCATGCTTCTGGTGGGTTAGCTCCTTCGTGTACGTATCCACATACTGTACAAATCCATTTCTTTTGCATAATCTTATGTTTTTTAGTTTAACTTTATTTTATCATTGCAAATTTAATTGCTTTTTTAATATTAAACTATTTTTTCAAAGAATTATTTTATTAAATGAGTGAAATATTTTTCTAAATCAAAGAAATATTTCTCTAAATGAATAATAAAAAAAGGTGATTGAAAATTTCAATCACCTTTGTGACCACGGCAGGATTCAAACCTGCAACCTCCTGAGCCGTAATCAGGGACTCTATTCAGTTAAGCTACGTGGCCTTGCGTTTTGCGTGTGCAAAGATACTTCCTTTTTTTTATCTACCAAAATTTTTCATAGACTTTTTTTTCTATGGTAGTGATTATTTCATCGTATTTAGTCTTATTTATAGGCATTTGAGTGTTTAGCATAATGTGCATTTCTATTCCTTGTTCTCCTTTGCGATATGGTGGTTGTGAATAAAAATATGGCTGTATTGAAAAGGAATTTCTCTGATAGAATCCTATTCTTCTTTTTGATAATTCATCGTTTGGCAATTCTACTTCTAAGACTATTAACTTGTTTTGAGCGTTTAATTGTTCTAAGACTTTGGAGGCAATTTTTCTGTTTCTATATTGCTCGCTTACTGCAAGGTGTTCTATATAGCAAAACTCGTTAAAATCCCAAATATTTAGGATTCCGACCTTTGTTTGATTGTCATAAATTATATTAAGGCTTAAAGAATCTGTTTTACAAATATCTAAAACTAAGGAAAAATCTCTTCGTTCCTCTATTGGAAAACTTTGTTCGTATAGGTCTTTTGAAAATTTTATCTCTTCTGGATTTTGAGATAGTTTTTTTATAGAAATCATTTCGTTTTCTTAAAAAGCAGTATTGTCTTTCATTAGATTGTATAAAAATTCCCTTGCTCTAAAAAGTTTTGCTTTTACTGTTCCTATTGGCAAAGAAAGTTCTTGTGCAATTTCTTCGTATGATTTTTCTTCAAAATAACGTTTTTCTACAAGTGTTTTATAGTGTGGTTTTAATTTATCTATAACACTTCTAAGCATATCGTACTTTTGCTGTTCGATTACTGTGTCTTCCGGATTTTTTATTTGAGAATCAAAATCGAGCACGCTCTCTTCTTGATCCATAGAAATGGTTTGAAGGCGTTTTTTTCTCTTATAATCTATGTAATTATTGGTTGCAATTTTGAAAAGCCACGTACTGAAAGCAAATTCTGGAGTATATCTATCAATTGATTTGAATGCTTTTCCAAAAGCTTCAATTGTTAGGTCTTCTGCCTCTATTGTATTGTTTGTCATCTTTAAAAGCATAAAATATAGTGGCTCTTTATAAAACTCCATGAGTTGAGAATAAGCACGTTGGTCTTCTTTTTCTCTTGCTTTACAAATAAGCTCGTAATCTCTCTTTGCTTTTTCTGTTGAAGCTACTATCTCCATTTACTTTTCTTTGTTGTTGCAACCCTCAATTCTAAAAAGAAATTAAGAATCATTTGATAAATTTCCAAAATTGGTGCAAATATAAATATTTTTTTTATTCTAAGCCTCTTAAATGCTTTGTAATAAACAAATATTTGAAGAATAAACTTTAATAAAAGAGCCAAAACCATATACGGCCATGGTATTCCAATAAAAAATAGCGCTGCAATACAAAGATAAAACATAAAAGTAGAGACAGGAAGTAGATTTAAAAGAAATCTATGCGAGGCTTTAAAGTGTTTTTTTGAAATAATATTACTTTTTTTTGCCTTAATCCAATCTTTATATTTGCGGAAAGAATCATATTTTACAAAAGAAGGTGTTGTTAAAACAACTGCTGTATTTTTGCTATTGGTGATTTGGTTTATAAACATATCATCATCTCCCGCTGAAAGATTATAATGTTTTATAAATCCCCCAACTTTGTAAAACAAACTCTTTTTATATGCTAAGTTATAGCCCTCTCCCATATATGGATTCTTACATAGGGCAAATGAAAGATAGTTCATCGCTCTTATTGCGTGATCATAGCGTACTAATTTATTGAGTAATCCTTTTTTATTTTCAACACAAGCATACCCTAACACGATTTCTTTATCTGTTCCAAAGCTTGATGCAATGTATTTCAACCAATCAAAAGAATTAGGCTTACAATCTGATTTCGTAAGCACTAAATGCTCATATTTTGCAGACTTTATACCAATAGATATTGGGAACTTTTGTCCTTGAAATTTATTTACATTTTCCACAATGTTTACAACCTTCAAGTGATGATAAATTGCAGAGAGTCCTTTTAAAACAAACTCTGTTTCATCGCTTGAAGCGTCGTTTACAACTATTACCTCAAAAGTTGGATAATCTTGTTCAAGAATTTCTATTAACTTATTTTTGATATTATATTCATCATTTTTCACTGCTATAATTACCGAAATCGGAGGCAATTCATTGCTTTCTTTCAATTTAACAGTAAAATGCTTTTTAAAGGCAATCTTTCCATAAACTATTAAGTAATATAATATTTGTATAAGCAAAAATAAGGCCGAGCAACCCAAAACAACCAAATTTAAAATGGTCAATGGAAATTCTAAATTCATCATTTTTCAAATTATTTTTTGGCAAAAATATTCTTTATTCAAGTTTTAGAGTTATTTTTGTAGATTATTTTTTTAACGTTTTTTGTTAATAACTTAGCGATGAAGTTCACAGTAAACTATAATTCAAAAGATTGCAATGCAAGAGCAGGTGTCATAAAAACAGATCATGGAGATATTTTAACACCTATTTTCATGCCTGTTGGCACTCTTGGAAGCGTAAAAGGGGTTGGTAGTGATATTTTAACCAATGACATAAATGCCCAAATAATTTTAGGAAACACTTATCATCTTTATTTAAGACCAGGGCTTGATATTATAAAACAAGCAGGTGGAATACAAAAATTCAACTCTTGGAACAAACCTATGCTAACTGACAGTGGAGGTTTTCAAGTTTATTCTTTGGGAGATAGACGTAAAATCACGGAAGAAGGTTGTATTTTTCGCTCTCACATTGATGGTTCTAAACATATATTCACTCCTGAAAAGGTTATGGATATAGAAAGGACTATTGGGGCTGATATAATTATGGCTTTTGATGAGTGCACTCCTTATCCTTGCGATTATGATTATGCAAAAAAATCATTAGGACTTACACATCGTTGGTTGAAACGCTGTATTGACAGATTTAATGAAACAGAAAATGTGTACGATTACTCACAAGCACTATTTCCTATTGTTCAGGGTAGCACATATAAAGATTTAAGGAAACAATCTTGCGAATATGTTGCATCTTTTGAGTGTGAGGGTAATGCTATTGGAGGGCTTGCCGTTGGCGAACCTGCGGAAGTGATGTATGAACTCACCGATTTATGTTGTTCTTTGCTTCCAAAAGACAAGCCACGCTATCTTATGGGAGTTGGAACTCCTGTAAATTTATTAGAATCTATTGCTTTGGGTGTAGATATGTTTGATTGCGTGATGCCAACTCGTAATGGAAGAAACGCTATGCTTTTTACAATGGAGGGAATAATGAATATGAAAAACAAAAAATGGGCAAATGATTTTTCTATCTTAGACGAAAACGGCACATCCTTTGTTGATAAACTCTATACTAAGGCTTACCTTCGTCATTTATTTGTTTCGCAAGAATTATTAGCACTACAAATTGCAAGTATTCATAACTTGGCGTTCTATCTTGAACTAATGCGTCAAGCAAGAGAACATATAATTGAAGGAGATTTCCTTGCGTGGAAAAATATTATGGTAAAAAAACTATCTAATCGTTTATAAATGAAATTAGGTAAGAAAAAATACGGATTTCTCTCTATTTTAGACATCTATATAATTAAGAAATTATTGTTAACTTTCGTTTTAGCAATATTTTTGATTATTATGATTGCCATTATCTTTGATTTAAGCGAACGTTTAGATGATTTTATTTCTAATAACGCTCCAATCAAGGGTTTAATTTTTGATTACTATCTAAATTTCATTCCCCATTTTGCGAATTTATTTGGACATCTTTTCTTCTTTATTGCTGTTGTTTTCGTATGTTCTAAATTGGCTGCAAATTCTGAAATAATTGCTGTTCTCAGTAGTGGAATTAGCTTCAAGCGAATGCTAAGACCTTTTGTTTTAACAGCAATTTTTGTAGGATTAGTTAATCTTTGGCTTAGCAATGTTTTAATTCCAAAAGTTAATATACCAAGATTAGAATTTGAAAAGGTGTATTACAGAAATCCTTATAGCAATCAATTTTACAATATTCACTTGCAACCAAAAATAGGAGAACAAGTTTATGTTCAACATTTCACTAATAAAAACAATACTGCATATAAATTTACGCAAGAGATAATAAAAGATGGGCAAATAACGAAAAAAACTTATGCAGAACGAATTGTATTTGATTCCTCTGCGATGGATTGGATTATGCTAAACTATCATATTAGAGAAATAAAGGATAAGGAAGAAAAAATAGAAAAAGGCGAACAAAAACACATAGATATTGGTATTTTACCCAATGAATTTAACTTAAATCAAATTAAAGTAGAAGTCTTAGACTATAAACAACTAAACGAATCGATAGAAAGAGAAGAATTAAAAGGCAATAGCGTAGTTACTGAGCTTAAAATAGAAAAATATCAAAGACTTTTAAATCCTTTTGCCTATATTATACTAACTGTTATTGGTGTTGCGTTATCTTCTCATAAAAAAAGAGGTGGAATAGGTCTTAATTTGGCAATTGGAATCATTTTAGCATTTAGTTTAATTATGATGATGAAACTTACAAATGTATTTGCAACAAATAGTTCCTTATCTCCATTTTTCGCAACCGCAGTTCCACTACTTATTTATGCTGTCATTGCATTTATTTTAGTAAGAAAAACACCTAAATAAAACACAAAGAAGATTATGATTAACGATTTAATGAACAAGATTATTCAAAAACGTCTGCCTCAAATAGAGAATTATATGAACAATCCTATTGAGGTGCAAGAGGGTATTTTGAAAACTATTGTTAAATCAGCACAAGAAACTATATGGGGAAGGTTTTATGATTATAAAAACATAAAATCTTGGACAGATTTCAATAATAAAGTCCCTATAAATACATACGAGAATCTCCAACCTTTCTTTGAAAGAATTAGAGCAGGAGAATTTAATGTTTTATGGCCAACAGAAATTAGGCGTTTCTCAAAATCCTCTGGGACAACTTCTGCAAAATCTAAATTTATTCCTGTTAGCGAAGAATGTTTAAATGAATGCCATTACAAAGCTGGCAAAGATATGCTTGCTATTTATTGTAACAATTATAAAAACAACAATAATATATTTGGTGGAATGAACCTTGCCTTAGGTGGTTCAAAGCATGAAAACGAATTAAACAACGATATTTTTTGTGGAGATGTATCTGCAATAATTATTGACAATCTTCCTTTTTGGGCAGAGCTGTATCGAGTGCCTAAAAAAGAGATTGCACTTATGCCTGAATGGGAAGAGAAACTTAATCGAATGGTTGAGTCTATTATAGATTCAAATATAGTAAGTTTATCAGGAGTTCCCTCTTGGATGATGGTGCTTTTAAAAAGGGTTATTGAAAAAACAAATAAGAGTATTGAAGAATTATGGCCTAATCTTGAAGTTTACTTTCACGGAGGTGTTAGTTTTTCTCCTTATAGAAGTCAATTCGAATCCATTTTACCTAAAAAAATGAGATATATGGAGACTTATAATGCTTCAGAGGGCTTTTTCGGATTACAAGACGACCCAAACAAAGATTCAATGTTGCTTTTATTAGATTATGGCATTTATTACGAATTCTTACCTATTGATCAACTCAATTCAAACAATCCAAAAGTTGTAAATCTCGCTGATGTGGAAATTGGAAAGAATTATGCAATCATCATAAGCACTAATGCAGGTCTTTGGAGATATATGATTGGCGACACAATTTCCTTTACTGAAAAAAGCCCTTATAGATTTAAAATTACAGGTCGTACAAAAAATTTCATAAACGCTTGTGGAGAGGAATTGATTGTTGATAATGCAATAAAGGCTTTTGAAAAAGTTTGTCCTATTACAAATTCTATGATTAGTGAATATACAGCTGCTCCTTTGTTTATAAAGGAAACGAATGAGACAACTCACCAATGGATAATGGAATTTGAAAAAGAGCCTGAGGATTTTTCGCTTTTCTGCAATTTATTTGACAAAGCATTGCAAGAAACTAACTCTGACTACGAGGCAAAAAGATATAAGGATTTTGTTTTAAAGCAACCTCAAATTATTAAAGTACCTCAGGGCACTTTTTATCAATGGTTAAAATCCAAAGGTAAGTTAGGCGGACAGCATAAAGTACCTCGTTTATCTAATGATAGAAGTTTTATTGAAGAAATATTAAAACAAATACAATAAATATGAGCATACAAGAAATAGAGCAAGAAATTATTGAAGAGTTTTCAAGTTTTGAAGATTGGATGGACAAATATAGTTACATAATTGAAATAGGTAATTCGTGTCCAATCATAGAAGAAAAAGAGAAAACAGAGAATAATCTTATTAAAGGTTGTCAATCGAGAGTTTGGGTAAGCGCTAAATTAGACGAAAATGGACTTATGCAAATTACTGCTGATAGTGATGCTGTAATAACAAAGGGAATTATTACTCTTCTTTTGAGAGTGTTTAACAATCAAAAGCCTGAGGACGTTTATTCAGCAGAATTAAAGTTTGTAGATGAAATTGGATTAAAATCACACCTTTCTCCTACTCGTTCAAATGGACTTTTGAGTATGATAAAACAAATAAAACTCTACGCATTGGCTTTTAGCGTAAAACAAAATCAATAATTATGGATAAGACTACAGAAAAAGAAATATTAAAGAATAGAATAATTCAACGTCTGAAAACAATTCACGACCCGGAAATACCATTAAATATTTACGAACTTGGGTTAATCTATGAAATTGACATAGATGACAATAATGATGTTTTAATTGTAATGACTCTAACTGCACCTAATTGTCCTGTTGCAGAGAGTTTGCCATTAGAAGTTGAGGAAGCAGTAAAACAAACCGAAGGAGTAAATAACGTTCAAGTACAAATAACCTTTGAACCTGCTTGGTCAATGGATAAATTAAGCGATGAAGCAAAACTCGAACTTGGATTCTTATAACAAACCTTTGATTAAATTACTTAAAGACCCAATAAGTCTTATTAGTATTTTAGTTATAGGAATATTTTTATTTCTTTCCATCGGAGCATACTTTATATGCCCCGACTCTACTCCTTATGCAAATGAGCAACACTTAGAGATTGCCGTAAAAAAACCTGGTTTCAGTGTAGAAATGCTTTGTTTTAAAAATTTAAATCAAAGAAAAAATAATTTTTTTCAAAGACTTATTTACGGCCAACCCTCAGAATATACCGCAACTCCTATTTTCAGACATTGGAAACAAGACAATAAACATTTTGTTGAAACATACACAGGAGACAATCCAAACAATGGAGAAATAATTTGCATAAACTCAGACTCCGATTACAAAATAGAAAAACGCACTTACTATTTAGGCACAGACAGATATGGTCGTTGTTTACTATCTCAACTAATTGTTGGAACAAGAGTATCAATTGCCGTAGGCCTTATTTCACTTATAATTTCCTTATTTATAGGCATTGCACTCGGAGCAATAGCCGGTTACTTCGGAGGCTGGATTGACAGTGTAATAATGTGGTTAATCAATGTAGTTTGGTCAATTCCAACAGTACTTTTAGTTGTTGCAATAACATTTGCCTTAGGCAAAGGATTTTGGCAAGTATTTATGGCGATAGGACTTACAATGTGGGTAGATATAGCAAGAATGGTAAGAGGGCAAGTAAAGAGTATAAAAGAAAAAGAATTTGTTACAGCAGCAAAAGCCTTAGGATTTAGCCACGCAAGAATAATTTCAAAGCACATACTCCCAAACATAATAGGGCCAATCACTGTTATATCTGCATCAAACTTTGCAAGTGCTATTTTACAAGAAGCAGGACTAAGTTTTCTCGGCTTAGGAGTTCAGCCACCAATGCCTTCGTGGGGATGTATCATTAAAGAAAATTACGGATACATAATCCTCGATGCCGCATATATGGCAATAGCACCAGGAATAGCAATAATGCTTTTAGTACTTTCTTTCTTTGCCTTAGGAAGTGGCATAAGAAAGGTAATAGATGTAAGAAATTAAAAAAAAATTAAAAGTTTAAAATAAAAGGAACTTTTAATCGTTAATTCTAAATTAAAATAGAAATTAGTAAAGTAAAAAATAAAAATTCAGAAATGACAAAAAAGAGATTTTCAACTATTAAATTTGCAGTTGTAATCAGTATTTTTTTACTGACACAAAACGCTTTCGGTCAAGAACCGAATCAGTCCGAAACATTAGAGTTGGATTTAGCCACTGCACTGACCATTGCACACGACAACAATCCTACTATTAAAATCGCACAGCTTGAAATAGAGAGAGTAGATTACAGTAAAAGAGAAGCATTAGGTAATTTACTTCCTTCACTTTCTGCATCGGGACAATATACCAATAACATAATGAAATCGGTTATGTTTATGCCAGAAAGTTTCTCTGCAATGATGGACGGACAAAAGTATATGGAAATCGGATACAAAAACTCCTATACAGCAACTGTTTCAGCTGCACTTCCACTTGTAAACTTCTCGCTTTGGGAACAAATAAAGGGCAAGCAAAACGAAATAAATCTAATAATAGAACAATCAAGAGCATCAAAAATTGATATGACAAAACAAGTAAAAGATGCTTACTATGCGGTATTATTAGCAAAAAATAGTTTAAGTGTATTAGAACGTAGCATAAATAATGCAAACGAAACTTTAAAATCAACAAAAGCTTCTTTTGAACAAGGTTTAGTTTCAGAATATGACTATATCAGGGCACAAGTACAAGTAAACAACTTAAATCCCACTTACATCAATGCTAAAAACGGCTTAGAACTATCTATTTTACAATTAAAAATGATACTATCTCTTCCAACAGAACAAGAAATATCATTAAAAGAAAACTTAGAAGATTTTTCCGAAAAAGTAACTGAAATAAATCTAAATGAGAGTACAGCAGAAAACAACTCAGATTTAAGACAATTAGATTTGAATATAGTAAGTTTACAAAACTCTTTAAGATTAGTAAACTCTCAACACTTACCTTCCTTATCTGCTTTTGGACAATATTCATACCTTACACAAGCCGAAGACTATAATTTTGCAAATTACAATTGGGTAGGAAGTGCTGCAGTTGGTTTACAATTGAATATACCAATTTTTAATGGACGTACAGTTGTAAATAAAGCGAAACAAATCAAGATTTCATTACAAGAATTACAATTACAAAAAGAATATCTTAAAGAAGGTATAGATTTGCAAATCCAAGCAGCAATCAATAGCATGAAAGCAGCAAAAGAGCAATTAGAAGCAAACAAAGATGCCATTAAACAAGCAGAAAGAGGTTATGAAATAGCGAAAGTGCGTTACCAAACAGGAGCTGGCACTATTTTAGAACTAAACGATAGCGAGTTATCTATGACACAAGCAAATCTTACTTACCAACAATCGCTATATGACTACTTAGTAGCACAAAATAATTTAGAAAAAGTATTAGGAAAAGAATAAATAATTTAAAAACATAAAAAATAAGCAAAAGACAATGAAGAAAGCAATTTATTTCTTAAGTGTAATATCGTTAATTGCGATAGGTTGTTCAAAAAAAGAAGCACAAGAAACAACTCAAAAAACAGCAGAAGTTTTTAAAGTAAAGACAGAACTTGCACAAAGCCAAGAAATAGACAGAATATATGAGTTTTCCACAACCGTAGAAGCTGCTGTAAAGAACTATATCACTTCTGCGGGAGGAACAAGAATAGAAAAAATAATGGTGGAAGTAGGAGATGTTGTAAGAAAAGGACAACAACTTGTAAAAATGGAAAGCACCCAATTAACAACTACTCTTGCACAATTAGACAATCTTAAAGTTGAGTTAGAAAGAATAAAAACCCTTTATCAATCTGGTGGAGTTAGCAAACAACAACTTGATCAAATGCAAATGCAATACGATGTTGCTAAAAAAAGTGCTGAAAATTTGAAAGACAATATTTACTTAACTTCTCCAATCAACGGAATTGTTACAGCAAGAAACTTTGACAACGGAGACGTTGCTGCATCTCAACCAATTCTTCAAGTAATGCAAATCAATCCTGTTAAGTTAAAAATCAACATTCCAGAAAGTTTCTACACTAATGTAAAGAAAGGAATGCAAGTTATAGCAAAAACAGAAATTTTTGGTGAAGAAGAATTTGCAGGAACAGTATCTTTAATCTACCCTACAATCGATCCACTTACTCGTACTTTCACTTGCGAGGTAAAAGTAAACAATACAAACTCTAAACTAAAACCAGGAATGTTTGGACGAGTAGAATTAAATCTTGGAAAAGCCTCTACAATTATGGTTTCAGACAAAGCAATTGTTAAACAATCAGGTTCAAACGACAAATATGTTTTTATAGAAAAGAATGGAGTAGTTGAATATCGTAAAGTGCAATTAGGAAGAAGAGTTGAAGATAAAATAGAAATCATTTCAGGAATAGCAGACGGAGAAAACGTAGTAATCACAGGACAATCCAAACTAATGGACGGAACAAAAGTAGAGGTTATAAAATAAAGACACACTAAAAACAGATAAAACAATATGAAAATATACGAAACCTCGGTCAAAAGACCAATAACCACCTCACTGATATTTATAGCCATAATAATATTAGGGTTATTTTCACTAAGCAAACTTTCCATTGACCAATTTCCTGAGATAGAAATGAATCAAGCCTTTGTGATTGTTTCATATCCAGGAGCGAGTGCAGAAGACGTTGAAAACAACGTAACAAAAATAATGGAAAGTGCCCTAAGTACTGTCAGTGATTTAAAAGAACTAACATCAACCTCAAAAGAAAACACAGCAATCATAGGCTGTGAATTTAACTGGGGAATAGATATAGATGATGCAGTAAACGATATGCGAGACAAAATCGAGATGGTAAAACAAGCCTTACCAGATGGCTGTACCAATCCTATGATTTTGAAGATTTCAACCGACATGATGCCGATAGCAATCTTATCTGCAACATCAAAAGAAAGCACTGCCGCACTTTATAAGATATTAGATGACGCTGTTGCAAACCCTTTAAACCGTATAAACGGAGTAGGCTCAGTATCAATCTCAGGAGCACCACAAAGAGAGATTGTAATAAACTGCGATCCTAATAAATTAGAAGCCTACAATCTAACAATAGAACAAATAGGCTCTTCTGTTGCGACAGAAAACGTAAACACACCGGGAGGAAGCATCGATGTAGGTTCTGAAACCTACTCATTACGTATAGAAGGAGAAATAAAAGAAAGCGAACTCTTAAACAACGTAGTAGTAGCCAACTATGGAGGAAAACCAATCTTTCTTAGAGACGTAGCATACGTAAGCGACAGCATACAAGAAAAAGCACAAGAAAGTTTTGTTAATGGAGTAAAAGGAGCAACAATTGTAATCCAAAAACAAACAGGAGCAAACTCTGTGGAAGTAATGGAAAAAATCAGAGCAGAACTTCCTCAAATCCAAAAAAATCTTCCAAAAGACATTCACCTTGAAGAAGTAATGAACACAACCGACAACATAGAAAACTCAATCAGTTCATTAGTAGAAACA
Source organism: uncultured Bacteroidales bacterium (assembly GCA_937881815.1). Lineage (GTDB taxonomy): Bacteria > Bacteroidota > Bacteroidia > Bacteroidales > P3 > Onthomorpha. The sequence goes on from CALGEC010000011.1 coordinate 42,950, forward strand.
TTCGTACTTGCATGTCTATTTGTCGTTATAGTGGTACTATTCTTCCTTGGAGAATGGCGAGCAACCATTATTATTATGGTAACAATCCCTGTTGCCCTTATTGCATCGTTTATCTACCTATTAGTAACTGGCAACACAATCAACATTATCTCAATGTCAGCTCTGTCGATTGCCTTAGGTATGGTGGTCGATGACGCAATCGTTGTCTTAGAAAACGTAACCACACACATAGAACGAGGAAGTAAACCAAAAGAAGCAGCAATTTACGGAACAAACGAAGTTGCCGTTGCCGTAATAGCAACAACCCTTACCCTACTTGCAGTATTCTTCCCATTCACTATGATGGGCGGAATGGCAGGTATAATGTTTAAGCAATTAGGTTGGATGATTTGTATCATAATGATTGTATCTACTGCATCAGCTCTTACCCTTACCCCTATGATGTGTTCAATAATGCTAAGAAGAGAAAAAGACAAAAAACACAACAAAGCATTTAGAGCAATATACACTCCAATCAAAAAAGGCTTAGACAAACTTGACGTATTATACGAAAGACTTCTAACTTGGGCAGTAAGACATAAATTACTCACCTTTATAATTGCCTGTGCAATGTTTGTAATCTCGTTATTGATGGCAGGAAAATTAGGATCTGAATTCATACCTGCCTCAGACAATGGACAAATAACAGGAAATATAGAACTACCAGCAGGAGCAAATGTCGATAGAGCAAAAGAAATTGCACAACGATTAGAAAAAGCAATTGCAGAAAAAGTTCCAGAAAAGAAATCATTCACCTACACAGTCGGCACACCATCGGACGATGACAACAACTCATTTGCGATGATGAATGCCTCAGGAAGCAACTACATATCATTCCGTCTAAGACTTAAAGACTTAGAAGAAAGAAACCGCGACATGTTCACAATAGCCGAAGAATTAAGAGCAGAATTAGGCTCATATACAGAAATAGATAAATTCTCTGTATCAGCAGGAGGTGGAGGCGGAATGACCTCAGGAAGTACTGTTGATGTTGAAATCTTCGGTTATGACTTCAATGTAACAGAAAAAATTGCCGACTCGCTAAAAAGCTCTATGGAACGAATGCAAGGATTCAAAGACGTGAGAATTGACCGAGAAGACTACAAGCCACAATTCCAAATAGAGTTTGATAGAGAAAAATTAGCCTTAAACGGATTAAACGTAGCAACAGCCTCATCATTTGTTCGTAACAGAATGAATGGTATGACAGCCTCAATCTTCCGTGAAGACGGAGAAGAATACAAAATAAAGATAAGAAACGACCGTGCACACCGTCAATCAATCGAAGACATTGAAAACATCTTAATCTACAACTCACAAGGCAAAGCCATAAGACTATCAGAAGTAGCACAAGTAGTAGAACGTCAAGCACCACCTTCAATAAAACGTCAAGACAGAGAAAGAGTTGTAAAAGTAACAGCAACACTTTACGGAACAACCCTTGACGTTGCAGTTGCCAACATTCAAAATCAACTTGACCAAATGGACATTCCTGTTGAAATAGGAACAAAAATAGGAGGATCATTTGAAGACCAACAAGAATCATTTGGAGACATGGGATTACTATTAGTACTAATCTTGATATTAGTTTACATAGTAATGGCAGCACAATTTGAATCACTACGCTATCCATTCATTATAATGTTCTCAGTTCCGTTTGCATTCGTAGGATTGATACTTTCACTCTTCATGACAGGCGAAACACTTAACCTAATGTCTTTAATCGGAGGCGTAATGCTTGTGGGAATTGTAGTAAAGAACGGAATCGTACTTGTAGACTACATAAACCTAAATAGAGAAAGAGGAATGGGAATCAGTCAAGCAGTAATCTTAGGAGGAAAATCAAGATTACGTCCTGTACTTATGACTTCTGCAACCACAATCCTTGGTATGGTTCCAATGGCGATGGGAATTGGAGAAGGAAGTGAACTTTGGCAACCTATGGGTATAGCAATCGTAGGAGGATTGACCGTTTCCACACTCGTAACCCTTGTAATCATTCCTACAGTCTATTGTTGGTTTGCATCAAGAGAAGTAAAATCTTACAGAAAAAAACACTCATTACATTTAAGTCGTAGAACCGTAAAAGAATAAGAAGATGAAAGCAGCATTTATAGCATATAACCAAGCCCACGTGCAAGATATAGAAGACATTCTTCATCAATTATCAATCAGAGGCTACACACGTTGGCAAGACATTCAAGGAAGAGGCACAAAAACGGGAGAACCACACTTAGGTTCTCACGCTTGGCCGGCAAAAAACATGGCAACACTTTGCATAGTAGATGACAACATTGCCCCTATCCTTAAAAAAAGAATACAAGCCTTAGACAATTCAGCACCGGAACAAGGTTTAAGAATATTCTTTTGGGAAGCAATAGACGTATAACAAAGAAAAAACAAATAAAAACAAAAAAATCATATCCTATTTTTGCAGGATATGATTTTTTTTTTATCTTTGCCAAAATTTTAAACTTAAACATCATGAAGAGAATAATCTTTTTAGCATTTTTATCATTAGTAATGATAAGCACAAATGCCTTTTCACAAGACACAATCGCAGTAAAAGAAACAAAAAAATGTAGCAAAGGCATAAAAACAGCAGAAGATGCCATGATAGTTCAATTTTTGATTGAGCACAAAAACTATTTCCACGAGTTCGATTTAGATTTCCTTAAAGACGATTTAGAAAGTCTTTCAAAGGAAGAACTAAAACTCTTTATGGAGACAGACTTTGTTAATCCAAACGTAAACTTTGCCGTTTCAATTCTCACAAATGTTTTAGGCGTTGATAGATTTGTTATCGGACAAACAGACATCGGCTTATTAAAACTGCTAACCGTAGGAGGATTGGGCGTTTGGGCAATAATAGATTGGTTTCAAATAAAAGAATTAACGCAAGAATACAACTTCAATAAAGCGTTAGAAATCATAGAAATAATAAAAGGCTAAAATAAAACAAAGAAATAATTTAATAAAGCAAAGAAATAATTTTTTAATTCTTTGCTTTATTTTTTTAATTCAAAGAAATATTTAACTAATATTGCTTATGATTCAAAGCAAAGGCTAAGATGATAATCCTTTACTTGATATTGTGTTTTGTATTTTTTGTCTATTGTTGAAGAATCAACGATTACCGAAAATTTATTAAACCCTCCTGCTATTCCTTCGCCTGTGCATTTTACAAATGCTTCTTTCAGAGTCCATATTTTTGTAAATGCTTCATCTTGCTCTTCTTTTGGCAGTGAAGAAAGATAGATATATTCTTCTTGATGAAAGTATCGTTTTGCTAAATTGAGGTTACATTTTCTTGTGTTTTCAATATCTATTCCTATCTCTTTATCGTGGAGGGCTATTGCTATGTGTGATTTTGTGTGAGAGATAGAAAAATGTAGATTTTCATTATATAAAAAATAAGGTTTGCCTTTTTCCTTCACTGCAATAGTGGTTGGAAAAGACAAACCTTTTTCTTTGATTATTGAAAGTAATTGTTGTTTTGCAAGAAGTGAGATTTGCTTTGGGCGAGACAAAGATTTGTCAATGCCAAACGCCTTTTCACAATCCTCTATCTTGAAAACAAAGTACTCCAATTCTCTTATTTAATGTCTAACAATTCTACTTCAAAAATCAAAGTGCTACCTGCTGGAATTGTTCCAACGGCTTGGTCGCCGTATGCAAGGTCTGCTGGTATGAAGAATTTGTATTTGCTTCCTATACTCATAAGTTGCACTCCTTCTGTCCAACCTGCGATTACTTGATTCAATGGGAAAGAAATTGGTTCGCCTCTTTCTACTGATGAATCAAATACTTGTCCGTTCAAAAGAGTACCGTGGTAGTGTACGTGTACGGTATCTGTTGCAGCAGGCTTTCTTCCTTCTGCTCCTTTTATTACTTGGTATTGCAATCCGCTCTTTGTTTCAAATACTCCTGGGTTATTACGGTTTACTTCCATAAATGCAGCACCTTCAGCTCTTGCTTTCTTTCCTTGTTCTGCCATTTGAGCTTGTTTTTTTGCTTGCATTTCTTGTTGCCAACGCATCATTACTTCATTTTTTTCTGTTTCAGTCAAAAGATTTTCGCTTTTTCCTGTTGCAGCAGCTTTCAATGCTTCTACCAATACATCAATATCTATGTCGTATCCTTCTCTTTGGAATGAGAATCCTATATCTTCTCCTATGATATAGCTAATTTTTTGAGTGTCGTTTGTTAATTTCATTTCTTTTATTCTTTATTTTACTATTTTTAATTCATCAATCAATCTTTGCGCTCCTGCAAATTTGTCCATAACAAAAAGAACGTAACGTGCATCTACGTTGATTGTTCTTTGCAATTCAGGTTCAAATGCAATATCTCCGCTCATTGCTTCCCAGTTTCCGTCAAATGCAAGTCCGATTAGGTGTCCTTCTGCATTCAAGATAGGGCTTCCTGAGTTTCCTCCTGTGATATCGTTGTTTGAAAGGAAGCAAACGATTAGTTTTCCGTCTTTATCTGCATATTGACCATAGTCTTTTGCTTCGTAAAGCTCTTTTAATTTTTCAGGAACAATGAATTCCGGATTTGTAGCGTCTTCTTTTTCCATCAAACCTTCCATTGTAGTTACGTAATCGTAGTGAACAGCGTCAGCAGGATAGTAATCCAAAACTTGTCCGTAAGTCATACGCATTGTAAAGTTTGCATCAGGGTATTGAACCAAAGTGTTGTCCATTTTTCTCAAAGCTTCAACAAACAACATCTTTGCTTGTGCAAATTTTACGTTTGCTTCTTCAAATTCTGGTGTAGACTCTGCTATCAGAGTATAAGCAAGCATTGCTATTCGTCCGATATTATCTTTTTGAAATACCTTAAAATTAGGTTTCTTTTTAAACTTTTCGTAAGCCTTTTTATTGGTTAAAACTGATTTTTCAAAGGCTTTGTTAACGAATTTATCAGGATTTTCTTTGTACTCTTTAAGAATTTCCGCTTCTTGCAAGCTTGGAACGGTCAAAAGCAAGTTTGCCAACGCCTTAAACATTTCTTTTTCTGTTGCAAGGTCTGTTGTAGCATAAAGTTCCTCTATTTCACCGATCAAAGCTCCCACAAGCAAAGGAATAGTTTCCTCAGGCACTTGACCGGATTCAATCATTCCTGCATACATTGAAGAGCGGAATGCTGTCAATGCTGTTTTTGAAGTCATAAGACCAAGATTTCCATACCAAGAATATTGAGTTGATGGAGCCTCTGCAATAACTTTGCTTGCCGATTCAAGGTCTGATATAACATTTCCGTATCTTGCTTGTCTGTCTGCATCTTTTGCAATCCATTCTACAAGACGGTCTTCAATAGCTTTTTTCTTTCCGTAAACATCAAGGCGTTTCAATCCTCTCAATTCGCCTTTTTTGTTTTTCCAAAGGTTCATATAACCTGCGTAATCAGAAGCATATTTTAGATTTATCGCATTATCTGTGTCCATCATCTTCTTCATAACCGGCAAAAGAGCTTCTCCTGCTTTTATAACGGCAGGATCGGAAATGTTAATAGTGTTTGACACTTCGTAAGAGGTCATATATCTTTCTGTTGAGCCGGGATAACCCCATATCATTGTGAAATCTCCTTTTTCTACGCCTTTTATGCTGATTGGAAGGAAGTGTTTTGGTTTGTAAGGCACGTTATCTTTCGAGTATTCGGCAGGTTGATTGTTTTTGTCTGCGTAAACTCTGAATACAGAGAAGTCTCCTGTGTGTCTTGGCCACATCCAGTTGTCTGTATCTCCACCATATTTTCCGATTGATGCAGGAGGAGCGAACACAAGACGAACATCGTTGAATACTTCATAGATAAACATATAGTATTCCAAGCCTTCGAAGAACGGTTTCACTTCTACTTTGTATTTTCCTTCTTCCGAATACTTCTCTATCAAAGAAGTAATGTTTTTTTGTATTTGTTCTTCGCTTGCATTCTCAGGAGTGTTGATGTTTTCTGCCAAAACTTCTTTTGTAACATCTTCCATTCTCACAAGGAATGAAACATACAAGCCCGGAATCGGAAGTTCTTCTTCATAAGATTGAGAAACAAATCCATTATTCAAGTAATCGTGTTCAACAGTTGATTGAGAAACGATTGCATCATAACCGCAATGGTGATTTGTAAACATCAATCCTTTATCGGAGACAATCTCTCCTGTACAGAAATCGCCCATTTGAACGATTGCATCTTTCAAAGATGAGTTGTTAATGCTGTAAAGTTCTTCTGCACTCAACTTTAAACCCATTTTTTGCATAGTTGAATGATTTAGTTGCTTGAAAAACATTGGCAACCACATACCTTCGTCAGGATTAGCCTTTGGATTTGCAAAGCAAACACCAAAACTAAGCACGAAAGCCATTAATGTTAAAAGTGTTTTTTTCATATTGATATATTTTTTAAATTGTTTGTATATTCTAAACATATTGAATAATTGATAATCTCTCTGGAACAAAAATTTCTTGTGCTACTTCAAGAATTTGATTTGAAGAAATCTCATCTATTGTCTTATATGTATCTTGCAATGTATCTACTTTACCAAAATTTAGTAGCATCTTACCAATTGAAAGCATTTCATTTTGATTGGAATCGCAAGTAATTGCAAGTTGTCCCTTCATTTGTTGTTTGAATTTCTGCAAGGTTTTTTCTGCAAGTGGGTTTTGAGTAAATTTTTCCAATTCTTTATTTATCAATCGCAAAGTTTTATCCATATATTTCTTATCTGTACCTGCGTAAATACTAAATACGCCAACATCAGAGTAAGCAGTGTAGTTCGATTCTATTGTATAAGTGAAACCATACTTTTCTCTAATATGCATATTCAAATAAGAATTCATTGCATATCCACCAAGCATATTGTTAAGCAAACTAAACGCTGCTTTTTTCTCATCTTTGTATCCGTAAGCCATTGTTCCAATTATGGCATGCGATTGATAAGTGTCTCTATCGTATATACTCCTTTCGGCTTTCCTTACAAGGATTTTTTCCCTTTGTTTTTTATTTGTTTTTTTCTCGTAACCTCCAAAATATTTCTCTGCAAGTGAAAACCATTTTTCACAATCAATAGAACTAACTATTGAAATAACCATTTGATCTGTTGAATAGTTTTTGTCAATAAAAGCCTTTATTGCCTCACTTGTAAAACTATTTACATTTTCTGGCGTTCCCAAAATCAACCTTCCTAAAGGATGAGAGTGAAATAGTTGTTTTTCAAACTCATCGTAAATAAGCTCGAAGGGAGTGTCTTGATAAGAATTGATTTCGTCTATTACGACAACCTTTTCCTTTGCAATTTCTTTTTCAGGAAAAGTAGAATTGAAGACAATGTCACTAAGCAATTCTAAAAACCTTTCATAATAAGAGTGAAGAAAACAACCATAAATACAAGTCTCTTCTTTAGTTGTAAAAGCGTTTAATTCACCTCCTACTCCGTCTATTCTATTGAGTATTTGGAAAGCCTTACGTTTGCGAGTCCCCTTAAAAATTGAGTGTTCAATAAAATGAGCTATACCATTCTCACTTTCGGTTTCGTCTCTTGAACCCACATTTATCGTTATCCCACAATGAGAAACGGGAGAAGGTGAATAGCGGTGTATTAACCTTATCCCATTTTTTAATTCATGTAAATTGTAAATATCTTGTGCCAACTACTATCTTGAAATTACGTAGAAATCGCCACCAATTTTTTCTTTAATTTTTGTAGCCAACTTTTCTGCTTCGCCTAATGTTCGTCTGCTACCATAACTCACATAATAAACTTGTTCTCCTCCTTGAACGCGTTGAAGAATATAGCTATCGTATCCAAGACTTTTTGCTTTTCTTGCTTTCTTTTCAGCAGTTGTTTTGTCTTTATAAACACCGCCAACAACATCACAGCCTAATTTAGAATAATTTTGCACCAATACAGGAGAGGTATCAACAGTTGAAATTTCTACTTGCTCAGATTTTTTCTCTGTTTCTTGTTTTGGAGTGTTATTTGTTTGAGTTGTTTTTTTCTTTGCTTGATTTATTGGCACAGGTTTTGGAATAGGATTTTGTTTAACCTCTTCTAAAGCTATTTCCGAAACGGTTTCTGTTGCAGTTTCCTCACTTACAACTTCTTCTACAATAGTTTCTGTTGGAGTTTCAACAGGTAGTGCTACCACTTTTTGAGTTTTCGGCTTTATATAAACAGATAATTTTTCAGAAATAGGATTCATAAACTTGTAGTCTTTAAGCCATCCAAAATAATGAGCAGCTACCAATCCACCACAAGCTAAAAGCAAGAACAAAAGAATAAACAATATTACTAAAAGTGCTCTTTTTTTACGTTTTTTTGCTTTTTTCTTTTTCTTCTTTTTGTCTTTTTCTCTTTCTATTTCTTCTGTGTATTTTTCTTCTTTACTTGCGTCTATTATTGCTTGTGCCTTTGCTCTCAAATCTTCATCAGCAGGTTTTATTTCTTCTATTTCAACCTCTTTTTCTATTTCTTTAAGTTCGGTTTCCTCTGCTTTAACCTCCAAATTAACTTCTTGTTCTACTGTTTCTTCTGCTTTAACCTCTTCTTGCTGAGTAAAGACAACCGCTTCCGTATGCTGAACAGTTTCTTTTGGCAATTCTACCTCAGGTTTTTCTTCTTTGATTTGAATAATCACAGGTTCCTCTTCCACAATAGGTGCTTGCTCTTGGTCTTGCTTTGTTTGAGGATCTATTGTATGGATTAAATCAATAGTTTGATCTGAATTATCAAAAGTTTTTACATCATTAAGCGGAGCAAACGCAAAAGAATTATCCATAAGGTTTAGTTTCTCGCTTGCTTCAAAAACAATGTTACCATAAAAGTCCTTAGAAAGCGAACCCAACTCTCCAATCTCTACTTTTTTTCCACTTTCTATTTTTTCTTTTACTGATTCTGAATATTGTTTTATCCAAACTAATGCCGTTTCGTGAGAGATAAATTCTTTTTCAGCCATACTCATAACAAAATTCAAATTGTTATTTTCCTCTGATTTAAAACTTAATTTACGGCAAGGAGGTCTTATTTCACCTGTAAGAGAAGAAATTCTTGCTGATTGTGTAGAAACATAAAATGTTCCTAAGCCTACCAATTCGGCACAATCGTTTTCTTTTAAAAATTCGTATAAATTTACTGCAACATTCATATTTTATTTTCTTTTTTTATCAAATCATTAACTCGTTTTAAGTCCTCTGGCGTATCAACTCCTATGGATTCAAAACACGTATCTTTTATTCTTATTTCAAAACCATTCTCTAACCAACGCAATTGTTCTAAACTCTCCAAGCGTTCTAAGTTTGATTTTTCTAATTGAACTATTTTCTTCAATACATCAAAGCGATAAGCATATATTCCTATATGTTTTGAAAACACACCTTGACTTAAAGCCTGTGAAAGTGAAATATCACGTGTAAAAGGTATTGCACTACGAGAAAAATACAATGCTCTATCGTTTGCAGAAACCACCTTAACAACATTAGGGTCTAAAACATCTTCTTGATTATCTATTTTCTTTGACAAAGTCGCAATCTCCACTTTTGGAGAGTCAAAACAAGAAAGAATTAAGGCTAATTGTTCCTTTGCAATCAATGGTTCATCTCCTTGAACATTGACAACAACGTCATATTCCTCTCCAATAGAGGATAATTTCTGCACAACCTCCTCGCAACGCTGAGTTCCGCAAGAGTGATTCTCACTTGTCATCATTGCAAAGCCATTCATTTCTTGCACAGTCTCAAATATACGTTTATCATCGGTTGCTACAACAACTTTATCAAAAAGATTAGACGAACAAACAGCATCATACACCCACATAACCATTGGCTTACCATTCAAAAGCGCCAAAGGCTTTCCTGGAAATCTACTACTTGCATAGCGAGCGGGTATAATAGCTATTGTTTTCATTGTTAAAACAAACCGTTTATTTCAGCGTTAATACTATCTACTACAAATCCTAAATCTTTTGGGTTATCTGTAATATTCAAATCGTCCATATTTATTATAAGTTTACGATTTGAATATTCTTCTATCCAAGAATTATATCTATTGTTAAGAGATGTTATGTAGTCTAAACGAATAGAACTTTCGTATTCTCTTCCGCGTCTTTCAATTTGCTTAATCAAAGTTGGCACTGAGGCTTTTAGATAAATCAACAAGTCAGGTGGAGTAATGAAACTTTCCATTAAATCAAACAATGACTTATATGTTTCAAAATCTCTTGTATTCATAAGTCCCATAGCATGAAGGTTTGGAGCAAAGATATAAGCATCTTCATAAAGTGTACGATCTTGAACAATATTATCATAAGTATTGCGAGAATCTATTACATATTTGAAACGCTTATGAAGAAAATATACTTGCAGATTGAAACTCCATCTACGCATATCTTCATAAAAATTAGCAATATAAGGGTTATCGTCCATTTGTTCATAAATAGGCGTCCACTTAAAATGCTTTGCCAACAATTCTGTAAGAGTTGTTTTTCCACTTCCAATATTTCCTGCAATTGCTACGTGCATACCTCTGTTATATTAAGGATATAAAAACATAATTCTTGCAAAAATACAAATAAGTTATTAAAACTCAAAAAATAGCAAAAAAAATTCGCTCATTTATTGAGCGAATTTCTATTTTAATTCTCTAATACACTCACCATACTACTTGAAGTATTGCCTTCTTGCTGCACTTTTATTTGCACAGGTATTCGTTCCTGCAACTCTTCTACGTGAGAAATTATTCCGACATTCTTTTTTAGTGTTTTATGTAGCACCCCAAGTGTTTCTATTGCCGTTTGCAATACATCTTTGCTAAGAGTTCCAAACCCTTCGTCAATAAAAAGTATGTCAAGTGAAAGTCCTCGTCCAATATCACTAAGAGCCAAGGCTAAGGATAAAGAAATCAAGAAACTTTCTCCTCCTGAAATTGTTGTAGCAGGGCGAAGCGTATAGCCATTGTAAGCATCTTCTAATTCAATTATAAAACTTCCTGGTTTAACCCTTAGTTTGTAGCGATCGGTTAGGCTTCTTAAATGATAGTTTGCCGAATTTATTAAATTTTCTAACACATAACTTTGAGCAATCTTGCGGAATTTTACTCCCGTTGAGTCTCCTATTAAATTATTTAACTTTTCCCATTTCAAAAACTCTTCTTCGGCTTGTTTTAATTGCTTATTTAAGTCTTCTACTTTTTTAATGTTTTCTTGACAAGTTTTTAATTCTTGCTCCAAACCTCCTTTTTGTTCGCTTATTTCTCTAAGTCGTGTTTCAAATTCTGCAATTTTTCTCTCAATTTGCTCTATTGCCTCTGTTTCTTCTATGCTTGGCTTTATTCTATTATGTTCTTCTTTTCGTTTTTCTACGTCGTGTTTGCTTGTTGAGAGTGAAATGTGTTGGTTTTTAAGCTTTGTTACTTCTTTTTCTATTTCTAAAACACGTCTTTCTTCAACTGAGTTTATTTTTTCTAATTTTTCCTTTGTAAAGTCTGGGTTTGCTTGTAAAAAGGCTTGAATTTCATTTTCTAATTGGTCTATATCTTGTTTGCAAGTATTGAATTGTGTTAGTAATTGTGTTTGTTGTGTACTAAATTTGCCGAGTTGCGTAAGTAAGTCTTTGATTTGACAAGGCTCTCGTGTCGATAGATTTCTCCATTCAGGCATTTGCGAGAGTATATTCTTGAAAATCGTTTGCATATTCTCACATTCTTTTGCCAATATTTCAAAATTGCGATACAAATCGTTGTATTCGTTGATTTTTTGAAGGGTTTGATTTGTGTCTTGCTCTGCTTTCTCTATTTTTTCCTTAGAAATTTCTTCTTTATTAAAGCCATATTTTTCGCTTAATTCTTTAATTTTTGTTTCGCAATCTTGAAGCGAAGTGTCGGTTTCTAATTCTCTCTTTTCTTTCTCATAGAGTTGCTGATTTGTTTCTATCTCTGCTGATAATTTATTAAACTCTTTCTGAACTGTTTCATAGTTTTGTTTTTCGCTCTCATAGTTTTGTTTTAGTGTATTAACAATTTCACTCAATTCTTCTTCTTTCGGCAAAGAGGACTCTATCTTTTGTAAGCACACAGGACAGATATCTCCTATTTTTAGAGTTTGTCGCAAAGTTTTTGCAAACTTTTCTACGCTGTCTTTTTGCTTTTCGTATAGCGTTTTTGCGTTTTCAACCTTTGTTTTTAATTCTTCTAAACGTGGATTTAAGTCCGAAGAAATTTTCTCTTTGCTTTTAGAAATTTTTTCTAAGAGTTGAGAAATTTTTTCTTTGCTTTTAGAAATTTTTTCTTTGAAATATTTTTCGTTTTCTAAGTATTGTTTTAGCGATTGTAAGTCTTGCAAAAATATTGTTAATTCTTGCTGATTTTTTTGTCCTGAAAGTTGTTCTGCAAGAGTGTTTACTTGGTTTTCTTTTAGGACTTTTTCGTTTTTAATGTATAAATAGCCGCTAACAAGTCTTTGATATTCTTCTGCGGAGTTAAGAATTGAGTTTTCAAATTTTGGAATTGAGTTTTTTAAACCTAATTGACGCGAGAGTTTTGTACGTATTTCGTGTGTATTTCGCCATATTTGCACTGAATTTTCGTTTTTCTTGAAACTCTCGCTTGATATTATTTCATAATTTGCTTGATATTGTTCTTTGATTTGAGAATATTCTTTTTCTATTTGCAGAGATTGTTCTATCCATTGTTTTTTTATTTTCTCTTGTTCAAGAATTTGTTTTTGGGTTGTATAGTTTGTTGTTAATTCTCTTAGTTTTTCTTCTTTTTCTTTTAGTTCTTCTTGACTGATTTGAGGAAATTGCGAAAGGGTTGATTGCAACAAATTTCTATTCTCTTTTTTCGTTTTTGCGATTTCAAATATTTTTTTTCCAATTTTTGAATATATATCAACGCCTGTTAGTTTTTCTAAGATTTCTGCTTTTTCGTTGTCTTGACTATTAAGAAATCGTGTAAATTCTCCCTGAGAGAGCATAACAGTTCTTAGAAATTGTTCAAAATCCAAGCCTATTATTCTTTTTATTTCAGGTTCTATTTCGTCTAATTTTGAATAGGTGAAATTTTTTGTTAGGTTTGTCAAGTTTCTTTTTTTATCTTGCACCGCTCCATCTATCTTTCCTCTTGCTCTTTTGCAACTCCATTCGGCTTGATAGTGGTTTGTATCGTTTCCTATAAAGGTTAAGCAAACATAAGATTCACTTGTATTTCTTCTCATCAACACTCGGGGGTCGTTTACACTCACCTCTTTATCTGAATCAACGACTACACCTTTTATTTTAGTGTTTTTTAATCGTGGAGTAGTGCCATAGAGCGCCAAACAAATACAATCTAAAATTGTTGATTTACCACTACCTGTTTTTCCTGTAATTAGAAATATTCCACTATTAGATAATGGTTCTGCATCAAAGTTTATTTCCGCATTTTCTATTGATGCTATGTTTTTTATGATAAGTTTTTGAAATTTCATAAAAGTTAATTATTCGTTTTGACTCTCTTGGTTTATTATTTCTAAGACTTGATTAAAGGCTTCTTGCATTTGTTCATCAAATTCAACATTCGAATATTCTAAAAACCTTCTTGCAATATCTATTGGTTCTTCTTGTTGAAACTCTGCAATGGTTAATGGGGCGATTTCGTTGATTTGAGCGTTTTTTCTTTTGGTATTTATGTAGCAAAACCTGCATTTCTTATTAGAAACAATGCTTTTGATTTGATATTCTGCTTCTGAGGGTAAGATGTCTTCAATTTCTATATTTAATCGAACGTATGCTCCTATTTCATCAGGGAATTTCATTAGTAATTCTTTGGCCTCTTGCCAAGAAACAAAGCCTTCTGTTGGCAAAGAAACGAGTGGATGAGGATTTTCTATTTCTATGGTTTGTATTTGAGGCACTTGATTGTGTTTTTCTATCTCTACAAGGGTTATTGAATGAGAATAATTCTCGTCAAAGCTAATTGGAAGTGGTGTTCCGCAGTATCGTGCTTTTTCTTTGGCGTTATCTACAAATTGTGGTTTATGAATGTGTCCTAAAGCTAAGTAATCGTAACCCTCTCCTATGCTTTCTATGCTTATTGCTTCTATTCCACCTACGATTTTCTCATCTGCATTTTGATGAGAAGTGAAATCGCAGCCAAAAACAGTGGTATGTGCCGAGAGAATAACAGGTAAATCATTTGTATTACGCTTTGCAACTTCGGAAAGCAAGGTTTGATAGAAATCTTCCGGCATATTTCTTTCATAAGAGTATGGTATTGCTATTACAAATCCTTTGTTTTCTATCTCTATTATGTGTTGAAAAATATCGTTTCTATTGATTGAACCTATTGTATGAACGTTTAAAGCGTGCCAAGGTTGTCGAAAAATTTCGTGTTTTATTGCACTATCGTGATTTCCTGCTGTGATGATAATTTGCATCTTTGGATTAGCATTGTGAAGACTCATTATTGAGTTGGCAAACAAGGTTTGAATAGAAGAAGACGGCTGAGAAGTGTGATAAACATCTCCTGCAATTAGAAATACCTCTGGTTTATGATCTTGAACTATTGAAATAATTTGTTCTAACATTGATTTTTGTTCTTCGCTCCTATCATTATTATAAAGAACATGGCCTAAATGCCAATCGCTTGTATGTAAAATTTTCATTACTCTTTTATTTAATTCTCTACAAAGGTATAAAAAAAACGCAAATGAAACTATTTCCATTTGCGTTTTATATTTTTAAGTTTTTTTTCTTATCACGGATTATACATATCTTTGTTATAGAAGTCTAAAATCTTTATGCAATTTGCTCTCATTTCTTTTGCAGGTGATGAAGGATTCAATTCCACTGCTCTTGAATAACTATTGATTGCATCTTGCCAATTATTTCCTCTTCGATATGCGTTTCCTAATACGTAATAAGCAATATCTTTGTTTTCTTCTTGACTATCTTCAACCAACGTTTTCAAATAATCTATTGCTTCTTCAATTTTATTCTCATCTAAAAGCGTTTTAGCTTTTTCTATATCTGCTATGCTAATCATTATCTTAGTTATAAATCATGAATGTTCCTTGTTCTCTTTCCAAACGATTAGGTGCATCATTGTGTCTATACTGTACGCTCCATGTATAAACGCCTTGCATTACTGGTTCGCCTTTATATGTACAATCCCACGCATCTTCTATATCATTTGTTTGGAAAATCATTTCTCCATAGCGGTTAAAAATTTTCAAATCATATTCAATTATATTGTCTATCCAAAGACGGAATCTTGCGTTATCAGGATTGTTATCATGCAAATAAATTCCTGTTGGAGCCCATAAGTGATGTTCTCTTTGAACTCTAATAAAGGCTGAAGTAGTATCAGAACAACCAAGTGGAGAATATGCAGTTAATTTAATATCATAACGAAGTGTTGTGTCAGTTACAGGAAATACGTGAACGAATTCTGCTTCGGTTGATGTAGTTCCATCACTTAATTCCCATTCTCTTGTAGAGTTTCCGCTCGATACGTCTGTGAATATCACCGTTGGGTCAAGGGCGTCAATCACACTTGGAGTAAATCTTATAGCTGCTGAAGGTGTACGTTGCACGTTTACATATACTGTGTCGGTTGAATGACAATTTATTTGATTGTAAGCATGTGCTACATACATTGTTGTTGCACTTGGTTTAACTGTGTAATTTGCTTGACTACCTCCATTAACCGACATATCTTGTGGTACACTTTCCCAAATATATCTTGTAGCATTTCCATTAGCTCCTATTTCTGCTTGATCGCCTTCGCAAATTGATACGTCTGCTGTACAAACGACATTCGGAGCTGATTCAACTACAACGGTAGCACTATCTAATCTTTCACACATTGCAGGAGGTAATTTCACGCTTACATTATATTGTTGAGTAGATGCAGGACTTACTGTTATGCTTTGAGTTGTTTGTCCATTACTCCATTCAAATAAACAATTAGGTAATGAAGAATTAACTGTAAGTACAGTAGATGCTCCTTCGCAAATATTCATTGTTCCAACAATTTCAATATCTGGCGCATCGTTTACATTAACCAATATTGAATCACTTGCAGTACAACCAAGATAATTAGTCTTTGTAAGAGTAATGTAGCCTGTTGATTGAGGGATTGTTTGAATTGTGTCGCCTATTTGTCCTGTACTCCAAGCAGATTCTCCTTCCTCTTCGTTTAATACGTCTGTTAATGTAATTTCTGTTCCTCTACAAATAGTCATATCATCATTTACTTGAACATTGAATGATATATTGTAAATAGTTACAGGATTGCTCATTCTTGTACAAACGATTACTCCATTTTCTTCATTGATTACTTCAAATTGATAAACAACTGAATCTTGATTTGCTGTATTTACTCTTGTAAATGTACTTCCTATGTTTTCTACTTGTTGTGGTAATACCATATTGTAGCGTGTTCCTCCACTAAGTTGGAAATTTACTTGATCACCTTTACATACTTCGTTTGTAGTTGCAGTACTTCCGTTGTGAGTTACTACAATCGGATCAAGATCTATTGGATAATAAATAGCGGTTGAATCTAAAATATTTATTTCATTTCCATCTGCACGATAGATTGTTGCTTCTGCAAAATATCTTGTAGGCCCTTCTTCAATAGTTGGGTTAGCAAGAAATCTACCTTCTGCATCTAATGCAACAGGTACCATAGGCGCATTAAAATCTGTTGCACTTCTTTTGTAAACTGCATAAGATTTTTCCAATTCACTTGCTGCACGTATTCTAAATGCTTTATTTTGTACTTCCCATCTTGCATTGTTAAGTGTATCTACCATACATATTTGTAAATCATGATTTTGTATTCCCAATGTTGCTAATCCACCATCAATACCTTCTCCCCAAGGTTGACCACAGTGAGGCTTATTTAGCAAATAAAACTCTATTGTATTGGAACTTTCATATAATACTGCCATATTTGTAGATTTCTGATCTCTACAGTCAAACATTGGAACTTGATAGTAGGATAATATCATTTTTCTACAAGGGTATTCTCCAATAACTTGAAAAAACACTTCTCCATTGCCTCCAGAGAAAATAATATCATAATATGGTACCATAATACAATTCTTGTATCTTTGACCATTTGGGAAAGGTCCTAAATTGTCTTGACTATAAGAACAATTTGAGCCTACTGCATATTGAGTTCCAAAGCCTTCTTTAAAAAATGAAATCAATCCATTTGATCCTATTTGACAATTTTCATATGTTTCTCCAAAAAAGTCAAAAGTAAAAGGAATTGCTGCTCCCGGTGTTGCATAGTTCAAAGAAACCACACTTCCCCAATTATCATCTCCTGTAAGACCCGGCACTTGTATCCCTTCGTTAAAAGGACACGGTGGGTTAAATGGAATTTCTTCCCAAACATATGGAGATTCGTTTGAACCAGGAGTAACAAAATAACCTGGTGCAAACACAACTACTGTTAGCGTATCTTGAGGGAAATCACAAGTTAATTGAATCCCGTTATTATACTGCGTACCCGTAAATTCAACGGTATCAAAGTTAACTAATCTTTTTATTCCCATATCAACACAACCTTGTCCATTTACAAGACTTGTACTTGCAAATGTAAGAAACAAAGTAAAAAGAATGCAAAAATTTCTCTTCATATCTGACATTTTTATTTTTTCTATTTATATTGAATGTACAAAATTACAAAAAATCATAATATTGACACTATTTTTTTTAAAGTTGTTGCGTTTTTCTATATTTTTTCTTTGATTAAAAAAAATATTTCTTTGAAAAAAATAAATAAATCAAAGAAAAAATCTCCTAAATCAAAGAAAAAATAAGTCAATAGAAATAAGCAAGTTACAAATCGTTTGAAATCCTATTGTAAGTAGGTGAATACATTGATTGCTTTTTCTAAATTGTCTATGGATTTAATATTTAAAATCACTTTATCTTCTTGTTCTACAACCGTACTTTGACTTGGATAACTTTGAACATAGGCTACTACCCTATCTGCTGCGTTTGATTGAAGATTAAAAGTTATTGCCATTTTGTTTTGTTTGATAGAAATCTTCTCTGCATAGATTTTTTTCGCCAACATACGAAGTTTTACAATTTGAAACAACTCTAAGGTTTGCGAAGGAATCGTTCCAAATCTGTCGGTTAAGGATTGAATCAACGGCGTCAAATCTTTGTCATCTTCCATAGAGTCTAATTGTTTGTAAATCTTCAATCGTTCAACCACATTTGTGATGTAATTATCAGGAATAAGGATTTCCAAATCAGTTTCAATAACACACTCTCGTTTTGTAGCATCTTCTTGTATTTGTCCATAGTCTTGACGGATTTCGTCCATTGCTTCGTTAAGTATTTTATGATATGTTTCAAATCCTATATCAGAAATAAATCCGCTTTGTTCGGCTCCAAGCAAGTTTCCTGCTCCTCGTATGTCTAAATCTCTCATCGCTATTGCAAATCCACTACCTATTGCTGAAAACTCTTCAATTGCAGAAAGTCTTTTATGTGCTTCGGGAGTTAAAAGATAAGACTCAGGAGCTATAAGATAACAAAAAGCCTTCGCATTGCTTCTTCCGACTCTTCCTCTCAATTGATGGAGGTCTGAAAGTCCATAATTTTGTGCATCATTTATTATAATAGTATTTGCATTCGGTATATCCAATCCATTTTCCACTATTGTAGTTGATACAAGTATATCATACTGCCCTTCAATGAAATCAAGCATAACTCTTTCCAAAGCCTCACCTTCCATTTGTCCATGTCCAACAACAATTCTCGCCTTTGGAACAAGTTGATGCAAAAGTTGAGCAATTTCATGTATTGTTTGCACTCTGTTGTGCACAAAATAAACCTGTCCGCCTCTTTGAATTTCAAAATCTATTGCATCTCTTATCAGTTCTTTATCAAAGTTTATCACTTGTGTGTTTACGGGTTGTCGATTTGCAGGAGGAGTATTTATTATTGAAAGGTCTCTTGCGCCCATTAAAGAAAATTGTAAAGTTCTTGGAATAGGAGTTGCCGACAGCGTAAGAGTGTCTATATTTACTTTTAGCTGTTTTAATTTTTCTTTAACGCTAACTCCAAATTTGTGTTCTTCGTCTATGATGAGCAATCCTAAGTCTTTAAATTTTACATCTTTGCCTACGACCCTATGAGTACCTATAAGAATATCTATTTTTCCTGTTTGAAGGTCTTTGAGTATTTGATTCTTTTCTTTGGTTGTGCGAAAACGATTAAGATAATCCACCCTACATGGAAAATCTTTTAGCCTGCGAGAAAACGTTTTCCAATGTTGAAAGGCTAAAATAGTGGTTGGCACCAATACTACTACTTGTTTACTATCGCATACTGCTTTAAAGGCGGCTCTTATTGCGACTTCTGTTTTTCCAAAGCCAACATCTCCACACACAAGCCTATCCATAGGATGCGAAGATTCCATATCTCGTTTTACATCTATGGTTGCTTTTAATTGATCTGCGGTATCTTCATACATAAAAGAGGCTTCCAATGAGTTTTGCAAATAAGAATCTGCCGAAAAGGCATATCCCTTTGTTGCTTTTCGTTCTGCATAAAGTGCAATTAAGTCTTTGGCTATGTCTTTTACCTTTTGCTTTGTTTTGTTTTTGAGTGTTTGCCATGTTGTAGAGCCTAAACGATTTAACTTAGGAATATTGGCTGTGTCTTTCGAAGAATAACGGCTGATTTTATGCAGAGAGTGTATTGAAACATAGAGTGTGTCGTTTCCTTTAAAGATTAGTCGTATTGCTTCTTGTTTTCGTCCGCCTTTATCTATCTTTGCTAATCCGCCAAACACACCTATGCCGTGATCTATGTGAGTTACGTAATCGCCGGGTGTGAGATCGAGAAGGCTTTCCATCGTTATTTTTTCTTGTTCTTTGCTTCCGTCTCGTAATTTATACTTATGATAACGGTTAAACAACTGATGATCTGTAAAAAGCAAGAGTTTATGATCGTTGTCTATGAATCCTTCGGCTATTGAGCCTTGTAAAAATACGGGGGTAGTGATATTTCTATTTTTTGCAAACTCTACCAATACTTTTTCTACTCTTTCTTTTTGCTGAGCGTCAAGAACACAAAAGCAGGTTTGATAATTTTGTTCTTGTTTTTGCTCTAAACAATCTATAAGCATTGAAAAATTTGCGTTAAAAACAGGTTGTGAAATTATATCAAAGATTAACGGATTTTTTTCTTTGCTTTGAAAATTTTTTCCTAAGAAAAAAATCTTTTTTTCTTTGATATAATTTAATAATTCTTTGCTTTTTATAAAAGTATCGTTAGAGTTTTGTTTTTCTTCTATTTGCATTGTTTTTGCAAGACATAAATCTGCTTGATTTACCCAAAGAATTGTTTTATCGTCAAGCCATTTTGCAAAGGAAGTTTTTGTGGTTTGTTCTTGCGAAAGTGTGAAATTTGGCAATATATTAAAACTTTCTTTTTCTTCAATTGAGAGTTGTGTTAGCACATCAAAGGTTCTAAGGCTATCAATAGTGTCTCCAAAAAGTTCTATACGGTATGGATTCTCCTGAGAAAAGGAAAAGACATCTATTATACCGCCTCGAATTGAGTATTGACCGGCTTGATAAACTAAATCACTTCTTTCAAATCCAAATTCATCAAGAACATCTATCAATTCATCAATATTCAACTCCTCATTCTTTGAAATAGTAAATGTTTTCTTGTTAAAAGATTTTTTATCAACTGTTTTCTCACAAAAAGCCTGAGGATAAGTAACAATTATTTTTGCAGTAGAGTGAGAAAGTCTTTCTAATATAGCGGTACGAAGAAGAATGTTTGCATTATTTAGTTTATTAGTGTCGTTTTCGTGAAAGAAGGACGAAGGATAGAAAAGAACGTGTTTTTCGTTGTAGTCAATTTCTGCATCGTTATAGTATCTTTCTAAATCATTGTAAAAGTATGCTGCTTTTTGTTTATCATCAAAAAGAAAAATATGAGTAAAATCATTTGTCAATTCACAAATAACAGAACTTATAAGTGAAAGACTTGAACCCGAAAGTCCTTTTATATAAAATGGTTCTTTGTAATCTTTTATGTTTTTTACAATCTCTTGTACTTTCTCTGAGTGAGAATATATTGAACTAAATCTTTTCATACGGCAAAGGTATGCGTTTTTTTGTTATATTTGCACTTTAATTATTCAAAAAATAAAAAACATGATAAAAATTCCTCCTTTTCTAAAACAAGGTGATAGAGTTATCATTTTGGCTTCGGCAAGAAAAATCACACAACAAGAACTTGGCGACACTATTTCTTTATTAGAGGGCAAGGGATTAAAAGTTTGCTTAGGCGAAAGCATAAATGCAGAAGAAAATCAATTTGCAGGAAGCGATGAATTAAGAGCAAGAGATTTGCAAAAGGCGATTGACGATAAAGAAATAAAGGCTGTGTTTTTTGCAAGAGGAGGATATGGAAGCGTAAGAATAATTGATAAGGTTGATTTTTCGCCTTTGGAAACTAATCCTAAATGGCTGATTGGTTATTCTGATGTAACAGCAATTTTAAATCACGTTTATTTCAAGCACTCAGTGGCTTGTCTTCACGCAATTATGCCTATAAACATCAAAAAGGAGATTTATTCCTCTTCGGCAATAGATAGTTTATTTAATTTGCTTTTTGGCAAGAATTTTTCTTTCTCAACAAATAGCGATTTCGCTCAAAAAGATTGCAAAATCAAAGGAAAAATCATCGGAGGCAATCTTTCTGTTCTTTATTCCTTGCTTGGAAGTGAGAGCTTTGGCAAGACCGATGATTTAATTCTTTTTATTGAGGATTTAGACGAATATCTTTATCATATAGATAGAATGATGCAGGCTTTGAAACGTGCAGGAAAATTAAAAAACTTAAAGGCTTTGCTTGTCGGGGCAATGACTCAAATGCACGACAATACAATCCCTTTTGGCAAAACAGCATATCAAATAATTGAAGAGGCGGTTGAGAACTACAACTATCCTAAAATTTTTGGTGCAAGCATAGGACATATTGAGGAAAGAAACAACGCTATTATTATTGGAGAAGAAATGGAAATTGAAGTCAAAAACAATACAATTACCACAAAGCAACTATGATTGGAAATAAGGTTTTAGGAAATTTAGGTGAAGACTTGGCTTACGATTTTCTTGTAAAAAAGGGCTATAAGATTTTAGAAAGAAATTTTGTGTGGAGGAAAAACGAAATAGACCTTATTGCAGAAGATGAAAGGGAAAGATGTATTGTTTTTGTGGAAGTAAAAACAAGAAATACCGACTATTTCATTCAGCCTTTTGAAGCGGTGGATTTCAAAAAGCAAAAAGCAATAATAAAAGTTGCGAATGCGTACATACGCAATCGCAACATAGATTTAGAAGCAAGGTTTGATGTGATTTCAATCATTCAAACAGAACAAGGAACTCAAACCTTGGAGCACATTATTGGGGCTTTTGAACCTTATAGTGCTTTTTAATATTGTTCTTCTTTATTTGGAAAATCCGATGTCTTTACATCATCGACATATCTCTTTATCGCCTGAGTTATTTCCTCGCCAAGATTAAGATAACGTCTTAGAAATCGTGGAGTAAATTCTTGTGTTATTCCAAGCATATCGTGAAGCACAAGCACTTGTCCATCAACTTCTCCTCCAGCACCTATACCTATGATTGGTATTCTTAATTCTTTTGCGATTCTTCCTGCAAGTTGAGCCGGTACTTTTTCTAAAACAATTGCAAAACAACCCGCTTCTTCAAGCAAGTGTGCATCTGCTATTAGTTTTTCTGCTTCTTCTTCTGAGGTTGCTCTCACTGCGTAACTTCCAAACTTGTTTATGGATTGTGGAGTTAAGCCTAAGTGTCCCATTACAGGGATTCCTGCCGATATTATTCTTTTTACTGACTCTAATATTTCTTCTCCACCTTCCATTTTAACGGCATGCACCTCTGTTTCTTTCATTATGCGAATTGCAGAAGAGAGTGCTTGTTTGGAGTTGCCTTGATATGTTCCGAAAGGTAAGTCACACACAATTAAAGCACGATTGCACGCTCTTGCAACACTCGCTGCGTGATATATCATTTCGTCAAGAGTGATTGGAAGAGTGCTTGAATATCCTGCCATAACGTTTGCGGCACTGTCTCCCACAAGAATTATATCTACTTTTGCTAAATCGACCAAGGTTGCCATAGAATAATCGTAGGCTGTAAGCATTGCAATTTTTTCATTCTTATCTGCCATTGATTGCAATGTTTTTACGGTTACTCTTTTTGTATCTTTTGTTGCTACTGACATCGTTTTTCTGTTTATTTCTTTGTTTTTTGAACGGCAAAAGTACTAATGTTTTTCTTTATATGCGTTATTTTGCATAATTATTTGTATTTTTGCTACGAATTTGTGCAGTTTGAAAATTATGTTTGAATTTTTTGAAGGAAAATTTGTTGAAATAACACCATCTTATATAGTGGTTAATTGCGGTGGTGTTGGATATAAAATAGAAATATCTTTAAACTCATATAGTATTTTAAAAGATAAAAGTGAAGGAAGAGTATTAGTGCATCATATAGTTAGGGAAGATGCTCAACTTTTGTTTGGTTTTGAAAGCGAAAAGGAAAGAAAACTTTTCCGTCACTTGATTAGCGTAAACGGAGTTGGTGCAAATACTGCTCGAATGATTCTTTCTTCTCTTAGTTGTGATGATTTGATTGAGGCTGTTGTTTCAGAAAATTTCAATGTCATTAAAGCAGTAAAAGGAATTGGGCTTAAAACAGCACAAAGAATTGTAATAGACCTAAAAGATAATTTAAGTAAATTTGAAATTGTTAAAACAGAGACTTCTTTTAGCAATAAAAACAGAGAAGAAGCGTTATTAGCATTGCAAACACTTGGATTTAACAAGGCTATTATAGAAAAAACGTTAGATAAGATACTAAAAACAAACGCTTGCTTAGGTGTAGAGGAGTTAATTAGGCAAGCGTTAAAGGTTTTATAATTTTTAATTTAATGAAGCTGTTTATCAATAAAATATTTTTGACACTATTTGTTTTATTATGTTGCAATGTTGTTTTTGCACAAACAGATAGCTTAAAATATAGTATTGAAGAAAATTCAGATAGTCCTTTATTTTTAGATACTCCACGTAATATTACTACCGAAGTAGAGTATGATCCAATAAATAATGAATATGTTTTAATTAAAAAAGCAGGGGATTTAGTTCTTGAACGAGTAGCTTTATCTTTTGAAGAATATCAAAATTACGACTTAGACCAAATGATAAATAATTATTGGAAAAGTCGTTCTGCTACTGCTAAAATTTCTTCTTCTTCAAACGATGGAATGTTAGGAAGTCTTATTCCTCAACTCAAAGTAAATAGCGAGTTATTTGAAACCATATTTGGAGGACAAACAATTGACATTCGTCCAAGTGGAAACGTAGAATTAAAAATGGGAGTAGTTAATAACCGAAATGAAAACCTTGCTTTGAGTGAAGATAATCGTAGTACTACAAGATTTGATTTTGACATGAATATGCAAATCAATGCAATGGTACAAATAGGTAATGCTATAAATTTCAATCTTAATTTTAACACAGAGGCAACTTTTGATTTTGAAAACGAATTGAAACTAAAATTTGAAGGAAAGGAAGATGACATTATTCAACTTATGGAGGCAGGAAATGTTTCCTTTCCTCTACCACTCACTCTTATTCAAGGTACACAATCTTTGTGGGGTATAAAATCTCGACTCAAATTTGGAAATCTTACACTTGATGCAATCGTTTCTCAACAGAAGTCAGAATCAAACTCGTTTACAGTTCAAGGTGGCGCACAGATGCAAGAATTTAATTTTAAAGCAGACGAGTACGACGAAAATCGACATTTCTTCCTTTCTCAATACTTTTACGAAAATTATAACTCAGCAATGAGTACTTTACCTATTATAAACTCAAATATTATCATTACAAAAATTGAAGTATGGCGTACAAACATAGGCTCAGCTGTAACAAATAATAGAAATCTCGTAGCATTTGCCGATTTAGGTGAAGCAAAACCATACGGACAGAATCCTTCAATAGAAGTTCCTGGTGTATCTGCTCTTCCTGACCAAGTTATTTCTAATCAACTGCTTCAAATTGTAGATATAAACGCAATTAGAGATATAAATTCCGTTAGTCCGTATCTACAAACTATGGGGTTTGTTTCCGGACAAAACTATGAAAAAGTAGAAAGTGCAAGAAAGCTATCTCCTTCTGAATTTACTTTTAATCCAAAATTAGGTTTTATTTCCCTAAATCAAGGATTGGCTGCTGACCAAGTATTAGCTGTTGCATTCCGTTACCAAATTGTTGGCGACACTACGCTATATCAAGTTGGGGAATTTTCAGATGAAGGAATAGCTGACCCAAATACTCTTGTCGTTAAGCTATTAAAGAGTTCATCTCTTAACGTTCGTAATCCAATGTGGAAGTTGATGATGAAGAATGTTTACAAATTAAACGCATATCAAGTATCCCAAGAAGATTTTAGACTAAACATTCTTTACCAAGCAAACGAAGACGGTGTGCAAACAGGATATTTCAGAGAAGGAAACAAGAATGGAGTTCCTTTGATTCAGGTTTTTGGATTAGACCGTATGGATAATCAACAAAACATGTACCCTGACGGAGTTTTTGACTTCATTGACAATGCTTCTTCTGTGGGAGGAACTATCGAAAAAAACAAAGGAGTTATCTATTTCCCAACAGTAGAACCTTTTGGTAAAGATTTAAGAGAAACATTGCAAGACGATGAACTTGCAGACAAATATTGTTTCGATTCTTTATACACTTTAACACGCTCACAAGCACAACAATATCCAGATAAGAACAAATTCTATTTAGAAGGCAGGTATAAATCTTCCTCAGGCTCAGAAATTTCTTTAAATGCAATGAACGTACCGCAAGGATCGGTAAAAGTAATGGCAGGAGGTATTGTTTTAACAGAAGGAGTTGATTACACAGTGGACTATGCTATGGGAAGGGTAAGAATTATCAATCAAGGATATTTAAATTCTGGCACTCCGATAAGTGTTTCCACAGAATCTAATACTACATTCTCTCCTGTAACAAAATATCTAACCGGAGTAAGAGCCAATTATGAAATAAACAAAGATTTTATGATTGGAGCAACAATGATGAATCTAAGAGAAAGTCCTCTAACTCCAAAAGTAAACTACGAAGAAGAGCCTATTAGCAATACAATATGGGGAATGGATTTAACATACAAAAAAGAAATTCCATTCATCACAAAACTTATTGACTTATTACCATTCTATCAAACAAAATCTCCTTCAATTCTTAATTTAACAGGAGAGTTTGCTCATTTCATTCCTGGAAATCCAAATGTAATCGGCAAAACAGGAACAGCATATATCGATGATTTCGAAGCTGCAAAACGTTCTTACGATTTAAAAATGATAGGTTCTTGGTTTCTTGCTTCAACTCCACAAGACTATAATACATCTGCTCCATTATTTCCTGAGACAAGCAAAGAATTAGGTTTAACTTACGGATTCAATAGAGCGAAACTATCTTGGTACACAATTGATGATAATTTTTATCGTTCAGCAAGACCAACCAACATTACAAACGATGATGTTTCTTTACCGTATGCTCGTCCTATAAGAGAGGAAGAAATTCGTCCAAATAAGGATATGCAAAGCGGACAAGTACAAAACTTAAGGGAATTCAACATTGCTTTCTATCCAAGTGAGCGTGGACCTTATAACTATGACACTATTTCTGCTTATTCAGCAGGATTAAATCCTGACGGAACACTTCGTTCTCCCCAAACACGTTGGGGAGGTATTATGCGTAAGTTAGAATCCACCGATTTTGAAGCAACAAATATTGAATACATAGAATTTTGGTTAATGGATCCTTTTATAGAAAATCCATATCATAGCGGAGGAAAATTATACTTTAACTTAGGCGAAGTTTCCGAAGACATATTGCGTGATGGCAGAAAATCATTTGAAAATGGTTTACCAACCTCAGCAGAAGTTATAGATGTTGATTCTACAATATGGGGAAGAGTTCCAAAATTACAAGCTATTGTAAATGCATTTAGCAATGATCCACAAGCAAGACAATACCAAGACGTAGGATATGATGGAATTTCCTCTACCGATGAAGCCTCTTATCATCAACCATTCCTTCAAAAAATCCAAAATCAAGTAGAAGAACAAGCATACAACAATATATTAGCCGACCCTTCTGCTGACGATTTTATTTATTTTAGAAATCAAGACTACGATCAAAACAATATAAAAGTTGTAGAGCGTTATAAAAAATACAATAACACAGAAGGAAACTCCTCAGTTGTTTCTGACAACTCCGAATACTCCTCACAAGCAACCTCAATTCCTAACGTAGAAGACATAAACCAAGACAACACACTAAGTGAGGCTGAAAACTACTACGAATACGTAATAGACCTAACGCCAGGCAATATGGTAGTTGGCAAAAACTTCATTACAGATATTCAAGAAGCAACAAACATTCCTTTACCTAATGGATCAAATACCGATTGCAAATGGTATCAATTTAAAATTCCAATAAGAGAACCACATCGTAAAGTAGGGTTAATTGATGGCTATCAATCCATCAAATTTATTAGACTTTTCCTAAAAGACTTTGAAGAACCAATAATTTTAAGATTTGCAACATTTGAACTTGTCAGCGGAGAATGGAGAAAATACACAGACAATCTCCTAACGCCAGGCTTATATCCAAGCGGCACTCAATCAGAAAACACAACATTTACAGTAGCCTCTGTAAACATTGAAGAAAATGGAAAAAGAACTCCTATACCATACGTTCTGCCTCCTGGAATTGAGAGAGAAAAAATTTATGCCACTACATCTATGACCGACATGAACGAACAGGCTCAAAGTTTAAAAATCGGAGAACTTTCAGACGGAGATGCAAGAGCAATATACAAATCCATGGAATTAGACATGCGACAATACAAACACCTAAGAATGTTTGTCCATGCAGAACAATTAAACGAATTTGATCAATACAAAAAAGGAGATTTATCACTTTTTGTACGTTTAGGCACCGACTTCACAAACAATTACTATGAATATGAACTTCCATTAACCTTTACACCATGGTACACCGGCTATAACAACGAAGAACTCATTTGGCCAGAAAGCAATAACGTAGATATAGACTTAGAACAACTTGTAAAAGTAAAAGAAAATCGTAATGCAAAAATAAGAGCGAACGATTTAAACGTTTCATCTACCATTCCATACCACGAAATAATAGATGGAAAGAAAATGACCGTTGTAGGAATGCCAAACATTGCAGGAGTAAAAGTTTTAATGATAGGAATACGCAATCCAAAGAAACAAAACATAAACGACAACGATGATATGTTGCCAAAATCGGCAGAAATTTGGATAAACGAGTTAAGACTTACCGACTTCAATCGCTCAGGCGGTTGGGCTGCAACAGGCTTTGCCAGAACAAACTTAGCCGATTTAGGAGACGTTTCTTTATCTGCCTCACATCGTTCCGCAGGATTCGCATCCTTAGAACAATCAATTTCCGAAATATCACAAGAAGCCATAACATCACTTGACTTTGCTACCAACATAGAAGTAGGAAAATTCTTCCCAGAAGACTGGGGCGTTCGCCTACCTGTTCACTTTGATTATTCACAATCAGTAAGCAATCCAAAATATAATCCATTAGACCCAGACGTTAAGTTAGAAAACGACTTATTAAGCTATCGCACCGAAGCAGAACGCGACTCTATTCGTCACATGGTACAAGATTACGTAAGCAGAACAAACTTTAACTTAATGAATATAAGAAAAGACCGTTTAGGCGATAGAGCATTAGAGCGTCATTTCTACGATATAGAAAACTGGAACGGTTCTTACTCTTACGCATCTACTTATATGAGAGATGTAGATATAGAATACAACTCCAAAGAACAACACAGAGGAACACTTGCCTATCAATACGATGTCAAATCAAAAGGATGGAAACCTTTTAATAAAATGAAAATTTTCAAACCAAAAGCCTTTGCAATCATAAGAGACTTTACACTACACTATTACCCTAAATCATTCTCATTTAGAGCAGAAGTAGTTAGAGATTTTGAAGAAACACTACTCAGAGCCAAGAGTCAAGGATTGATTTTAATGGAACCATACTTCTTTAAACAATTCTACGTAAACAGAGCCTATACATTCAAATACGACATTACCTCAAACATAAAATTTGAATACGATGCTACTGTCAATTCTCTAATAGAAGAACCACGCGGACGCATAGACACCGGAGAGAAAAAAGACTCTGTTTGGAATTCTATTTTAGAACTTGGACGCGCTCAACAATTCACTCAAAACTATAAATTAAATGCCAACATACCTATTAACAAAATTCCAATATTTGATTGGGTTCGTCTCAACGGATCTTATAGTGGCACATACAAATTCATATCATCTACACAAGCAACACGCTCTCTTGGAAACAACATAGAGAATTCAAGAAGAATAAACGGAACTGCAAACTTCAATCTAATGACTCTTTACAACAAATTACCAATTGTAAAGAAAGCATACGAAAAACAAGGAAAGTCAAACGCACCAAGACGACCTGAAATGGGTATGTCAAGAAAAAAAGACAATGAACCAAAGAAAGTAGAACAAGAAGTAGTAGAAGATTCTATTTCAAGCTCACAAAAATTCATGAAAGAAGCCCTTTATTTCTCTGTAAGACTTCTTACTTGTGTTAAATCGGCCTCAATAAATTATAGTCGTACCGATGGAACCTCTATCCCTGGATATATGCCTGTTGCAAAATGGTTAGGAACCTCACCAAAAGATAAATTCGCACCAGGGTTTGCTTTTGTTTTTGGTTCACAAGACCTATCAATTATGGAAAACGCCATAAGAAACTCTTGGTTAAGTAAAGACACTATGCTAAACGCTGCCCTAAATCAAAAGATGACCGAAAACATAAACGCACAAATAAAGATTGAGCCAATAAAAGAATTTAATATAGACATAAGTTTCAAACGCAATAAGAGTCAAGTTTATTCAGCATACTACAAATACGATTCTTTTGCCCAAGAAATAGAAGGGCCGCTTTCACCTTTAAGCACCGGTAGATATAGCATTTCTTTCTTTGCACTTCCAACCAATTTCATAGGAAGCGATGACAATAACGTAAGTTCTATTTTCAATCAATTCCTTGACAACAGAGAAATAATTGCTCAACGATTAGCCGCAAGCAATGCTGCTTTCAATCCAGATTATTCAGGCATTTTAATACAAGATAGCATAAACGGAAGATTATATCCTGATGGCTACGGAGCAACAAGCCAACAAGTTTTAATACCTGCTTTCCTTGCTGCATACAGTGGCTCAGACGCTTCTACACAAAGCCTATCCCCTTTCCTATCTATTCCTTTGCCAAATTGGAAAATTAGTTACACCGGACTAAACAAAAACGAATGGGTAAAGAAATGGGCAAATTCCATAACCCTTTCTTCAAACTACTCTTGCGATTACACAGTTGGAGCATTCACTTCCGACAACAGAGTACCGATTGAAAACCCTGATTACGATTATGGAACAGAATGGGTAAGAAGTGAACTAAGCAACAACTTCATTGCAAGAGACGTAATAGACCAAGTAACAATTAACGAACAATTCTCTCCATTGATTAAAATGGATGTTAATCTTAAAAACTCATTCCAAACAAACTTTGAAATAAGAAGAGAACGTAGTCTATCGCTTTCTTTCTCTAACCTTCAATTAACAGAAATCAACAGAATGTCTTATGTATTTGGAGGAGGCTATCGTTTCAAAGACGTAGAATTAAACATAAGAATGGGAGGCGGAAGCACAAAGAATTTAAAAAGTGATGTTTTAGTAAAAGCCGATTTTGCATTAAATATCAACAAAACAACACTTCGCAAAATAGACCAAAACGTAAATCTTGTGTCCTCAGGAGCTAAGGTTTTATCTCTTAACCTTTCGGGAGAATATTCCTTAACCGAAAAGTTAATTCTTAAAGCCTACTTTGAAATGACAATGAATACACCATTCGTTTCAAACTTCTATCCTAATTCCACAACACAAGGCGGATTTTCTCTAAGAATTACTTTATAAAATCAAAGAAATATTTTTTTAATTCTTTGTTTTATTTTATTAAAACAAAGAATTATTTATTTATTTTAGTATATTTGCAAAAAAACTTTAAAATCATGAAAAGAATAGTAACAATTTTAGCGATTGCAGTTTTATTTTCTGCAAATTTAAAGCCAATTCAAGCCCAAGACACTAACCGTTGGGACGCAAGAATAGGATTAGGACTTTATAGTATTCAAGATATGGCTCCGCTATTTGGGATTGGGCTTAGTGCCGACATAGATGGAGCAAGCAGTGTTAGCTCTACATTTTTTTCTTTAATAACTCCAAACATTGAAATGTCATACGCATGTAATCCTTACATAAGCATAGGAGCACAATTAACACTTGGATACTCTGCTGCGGAGTATAAGTATTATGATGATGACAATAGAAGTAATTATCACTTAATATACCCTACCCTAATGGCGAATTTAAAAGCCAATTACTTTAAACACAATAATTTTTCAATGTATGGACTTTTTGGATTAGGATTTTCTACTTATATTGTAATAGACGATCCTGCCTATTCTTCAACTTATGTAGGCGTTTCAGCAACTCCTATGATAAATTTCTATCCTTTATGTTTTTCAACCAATAAAGACAATGGATTTTTTATGGAATTTGGTTGGGGTTCAAAAGGACTAATAAACTTAGGTTGGGAAATGAAATTTTAGTTTCAAAAATTAGAAGAAAAACTTTAAGAATATGAAAAAAATATTAACATTTTTAGCGATAGCATTAGTGCTTTGCGTAGGTTTTAAGCCACTTTCGGCACAAGACACAAATCGTTGGGACGCTCGTTTAGGAATTGGCTTTTTTGGTCTTCAAGATTTTATTCCTTTATTAACAATTGGTCTTGGTGAAGATATTGATAGAGCAACTAATGTAGATTTTAGATTTCTTCCTTTAATCACTCCAAGTTTTGAAATGTCGTATGAATGCAACAAATACATAAGTGTAGGCGGTCAACTAACACTTGGTTACGCCACAGCAAGATACGAATACATTGATGACGGAGCAAGAGGTAGAAGTAGTATGATTTATCCTACCCTAATGGCGAATTTAAAAGTCAATTACTTAAAAAGCGGAAGTTTTTCAATGTATGGACTCTTTGGATTAGGGGCATCAACCTTTATTTGGATTGACAATTCTCCTTATTACTCAAAAGAAATGGGTTTTACAGCAATTCCTATGTTTAACTTCTATCCTTTATGCTTTTCAACCAATAAAGACAACGGATTTTATATGGAAGTAGGCTACGGGAGTAAAGGTTGGTTAAACTTAGGTTGGGAAATGAAATTATAAAGAAAAACAATAAAAATATATACGTATGAAAAAAACATTCAAAGCCTTACTACTATCACTCCTATGTGTATTTGTGGGATGTAAATCAGCAGACAATGAAACAAAAAAGTTCATTTCTGACGATACAATTAAGCAAACAATAGAAGAAGTAAAGAAAATCGCTCCTAAGTGTGATATAAAACTATTGGAACGAGGAGTTAATCAAGCCGCTGCTTTATGGAAAGTAGAAGACGGCACACAAGAAGACTTCAAAACCTTGATTGTAAAAAATTATGCAAAGACAGCAGAGGAAAAAGAATACCTTTTCTCTCGCATCTGTTACATAATGGAAAGACTTTATGGAACATCTAATCAATTAACAGTCGAATTACAAAAGCCTTTGCACCTTGCAGGAGCCGATCCAATAGAAGTAGATTACCTTATGGGCTCTTACACTCCGTTTTCGCACCTTAGCGACGATTTGTTTGAGAATAAATTTGCTTTCATTACGATTGTAAACTTCCCTAACTACACTTTGGAAGAGAAAAACAATCTTGGCAAAAATTGGACAAGATTAGAATGGGGTTATGCAAGACTTGGCGATATTTTCACAAACAGAGTGCCTGCCGAACTCACAGCAGAAAAAAATATTGTAAGCGGAAACGGCGAGAATTATATCGCTCAGTACAATATAATGATGGGACACCTTTTGAATGAAAAGGGTGAAAAACTTTTCCCAGAGGATATGGTTTTGCTTTCTCACTGGAATTTGCGTGATGAAATCAAATCAAACTACGCAAACATACCTAACGCACACGAAAAGCAAGAAATGATTTACAAAGTAATGGAAAGAATCGTAGATCAAACAATTCCACTTGATGTAATCAACAATGCAACTTACGATTGGAACCCTTACACAAATAAAACATTCAAAGACGGAAAAGAAGTAACACTTGCAAGCGAAGGAACAAGACGTTATCAACACATATTAGACGCTTACAAAGTAGAAAAGAAGATTGACCCTTACACACCTGCACTTCCAACCGGCATTCAACGTAACTTTGAAGGCGGAATGGAAATGTCAGTTGCACAACTAAAAGAGTTATTCATTCATCTTGTATCTTCTGAACAAGTAAAACAAGTTGGAGAACTTATAAAGAGCCGTTTAGGAAGAGAACTTCGTCCTTACGACATTTGGTACGATGGATT
Organism: uncultured Bacteroidales bacterium; assembly: GCA_937881815.1. Lineage (GTDB taxonomy): Bacteria > Bacteroidota > Bacteroidia > Bacteroidales > P3 > Onthomorpha. The sequence continues at coordinate 76,652 of CALGEC010000011.1, forward strand.
CAAGAGCCGTTCCACACTTTCAGAAGATGTACTTACAGCAAAAACACAAGCAATGTATCCAAACGCAGAAGCATTTGAGAAAGATATGCCAAGAATGCTTGAAGCATTAGGATTTAGCAAAGAAGACGCAAAATATCTCTCAGACAGAATAGTTGTAGAAGGAGCAAGAGGCTCAGGACACGCTTGGGGAGCACAAGGAAAATGGGAACCAGCACGCCTACGCACAAGAATAAGCGGAGCAGGTATGGATTACAAAGGATATAACATAGCCGTACACGAATTTGGTCATAATGTAGAACAAACACTCGACCTTTACAAGATAGATTACTACACTTTAAACGGAGTACCTAACACAGGATTTACAGAAGCCCTTGCCTTTATCTTCCAAAAAAGAGACTTAGACCTTTTAGGCTTTAAATCAGAAAGAAATGACAACACAACACTTGATATTTTCTGGGGATTATACGAAATAATGGGTGTTGCACTTGTAGATATGGAAGTTTGGCAATGGCTATACGACAATCCGGAAGCAACAGCCGAAGACTTAAAGAACGCAACCTTAAAGATAGCAAAAGAAACTTGGAACAAATACTACTACCCTGTACTTGGAACAAAAGATTCTCCACTTCTTGCAATCTATTCTCACATGGTAAATTCTCCAATGTACTTGCCAAACTACCCATTAGGCCACATAATAGAATATCAACTTGAAAGCCACTTTGCAAAACTTAACTCAAAACAAGAATTTGCAAATGAAATCAAGAGAATCTACACCTTAGGCCGCCTAACCCCACAACTATGGATGCAACAAGCCGTAGGAGAAAACATAAGCACACAACCAATACTTGATGAGATAAGCAAAATAATGAGCAAGTAAAGAAAAAAATCACGCAACATATCATATAATATAGAAAAAGTGTTATTTTTGCATATTATATGATATGTTGTTTTTTTATGTCAAAAAATACAATGGGCAATAAATTGCCTCGCAAATTAGAACAAAAGATGCAAATAGTCGGAGAACAGATAAAACTTGCCCGATTAAGAAGAAATTTAAGCATCGCACAAGTTGCCGAAAGGGCTACTTGCTCTCCTCTAACCGTTTCACGCATTGAAAAAGGAGTTTCAACAGTTGCAATCGGAATTTACTTGCGTGTACTTTACTCCTTACAACTTGAAGACGATATTCTTTCATTAGCAAAAGACGATGCCTTAGGTAAAATGTTACAAGACTTAAATCTAAAACCTCGAGAGAGAGCATCTAAAAAAGAAAATTAAACTAATGAAAAAGTTATACGTATATGCCGATTTTGATTGGTTAAAAGAAATTGAGTTAATTGGAGAACTTGGATACGATTCAATAAGAGGCTCCGATAGTTATAATTTTAAATTTTCTGAAACTTGGATAAAAAATCACGCTACCATAAATCTAAGCGAAGATTTAAATAATTATCTCGGCATTCAATACACTCAACCAAACAAAGACATATTTAGTTGTTTTTCAGATGCACTTCCTGACAGATGGGGAAAGACTCTACTTCTTAGACGCGAACAAATAAATGCAAAAGAAGAAAAACGACCTGTTAAACGATTATCTTCCTTCGATTTTCTAATAGGAATAGATGACTTTTCAAGAATGGGAGGCTTTCGTTTCAAGGAATCAAAAGAAGGATTATTTATTAACTCTGATAATTCGTTGCGTATTCCTCCTATAACAGCAATTAACGAACTCATAACTGCAAGTAAAGAAATAGAAAAAAGTGAAGAAATCAACATTTTACCAGAAAAACGTTGGATTGCTCAACTTATTCAACCCGGCTCTTCGCTTGGTGGAGCAAGACCTAAATCAAATGTAATAGATTCTGACAACAAGATATACATTGCTAAATTTCCCTCACTCAAAGATGAGTATAACGTAGGACTTTGGGAGCATTTTGCACACCTTTTAGCAAAAAATGCAGGCATAAACGTGGCAAACACAAAAGTTCTTCCCATAAAAAATAATCATCATACTCTTTTATCGCAACGTTTTGACAGAACAGAGGACAACAAACGCATACATTTCGCCTCAGCTATGACACTTCTCGGATTAAATGACGGCGATAACGCAACAAATGGAAAAGGCTACATTGATATTGTTGATTTTATTCTACAAGGTTGTTGCAATGTAGAAGCAAACTTAGAAGAACTATTTCGTAGAGTTGCATTCAATATATGCATAGCAAATAGCGATGATCATTTTCGCAATCATGGCTTTTTGCTAACAGCGAAAGGTTGGACTCTTTCACCAGCATACGACATAAATCCCACAACAAACACTCATCAAAGTTTGTTAATAAACAACTCTACCAACGTTTCAAACCTTTCAATCCTTTTCAACTCTTGCCAAGAGTATATGATAAATAAAAGAAAAGCAGAAAATATAATCAATCAAGTAGTAAGTGCATTTAAAAATTGGCAAAATTTAGCCAATAAACTAAACATTGCAAAAAGAGAAATGCAACTTTTTGAACCCATATTTGAACAAAGAATCAAAACTCTCTACACATAAATACATACCCCTGTCTTCTCCACGACTAATGCTTATATTTTTTGTAATAATGTTATTACTAATAAGTTTATTACTAATAAAGTTATTACAAAAATAAAGACTTAAATTACAAGGTTTTAAAAAAGATTTTTTTAGATATTTAAGCAAAAAACAAAGCAATATTTTCATAAAATTTTTCTTTGTTTTTTTGTTTTTTTTCTTTGATTTTTTATTTTTTTTCTTTGCTTTTTTTTAATTTTTCTTTGATTTATTTTTTTACCCCTTAGTGGTAGAAGCATTACCATAGGAAGGTAATAGTATTACCATAGGAAAGTAATACTATTACCACAAAGGGTAATACTATTACCATAACGAAGTAATTTTTTTTTCTTCACATTTGAGCTTAAAAGCTTTTCAATAAAAAACATTTGTGCTTTAAGAAATTTGTTTTACTTTTGTATTCTGAAAAGATAAATAACGAAAAATTATGCCTATGGCAAAGAATGACAATCTTCACAAAGCAAAACGAGCAAAGGCAGATGAGTTTTACACTCAACTTTCCGACATAGAAAACGAATGTAAGCATTATTGGGAACACTTTAAAGGCAAAACAATTCTCTGCAACTGCGATGACCCGCGAGTAAGTAACTTTTTCCGCTATTTTTCCTTAAACTTTGAACACTTAGGCTTGAAGAAATTGATTGCAACCTGCTATAAAAGCAATCAAATCGAAAAGTTCAGCGAACAAAACAGCGAAAGAGCAGTCTATATCGAGTATGAAGGAGACAAAAACGGCAACCGACAAGTTGATAACAACGAATTGGAAGTTAAAGAACTGCAAGGTGATGGAGATTTCCGTAGCAAAGAATGTATAGAATTGCTAAAAGAAGCCGACATAGTAGTAACAAATCCTCCCTTTTCCCTATTTCGCGAATACGTTGCACAACTTATAGAATATGAAAAGAAGTTTTTAATAATCGGAAACTTGAATGCAATAAGCTACAAAGAGATTTTCCCTCTAATAAAACAAAACAAAATTTGGTTAGGCTATAATTCTGGAAGTAGAAAATTTGAAGTACCTATTGCAAAAGCAGAAGAAGATGAGATAAAACTTGATAAAAATGGAAAGTACTTTAAATGTTTAGGAAACACTTGTTGGTTTACAAATCTTGAACACTTAAAAAGAAACGATAAAATAATATTATATAAAACATATACAAATGAAGAATTTCCTAAATACATAAATTATGATGCTATAAATATTTCTACAACATCTGAAATACCAATTGACTATGATGGAATAATGGGAGTGCCTATCTCTTTCTTGGATAAATATAATCCAGAGCAATTTGAGATAATCGGGATTGCAAATGGAGGAGATTTAGGTGTTGCTTACGGCGTTAGTTCTAACCTTTCGGAACAAGAATGCAAGGAGTTATATCGTGAAGATAAAAGTTTTCGTAAAGGAAAGTTATGTTATAGAGATTTAAACGGTAAATTAATTGGCTGTTATGCCAAAATACTAATACGAAAAAAGCAATGAAAATAGAATTAAGAAAAATTAAGATTCGTGAATTGGTGGAAGGATATAAAGACAGCAATGAAGAGGGTGTTGTCGGTTGGGGTGGAAGGCTCAATATCCGACCTAAGTATCAGCGAGAGTTCGTTTACAAAGACCAACAAAGGCAAGCAGTTATTGATACCATTGTTCAAAACTTTCCTTTAAACATTATGTATTGGGTAAAGAGCGGAAACGATGAATATGAGGTGCTTGACGGACAGCAAAGAACGATAAGCATTTGTCAATACGTAAGTGGAATTTTCTCTCACAATATGATGTACTACCATAACTTACAAACAGATGAGCAAGAGAAGATTTTGAATTATGAACTTATGGTTTACTTTTGCGAAGGCACCGATAGCGAGAAATTATCTTGGTTTCAGAGAATAAATATTGCAGGAGAAAAACTAACAAATCAAGAAATTCTTAACGCAATCTATTCAGGTAGTTGGACAACTGATGCAAAACGTTATTTTTCTAAAAGCAATTGCCCCGCTTATGGCTTAGCCGAAAAATATATGAGCGGCACTCCTATTCGTCAAGACTACTTAGAAACCACTATTTCTTGGATTAGCGAAGGCAACATCAAGACCTATATGGGCAATCATCAACACGATGCTAACGCAAACGAACTTTGGCTATATTTTCAAGCCGTAATAGCATGGGTAAAAGCAGTCTTTCCAACATATAGAAAAGAAATGAAAGGCTTAGATTGGGGACTTTGGTACAATAAATTAAAAGATACGCCTCTTGACTCAAAAAAATTGGAAGAACAAGTCGCAAAATTGATGCAAGATGAAGACGTTACAAGTCGCAAAGGCATATATCAATACGTCTTATTCGGCGATGAAAAACACTTAAACATACGTCAATTCAAAGAAAGCGACAAACGCTACGCCTATGAAAATCAATTTGGCGTTTGCATCAAATGCGAAGAACATTTTTCAATAGAAGAAATGGAAGCAGACCATATCTTGCCATGGTCAAAAGGCGGAAAAACCGACAAAGACAACTGTCAAATGCTCTGCAAACAATGCAACCGCCGAAAAAGTGATAAGTAAAGGAATAAAAAAAGACAAAGAAAGTGAAGAAGGCGTGCTCTACCTAATATAGATAGGAGGCGTTTCTTACTTCACTTTCTTTGTGTTGCAAAGATACAACAAATTTTAATCTGTCAAGCCTTTTTGCAAAAAATGTTTTGTAATAGTTGCATCAAAAACAAGAAACTTATTAAACAAAAAGTACGTGTTATGGCGTTAAAAACAATAAAAAAGTACGTGTTATGGCGTTAGAAACAATAAAAAAGTACGTGTTATGGCGTTAGGACGTTAATTTCTTAAAACAAAAAAGAGTTGAATCTTAAAAATTCAACTCTTTTTTGTACCTCCAGTAGGACTCGAACCTACATTTAAAGTTTAGGAAACTTTCGTTCTATCCCTTG
>CALGEC010000012.1 GCA_937881815.1 uncultured Bacteroidales bacterium
GAATTTCGCTACCTTAGGACCGTTATAGTTACGGCCGCCGTTTACTGGGGCTTCAATTCAATGCTTCTCTTGCGATAACATCTCCTCTTAACCTTCCAGCACCGGGCAGGTGTCAGGCCTTATACTTCTTCTTTCAAATTTGCAAAGCCATGTGTTTTTGTTAAACAGTCGCCTGGGCCATTTCTCTGCGCCCACATCACTGTGGGGTCCTTTCTCCCTAAGTTACAGGACTAATTTGCCTAGTTCCTTAGCCACGGATCACTCGAGCACCTTTGGATTCTCTCCTCGACCACCTGTGTCGGTTTACGGTACTGGTGGCTATAACATGTCTTTAGAAACTTTTCTTGGAAGTCTGCTTAACTGCATGTCAACTCTCCTTACGGATCGTCGTACTTTCCAACTTCAGCTAAATACGGGATTTGCCTCGCATCTAATACCTTCGTTGTTAAACGTGCTATTCCGTCAGCACGCAGCAGGGACGCTACTCCGTCATTCCTTCAGTGTTATAGTCAGTATCGGAATATTAACCGATTGTCCATTATCTCCGCCTCTCGGCTACGACTTAGGTCCAGACTAACCCTGATCCGATTATCGTTGATCAGGAACCCTTGGTCTTTCGGTGTGCGGGTTTCTCGCCCGCATTATCGTTACTTATGCCTACATTTGCTTTTCTAAAAACTCCACATATCCTCACGAATATGATTCTCCGTCGTTAGAATGCTCCCCTACCAATACATCGTATTCCATAGCTTCGGTAGTATGCTTATGCCCGTTTATTATCCATGCTATACCGCTCGACTAGTGAGCTGTTACGCACTCTTTAAATGAATGGCTGCTTCCAAGCCAACATCCTAGCTGTCTCTGCAGTCTAACCGCGTTATTTCAACTTAGCATACATTCCGGGACCTTAGCTGATGGTCTGGGTTATTGCCCTCTCGGCTATGGACATTAGCACCCATAGCCTTTCTCCTGCTCTCAACATTTACAGCATTCGGAGTTTGTCAGGAATTGGTAGGCGGTGAAGCCCCCGCATCCTATCAGTAGCTCTACCTCTGTAAATTATAAGCAAGGCAGCTCCTAAAAGCTTTTCGGGGAGTACGAGCTATCTCTCAGTTTGATTAGCCTTTCACCCCTACCCTCAAGTCATCCGAAGCTTTTTCAACAGCTACCGGTTCGGACCTCCACTCTGTGTTACCAGACCTTCATCCTGCTCAAGGGTAGATCACTAAGTTTCGCGTCTAATGCTGTTAACTATATACGCCCTATTCAGACTCGCTTTCGCTTCGGCTTCGATACTTTATATCTTAACCTCGCTAACAACATTAACTCGTAGGCTCATTATGCAAAAGGCACGCCGTCACCACTATAAATGGCTCCGACCGCTTGTAAGTATACGGTTTCAGGTTCTATTGCACTCCGTTGTTCACGGTTCTTTTCACCTTTCCTTCACAGTACTGGTTCACTATCGGTCTCTTGGTAGTATTTAGCCTTACCGGATGGTGCCGGTAGATTCAGACAGGATTCCTCCGGTCCCGCCTTACTCAGGATTCTACTATGCTTCAACCTGCATTTCTAATACAGGACTATCACCTTCTTCGGTTCATCTTCCCAAATGATTCTTATATACAGTCTCTTGCAATCTCGTAGTCCTTCAACCCCAATCTTGCCGTAACAAAATTGGTTTGGGCTCTTTCAGTTTCGCTCACCACTACTCCCGAAATCATTGTTATTTTCTCTTCCTATGGGTACTTAGATGTTTCAGTTCCCCACGTTCGCCCCGCTATACAGCGGTGATAAGTCTTCAACTTATCGGGTTGCCCCATTCGGATATCCACGGATCTATTCGTATTTGCCAATCCCCGTGGCTTCTCGCAGCTTGTCACGTCCTTCTTCGCCTCCAAGAGCCTAGGCATCCCCCGTATACTCTTAGTAACTTCTCTCGTTCTCTCTTGTATGTGTCATCATGTCAAAGATCTCTTTTCCCTCTCTTGGGAATCAGGACTCGGTAACAATTTCTCCGAGTCTTATTTTCGTTTTGGGAGTGCAAAATTACAACTTTTTTCGCAACTACCAAATTTTTTTACAATTTTTTTTATGCTTCAGGTAAAACTGAAACGTAAGATTTGTTATCTCTTTTCTTTTTAAATTCAACAGTTCCATTAACTAATGCAAACAATGTATGATCTTTACCCATTCCAACATTTTGTCCTGGATTGTGAACTGTTCCTCTTTGTCTTACTATAATATTACCTGCGATACATTTTTGTCCGCCGTATATTTTAACTCCTAAACGTTTGCTTTCTGATTCACGTCCGTTACTTGAACTACCGACACCTTTCTTGTGAGCCATAATCTATTTTATTTCAAGTTTATAATTCTTAACTAACTAAATCTTACAATATATCTGTTATTAATATTTGTGTAAGATATTGACGATGTCCATTCATTTTTTGGTATCCTTTTCTTCTTTTCTTATGGAAAACCAAAACTTTTTCGCCTTTTATGTGCTTTATTACTTGAGCTTTTACCACAGCTCCTTCTATACATGGAGCACCAATTGTGATGTTTCCATCTACATCTTTTAGCATCACGGTGTCAAAAGAAACTTCTGAACCTTCTTCATTTTGAAGACGGTGAACAAAAATCTTTTGATCTTTTTGTACCTTGAATTGCTGTCCTGCTATTTTTACTATTGCGTACATTTTAATTTTTATTTAAATTTCTTTTCTGAAACGAGTTGCAAAGATAGATATTTATTAATTACCTGCAAAATATTTTGCGAGAAAAATTATCAACTTTTAAATTTCACTTCTGTTTATCAACAATTTAATGTTTATAAATATTTATTATACATTAAATCTAAAATGCATAATATCCCCATCTTGCACTACATATTCCTTACCTTCAACACTCATTTTACCAGCTTCTTTACATGCAGATTCGCTTTTTAAAGCTACAAAATCTTCGTATTTGATTACTTCTGCTCTAATGAATCCTTTTTCAAAATCTGAATGTATTACACCTGCACATTGTGGAGCTTTCCAACCTTTTGTAAAAGTCCATGCTCTTACTTCTTGCACACCTGCTGTTAGATATGTTTGAAGATTTAATAAATGATATGCTTTTTTTATCAAGCGAGCGACACCAGATTCTTCTAAACCTAATTCTTCCAAAAACATTTGTTTTTCTTCTAAGGTTTCAAATTCTGCTATATCAGATTCTATTTTTGCCGCCACTATTAATATTTCTGCACCTTCTTCTTTCGCTATTTTTTCTACTTGTTCTGTATATTTATTTCCATTTACAGCACTTTTTTCATCTACATTACAAACATACAAAACAGGTTTTGCTGTTAAAAGACAAAGTTCTTTTGCAAGTTTTATATCATCTTTATTTTCAAAGGTTACTGTTCTTGCACTTTTTCCTTGTTCTAATACAGCTTTGTATTTTTTTAATATTTCCAACATTGCCTTAGCATCTCTATCTCCGCCAGACTTTGCTGCTTTTTCAACCTTTGGCAAACGAGTTTCTATTGTTTCAAGGTCTTTTAATTGAAGTTCTGTATCTATAATTTCTTTATCTCTTATAGGATCAACACTTCCATCAACATGAACAACATTATCATCATCAAAACACCTTAATAAATGTAATATTGCATCACATTCACGAATATTTGCCAAAAATTTATTTCCTAATCCTTCTCCTTTGCTTGCTCCTTTCACCAATCCTGCGATATCAACAATTTCAACTGTTGTAGGAACAATTCTTTCTGGGTTTATCAATCCTGCTAAGACATTCAATCTTTCATCAGGCACAGAAATAACACCTACATTCGGTTCAATTGTACAAAAAGGAAAGTTTGCTGCCTGAGCTTTTGCATTAGATAAGCAATTAAACATAGTAGATTTGCCTACATTAGGCAAACCTACTATTCCACATTTCAAAGCCATTTCTTATTTATTAAGTAATTTAGAGAAATCGTCCAAAGAAATTTCTTTATTTTCGCATTTTACGTTTTCTTTCAATGTTTGAGTTAATTTTTGATCAAACAAGAACTCGTAAATTTGCTTTCCTTGTTCTTTATTTTCAAGCATATTAGTTGCTATCTTTTCAATAGCTTCTTCTCTCTCTTTTGCTTGCTCTTCGGTTTCATTTTCTGCCTTAGGAAAATAGTTAGAAATTAAGGCTTCTTTGTAATATGTTTTTATTTCTTCCTTAGATACTTCTAATTTGTATTGTTCCATCAATTGACTTTCAATCAATTGCCATTTGATAGAATCTCTATACATTGCATAGTTGTCGATTATTTCTTTATCTTCAACCTTTCCAGTATTAGTTTGAATTAACCAACGTTGTAAAAATTCATCTGGCAATTCAAAAGTAGAAGTTTCAACTAATTGTTTGCTAACTTCATTTAAGAAATGACGATCTGCTTGTTGAGCATACGCTTTTTCCATATCATCTTTTATTGCAGCTCTGAAATCAGCATCAGTTTTAATTTCTTTTGTAGGATAAGCTTTTTGATACAGTTCTTCATTAACTTCATGAGGAGTTACTCTGCTAATAGAATGAACTGTAAATTGAACATCAGATTTAAATTCCTTAGCAGTATCCTTATCTATTCTCAACATTGCTGAAATTTCAGTAACATTTTTGAAAGCCTTTGCTAAATTAAATACAATAGCCTCATCTTTTTTTGTACCAATAAATTTCTTTTTTATTGTTGCCATTCCTATTTTATCAACAGCAATAGAAGTTACAGTTTGAACACCACCTTCTTTAACATTACCATCTTGGTCAAGTTCTTTAATTTGACCATAAACCAAATCAGTTTCTTCTATTGTTTCTGGTGTTTCAAAATTTCCGAATCTACGTTGAATTTCTTCTATTTGTTTATTTATAGTTTCTTCATCAGGAGTGATTTTGTAATATGTTGCTTTTTGTTTTTCCAATTCCAATTTCACTTCTGGTTGCAATGCTATATCAAAATAGAAAACAAAATCTTGTTGATTATCCCAATCAATTTCTCCTGTTTTTTCATCATTTGACATAGGACTTCCTAAAAGATCAAGTTTATTATCATCAACAAATTGATACATTGCATCAGACATAGCCTTTTGTACTTCTTCTGCTCTAACAGGTCTTTCATACATTTTTTTAATCATACCCATTGGAACTTGCCCTGGTCTAAATCCTGGAATATTCGCTTTTTTACGATATTGTTTTAATTCTTTTTCAACCGCAGGCATATAATCCGCAGCATTTACTTCAACCTTTAAGACAGCTGTTAAATCACCTGTCATTTCCTTTGTTACATTCATACTTATACCTTAAATATATTATATATTATACTATTTATTATCAAAATTGAATTTGCAAAGTTACGAATTTATCTCTAAATGAGTAAATTTTTATTCATCAAAGAATTCATTTAATGCTAATACCACCTTCTCATCAATATGTGTAAAACGTATTTTTATTGATTGTCTACGTGCAGCAAACAATCCATAACCATTATTAACATTAGTATAAATAGGCTTATCTACAAGTTGCATAGACTCTTGACGAGAATAGCTATAATATTCGTACAGATTCAAGTCACAAGATAAAATATAAAGTTCAAACCATGAGGCTCTATCTGTTTGAGAACAATTTTTTCCCTCCAATTCTTTCTTTAAGCCATCAAGCAAAAACTCTAATTCTAAATTAAAACCCATCTTAACCCCTGGATTTGGATTCTTTACTAATTGAGTTGCAAAAGGAATATCGGCAAATGTTTCTTGTCCATTATTTTTATAATAAAATCTTATCATAGGTTGATACATTTTAGCCATAACACCTTGTTCATAACTTGCTGCATAAGAATTTATATTATACCATTCACAATTTAACACCTGTTTCCCTGCACGATTTTGAAACTGCATATAACTTCCAGGTGCTACTATATCATAATCACCTATCAAACGAGTAGAGGCGGTCGTTTCTTCCCCTGTTTTCTTGTTCCTTACTATAATTTTATAAGTTTGTTTCATTGCCTCTGTGTGATTTAAGCGACCTTTTGTTACGCAATAATACAAAGGAGTATTTCCAGAATAGAAATCACCTTCCTCCTTGTGATAAGATTCAGTATAATTGAACCAAAAAGTATCCCTTACAATATCATCACTTTCCCAAAAATAATAAGAAACCATAAAAACATCAATATCCTCAGGTTTATAATAAATTGAATCTTTCACTCTTGAAAAATCCAAATAATTACCACTACCTAAAAATCCTTTTTGTACTCTTAAAAAAGTTGTATCCTCATCTTGATCAAGCAATCCATAAACAACCGTTACAGCTTTCCATTCTTCATTTGGGTCAAACTCCACTTCACAAGAAGTAAACACACATAAAATGCATACAAAAGCAAATATTCGCTCAATAAATAGTCTCATCTTTTTATTATTTTTTCAAAAAATTAGACTGCAAAGATAAATATAAATTCACAAATTAAAGATTTTCTTGTATTTTTGTAAACTAATAATTAACCCAAACATTGAAAAATAGCTATGAAACATTGCGATAATTTTCTTGTAAGTGAGAAAAAATTTCTCAATACAAGTTTTTTCAAAATAAAATTGAAATCGACAAAATCACTTCCTGAAATAAAACCAGGACAATTTGTAGAAATCCAAGTAAATGCTAACAGCAAAGTATTATTACGCCGTCCAATATCAATCAATGACGTAGATTATCAAACAAATGAACTAAGCCTGATAATCCAAACCGTAGGACAAGGCACAAAAGAATTATCAAAAATTTCAGAAGGTGAAAAAGTAAACCTGATTTATCCATTAGGAAATGGTTTTTCTTTAAAAGGAGAAAAACCACTCTTGATAGGCGGAGGAGTAGGCATAGCACCGCTATTATACTTAGCAAAAAAATTCCAAGAAAAAGGCGTAAAAGCAGACGTACTCTTAGGATTTAGAAGCCAAGAACAAATGATAGCATTAGACGAATTTGAAAAATGTGCCAATGTCTATATTTCCACACAAGACGGTAGCAGAGGAGAAAAAGGATTAGTTACAGAACACAGCGTATTTGCAAAAACACACGATATAATCTATACTTGCGGACCTACTCCTATGATGAAAGCAATAGCAGAACACGCTTTAAAAAATAACATTGAATGTTACGCATCATTAGAAAACAAAATGGCTTGCGGAATAGGAGCATGCTTATGTTGCGTTCAAAACACAACACAAGGACACAAATGCACTTGCACAGAAGGTCCTGTATTTAATGTAAAAGACATAATCTGGTAAAAATTAAAAGCAATGGAAAAATTAAAAATACAAATAGGCGATTTAGAATTTAAAAATCCTGTAATGACCGCATCAGGAACTTTTGGTTTTGGACTTGAATACGAAGATTTTTTTGATGTACAACAACTCGGAGCAATAATAGTAAAAGGCACAACAGGAGAAAAAAGAGAAGGTAATCCTGCACCAAGAATGTGTGAAACACCTATGGGAATGATAAACGCAGTAGGTTTGCAAAACAAAGGAGTAGATTACTTTTGCGAACATACATATCACGAAATCAAGCACTACAAAACCAATGTAATTGTAAATGTATCAGGCTCCTCAATAGAAGAATACGTAAAAGTAGCAGAGAAAATAAATGAATTAGAACACATTCCTGCAATAGAATTAAACATATCTTGCCCTAATGTAAAGAAAGGCGGAATGGGATTTGGAACAGATCCTAAAATGGCATTTGAAGTAGTAGATGCAGTAAGGAAAATCTACAACAAACACCTAATTGTAAAACTCTCTCCTAACGTTACATCTATTGCAGAGATAGCAAAAGCCGTTGAAAGTGCAGGAGCCGATAGTGTTTCGATGATAAACACAGTTTTAGGAATGGCAATAGACGCCGAAAAACGCAAACCTTTACTTTCAACTATAACAGCAGGTTTATCAGGCCCCGCAATAAAACCAATAGGCTTACGATGCGTATATCAAACCTCAAAAGCGATAAAAATTCCTATTATAGGCTTGGGCGGAATCACTAATGCAACAGACGCAATTGAATATATACTCGCAGGAGCAAGTGCAATACAAATAGGAACACAAAACTTCGTAAATCCAAGCGTTGGATTAGAAGTAATAGAAGGCATGAAAGAATACCTTGATCGCCACAATATTTCTCACATTTGGGACATTAGAGGAATAATTTAAAAATTAAAGTAAAGAATCTAACATAGAAACCGCATAAATAGGGCAACAAAAACCTGCCTTATTGCGGTTTTTTGTTTTAGGACAAAATAATAATTCATCTATTATAAATTACAAGTGTCAACACTCGTAAAGCGTTTTATAATTTCCTTTGCATCATAACTTTTTATAGTTTCTATTTCCCCATTGAGAGCTGTTATTTCTATAATATTAAAATGCTCCCAATTAAGAATATCGCAAATAGAGTTAGTATCTACTATTACATCTTTATTTTTAAATTCAGAAGCAATCTTACCAGATACTATCACAGTAACATTATCTTTTATTTCACCATATTCAACCGCTACTTTACGACACCCAACACAAGATAAAGCTGGCACTATAATGACAGTTTGTTCACCTTTTGAAAGTTTAAAATCAAGTTCTTCTATATACGAAAGAAAAACTTCCTTATCGCTGAGTTTATTTTCTGAACAAGCAGTCAAGAATATTATATAACTAATCAAACACAAACAAATCCATTGTTTTATTTTTAGTTGTACGTACATACACACCTTCCTTTCCTATAAATATTACAGCTCTATAATCATCTCCATCAAAAAAAACTTCATACTTTTTATTGAGTTCTGAATCTGCAACAATTAAAACCCAATCAGATTTCTGCTTCATAAAAGACTCTTTGTTACTACATGTTCCCATATCTAAAACTCTATAATATAATTTTCTATATTTATCATAATATAACTCCCTAAAAAGCATATTATTCTCCCAATATTTTATTTTCTCTGTTGCAGAAGTTTCTTGAGAAAAATCTCTTTTTTCTGGCTGAACATAAAACTTTGATGTAAGCTTCTTTTCTTTTATTTTTTCACCTGTCATTGTCATTACTATTACATTTTGAGACAATTCCGTTCCTGCTGTAATTGTTGAATCATCAATATTAAATGCCACAGAATAACTATCATCTATAAACATTTCTTTTGGCTGATCAGAAGGTCGTTCACCAAACAAACTTACACACTTTACACTATCCGTATTACTTACATCCCATGCAGCAATAAGATTTGATTTTGCACGAAATTTTGCATAATCCTTAAACTCACCTGTTAATGATTTTATTGGAATAAAACCTGTGTAAACAATATCACCACAAGAAAAAAATGGATGATTACCACCACACAACCATACAATTTGTTCATCATAATGCTTTACAAAAGGGCAAGCGACTTCCGAACCTATCTTTGAATTCCAAAGATTCAAATCTTTATCATCTAATTGCATCCAAATTATTTCATTATTTGAATTATAACAAAAGTCACTAACACGAGATAACGTCTTGGAGATTAATGTATCTATCCTTTTTTTTTCAATGTTAAAAAAACATATTGAATACCCATTATTCGCTACAAATACAACACCTTCTTTTCCTTTAATATTACAAATATCACTAAGCGCTGGCAACCATGGTAAAGCTTCCTTCTCTTTTAAAAATTCATCAGGATTTTTCACAACATCATTACTACACGCAATACAAAAACTTACAATTAATATAATAAATATTATATTGAATATCTTTTTCATAACTTACAAAAAAGGAGAGGTAAACCTCTTTTTAATTAATAAATAATAAATGTAAAATATATTTCACGGCACAAAGTTAATAAAAAAATTTATACCACCAAAAAACACAAAAAAATATACATACCTTTTGTATCTTTTACTATTTTTTTTATTTTTGCAAAAAGGATCTAAATAATATAAGTATGAAAAAAGTAATTTCAGTATTGCTGTGCTTAGTTTTCACGGCGAATCTTGTTGGTCAAGAAAAGAATAGTGGTTTCTTTGTGGGATTAGATTACGGAAAAACAGATTTTCTCTCTAATTCAGGATTATCTTTAAATGAAAATCAAAACCAAATGAAGAATTACAATGCCATAAACACAAAATTTTCTTTTGGATATAACACAAAACTAAATGCGTTTATTAAATTGAACCTTCTTTTAACAGGAGTAGATTTTAAACAAGACTTCAATAATGCAATAAAATTAAAAGAGCAAGCATCAATACTTTATTCTGAAATAGCAGTAGGTTGGAATTTTAAAGTAAATAGGCTAACTATTCACCCAACTGCTGGTATTGGGTTAATGAGTGTTTGGAATAATGTAACACTTAATAACAATGAATATGGTTTTAATTCAAATACAATTGGTTCAAGTTTAGGCTTATCTCTTTCTTATGAAATAAACAAAAATCTTTCCTTTGTTTCAGAGTTTTCAAGCATTACTGCAAAACCAAAACTTGCAAAATTTCCAGAATCAGATATTTTGTTAATTAAAGAATACTCTTCAAACGAAAGAAATTATATTCAAATGACAAATTTCAATCTTGGATTAAGAATTAATTTCTAAGATTTTTTAAAATATTTCAAAGAAAAAATTAAAAAAATCAATGCTTTATTTTCTAAAAGCATTGATTTTTTTATTTAATACAGGATGTATGTAATCTGGCATCAATTCTTCTAATGGTATTAGTACGAAATCTCTTTGTGGGATTAAAGGATGTGGAATTTTTAGGTCAATTTCATCAATTATTTCGTTTTCATAAAACAAAATATCTATGTCTATTGGACGATTTTCGTATGTTGTGGCATTTGGATTGCGTTTTCTGCCAAGCAATGCTTCTATTTCGTTGCAAATTACAAGGCTTTCTCTTGGTGTTTTCTTTGTTTCAAAGGTTGCAACTGAATTAAGAAATTTATTTTCGCTTTCAAATCCCCATGCTTCTGTTTCAATAAAAGAAGATTCTTTAAGTTTTGTCCCAAGTTTTTCTTCTAATAATTCGTAGGCTTTAAGAATTATGTCTTTTCTATCACCTAAATTACTACCAAATCCAAGTACTATCTTCATAAAAATTCATATAAAAAGAATAAAGCACCCAAAACGAGTGCTTTATTCAAAGTATTAACCAATTAAAACATTTTTTACATTTTATCTGCAACTGCTCTACCAGCTCTTAACGCTGCTATATTTGCATCAACAACTGCATCGCCTTTTTTTCCGAAGATACTTCTTACTGCATCCTCTAATTTTTCGATGTCAATTCTCAAATATTTTGACGCAGCCCCAAGTACAACCATATTTGTTCCTTTTGGATTGTTTACTTCCTTAGCTATAGCATCTGCATCGAAAAGAATGTGATTTTTTATCTTTTTAACCTCTCCAAGAACTGCATCAAGGTCAGGATAATTTGGTATATTAACAAACGGATTTTGGTTTGTGATAATCCAACCTGTTTCTCTGTTTAAGAAAGGTAAATAACGCAATGCTTCCATTGGCTCAACAGAAAGTATAATGTCGCATTCACCTTCTGGAATCAAATCCGAAGCGATTGGTTGATCGCTAAGGCGTAAGTGAGATTGCACATCACCACCTCTTTGGCTCATTCCGTGAGTTTCAGCTTGCTTCATATACATTCCCATGCTTAAAGCAGCTTTTGAAATGATAGCAGCAGAACTCAATGCTCCCATTCCTCCTACTCCACACAATATTATGTCTATTTTCATCTTTATCTCCTTTCTTTTTTTATTTAGCTTTTTTAGCCATTTTACGTTTTTTATTCGCCCAAACTATACATTCTCTTCTTGGAATAATTACAGATACTCCTTGATATTCCAATTCTTGTTGAATAACTTTGATATTCTCTTCTAATTTACTTGGAAGAGGATTTATTACTCTTATATGTTCAGGGTCAACTCCGATTCCTTGACAGATACTTTCGATTCTGCCTGTTGCAGATGATTTTTGAGAACCTGTCATACCTGTAATTCCGTTGTCAAGTATCATTACTGTAACAGGAACGTTATCTACAACACAGTCAAGTAAACCTGTCATTCCTGAGTGTGTAAATGTACTATCTCCAATCACTGCTACTGTTGGACGAAGGTCTGCTTCTGCTGCTCCTTTTGCCATTGTGATTGAAGCTCCCATATCTACTGTTGTATAAATTGCTTTCAATGGTGGCAACGCTCCTAATGTATAACATCCTATGTCAGCAAACACTTTGTATTCTCCATAAGATTTCATTGCTTCGTTTAGAGCTGTGTAAGAATCTATGTGAGGACATCCATCGCATAACTTTGGTGGTCTTGGGGCTAATAGTTCTGGAACAGGGAATCCTTCTTTTACATTCATACCTAATGCTTTTCCTACTAAATTAGGACTTAATTCACCTGTTCTTGGTATTGATCCGTCTAAACGTCCTTTAACTTGTTTGCCTTTGTTAAGAAGTCCTTTTATTAATCTTTCGTATAATGGTTGTCCTTCTTCTAATACTAAAATTGTTTCGCATTCATCATATAATTTGTTCAACAATTTTTCTGGCATTGGATATTGACTGATTTTCAAAACAGGATATGGACATTCTGAATCGCGGAAGTTTTCCATTAAATAGTTGTAAGAAATTCCGCATGCTACGATTCCTATTGATTTATCTTTTCCGTCAATATATTTATTGAAACCATCGTTTTCTGAGGCTGCGATTAGTCCTTCTTGTTTTGCTAAAAGTTCTCTGTATTGTACTCTTGCGTTTGCTGGAAGTAAGATGAATTGATTTTTCTTTTCAGGAAGTGTAATTTTATTTTGGTTCTTTACAGCTTCTTTTCTTACAACACCTGCACGAGAGTGTGCCATACGAGTAGTTATTCTCATCATTACTGGTACATGGAATTTTTCCGATAGTTCAAATCCATAATGTACCATATCGTATGCTTCTTGTTGATTGCTTGGTTCTAAGACTGGTATCAATGCAAAATCACCATAGAAACGTGAGTCTTGTTCATCTTGTGATGAGTGCATGCTTGGGTCGTCTGCTGCTATGTATATCAACCCTCCATTAGCTCCTGTGATTGCAGAGTTCATGAATGGGTCTGCTGCTACGTTGATTCCTACGTGTTTACAACAGAACATTGCTCTTTTTCCTGCATAACTCATTCCTAAAGCAGCTTCCATAGCTGTTTTTTCGTTAGCTGCCCAATTGCTTCTTATGCCTAATTCTTTTGCTTGTTTAGAGTCCTGAATATACTCTGTTATTTCTGTGGAAGGTGTGCCAGGATATGCAAATACACCTGATAATCCAGCGTCTATTGCTCCTTGTGCGATTGCCTCATCTCCCAACAAAAGTAATTTATCCATTGCTATATTTTTTTAAATTTATTACTCTTATTATAAGAAAACGCAAAACTAATATTTTTTTTAGACCTAAGCAAATTTTTTCAAAGAAATAATAAAATAAAGCAAAGAAAAAATAAAATAAAACAAAGAAAAAAAATATTTTTTCTTAGAAATCTTTCTGCGAACGAATAAATAGCGAATCACAAACCATAATAAGAATTATGTTTACTATGGAGCTAAACAATATGGTTAATAATAACTGTCCTATTTGAGCAAAACTAAATGTATCTATGCAAATAAATATTGTCGTGTGAAGAAAAACCATCAGTGAAGCAAAGCCTAAATAATTTGCAAAACCCATTTCTTTTGCAGAAGGAGTGAATGTATTTACGTCAAAGTTATTTGTAAACCACGAAAGCATAATAGGTTTTATCGTTGCAGTGAATGTAGCTGTTGCTGTATGGAATCCTACTTGTGAAGAAAATAAATCTATTGTCAATCCCATAAGAAATCCTAATATCATAACTAACCATTTTGGAAAGTTATTAGGTAATAAGATTATAAACCATATGTATAACATTGGTTCTATGTATCCAAAAATTTTAATATTGTTTAATAGCAATATTTGCACAAAAGCAATCAATAAAAACTTTAAAAGTGTTGAAAAAATAGTCCTACTCATTTGCAATGCTGTTTTCTAATAAATCTTGTTCTACTTTAAATAGATTTTTTACGACATAAACGTATTCTAATTTGTTGTAGTCGGCCGAGAATTTAAACTCTATATTAAAAAATCCTGAGGAAGGGTCTTTTGTAAAACTCTTTACATAACCTACTTCTATACCTTCTGGATAATTTCTTGAAAATCCACTTGTAACAAGAGTATCTCCTATTTTTAAAGGTAAAGATGATGGCATTTCCTTTATCTGTCCTATTCTATAATCGCCACCTTCCCAAATCATTGTGCCTGTTGCTTGCGTACGTTTATTCTTTACAGCAATTTTTGTATCTTGATGCAAAACCGTCATTACAAGTGAGAAATTAGAAGTAGCGTTTACAACTAAGCCAAGCAAACCATTTGGAGTTATAACACACATATCTTTCATTACTCCATTGGAAACTCCTTTATTTAACATGAAATAATTGTTACTTTTATTGATTGTCTTAGATATTACAGTAGCTTCTATGAATGTAAACCTTTGTTTATATACTGTATCTTCTACTTGCATTTCTTTTTCAGTGAACTTAACATAGGAGTTTTCTATTTGACTTCTCAATAGTGCATTTTCTTTTGATAATGCTTCATTTACCGAAGCTAAATGAAAGTATTGTGTAATTTTATTACTTTGTTCATAAACTTTTCCTGAAATATTATTTGCAAAATTAACTATTGCAGAACCTTGATGATAAGAATTTTGCGCGATTAAATAAATTGCGACGCCCTCTAACAATAAAAAGAGAAAAACAAAATAGTATCTTTTTAAGAATCTAATTAAATTGTTCATTTCTATTCCTTGAATTTCTTTTGCAAAAGTAAGTATAAATTTTGTTATTGTAAAGAAAAATAATAATTTTGCAAAAGTTAGTAAATTAAATTCTATAAAAGATGAGAAACAAATTAGTAAAATTATTAGCTATTTTTATGGCTATTTTTGCTTTTTCAAGTTGTGAAGAAGCAAAAGAATTAACAGGTGATATTGATATTACAATTGCAGGAAGTACTTACCACATTCCTGTTGCTACATTCTACTCTAATGGAGCAAACACATACATTACAGGAACAAACATAAAACAATCCGTTGCTTTAAAAGTTAAAGACATCGCTGTTGGAAAGAAAAACCTTGGATTAGGAAAAGATGCTTTAAGTGCTTTGGGCAACCTTTCCGATATTACTTCTATGGACAATACTCTTGTGTACATTCCTACCTCAGGAATAGAAAAAGATGGTATGACTGCTTTGTATGGCACAATTACTTTCACAAAAGTAACCGATAATATTATAGAAGGAACTTTTGAAGGTGGTGGAGTAAAAACTTCCGTTATAGATGAAATGGGAAATGTCAGCATTACAGAAATCGGAGACTTGATCACGGAATTCTCAGGCGAATTTAAGGCTGTTGGAATAACAACAGAAAAATAAATAAAAAAAGGTTGTCAAAATTGACAACCTTTTTTTATTTTACATCATTCCATTATCTAAAAAACTATAATAGTTATCATCTACTCCTACTATTATATGATCTAATACTTGTATAGACATTATTTTTCCTGCCTCTACAATTGTTCTTGTTGTATTTATATCTGCTTGACTTGGTTTTATATCTCCACTTGGGTGATTATGTGCTAAAATAATTTTTACTGCGTTATTTTCTAATGCGACTTTGAAAACGATTTTTCTATCTACGAGTGTTTCATTTATTCCACCATGACTTATTGGTAGCACTCTTATTAGTTTATTTGAATTTGTTAACAGCAAAACATAAAAACTTTCAACATCTTTTTCCAACAAATGATGAGCTATTGCATTATAAGCATCGTTTGAACCATTTATAATAGGACGTTGCAAGGCCGTAGATTGTTTTCTTCTATATCCAAGCTCCAAAGCTGCAACTATACCTATAGCTTTTGCAGGCCCTACTCCTTTAAAACGATTGCAATAATCCTTATAAGAAAGTTTACTCAATTCACTTAGATTGTTATCTACGCTTAAAAGAATCTCCTTTGCTAATTCAACAGCATTTTTTTCTTTATTCCCTCCTCCAAGAATAATAGCAAGAAGTTCTGCATTAGTTAAACTTTGCCTACCTAAACTCATCAATTTCTCTCTTGGGCGATCAGCCTCGTCCCAATCCTTTATTGTAGTCTTTATTTTTTGATATTCTTCCATTAAATAAAATCTCTTTTTTTAGGCAAAAATATGATTTTTTTTACATAATTTCTTGTGTTATAAAGAAAAAGTAGTAATTTTGCAAACTCCAATTTAGGTAATCAGCGACCCGTTATTATCCTATGGTTAGCTAAATTGTGAAATGTAAGTTGTTGAATTACAAAAGTCTTACTTGCCCGTTTGACTACAAGAAATTCAGCACGAGAGTTTAGTTTTAATTTTATAAAAACGTAGAATAAGAAGCAGAAATGGGAACATTAAGCTATAAAACAGTATCAGTAAACAAAGAAAATGCAAAAAAAGAATGGATTGTTATTGATGCTGAAAATGAAATCGTAGGACGTTTAGCAACAAAAGTTGCAAACATATTAAGAGGTAAACACAAACCTTGCTTCACACCTAATGCAGATTGTGGAGACTATGTAATAGTTATCAATGCTGATAAAGTAAGATTCACAGGTAAAAAACTTACTGATAAGGTTTATGTAAGACACACAGGTTATCCAGGAGGACAACGTTTTACTACTCCAAAAGAATTGTTATCTAAATTCCCTATCAGAGTAGTTGAACACGCTGTAAAAGGAATGTTACCAAAAAATAAATTAGGAAGTCAATTATATAGAAATCTTCACGTTGTTGCAGGACCAACTCATAAATTTGAAGCACAACAACCAAGATTAGTAAACCTTAACGAAATCAGATAAGAGACATGGAAGGAGTAATAAATACTATAGGTAGAAGAAAATGTGCTGTTGCCAGAATTTATATGAAACAAGGTAACGGTTCTATAATGGTAAACGGAAGAGATTACAAAGAATACTTCCCAACAGCACCATTACAATACATTTGCCGTCAAGCTTTCGAAACAATCGGAGCAGAAGGTCAATGGGATGTAAAAGCAAACTTAGATGGTGGTGGAATTTCTGGACAAGCAGAAGCATTACGTATGGCTATCGCAAGAGCTTTATGCGAAGCAAACATAGAAGATAGAGGTGCATTAAAAGCAAAAGGCTTGTTGAAGAGAGACCCTCGTATGGTTGAAAGAAAAAAACCAGGTCAAAAGAAAGCAAGAAAACGTTTCCAATTCAGCAAACGTTAATATATGGATATTGTTTAGTATCCAAATTGATAAGATTTGTAAAAAAACAACTACTTATCAATTGATAGTAAATTAGGAATGTAAACAAAAAAGAAAAAAGAAATGATAGATTTTAATCAAATGCTTGATGCAGGTGTACATTTCGGTCACCTAAGAAGAAAATGGAATCCAAAAATGGCTCCATACATTTATATGGAACGCAATGGCATTCACATTATAGATTTACACAAAACAGCAACAAAAGTAGAAGAAGCTTCAGCAGCTTTAAAACAAATTGCAAAATCAGGAAAGAAGATTCTGTTCGTTGCAACAAAGAAACAAGCAAAAGATATAGTTGCTGAAAGAGTAAAAAGAACAAATATGCCATTCGTAACAGAACGTTGGCCAGGCGGAATGCTTACAAACTTTGTTACAATTAGAAAAGCAATCAAAAAAATGAACTCTTTAGAAAAACTATTAGCAGATAAAGACACAACTGCTATTTCAAAAAGAGAAAGATTGCAAATAACAAGAGAAAAAGCTAAATTAGAAAAGAACTTAGGTTCAATAGCGGATCTTACACGTCTACCATCTGCATTATTCATTGTTGACATAAACAAAGAACACATCGCAGTTGCAGAAGCAAAACGTTTGAACATACCTACATTTGCAATGGTTGATACAAATTGCGACCCTAATGCAGTTGATTTTCCTATACCTGCAAACGACGATGCTTCAAAATCAATATCATTAATATTAGATTACGTTTGTAATGCAATAGAAGAAGGTTGTCAAGAAAGAAAAATGGACAAAGACACTCGTATTGCAGAAGAAGCAGAAGCAGAAGAAAGATTAGCAACAGAACTTTTAGACGATGAAGTAGCACCAGAAGAAGCTCAAAACAAAGTTAAAAAAGTAAAAGCTGTTGCAGAAGACGGAGAAAGACGTCCAAGAAGACAAGTAAAAAAGAAATAAGAACCCTTAAAACGTAATAAAATGGCAAATATAACAGCTGCAGCCGTTAATGAACTAAGAAAACGTACAGGAGTCGGAATGATGGACTGTAAAAAAGCCTTAGTTGAATGCGATGGCGATATGGATAAAGCAATAGATTATCTTCGTGAAAAAGGACAAAAACTTGCTGCAAAAAGAGCTGACAGAGATGCAAGCGAAGGAGCAGTTTTAGCAACAGTAAACGCAGATAAAACATTTGCAGCAGTAATAATGATGAACTGCGAAACAGACTTCGTAGCTAAAAACGAAGACTTCGTAGCTTTCACAAGAGAAGTACTTCAAACAGCAGTTGATGCAAAAGCAAAATCATTGGAAGAAGTGATGGCTTTAACAATAAACGGTTTAAGCGTTGAAACAATGATTGTAGAACAAGTAGCAAAAATAGGAGAAAAGATAACATTATCACACTACTATCCTATTGAAGCAGTTGCAACTTACGCATACGTTCACCCAGGTAATAGAATGGCATCAGTTGTTGGACTTTCAAAAGCAGGATATGACGAAGAAGGAAAAGAAATGTCAATGCAAGTAATCGCTGGACGTCCAGTAGCATTGAACAAAGAATCAGTTCCTGCTGAAATCATAGAAAGAGAAATGGAAGTTTATCGTGGACAAGTGAGAGAAGAAGGAAAACCAGAAGACATGGTTGAAAAAATAGCACAAGGAAAGCTAAACAAATTCTTCAAAGAAAGCACTTTGTTAAGCCAAGAATACACTCGCGAAGCAAAAGTAAGCGTAGAAGAACATCTAAGAAAAATAGACAAAGACTTAACAATTACAGCTTTCCAAAGAGCAGAATTAGGAGAATAATAAAATATTCACACACAAAAAGGAAGCATACAACCTTATGCTTCCTTTTTTTTTCATTACAAGACAATGGAAAAAGTAAGAGCAAAAAAACATCTTGGGCAACACTTTCTCAAAGACGAAACAATAGCAGAAAAAATTGCCTATTCCCTATTAGAAGAAGCAGAAGTATTAGAAATAGGTCCAGGAATGGGCGTATTAACCAAATACCTAATTGAAAATCCCAAAGTAAAACACCTCAAAGTCGTAGAAATCGACACCGAAAGCGTAGAATACCTACACAAAAACTACGCACAATTACAAGAAAACATAATATCGGCAGACTTTCTGAAAATGGATTTAAACACCATTTACGAAAATCAATTTGCCATAATGGGCAACTTTCCCTATAACATCTCAAATCAAATACTATTTAAGCTATTTGAAAACAAAGACAAAGCCACACAACTCGTAGGAATGTTTCAAAAAGAAGTAGCAGAAAGAGTATGTGCAAACTCAGGCAACAAAACCTACGGCATACTTTCTGTATTACTCTCAGCCTACTACGACATAGAATACCTATTCACCGTACACGAAAACGTATTCAATCCACCACCAAAAGTAAAATCAGCAGTAATACGTCTAAAACGCAACAACGTAAAGCAACTCAACTGTAACGAACAACTATTTGTAAAAGTAGTAAAAACAGCCTTTAACCAAAGACGAAAAATGATACGTCAAAGTCTCAAACCCCTTGGAATGAACCTTGAAGACATCGACTCAGAACTACTAACCAAAAGAGCAGAACAATTAACCGTAGAACAATTCATAAACATAACCAATAAATTAAAATGATTAGCGTAGGATTTATAATAGAAGTAATATTATTAGCAATAGCACTATCAATGGACTCATTCACAGTATCAATTACCTGTGGATTACAAAAATGTATGTGCAAAAAAAGAACATTACTCCTTGCCTTTTGCTTTGGAATATTCCACGTTTTAATGATTTCATTAGGAAGTCTTTTAGGAGAAGTATTTTTAATCTTCATGTCAAAAGTCGATCACTGGATAGCCTTTGTACTTCTTGCAATCATAGGAATAAAAATGATAATGGAAGGCAGACAATTCAAACTAAAAGAAAAAATATTTGATATAAGCAGCATAAAAGTAATATTAACCCTTGCCCTTGCAACCTCTATGGACGCTTTTGTTGTAGGAATAGGCTTTCCATTAAAATACACCTTCCTTCAAATCCTAATATCCCTTGCAATAATCTTCATTGCCCTATTCACAATCTCTCTAATAGGCGTAAGAATGGGCGAAAAAGTACGCTTTATCAAACCTCGCTTTGCCCTTTTCTTAGGCGGTATAATCCTAATCATTATAGGCGTAAAAACACTCTTAGAACACACCGTTTTTTAAACACTAATGTTATAGATTTAAGATAAGATTGTAGGAAATAAAAAACTTTCCCTATCACTTAACGCCAAATGCTTGCGATATTTTCGGCTTTAAGATTTCCAATCGCAAATTTTCAAAATATAAACCCTTAACTAAAAATCACAAAATCAAAGACTTAGCATTTTTAAGCCTTAATTTTGCTAAAAAAGTCCTTGTTTTAGTGGATTTTTTCCTTGATTTTTGCCAAAAAAATCAGGACTTTTGATCTCAGAAAGTCCGATTTTTAAAAATTTAAATCGGACTTTTGAAAATTTAAATCGGCTTTTTGAAAAAATAGGTCAGATTTTCGCAAAATTTACCCTTATTTTCCGTCAATTTTCGTCAAAAATTTTGCTAAAAAATCGGTTTTGAAATTTTGGCAAAATAAATCCGATTTCCCTATTTTTTAAACTTAGAAAACCAAAAGCAAAAAGAACCAAAAAAGAACCAAAAAATAATTTTGTCAAAACAAAAACTTGTACTACCTTTGCCCACGAATTGATTTATTAACCTTAACAAAGGAGGATAAAAAGGAGAAAAAGAATAATTATAATTTAGACTGAGTAAATTTTAATACGACATAAAAGCGTTTTTGCTTATAATTGGTCATATGAAACTTCGACAATTTCATTAAAAACTACCAAAAGAATAAGCCAAGAGCGCTCACGAGTAATATCGTGGGCTTTTCTTGTTTGGTAGTTAGGTAGTCGAAGACCTCATATGACAATAAGAAAAAAGTCCCACGTTTTTTTATGCCCATAAGTCAAACTTTCAAAACAACATCTCGCCTTTGGGACTTAGGCAAAGTAAGAAAAACAACATTAAAATGAAAAAAATTAAAATTTTTAGTTTGTTTGCAGGTAGCAAAGAGACAAAAGAAGACTTGGAAAAACAAACAGAAATAAGAAATGTAAAAACAGAAGTATATAGTGCTAAGTTTACTTGTTTTCAAACCTTAGAAGAACATTCATATAGCGTGAGATCAGTTGCATGGAGTCCCGATGGAAAATATATTGTCAGCGGTTCATCGGACGAAACCATTAAGATATGGGACGCAAATAGCGGAGAGTGTTTGAAAACCTTGGAAGGACATTCATCAAGAGTGAATTCAGTTGCATGGAGTCCCGATGGTAGTAAAATAGTCAGCGGTTCATCGGACGCAACCATTAAGATATGGGACGCAAATAGCGGAGAGTGTTTGAAAACCTTGGAAAGACTTTCATTAGTCGTGAGATCAGTTGCATGGAGTCCCGATGGAAAGTATATAGCCAGTGGTCAAGGGCCTAGATTGGGTGTATGGGACGCAAATAGCGGAGAGTATTTGGAATTATGGGATGGTTTTAATGGGAAGGATTGTGTTGCGTGGAGTCCCGATGGAAAGTATTTGGTCGGCAAAGGAGCGTATATTTTCGGCGATTCAGATTCAAAGAACATATACTCACTCCTTAGTATATGGGATGCAAAAAAACGTATTCCTTTAAAAAGCTTTGGATACCATTTAGGTGAGATGCGTTCAGTTGCATGGAGCCCCAATGGGAAGTATTTGGCAAGCGGTTCATCCGACACCATTCGGATATGGGACGCAAATAGCAAAGAGTGTTTTCAAACCTTGAAAGGACATCTCTCTGACATCTATTCCGTAAGTTGGAGTCCCGACGGAAAGTATTTGGTCAGTGGTTCAGCGGACAATACCATTAAAATTTGGGGTAAGAAATAAGGCTTTGATTTTTAAACAAAAATAAAATGCAAAAAACATATTATCGTCCTGCTTGGACTTGTGGGCGTTTTAGTGAAAGAAATGCTCGTTTGGGAAAAAGGCATGTTGCTATTATGTATAATCTTATTGAGGGAATTAGTAATTTCTTTGAGGATTATTCTGCCGATGTAATAAAACACGTTCTTGCTGTAGGAAGAAATTCTTCTGTAAGTGTGGAAAATGTAAGTAAGGCTACGGGTATTGATAGTGAATCAATAGATAATTTCTTTCAACTGCTTGTTAGTAATGGCTTACTTTGTACTCATCTTTTTACAAGGGAAGAAGAGTTGAACTATCGCAAGACTGTGAGAGAAAATAACATTAAAGAACGTTCTACTATTAAGAGTACACGAGATAAACTGCCAATGTCTATAACTACTGCTGAGCAAAGTTATTTTAGTGCTATATCTGACGAAGGTGTTGTAGGCTCTGTTATGTTTGAATTGACGTATAATTGTAGCGAAAAGTGTATTCATTGTTATAATCCAGGTGCTACACGTAACGATAGTGAGCAAAGTCATCGTGCAGATAGAGAAGAATTGCAACTTTCGGACTATAAACGTATCATTGATGAGTTAGAGCAAGTTGGATTAGTGAAAGTATGTCTTTCAGGGGGAGATCCTTTTTCAAAACCTTTTGCATGGGAAATTATTGATTACCTCTATCAAAAGGAAATAGCGTTTGATGTCTTTACCAATGGACAAAGAATTGTTAATGAGGTTGATCGTTTAATAAATTATTACCCTCGACTTGTTGGAGTGAGTATATATAGTGGTGATGCTAAGCAACACGATTCTATTACGCGAGTTAATGGCTCTTGGCAAAAGAGTATGTCTGTTGTAAAAAGGCTTTCGGAGTTTGCAGTACCTACTAATTTAAAATGTTGTATAATGCAAGCAAATCTTCATTCGTATTATTTAGTTGAAGAGATTGCTCACTCGCTTGGTGCTGTACCTCAGTTTGAGCTAAACATAACTGATAGTGTTGATGGCGACAAATGTGCTCGTCAATTGCGATTAACAGAAGAACAATTGCAAGTTGTGTTGCGTGATAGCAATGTTCCTATGTATGTAGGTAAAGAAGCACCAAATTATGGTGGACAACCTCGCATTATGGATACAGTTCCGTGTGGTGCAGGCGAAACAGCGTTTTGTATTACTCCCGAAGGAAATATACAACCTTGCTGTGCTCACCCTCTTGTGTTTGGTTGCTTAAAAGAAAAGAGTATTTCCGAAATTATTGTCAATAATAAAACTCTTAAAGAATGGCAAACAACCACATTAAGTGAGTATGAAGAATGCGGAAAACACGATTATTGCGATTATTGCAACCTCTGTGCAGGACAAGCTCAGTCTCAATATGGAGATTTCAAAAAAGCAGCAGAAAATTGTTGCTATATGGCAAAGGTTCGTCATAGCTTAGCACTTAGAATGATGGAGGGTTACGACCCTCTTAATGGAGAAGAATTTGTTTCTGCGTTGAAAAAACTACCTAAGGCCACGGTAGAATTGCAACGCATTATATGATACAAAGGGATAAATGGTGTCTCCCGTTCAGTACACCTATAATCAGTTAAATATTTTAGCAATATGAAAATAGAATTAACAATCAGCAGACAAACAAAGGACGTTTGTATGAATAGTTGTCCTAAATTGTCAGAAAGTATGTGCGGAATAATGTATCGTTCAGTATAACGTACAAATTTGAAATTAACTAAGGGTGGTGATGAGCTCCACCACCCTTTAATTATTAACTTAAAAAAGAAAACGAAAATGACAGAAGAAGTTAGAAAATTATTAAAAAATTGGGCGGATACAGAGAACGGACATCCTTGTGATGATAAAAGACTATATTATATAGTAATTAAAACTATTGATAACAAAATTTCTGAAACTGATTTCGAAGAAGTAGTATCTAAAGAAATATCTGAACAATACTATTCTTTGTATGAGAATTTAATAGATTTCGCACAATATTATCGTAAAAATGAAAAAAATAATTGCTAAGTCTATTCCTTACACAATTTTAGAGAATCAAGAGGGTGATACTTTTTACCCTCTTTTAAGATGTAAAGATGGAGATAAGGAAATCTACTCTGTAAGTCCTCTTCATGGAAGAAGTTTTGTTGTTGGGCAGTATGAAGATGGTAGATATATAGTTACAAAAGGTAATGGATTGTGTTATACTCAATATCCTTTTCTTTATACTATTGAAACCGTGGCTGATGTTTGGGGATTACTATTAAAAGAAGATGCTTTAAGGGATTATTATTGTAATCTCGATATTCAATCTCTTGGAATCAAGACTAATAAAATGGAATGTGTGTTAGAACTTGATTATCCTATGTATATAAGAGAGACAAACACAACCCTAAATCCTGTTATTTTACAATATAATGTTGAATGCCCATATAGAATAAGTGATTCTTGCTTTATGGAACACTCATTGATAGAAAAAGAAGTTGCAAAATGGCAAAAATATAACTTAAAAGGCTTTAAGAAAAATCACGAAATCGCAGCTGATATTATGATTAGTAATTTGCGTAAATTACATAGCAACAATGTCCTTCACAATGCTTTGAATGAGCAAAATTATACTTGGGCATTAGAATTGCTTGACTTTGAGCTCACACGTACACCACAACATCCTTATTCTAAATCTGATTACGAAAGACATGTCTCTTCATTATACGATAGAGAGATTATATATACATACGTTGTTATCAACTATATTGCAAGCGTACTTAGAGAAGAAATTGATTTTGTGTCAATAGACAATCTTTGGAAAGAGTATGGCTTTGATATTTCAAAGTTTTGTCTTTTCAAGTCTTAGTTTTATTTTGACAAACGAGCGTTTTGTTTTTTTAATTCTTTGTTTCCGTAAATTATTTCTTTGCTTTATTAAATTATTTCTTTGTTTTATTTCGCCAAAATCAAATTTCAGTAAAAAATAGTCAAAAATTTTGCGGAAATCTCAGTATTGAAATTTCCGTAAAATAAAGATGATTCCCCTAAAACTTTATTCACTTGAAATTTTTCTAAAAAGAATTTAAAGAAATGTTTATCGTTCTATGATTCTATCTAAAATTATATGTATTGAAATTGTTTTATTGTATTCTATACGCCATTCTACAAATCCTTTTTCTTTGTCAAAAACATATTTAAACGACCATTCTCCTGTTCTATTCTTTGCTTTGCCGTAATAGTATATAAGGTTTGGCTTTCCACATTCAATCTTTGTTTTGTAACGAAGAAGAGAAAATTTATCCAAAAAGTCTATACTGCCAAGAAAAGCATATTTCCCTTTTTTCTCGCACTGAATAGGAAAGTTCATTTCCGGAAAGGGAAAATATTCAAAAAGATAAAAATAATCTTCTCTTGGAGGGTGAAACCAGATTTTTTCATTTGTTTCAATAAATCCCGTTTCCTCTGCTTTATCGTAAGGAAAAGTTTTTTGAGTTTCAAAATCTGCATTCTCGTGATAAGCATAAAAAAGTTGCTTTTGAGCATTATCGTAAATCCAAACACTGTCTTGTGTCCATAAACTAAGATAAGACTCTTTCACAACACCATTATCCTCATACCTAACCTTAAAAACAAACTCTTTATTCGGTGTATAAATCTCTTGCGACAAAAGAATAAAGGGACAAAACAGCAGAATGAAAAAATACAATTTCTTATTCATCTTCTATATCTAAAATAATTTGATTTGATATGCAAAAGAACGATTATAAAAAGTAAATATTATAAAGAATTTTAAAAATCTTCGCAAAATAAATCAAAGAAATAACTTTTAAATTCTTTGGAATTATATTATTTTTGCAATTATGAAACAACTTGAAATAAGAAATAGTACAATGGAGTTTTTAACCTTTGTCCTTGACGAAAAGGAAGAAGGTGTGCAAGTAGTTTATAAAAATCAAAATATTTGGGCTACTCAAAAGGTTATGGCTACTTTGTTTGATGTTGGTGTGCCTGCTATCAGCAAACATTTAAAAAATATTTTTGAAAGTGGAGAACTTAATAAAGATACGACTATTTCCAAAATGGAAACAATCGTAAATCGAGGATTTCGTGGAGAATCAAAAGAAGAAGTAGAGTTCTATAATCTTGATGCTATTATTTCGGTTGGTTATCGTGTAAATTCTATTCGTGCAACGCAGTTTCGTCAATGGTGTACAAATGTTCTAAGACATTTTGCCATACGTGGATATGTTATTGATAAGAAACGAATGGAGAATGGGGGATTTTTAGGGGAAGATTATTTTGAATACTTACTTGCAGAAATAAGAGAAATTCGTTTAAGCGAAAGACGTTTCTATCAAAAGCTAACAGACATCTATGCAACTGCGATAGATTACAATAAAAATGCACCTACAACACAAGCTTTCTTTAAGAAAGTTCAGAATAAGATACATTTTGCAGTTCACGGCTTAACTGCTGCTGAATTAATAGTTAGCAGAGCAAATGCCGATAAAGAAAATATGGGATTAACTACTTGGGAAAAAGCTCCGAATGGAAAAATTGTAAAGCCAGATGTATCAGTGGCAAAAAATTATCTTAATTCTAAAGAGTTAGAAGATATGGGAAAATTAGTTAATTCAGTCCTTGATATTGCAGAGCGTATGGCTGACAGGCATATTCCTATGACTATGGAAGATTGGGCAAAGAGAATTGATATTATTCTTCAAGCAGGAGGCGATGAAGTATTGAATGATGCAGGAAAAGTTAGTTCTGAATTTGCAAAAACTTTTGCCGAAACAGAGTTTGAAAAGTATCGTATCATTCAAGATAGAGTTTTTGAGTCTGATTTTGATAAATTCTCAAATAATCTTTTACCTCTTGATATAGAATAATAAAGAATTAAACTATCGAAAATCAGACCTCATAACTCTTAATTAAATTTCTACTATTGCAATTCTAATATTATCTTCTCGTTATTTGGGAGTGTGTATTCCCAACGGACAAATCCAAGAGTGGTGTTAAAGAAATATTTTACTCTATATTGTCCTAATTCTTCTATATGACTTGTATTTTCTCCCTTTATCGTGTAGCATTCTATTTCTTTGCCTTTGCAAAGGATTATTTCTTCGCCTTCTTGTTCTGATTTATAGGAGATGGTTTTGCCTTTTGCGGGTGCGAAGGTGGTTTTCTCAAAATAGGTTTCTCCATTTATTGAAACAACACAGCCTTCCGGGTAATGATAACTCGGAAATGGCAAAATAGCGGTAAAAGACAACATTCCCATTCTCGGAGGGTGCAATTCAATGTAATTTTCGTTGTCAATGTATGAAGTGATTTCGTAATATGCTGGATTATTACCACATTTTTCATAATCATAACGAAGACCTGTACCACCAAAAACAGAGTTTTTAAGTGTACTCATTTGCAAAGAGCAATTGCTTAGAGTATCTCCTTTGTCGTTTATGTGAATTACTTGATAGGAATATTTGTTTTCAGGTTTGTAAACGTTATATCGGCTCGAACTACAAGCAGATATAATTATTGTGATTAAGGTAAGAATTATTGCTTTCTTCATTTTGCTCTATTTTTCAAATTGTTTTAAGATTTGAATTTGTGATTTTAGTTCTTTAATCTGCTTTGCATAGAAGAAACTTACTAATATTGCGATAGCAATTGCTATAATCATAACCGAAGTTCCGTAAGATGTCGGTTTAAGTATGTAGTCTGCTTGAAGATTGTTGTAAATAAAGATGAATGCAACAACCAAAGGAATTGAAATAACACTCTGCCAAATTATGTTTATACGCTCACAGATGCGAAATTTCATAAACCAACGCTCTTTTTCTATGATATTGTTTTGTGGTTTCTTCATTTTAAGCAAAAAATATAGGCTTATGCTTTGATTTATCAAGGCTCCATCTATTGCAACATAAATAAGAATAATATACCACATAGGAAGAAGTTGGCATAATAGGTCATTATTCCAAATTAGTATGAAATTTGCAATCACAGCCAAACACATACCAAAAACAGAGTTGAATGTAAGATAGTTTGTCTTTGATTTGCAGGATTGTTCTATGATTTGACGGTTGATAATCTTTTGTTGTTCCAATTCTTTGGACATTTCTGCCCATTGTTTTTTTAATTCTTCTAATTCCATTTCTGTAATTTTTTATTGGTTCGACATTTTCTTTAATTTTTCCTTTATTCTGCCAAGTTTCACTCCTACGTTTGAGATTGAAAGTCCTGTTATACTTGCGATTTCTTCGTAAGAAAGGTCTTCCAACCAAAGCAAGACCAAGGATTTTTCTAATATATCTAAACGATTTATTAGAGTGTGCAAAAATTCTATTTGTTGCTGTTTTTCCTTATCTTCAAAGGTTAAATCTACTTCAAGAGAGGGAATCTTTGAGAGTGGGTTTCGTTTTTTCTTTCTTACAAAGGAAATGCAGGTGTTAAGACTTATGCGATAAATCCACGTACTTGCTTTGCTTTCTGAACGAAAGTGAGGGAAACTTCGCCATAATTCTATCAACACTTCTTGGTAATAATCTTCAATATAGTCTTTTTCGGCATAAATATAGCAGACTTTGTAGATTATATCCTTGTGTTGCATAACCATTTTGGTGTATTCTTCTTTCAGGTCCATTGTCTGTTTTTTTTGTTTCTACACCTCATTAGTCGCAAAACCAAATAAAAAATTACAAAAGTTGGATTTTATTTCTTTATTTCAAATGATGTAGAATAGATTATTGACGAACCGTTTTCGGTAGTGTCGATTCTAATTTCTTTTGTCTCAATATAACCAAAATAGGCTCCTGTTTGCTTATATTCTATCAGTGGTTTACCTGCTTTTTTTGCTATTCTATATGCTTTGTTTGCCTCTTTGTCAGCATAACCTATTGTTATATATAAACAAGTTAAGAATATAAATAAACCTATTATTAAAGCGATTGTTGTTTTTCTTATTTTCATAGTTTTAAGTTTTTACGCCCTTTCTTCTTTTATACGAAAATATGTAAGCACAAAAAGAAATATTGATGCTATTGTTAGAAGTATCGGCATACACTGATGCATTATTTCTGACATTGTGTTAAAATAATCAAGAAATGGCTCATTTTCATAGATAAAATCATACATAAACAAAGGATTACAATCAACTAAATATGTATTTAGAAAACTCAATCCCGCAAATGCAAGAATTACAATCATCGTTTTTAGACTTGCATTTTTCTTAAAAAAGTATGAGCAAAAGAATGTCAAAGCAAAAATAAATAGAAGTGAAAAATGATCTATCAACCCCCAATTTTTTAGAGAGAGAAAAGAGATAAAATATTGCCAACTTTCAATAAGATTAGTCGGATTGCCAATTAACAAATTGCTTATCGGAATACTTAGAAATAAAGCAAACAATAACGCTCCATTCAACAACACAAAAAAGTATGTAAACGATAGAATATATTTTTCTAAGCAAGAGGCTGGAAGATTTAATTGAGCAAGGAGTGAGTTTTCCTTATTAACATTAAAATCATTCTGCGTAACAATAAACGTCCACAAAAGTATAAAGTAAGTCATTTCACAAACATCTAACTCAATACCACCAATTATCTTGTGAATCCAAGGGAAAAAACAACACAATAAAAAATAGGTAATTGCTAATGCAAGCAATTCCAAGCCCTTTATTGCAAAGAGTCTCTTATATAATAGGCTTAGTCTTCTAATACTTAATTCCATAATCTTCTTTCTTTAAATTACTGCATCTATTACTTGTGCTATAATTATGCAAGCTACGAATATTATTGTTAATACTGTGGTTTTACGAATTTTCATAAGTCTTTATTTTTTGTTTTGTTTGTATTGTTCATATAATTTTGAGAGTTGCTCAATGTTTATGGAGAGTTGCTCCATTGTTTTGAAAAATTGTGGCAAATACTCTTCGGAAAACTGTTTTCTTCTTTGCTCTAATATTCTTTCAACTGCCAAAGGAGAAACGAAATACCCCATTCCTCTTTTCTCATATATGATTTCATAGTTAGAAAGCACCTCAAAACTTTTCACAACCGTATTTGGATTGACCTCAAAGTAAACTGCTAATTCTCTACTTGAAGGAATGCGATTGTCGGCTTGGTATTTGCCTGCAAGAATTTCATCACATAGTTTATTGGCAAGCTGATGAAAGATTGGTGTTTGTTGTTTTATCATAGTCTTACGCCCTTTCCTCCTTTAATCTTAAATATGTAAGTAAAAGAAAGCCTATTGTAATGATTGAGTTTAAAGTAACATCAAAATAATAGTTATATACGTATGATGATTTCCCGTTGATAAGATATGTAAGTGCCATAAAAATAAGACCACACATAAAAATAATAAAGAAAGTAAGGCCTAGGCTATTTTTTTTGAAAAACAAGGAGCCGTAAAACATAATTGCAGATATGCTAAGCAGAGAAATAATACTTTGTAGGCTAAATTTATATTCT
Source organism: uncultured Bacteroidales bacterium (assembly GCA_937881815.1). Classification (GTDB taxonomy): domain Bacteria; phylum Bacteroidota; class Bacteroidia; order Bacteroidales; family P3; genus Onthomorpha. The sequence goes on from CALGEC010000012.1 coordinate 30,797, forward strand.
ATATTTTCAGGAAAGCCTACTTGATTTGGAAAGATTTGTAAACTTAAACAATATCCCAAGTAAAAGGCTCCGTATATTGTAATAATTACTCCAAGAAAATGAATAATAAATATTGAGATATATTTTTCTAAATTGGAGGCTGGCAGGTTTATTGTGTGTATTCTTGTGTTTTTATCTTTATATAACTTAAATGCTATAACGGATATAACTGCGTAAATAGTCAAATTTAAAACACTTATACCTATTATGCTTAATAATTGACTGTTTGCACACATTATTGTTGCGAAAAAAGTTATCAAGAAAAGGAGTAAGAAATACATTCTTTCTTCTTGCCAAATCTTTTTCAAAATATGCTTAATTCTTATTATACTTATTTCCATTGTTATAAGGTTTTATGAGTATTGATTATGAAAATAATTCTCTGAACTTTTCTTTGTTTGCAAGGGCTGCGTTAAAGAGTATTTCTATATCAAGCTCGCTTTCTTGGTTTTCGGTATTCTCTTTTACAAATTTAAGTCCTCTTACATCGTCTTCGCTATATAGCATTTCTTCTTTTGATTGCAGAGTATCGCATATACCAAAGAATAATTTATTGCAAATCTCTTCATTTGTAGCATTTAGCAATACGTTTGTATCATCAAGAATTAAGACAGAGTCTATTAGATTGTGTAAATCTCTTACTTGATGTGTTGAAATAACTACGCAAGTCTCATCGCTCATTGCTCGCAATATTACTTTTCTGAATTGACTCTTTGAAGGAATATCAAGACCGTTTGTTGGCTCGTCAAGTAATATTAGTTTGCAATGACAAGCTAAGCCAAAGGAAATGAAGATTTTTTTCTTCGTTCCGTAGGATAATTTGTGTAAGTATTGTTTTGTGTCTTCTATTTCAAAGTCTTTTAGGTAGGCTTCAAAGTCTTGTTGCGAGAAGTTAGGATAAAAGACTGAATTTATTTTGACATATTTTTCTATTGTGAGGTGTGAGTCATACAACTCTTCTGAAATGAAAGACATATCTGCAAGAAATGCCACTTTTCTCTCAGAAGGAGTAAACTTTCCTACCTTTACTTCGCCTTTATCGGGGAATTGCAATCCTCCAATCAGCTTTAACAATGTCGTTTTGCCGACTCCGTTCTTTCCAAATAAACCATGAATGCAACCTTTCTTTAAATTAAGATTAACATTCTCCAATACATTTTTGCTTTTCTTGTATCCAAAGCAAAGATTCTTAATTTCTATCATATTTTTTCTTTTTAGTGTATTACTGTAATAGTACACTGCAAAAATATAACTTTATTTTAATCCAACAAAATTTTTAAAGAAAAAAATTGAAGAAAAGAATCGCAAAAATAAAACAAAGAAAAAATTATTTTTTTCTTTGTTTTAGTAAAATATTTCTTTGATTTATTTAAAAAAAGCAAAGAAAAAAAATAAAAAAAAGGCGATCGAGAAAATTCAATCGCCTTTTTTGGTTTGTTATCTTTAAGACTATTCTTCGTCTTTTGTTTGTTCTTCGTATGCTTTCAATAGTTTTGATTGAACATCTGTTGGAACGGCTTCGTATTCTGCAAAGCTCATTGTGTAAGTTCCTCTTCCTGATGTTAGAGATGAAAGTGCTGTTGAGTAACGGTACATTTCTGCTAACGGAACTTTTGCTTTTACTATTGAATTCATTCCTTCTGAGTCCATTCCCATTACTATTGCTCTTCTTGATTGAAGATCTGTCATCACTCCTCCCATTAATTCTGATGGAACTGTTACTTCCATATCGTAAATTGGTTCAAGGATTTTTGGACCTGCTGATTTGAAGGCTTCTTTAAAGGCATTACGTCCTGCAAGTTTAAATGCCATTTCATTACTATCAACAGGGTGCATCTTTCCGTCAAAGATATTTACTACTATATCTCTTGCGTATGATCCTGTAAGTGGACCTTCTTCCATTTTTTCCATGATTCCTTTTAGGATTGCTGGCATAAATCTTGCGTCAATTGCACCTCCTACGATACATGTATTGAATATAAGTTTTCCTCCCCAAGGTAGTGTTGTTTCTTCTGTGTTACGGATTGGATATTTCTTTTGTTGTGGCATGCCTTCATAGTATGGCTCAATCATCATGAAGACTTCTCCAAATTGTCCTGCTCCTCCTGATTGTTTTTTATGACGATATGATGCTTCTGCACTCTTTGTGATTGTTTCTCTGTAAGGAATCTTTGGTGCAGAGAACTCAACAGGAATTTTATATACGTGATCTAAATACCATTTCAATGTATTGATATGATATTCTCCCATTCCCTTGATGATTGTTTGCTTTAATTCTCTTGCAATCTCTACTCTTAGTGAGCAATCGTGTGAAGAATATTCGTTAAGTGCTGCTCCAAGTTTTTCATCATCGCCACTATCAACTGCTTTTATTGCGGTTGTGTAGATTGGTTCAGGGAATTGAATTGCGTTTAATTTGTCTCCTGCATTTTTAGTTGAGGTTAATGTAGCGTTTGTTGCAACATCTTTTAATTTTATTGTAGAAACGATGTCTCCTGCACAGGCTTTTTCAATTTTTGTACGGTTTTTACCTGAATTTACAAAAATTTGAGCTATTCTTTCTTTGCTTTCGTTATTTGAATTTACAACATCCATTCCTTCTGTTACTTCTCCGCTCATTACTTTCATATAAGCAATGTTTCCAACGTGTGTTTCGTTTGCTGTTTTGAATACAAATAATGTTGTTGGTGCTGCTTCATCGTAAGTAATCTTTTCTCCTGATACTAATGTCTTTGTATGAAGTGCTTCTGTTGGTGAAGGAACGTTGAATGTTATGAATTCCATCAATCTTCCTACTCCTATATTTTCCTTAGCTGAAATACATGTTACAGGGAATACGTTTCTTGCTGCCATTCCTAAGCGTAAGCCTCTTCTAACTTCATCTATTGCAAGGTCGCCTTCGTCAAAATATTTTTCCATTAACTCATCTGAACCGGCAGCTGCATTTTCTACTAAGGCTAGTCTTAATTCTTCTGCTCTTTCTTTTTCACTTTCTGGAATATCCAATATTTCTGGTTTTCCGCCTCCTTTTGGATATTTATACATCTTTTGCATTATTAGGTCGATAAAGCTATCAAATCCTACTCCTGCATTGATTGGGTATTGTACTACTGTGATTTTATCTCCAAAGAATTCTTTTAATTCTTTTATTTGTTCGTCAAAGTTCGCTTTTTCGTGATCTAATTGATTCATTGCTATCATTAAAGGAATTGATAGCCTTTTTGTGTGACGGAATGCTATTTCTGTTCCTACTTCAACGCCGATTTGTGAGTTTATTACTACTACTGCTGTTTCTACTGCGTGAAGTGCTGCTACTAATTCTCCTTGATAGTCTGCGTATCCTGGAACATCTATTATGTTTATCTTTTTATTGTTATATTCTGCATACAAAACGCTCGATACTACAGAGGATTTTCTTTCTATTTCTATGTCTCTGTAATCCGATAGTGTATTTTTATCTTCTATTGCTCCTTTTCGTGAAACGATTCCTGATTCAAATGACATGGCTTCTGCCAATGTGGTTTTTCCTGACTTAGCTCCTCCTAATAGGGCTATGTTCTTGATTTCTGAGGTATGATAAATCTTCATAACTATATTTGTTAGTTTAAATTATTTAATTGTTTTTGAATAGGGCAAAGATAAAAATTATTTTCAGTTCTCCAAAAAATTAAACCATTTTTTTAATATAACTTATCAATATTTTGTTTCACCTTCTTTATATTTTATTGTATTTCATCGTGTTTAAGATTATTATTATCTTTGCAAAAAAAATCTATGACACAAAAAAGATTATATACTTTTTCTCAGGGTTTGGAATATGCAAAGGATTATTGTGCAAAAGAAGAACGTTGTCAAAGTCAAGTTATTGAAAAGTTGATGAGTTTAGGTCTTACAAAGGAAGAAAGCAAAGATTGTGTTGCGGAACTGATTTGTCAGGGTTATATCAATGAACAGAGATATGCCGAATTGTTTTCTGTGAGTAAATTTCATCAAAACAAATGGGGCAAGATTAAAATTGCATATTATTTAAAGCAAAAACACATTAGCGAGGCTTGTATAAAGAAAGGTTTAGAGGCTATTGACTATGACGAATATATTTCTTTGATTGCAGAAATTTTTTCAAAGAAATATTTTTCTATTTCAAAGGAAAAAAAAATTAAAACAAAGAAATCTTTTGACTATCTATTAGGAAAAGGTTTTGCATATAATGATATTGTAGAGGCTATTAAAGACAAAGACTATGATTTCTAAAATACCAAAGTTTCTTCAACTATTATTTTCAAAAAGCGTTGAGTTTAGAATCAAGACAAAAGAGAAAGTAATCTTTCTTACTTTCGATGACGGACCTGTACCTGAGGTTACAAATAAGGTTTTAGAGATTTTAAGACGCTATAATGCAAAAGCAACTTTTTTCTGTGTAGGAGATAACATCAGAAAGTACCCTGAGTGTTATCAATCTTTATTAGCCGAGGGGCATTCGGTAGGAAATCACACTATGTATCACTCTAACGGACCTATAACTAAGTTTGAAGACTACAAAGCAAGCGTTGAGGAATGTGAGGCTTTGTGTAAAACAAATCTTTTTCGCCCTCCATACGGCAGAATTACAAAAAAACAATTTCAATTCGTAAAAAGTAAAGGTTATCGTGTCGTTTTGTGGACAGTAATCAGCTTTGATTACAACAAAAAATATACACCAGCTCTTTGTTTGAAGAATTCGCTCAAACTAAAAGCTGGTGATATAATTCTCTTTCACGACAACCCGAAAGCAGAACGCAATATGCTTTTCTGCCTTGAAAGGGTTTTGTCTTTTTACAGCGAAAAAGGCTATCGCTTTGAAAGAATCGTTTGATTATAACTGAATCAAAACGTCTTTAACTACTACCTCGCCGTGTTTTAATCTTACTGTACTTTTTCCTGTGCGAGTAACCGGCATTTCATCTTCTGAAACATGAGTTACAAAGATGTCTAAAATTGCCTCATTGTCAAAAACAAAATATGCTTCTCCATTAGCCTCAGTTGTTCCTGTTCGTTTAACGCTACCAGACTCTTTACTAATGTTCACAGTTGCATTAGCATATTTCGTAGATGGGTTTTTCGCATCTTTAACCACAACAGTCAATCCACAACCGTCTAATTCATCTTCTGCACAAGAAGAAAATAGTGGAGAAATCAACACTGCACAAATTGTGATTAAAAAAAATCTTATCATATTCTTTCTCATAACAGTTTTTTTTTGTAGTATTGCACTTTAATTCTTAATTACAGAGTGCAAAACTAATAAAAAAAAGTATGAACACAAAGAAAAATCTATTTTTAATCCTTTTAATGGGTATTTTTATGGGTGCATGTTCAAGCAAAATGGCAAAAGTTGAAGCCACAACACCCCAAGAAAATAAAGAAGAATCAAAAGAAATGACAACTATGGTATTGATTAGCACAAATTATGGCGATATGAAAGCCATTCTTTACAACGAAACCCCTTTACATCGTGACAATTTCATAAAATTAGTCAAAGAAGGGTATTATGATGGAACACTTTTCCACAGAGTTATCGATGGTTTTATGATACAAGGTGGTGATCCTAATTCTAAAACAGCTAAACCGAATCAAATGTTAGGTCAAGGTGGACCTGGATATACTGTTCCGGCAGAATTTAAGCAAGAATTGATTCATAAAAAAGGTGCATTAGCTGCTGCAAGAATGGGAGATAATGTAAATCCTCAAAAAGCATCATCAGGAAGTCAATTCTACATTGCGCAAGGTAAACGTTATACTTCTGAAGAATTGAATATGTTGCAAGCAAGAATGGGAAAACAATTCAATCAAACACAAAAAGATGCTTACGTTAATGAAGGTGGCGTTCCTTTCTTGGATTATGAATACACAGTATTTGGTCAAGTTATAGATGGTTTAGAGGTAATTGACAAAATTGCCAAAGTGCAAAAAGATCGTAATGATCGCCCTGTGGAAGATGTTAAAATGACTATCAGCATTGTTGAATAAGTATTATGAAACAAAGATTAAAACAAGCAATTGAAAATTTAAAGCAGTTGAGTGTAAATACTGCTGAAGAATTGGAACAACTAAGAATTCAATATCTTGGTAAAAAAGGTTTAATGAACGAGTTGTTTGCTCAATTCAAAAATGTGCCTAATGAAGAGAAAAAAGAAATGGGCGCAATGCTTAATGAATTGAAAACAGCTATTCAAAATAAAATTGAAAGTCTAAGAGAAATTATAGAGAATAAAAACGAATCTAAAATTCAAATAGACGATTTAACAAAGCCTGCTTTATTGGAAAAAACAGGATCAAGACACCCTATTTCTCTTGTAAGAGCTGAGATTATTGATATTTTCTCTCAAATTGGATATAGCGTTGCTGAGGGTCCTGAAATAGAAGATGATTGGCATGTGTTTTCTGCTTTGAATTTCCCTGCTGAGCACCCTGCAAGAGATATGCAAGATACTTTCTTTATTGAAAATAGAGAAGATGCAAATCACGCAGTTTTGAGAACTCACACTTCTTCTATTCAAGTTAGAACAATGGAAACTCAACAACCGCCTATAAGAATTATTGCTCCGGGAAGGGTTTTCAGAAATGAAGCAATATCTGCAAGAGCTCATTGTATATTTCATCAAATAGAAGGTTTGTATATTGATAAAAATGTATCGTTTGCAGACCTTAAACAAAGTTTACTTTATTTTGCTCAACAGATGTTTGGTGCAGACACAAAGATAAGACTTCGTCCTTCTTATTTCCCTTTCACAGAACCAAGTGCAGAAATGGACGTTTCTTGTAATCTATGTGGTGGAAAGGGTTGTAATGTTTGTAAAGGAACAGGTTGGTTAGAAATTATGGGTTGTGGAATGATTGACCCTAATGTTTTGGAAGCTTCTAACATAGATAGTAAGGTTTATTCTGGATTTGCCTTCGGAATGGGAGTGGAAAGAATTGCAATGCTTAAATACGGAGTAAACGATTTGAGGATGTATTTTGAAAATGATGTAAGATTCCTCAATCAATTCAAACAAAATTTTTAGTAATCAAATATATAGCAACGAAAAATTTTCAAAAAATAATTTCGTTGCTATTTTTATGTAATTATGGCAGAAATTCGTATAAATAATATGTCTTTTTTTGCTCATCATGGTTGTTTTGAGGAAGAAAGAAAAATAGGAACTAATTTCCAAGTTGATTGTGAATTAGAAGCAGATACTTCTTTGGCTGAAGAAAGTGATAATATCAACGACACAGTCAATTATCTTGATGTTTATCAACTAATAAAAAAAGAAATGGAAAAGCCTTCTCATCTTTTGGAACACGTTGCGAAAAGAATAATTGATGTTATTCTAAATACTTATCCGGAAGTTGAAAGATGTAAGGTAAGAGTCCACAAAATGAATCCCCCTCTTGGTGGACAAATGCAAAGTGTTAGTGTATGTCTTGAACGTTGTCGTTCTTAGTTTTTTTCTTTCGTGCAAAAAACTCTATCCATACAAACCACAATGCAAAGATAACTACATACATTAATGGACGCGCAACCCAATCGTGTATGTAATCAAAATTCCCTCCGCTCGCTAATACTTCTGAAAGTAAGTAACATCTCAATATATTACACAAAAGAATTATTATAGAACCGATTAAGAAATATAATAGTTTTTTATACCATTTGTTTGGACAGAAAAGCATTACTAAAAGAAACTGCATACATTGTTTTATTGCGGAGCAGTCGTGTATAATAGTCATTGTAGCATAATATCCTTCTTTATCATAAAAATTAAAGTTCATTCCTTCTGCTTCAAAACTATAAGAAGAAAATGCGTTTAACAATATATGTGTGCCATTGTATGCAAGACGAGTAAAGAAATCAAATATTTCGGTTGTAAATGGTCCAAACAACCATGAATTCATATTTGTATTCCAATAAAGAAAATGAAAAATAATAGTAACAACACAAAATACAAGACCATCTTTTATAATATTTCTATTATCTTCTATAGCCCAAATATTTTTTAGGGTTTGCTTTATATTCATAATTGTTTATTTTAATTTTGAGCGTTTTATCAAAAATGGAAATAAGATTTGGTCAAAGCCTTTGTTAATATCTGCATGAACAAAGTCTATTTTCAATTTATTGCATTCGCTTCTAATCAAATCTAATCGTTGTTTGATTGTTTTTGTGTATTGACTGCGAACTTGATCTGGATTGATTTTTAATTCCTCTCCGCTTTCAACATCAATAAATCGATAATATCCCATCTTATAATCAAAGTTCACTTCCTTTTCATTATCAAAAACATGGAAAAGTATTACCTCGTGTTTATTGTGTTTTAGATGCCTTAGTGAATCTATTAGTTCCTCTGCAGAAAAAGTATCAGAAAATAAATCAGTAAAAATAATAAATAATGAGCGGCGGTGAATCTGTTCAGAAAGCGAGTGCAAGGCTTTATTTATACACGTAATTTGCGATAGGTTTTCTTTTGTTTTTATTTTATTCTCTAAAAGCGTAAAAAGATATTGTTTATGTGCAAGATTAGTTTTTATAGGCGAAATATAATCTATTTCTTTGGAGATAAAAGATAGGCCAAAAGCATCGCGTTGTTTGTAGAGTATTTGCATAATCACTCCACAAGCATAAACCGAAAAAGAAAATTTATTATTTTTCTCCTCATTTTGAGTTTGATTATAGGGGAAAAACATTGAAGATGAAGAATCAAGAACAAACATTGTACGCAAGTTTGTTTCTTCTTCAAATCTTTTAACAAACAATTTATCAGTACGAGCATACAAACGCCAATCTATGTATTTTGTACTTTCACCTGTATTGTACAAACGATGCTCGGCAAACTCTACTGAAAAACCATGAAACGGGCTTTTGTGAAAGCCCGTCATAAATCCTTCTACTATTTGAATAGTCTTAAAATCAATAGAATTATATAGAGACTTATCTCTTAATTCCTCTGACATAAAAAATAGAAATTATAAGTATTTTTCTATTTTTTCAACGAATGCTGCTTTTGTTTGTGCACCTACAAGTTTATCAACTACTTCTCCGTTTTTCAAGAATATAACAGTAGGAATATTTCTAATACCAAATTTTGATGTTATTTCGCTATTGCCATCAACATCACATTTTCCGATAACTGCTTTTCCTTCGTATTCTCCTGAAAGTTCGTCAATAATTGGGGCAACTTTGCGACAAGGTCCGCACCATTCTGCCCAAAAGTCAATAACTACTAATTTGTCTGATTGTGCTACCATTTCATCGTATGTAGCGTCTGTAATTTGTAATGCCATAATTATAATTTATTTTTATTGTTTAGAATTTCAAAACTAATGTTGCTTGAATAATATTGTGAATTTCAGTCATATTTGTTTCAGTTCCGTCATACCAATAGTATTTTGAATCACCTATTGAATGAACATAAGCTAAATCAAAACCAACCTTACTTCTTCTGTATCCAAATCCAAATGTAGTGTAATTTGTTGAAGCATCGTTTTGTATTTCTACATAAGGATTGCCTTGCATTGCATAACCTGCTCTAAGAGCAAAAGGGCCAAATTTCACTTCTCCACCTAATCTAAATGTATGTGCTGGACGGAAAATATCTTCTATGCTTGTGTTGAAATTATACTCAGCAACCACATCTTCTGTAAAGTCAAATCTCATTAGAGAATAGTCAGAGTATTCATAATCTGCACTAACTGATCCAACAATTGAAGAAGAAATATCTCCTAATACAACAGCTACACTACCCAAGAAACGAAACGGAGTTTGTATTCCATAAAAATAAGTTGGAGCTATTGTTCCTGCTGTTTGGTCATATTGAACTATTGAAGAAAAATCATCAGTTACAGAGTAATATGTAGGAGTATGAACAGCAACTCCTAATCTAAGTGGAGATATAGGTTTAAATATCGCACCTAATTTTAGATTTATTCCCACAGAAGTTAAGTCTTGTTGTCTTGTATTTATATAAGTAGCTAATGGCTCTCCATTAGCATCAAGTTTACTTTCAGTCAAGGTTGTCAAAGTAGTCATATTTGCAAATGGAACGCCCATTGTAGCTCCAAAATACAACTTATCGCTAACGTTTCCTGACAATGAAAAAACTAACTCATTAAGCGAACCGCTATATTTTATTCTTTGGAATTGATTAAAAGTACCTGCTTCAAATAAAGAAGATATTGTCAATGTATTTGTATCTAAATCCACAACTCCTGCTCTGATAAATTCATTTTCTATATCTTGATATTCAATTATATCGTTCATTACCACTTGATCAATGAATGAATTATTCATAACATCTCTTGTCATAGCGATATTATTTGAAAAAGTCTTTAATCGATTTATTCCAGAAGAGAGTTGAACGTATTTTAAACCTGAATTATCCACCTTTACAGGCAAGACTACTCCAAAATTACCAAAAGTAAGTTTTGTTTTATCGTCTTTCAACCCTAAATCATTTGTAAAAGCAGAAGTATTTGCAAAATTTAATCCTGCTGAAAAAGTCATTTCCGCAACTCTATAAATACCTAATCCTGCTGGATTGTAATGAGCCGACATAATATCACCTCCAAGTGCTCCAATAGCACCTGCTCTACTCATATAATTAGCTGTTCCATCTAATCCTAATTGACTAAAAAACAAAGGAAAATCTTCACTTTGAGCTTTCATTCCAACAAAAGCAAAAATGCTTAATATAAATACAACTATCTTTTTCATATCGCTAAACATTATTTTTTTATTACTAAATTATCTTCTTATTGAACCGCCGCTACGAGAACCGCCTCTTGATCCCCCTCCAAATGAAGAACCAGAAGAACGTGTTCCACCGCTTCTATTAATTGAAGAACCAGAGCCTCTATTGTACGATTTATTGTTATTACTATTCCTTGAATTACCTCTATTAAGTATATTAGTATTTTTATTTGTTTGTCTATTGATTGTAGAAACTTTTCCACCACGATTTGTACCTGGTTTTATGTTAGACGTTGAGCGAGTTGGTTTATTATATTTTTTTGCATTATTATAATGCACTTTATTGTTATTTGATTGTGGCTTTATATTGTTATTTTTTCTTGTTATTTCTTTTTTAATAGAACTTCCGCTAACATTACCTGCTCTTTTTATACTTCCTCCAATAGAACTACCTCTATACATGTTTGAATTATAGTCCATAGAATTGAAATAACACACATCATAATGAGAATGATGATGGTGGTGATGGTGATGATGGAAATAATGATGATGCCAATAATGATGATAGAAAGGATCCCAATACAAAGAAGAATAATAAGAAGGATACCACCAACTATAACCTAAATAAATTGAAGTACCCCAGCAAAAAGGATCGTATGTGTACCAATATAAATTGGTATAATAATCAGCATAATAATCCCTATAAACAACCGGATGATAAAATCTTCTTATTCTTGCACTATAAGCATAATCATAATAATCCTCTTCATCAAATTCCGCATAATTTACATTGTATTCCCCTTGCAATTCTTCCGCATTAAAGTTTTCTTGTTCAGCAATGCTATCCTCAACCTTAATTATTTCCCTATAATGCTGTTTTTGCTTTGTATAAGAACTATCTTGATAAATCGCATTATCATTATCTGCCGCAATAAACGGCTCATGCTCTTTTAGATTTGTAGCATACACATCATCATAACCTATTGTAGGAATAGAAAGCCCACAACCATTGAAAACAAACAATAGTATTAAGCCACAAAATCCTAATCTCAACTTACCAATTAAACCATTATTCTTCATAATACACTCCTTTTCTAAAAAATGTTTATAAAATATTTGTATCTTTGCAACAATATTTGAAAAGACAAAAATACGAAGATTTTTTTGTCTTGCAAATAATTAAACGATAAACAGAGATAAAAAGTTGTATAAATATGGCAAAAGATTTTGTAAAACGCTCTGAAAATTACTCTGAATGGTATAATGAATTAGTAGTTAGAGCAGATTTAGCGGAAAACTCATCTGTAAGAGGTTGTATGGTAATAAAACCATACGGATACGCAATATGGGAAAAGATGAGAGATGAATTAGATAGAATGTTCAAAGAAACAGGACACCAAAACGCATACTTCCCACTTTTTATTCCAAAATCATTCTTTGAAAAAGAAGCAGAACACGTAGAAGGCTTCGCAAAAGAATGTGCAGTTGTAACACACCACCGTCTAAAACCTAAAAAAGACGGCTCAAAAGGCTTAGAACCAGACCCAGATGCAAGATTAGAAGAAGAACTTATAGTAAGACCAACCTCAGAAACCATTATTTGGGACACATACAAAGGTTGGATAAAATCTTACCGTGACCTACCAATACTTTGCAATCAATGGGCAAACGTAGTACGTTGGGAAATGCGTACAAGAATGTTTTTAAGAACAGCAGAATTCCTTTGGCAAGAAGGACACACAGCACACGCAACAGAAGAAGAAGCAGTAGCAGAAACAAAACAAATGTTAGAAGTCTATGCCAACTTTGCAGAAAACTATATGGCGATGCCAGTATTGAAAGGCGTGAAATCACCAAACGAACGCTTTGCCGGAGCAATCGACACCTATTGCATAGAAGCAATGATGCAAGATAAAAAAGCACTACAAGCAGGAACATCACACTTTCTTGGACAAAACTTCGCAAAAGCCTTTGACGTAAAATTCCTATCAAAAGAAAACAAATTAGAATACGTTTGGGCAACCTCTTGGGGCGTAAGCACAAGACTTATGGGAGCCTTAATAATGTCGCATTCCGATGACAACGGACTTGTTCTTCCTCCAAAACTTGCACCAATCCAAGTAGCAATTGTTCCAATCTTCAAAACAGAAGAAGAATGCGAAAAAATAAACGCCGAAGTAGCAAGAATCCAATCAGAACTCAAAGCAAAAGGCATCAGCGTTAAGTTTGACGATAGAAGAGAATACAAACCAGGTTGGAAATTCAGCGAATACGAATTTAAAGGCGTACCAGTACGCTTAACAATGGGAGCAAGAGACTTAGCAGAAGGCAAATGCGAAATAGCACGCCGCGATACCTTGGAAAAACAAACCATTGCAGTAGAAGATGCAGTAGCAACAATAGAAAGACTCTTAGAAGAAATCCAAGCAAACCTTTTCTTAAAAGCAAAAACATTTAGAGAAGAAAACACAAGAAAGGCAGACACTTGGGAAGAATTTGTAAACATATTGGAAAACGAAGGAGGCTTTATCTCAGCACACTGGGACGGCACACCAGAAACAGAAGAAAAAATCAAAGAACTAACAAAAGCCACAATACGTTGCATACCATTTGACGCCGTAGAAGAAGAAGGCAAATGTATCCTTACAGGAAAACCTTCAAACAAAAGAGTAATATTTGCAAAAGCATACTAAAAAATAAAAAAAGCGAAGAATTTTTTCTTCGCTTTTTTTTTATTTCAAAAGAAGATTTGATTTCTTTTACCACAAAGTCTCTTTAACAATCTTATCAAAGACAATATCGTAACCAAAATCAGCAAAAATCTTTTTTATAACCTCTTGTTCTTTCGGTGTAATAGGCTTTGACGCATTTCTTCTGCGGTAATACTCCGCATACCCAAAGTAATTTTGCAGACTTTTTCTGATTTGAACAATATCTTTCGCCTTTACCTCTTCAAAAGACTTTGTCATACCATAGGCCACATCAACTTTCTTGTCCTCAACATAATATTTGCAATTATTTTCATCAAGCAATCTATGATTCACAACCCTAAAAATCTCATCATTTTCTTCACTATACCTTGCCGAAATGCGACGAAGACATTTTTCTGCAAGCGGACAAGAATCGCTTAAACAATTAAAATAACCCAAAGGTCTCTTTTCAAAATTAAAATCCTTCATTTCCATATCTTTACGCTTTATATAATAACAACGTTTCAAAGACAAAAAAAAGTATAAAACCGTATCAAAGAATTTTTTCTTATTGATACGATGCGTATCACAATGAGATACGACTAATATCAAGGCGTGATACACAACGTATCTTATTATGATATTAGTCGTATCAAGCCATTGATTTTTTTGAAAATAAAGGTTTTAAACCAACAGAACAAATTGCGAAGCCAGTCAAGTAAGTTTTAATATTTGAAAATATCCTTTACGTTCTTTGCGACTTTGCTATAGAAAAATTGTAGATTTATTAAACTTTTATATCTTTGCAACTTGAAAGAAAAAATAAGTTTTCTTATAATACAAGTAAAAAATTTCTCTCAACCAATAAGATATGTCTATGAAAAGTAAAAAAGGAATTTTATCTTTAATATATAATGCTTTTTCTATTTCTTCTAATTCAAAAACAAAGTATAAAGAAGGAGAAGAAGGCAAAACAGAAGTTCAGTGTGATTGTTGTGAGGAAGAAAACAAACATTTTGAAGAATTGCCTAAATTTGAGTGTATCAAAATCTTAAAACTTAGTCCAGAAATACCTTGGGGACTAGATTGGAACAATGATGGGAAATATATAGTTTCAGGAGGTAGTGATTATATAGTAAAGATATGGGATATTGAGAAAGGTATATGTATTAAAGAGTTTGAAGGACATAATGGAATAATACACTCCGTTAAGTTTAGCTCTAATGGTAAATATATTGCATCAGCTTCTAATGATAAGAGTATTAAAATATGGGATGTAAGTAGCGGGGAATGTGTAAAAACTTTGAATGAAAATTTTTATTGGAAAAGTTCATTAGATTGGAATTTGGAGGGAAATCGTATTTTATTTGCTTCTGATGATAAAAAACTTAATGTATATGATTTGGAGTTAAATGCAAAAACGTTAAGTTTAGATGCAAGAGAATATTATAGATTATCACCAAAATGGAGTCCTAACGGGGATTATATAGTTGCAGGTTCTGATGGTGGAGAAATAAAAATTTGGGATTCTAATAATGGAGAACCTATTCAAGTCTGTGAAGGGCATGAAGATTTGGTTAATTCAGTAGCATGGAGTCCAGATTCTAAATATTTAGTTTCAGCTTCTAATGATAAAACTATAAAAATATGGAATATTAGTGAAGGAAGGTGTATAAAAACATTAAAAGGACATTGTGAGAGAGTAAATTATGCATCATATAACAATGATGGACAATTTATAATTTCTGCTTCATTAGATTCAAAAATAAAAATATGGGATGTAAACACTGGAAAATGTGTTCAAACATTGAATAATCATGCTCAAGGAGTTATATCTGCTTTATTTAGTAACGATGGAAAATCTATAATTTCAAACTCTATGGATACAACTATTAGAATATGGGGATATGATTTAGCAATACCATTAGAAAATACTTATCTGTTGAATTTAGATAATTCAAAATCAATACTTAATTTAGAAGGACATACAGAGATAATTCGTTCTGTGTTTTGTAGCCCTGATGGACAACGCGTAGTTTCTGGCTCTAATGATAAAACTATTAGAGTGTGGGGTTTAAGTAATGGGAAAGAAATTTGTACTTTGAAAGAACATTCATCAACTATTGTATTTGCAGCTTATAGTCCAGAAGGGAATTATATTGCTTCGGCTTCAGCTGATAAAACTATTAAAATATGGGATGTAAAGACTGAAAAATGTATTCGGACTTTAATAGGACATGAAGCAAGAGTTGAAACAGTGTCATGGAGTTTAGATGAAAAATATGTTGTTTCTGGTTCTAGTGATAATACTATAAAAATATGGGATTTAAATAAAGGAAAATGTTCAAAAACGTTAAAAGGACATGAATCAAGTGTAGAGTCTGTCATTTGGAATCCTAATGGTTTGCATATAATCTCTGGTTCATTAGATAAAACTATAAAAGTATGGAACGTAAGTACAGGGAAATGTTTACAAACCTTTAATGGACACACCAAAGATGTAAAATCTATTGCGCTAAGTTTGGATGGGAAATATATATATTCTGGTTCATGGGATAAAACTCTTAAAGTATGGGATATAGATGAAGGTTCGTGTGTAAAAACGTTGAAAGGGCATCTAAAAGGTATTTATTCTATTTCTTTAAGTCCTAATGGAAAATTTATAGTTTCTGGTTCGTTGGATAAAACTCTTAAAATATGGGATATAGATAAAGGGTGCTGTGTTGAAACGTTAGAAGGGCATACGGAAAGTGTAGTTTCAGTATCATGGAATCCTAATGGGAAAAATATTATTTCAACTTCTTATGATCAGACTATAAAAGTTTGGAAAGTATATTAAGAAAATCTTTGAGTAATATAATGGATAATAAACAAAGTAAAACGAGCGTTCGATTTGCTTTTACGAACGCTCGTTTTGTTTTAATCTCCGTACTCCATTAGGAAGGCTTTGATGAATTGTTCTAATTCTCCGTCAAGTACTGCTGTGGTATCGGTTGTTTCTACGCCGGTTCTTACGTCTTTTACAAGTTTATATGGGTGCAAGACATAGTTTCGGATTTGACTTCCCCATTCTATTTTCTTTTTACTACCTTCTATTTCGGCTATTTTTTCTTTTTTCTTTCTTAACTCCATTTCATAGAGTTGCGAACGTAGCATTTGCATTGCTTTTTCACGGTTTTGGAGTTGTGAACGGGTTTGTTGACACTCAATTACTATGTTTTCGGGTTTGTATCGTAGGCGTACTGCTGTTTCTACTTTGTTTACGTTTTGTCCTCCTGGGCCTGAGGAACGAAAAGTATCCCATTCTATGTCGGCGGGATTGATATTGATTTCTATGTTTTCGTCTATGATTGGATATACATAGACTGAGGCAAAGGAGGTTTGGCGTTTGTTGGCTGCATTGAAGGGTGATTGTCTTACAAGGCGGTGTACTCCGCTTTCTCCTTTGAGATAGCCGTATGCATATTCGCCTTCGATTTCTATGCTTACGCTTTTAATTCCTGCCACGTCGCCTTCTTGGTAATCTACTTGGGATTGTTTGTAGTTGTTCTTCTCTGCCCAACGTGAATACATACGCATCAGCATGCTTGCCCAATCACAGGATTCTGTTCCGCCTGCTCCTGCGTTTATTGTTATGATTGCTGATAGTCTGTCTTCTTCTGAGGAAAGCATATTCTTAAATTCCAAGACTTCTATCAGGGTTGTAAGGCTTTCTATGTTTTCTTGGACTTCTGTTTCTTCAACAGATCCTTCGTCATAAAATTCTTTTAATACTTGGAAATCTTCAAAGGCTGTGTTTACTGTTAGAAAGGATTGTAAACGGCTTTTTTTTTCGCTTAGTTGTTTAAGGAATTTTTCGGCTTCTTTGGGTTCTTGCCAAAAGTCTTCTGCTTGTGTTTTTTGTTGTGCTTGTTCTATGTCTTTTTCTAAGGTATCTACGTCAAAGACACCTCCTTAGAGTTGCTACTCTTTCTTGAAAGGTTTTGATTGCTTCGTCTATTGTCATGATTTTTTATTTTCCTGTGTGTCCAAATCCGCCTTCGCCTCTTTTGGTTTCGTTAAGTGTTTCTACAAGTTGCCATTCTACTGTTTCGTGTTTGCTGACTATCATTTGTGCTATGCGTTCGGAATCTTTTATTTCAAAGGCTTCTTGTGATAGGTTTATGAGTAAGACTTTTATTTCTCCACGATAGTCGGCATCTATTGTACCTGGCGAATTGAGAACGGTGATTCCATTTTTAAAGGCTAAGCCTGAACGTGGGCGTATTTGAGCTTCTGTGCCTGAGGGCAATTCTATGTAAAGTCCTGTTGGGATTAAGGCTCTCTGCATTGGTTGTAGGATTATCGGTTCAGAGAGATTGGCTCTTAAATCCATACCTGCCGACAAATTTGTTTCGTAGGCAGGTAGGGAATGTTTTGATTTATTTATTATATTTACTTTCATATGTAATTCTTTCGGTTAATCTACTTGAGCATCTAATGCTTTGTTTTTCCCATAAACTACATTTCCAAGTTTATTAACTGAATAATTTGATAAATCATTCGCTTGCGAAAAATTTTGTTGCTCTATTTCAAATGGAGAAGACGCTATAATTTGGTCGATTCCTGCTTCTGTTGAAAGCATTTCTTTTATCATTCGTATTCTTTCCATTCTTTCCTCAGCAGAAACGTTTGGATTTGTATCTATTGATTGAAAAACCTGAGGTTGAGAAGGAATTATTTCTTCTACTTGGCTATTTCCCTCTCCAAAAGTAGGTGTTGAAATAGATGGAGTTGGTATTGAAGGAGTATTTATTGGAGTTTCAATAACAGATACTTGTGGTTCTTGTATTATTCCTGTAAGTTTAGTTGATGTTGCAGGAACAGATGTAGTTGAAGGAGAATCTATACGGTTCATATCATTATCTACTCGTATTATTGTCTTCCCTTCATTTTCTGCCTTTGGAGCTTCTTGAGCTGTTTTATCTTCTATTGTTTCTGGTTCTACTAATTTTATTTGCGGAGTCTCAACTTTGGTTGGGGTTGAATCTACAAATGATGTTTCAGGTGCTTGAGGTGGAAGGGGGATTATTTCTTTATTATTATTATCCCTTGTAGGAGGTTCGTAAATTCTTTTTGACTCAAATCCGGTTGCAACTAAGGTTACAGATAATTTGTCGCCTAATGAATTGTCTATTCCCATACCCCAAATATAATCCACATCATCATTAGTTATAGTTTCTAAATATGTAGTGATTGTATCTATTTCTTCCATTCTAATTTCATTCTCTTCAGAAGACAAGAAATAAAGAAGTATATTCTTTGTTGCTGATATATCATTGTCATTAAGTAGTTTAGAAGTTGTAGCTGATTGTATTGCTTCTATTGCTCTATTTTCTCCTTCTGCAGTTCCTACTCCCATTAAAGCAACTCCTGAATTTTGCATAACACTTTGTACATCTCTAAAATCCACATGTACATGTCCTGTTCCTGTCATCATTTCAGAAATTCCTCTCGCTGCAGTCAAAAGTATGTCATCTGCCATTGCGAAAGCTCTACTCATAGTAAAGTTTCCGTATTCTCTGAGTTTGTCAGTGTTAATAGTAATTATTGCATCTACTTCTTCTTTTAGCCTCTTTATTCCTTCTTCGGCTTGAGTTTTTCTTTTTCTTCCTTCAAACGATAATGGTAGAGTAACTACACCAACAACTAAAATTTGTTCATCTGTTGATTCTAATTTTATTTCTTTTGCAAATCTCGCTATTACAGGTGAGGCTCCTGTTCCTGTTCCTCCTCCCATTCCTGCTGTAACGAAAAGCATTCTCGTATTATGTTCTAAATAGGATTTTATTTCTTCTTCGGCATCTTCTGCTGCAATGCGAGCTCTTTCAGGAGTATTCCCTGCTCCTAAACCACCTTCTCCTATTTTAATTTTATTTGACACTAAAGATCTATCTAATGATGCTTGATCGGTGTTGCAAACAATAAAATCCACACCTTGTATTCCACTTTTAAACATGTGGTCTACTGCATTTGTTCCTGCACCACCTACTCCTAATACTTTTATGTATGAGGATTGTTCTTTTGGTGAGTCCATTTTTAAAATATTACTTTCTTCTATTTGGCTCTCAAATTGCATTAGTTCTTCCATACTTTTATATTTATAATGACAATATTATATCAATTTGTAAAATTACTACTTTTTATATACACAATAATGATTAAAAACCATAGAGTTTTCCACAAAATGCTGTTGATAAACACTATTCCTTAGGTTCTCCTAAAAATCTTGTAAGAAAATCTTCTATTTTTTTACCAAAAGTTTTCTTTCCAACATGTGAAATAGGAGTTTCTTCTTCCTCAACTATACTATCGCTTTCTACACTTGTTGTTTCACGTTCTGCTATATTTTCAGTGCATGAGCGTTGTTCTTCAATATCTTGAATGGCTTTTAGAATAAGACCAATTCCTGTTGCATGCATAGGATGTTTCATTTCTTCTGTTATTGTACCTGATAAATGTTCTTGTGGTGTTCCTACACGTGCGTCTAACCCTAAAATATATTCTGTAAATCTATCAACATCTTTGATTTTTGCTCCACCACCTGTAAGAACAACTCCTGCTATAAGTTTATTATTATAACCTGTATTAACCAACTCATACAAAACTTGCTCTAATATCATTTTTACCCTTGCATTTATTATTCTTGTTAATTGTTGCACTGATATTTCTTTTGGATCTCTACCTCTAAACCCTGGTATAGATATTATTTCATTGGCAGAAGTTGGTGTTTCAAGACATGCTCCAAAATTTTGTTTCAAGGCTTCTGCTTGTGTTCTTATTATAGCGCAACCTTGTTTTATATCGTCTGTAATAACATTTCCTGCTAATGGAATTACCGCTGTATGACGTATTATGCCACCATGAAAAATTGCAACATCAGTTGTTCCTCCTCCTATATCAACTAAACATACCCCTGCGTCTTTTTCTTCTTCGTTTACAACAGATTCTGCTGATGCTATTGGTTCTAAAACTAATTTTTTTACTTTATATCCTGCCAACTGTACGCTTAGGTAAATGTGTTGTATATTTTTTGAATTCCCTGTTATTAGATTAAAGTCTCCTGCCAAACACTTGCCTATTCTTCCTACAGGATTCATGGTTGGAGCATCATTATCTATTATATAATTCTGAGGAATTACATCTATTATCTGTTCTCCATTTGCCATAAGAATAGCATATTGTTCATTTTTCAGCCTTTCAACATCTTCTTTTGTAATAATATGATCTTCTTCTTGGATTATGATATTTCCTCTGTGTTGTTGGGTACGAATATGATGTCCTGCAATTCCCACATATACTTCTTCCACTTTTTCACCTGACATCTCTTCGGCCTTTTTCACTGCTATTTTTATAGAAGTGGCTGTATCTTCTATATTTTTCACAATTCCTCTTTCTACACCCTGAGATTCCGTACGGCCCATCCCTAATATATGAATCTCACCGTTTTCTTTTTTTTCTGCAATAAAAACTGCAATTTTTGTCGTTCCGACATCAATTCCTACTACTATGTTTCTCATATCATTTATTGTGTTTTTGATTATTTATTTTCTTACGCAAACTACTTGTCCTTCAAATTCTAATTTAACCTCGCTATAATTATCCCACCCGAATTCTAAAAATCCTTCTTTGTATAGATTATTTAATTTTAAAAGTTTATTATCAACATTCTCATATTTACCAAATCTTATTATATAATCTCCAATTTTTGGTATCAAATCATAAGTGGTATTTTTATTGTAGTATATTTGGTCTATTTGATTATAAAGCAAAGTATCTTCTCTTAGTTTTGTTACAAGCATATATAGATTATAGGTTATAGGTGTTTGTATAGAATCTATTTTTTGCAAACCTTTTAATGTTTCCTTTATTTCTCCATTTGCTATTGGAACATTCGCACTTTTTTCTTTGAGCATATTACAAATATTCCCTTGTTCATCTATATATCTTTGTTCACCTTTGTTATTTATTATCCTGAAAATAGGATTGTTTTGTGTTATTGTTATTTCTATTCCGCCAAGTAGGTTCAAATATACATCGGCTGCATATATAAAATTCTTACTTTCTAAAAATTCTTCTATCTCTTTGGTGTCTATTTCTTTGATTTTATAATTTGTGAAAGCACCATATTTTTTGTTTAACAAGGAATAAACTTGCTCCTTTACAATCAATTTGTCTGAACCTTTGTATATCATCTCTACCTCAACTTTTGAAATAGGAAGATTTTTCATTGCAATATTCGCTACAATGATTAAAAGTATTATTCCTATTGTTATTAAGATAAATTTTACTTTCTTATTCATCTTCTGTTAATGATTGTATTATCGGTTCTACCAATTGATCTATATCTCCTGCACCAAGTGTTACTAATAGTTGCGGTTGCAAGGCAGAAAGCAACGGTAAAAGTTGTTCTTTCGTTACATGGTATTTATCCATTTTATTGATTTTGTGTAAAATTGTTTTAGATGTTATACCAGGTATTGGTTCTTCTCTCGCTGGATAAATAGGTAAAAGTATTATATCATCTAATTCTTCTAATACTTTTGCAAATTCATCTGCAAAGTCTTTTGTCCTTGAATATAAATGTGGTTGAAAAATTCCACAAATGCGTTTGTTTGGATACAAATGTTTCAAAGAAGTTATCGTTGCTTCAATTTCTTCTGGGTGATGTGCATAGTCATCATAGTAAATTGTATCTTGTGTTTTTAGTTTTAAGTCAAATCGGCGTTTCATTCCTTTGAATGATTTTAGTCCTGCTCTTAATTCATATTCGTTTACACCAAGTTGCAAAGCTATTGATAGAGCTAAAACAGCATTTTCAATGTTATGAATACCGGGATAAGTCATTTGCATATCATAGTACACTTTTTCAGGAGTATGATAGTCAAAATAATAACTTCCATTGCTTACTCGTATATTCCATACATAATAATCCGCTTCTATATTTGTTAAAGAATATGTATTTGCTTTGATTTCTGATTTTGTTTCTACACTTATTTCTTTTTTCAGAAAAATTTGTCCATTTTTATTGGTTTGATTTGCAAATTGAGTAAAGGCTTGTTCAAGATTTTCTTTGTTTTGGTAAATATCTAAATGATCTGGAGAAATAGAAGTGATTGCTGAAATATATGGATTAAGTTGTAAAAACGACCTATCATACTCATCTGCTTCCACAACAATATATTCAGAGTTTCTATTACACAACATATTAGTTGAGTAATTATTTGATATTCCTCCCAAAAAGGCAGAACAACCTATTTTACTATTATGTAACAAATGGGCAATCAATCCAGAAGTTGTTGTTTTACCATGAGTTCCTGCTATCGCAATTACTTTTTTTTCTTTGACTATTTCAGCCAACGCAAACGCTCGTTTATTTAATTGAATCCCTCTTTTAATAATTTCTTTCAGTAATTTATTTTCAGAAGGTATTGCAGGAGTATATATAGCTAAATCAATAACCTCAGGCAAAGAATCAATGTCCTCTTCGTAAGTAATAATCATTCCCTCTTTTTCAAGTTCGGTTGTTAAAGATGTTTGAGTCCTGTCATAGCCATAGACTTTATGTCCATTATTTTTTAGATAACGAGCAATAGCACTCATACCTATACCGCCTATCCCTACAAAATAATATGTCTTTACCTCCATTTATTTACCAAGTATTAATTCTATTTGTTCTACTATTCTTTTATCTGCATCTCTAATACCAAGTTTAGTAATATTTTCAGACATTTCTTGTTGTAGAATTTCATTATTTATCAGTCTATCCAACTCTCCTATAAGTTTTTCTCTTGATTCTATATCTTTAACCATTATTGCAGCAGATTTTGAAACAAGTGCATTGGCATTTTTAGTCTGATGATCCTCCGATACATTTGGAGAAGGAACTAAAATACAAGGTTTGCCAACTATACAAAGCTCTGAAATAGCGATAGCACCAGCTCGTGAAATTATTACATTGGCCAAAGAATAAGCTTGCTCCATTTCATATATAAACTCATAAACTTTAATATTCTCAGAGTTGATTTGCAAGACTTTCTCTTTTGCCTTTTCAAAAAACCATTTACCTGTTTGCCAAATTAACTGAATATCATTCTTAACAAAATAATCAAGATTATTTATTATACTTTCATTTATAGTTAAAGCCCCTAAACTTCCTCCAACAACTAATACAACTGGTTTATTTGCTACTACATTAAATGTTGATAAAGCTTTGTTTTTTATTTCTACAAGATTGTTTTGTAGAAGTGAAATATTTTGACGAATTGGATTTCCTGTAAAAACTATTTTGTTTGCAGGAAACCATCTCTCCATATTCTCGTATGCGACACATATTCTATTTACTCCGTCTGCCAAAATTTTATTTGTTACTCCTGGGTAAGAATTTTGTTCTTGTATAAGAGTAGGTATTTTTTGCGAAACAGCAGAACGTAATATTGGACCAGAAGCATAGCCTCCCACACCTATAACTATGTCAGGCGAAAAGTTCTTTATTATTTTTTTAGCCTTCATCATAGAAGAAAGTAGTTTAAATGGAAACGAGAAATTTTTCCACAATTTTTTACGCTGAAAACCCGCAACTGGCAAACCTACAATTTCATAACCCGCTTGTGGTACTTTTTGCATTTCCATTTTGCCTTTTGCCCCAACAAACAATATCTTCACATCAGCATATTTAGTCTTTAAAGCATTAGCTATTGATATTGCTGGGAAAATATGGCCTCCTGTTCCTCCTCCACTTATTATTACTTTCATATTTGTTCGATATTTGTATTTTCTTCTTCTATTTGTTGCTCTTCTTTGTTAATTTCTATTGTTGGTTTTTGCTTTATCTTTTGACTTTCCGCACTTACGTTAAGCACAATTCCTAATGCAATACTACTAAATAGAAAAGACGTTCCTCCATAACTTAAAAAAGGTAGCGTTTGTCCTGTAACCGGAATAATTCCTGTTGCCACAGTCATATTTATTAACGCTTGAATAATTATTACAAAAGATATTCCTAAAACAATATACTTACCAAATAATCCATTTGCCCTTCTTGCCACTTCTATACACCTATAAAATAGTGCAAAATAAGCCAATAAAATTAAAACACACATAAAAATACCGCCTTCTTCTAAAATAACAGCAAAAATAAAATCATTATGCGATTCACTTAAAAAGCGTCCCTCAACAGTATTGCCTATCCCTAACCCAGAAAGTCCTCCTGTTGCTATTGCCATTATTGCAGAATTCGCTTGATTGTATTCATTTGGATCACTATTATAATGAGATACAAACCTATTTAACCAAGTTGTACTTCTACCTATTTCAATTCCAAAATAATTTAATAAAAACACAAAAGCTATTGCACTTATTCCCAAAACAATAACCATAGACATGTGTTTCAATCTTGCTCCTGCAACAAACACCATTAGGAAACAAGCTAAAAAAAGAAGTGCTGCAGTGGAAAAGTTCTCAAAGAAAATCAGTCCACATATTAGAGCTATTTTTAATATTAACGATACAAATTCTTTTTTCTCTTTAATCTTATCTTTCAACGATTCTAATTCCGAAGCCACATAAATAATCAATATATATTTTACTATCTCTGATGGTTGGAATTGCCCTATTATTGGTATTTCTATCCAACGATTTGCAGCTTTTCCAAACATTCCTCCTATCCCTAAGGTTATAATTAGTGCAAAAACAGATAAAGCGTAAATAATTTTCAACCCACGAGCATAATTACCATACTTTATATTATGCACAACATAAGTAGCAAGAATGCTAGAGCATATTATAGCGATTTGTTTAAAAAACATATAGCTAACATCTCCATCTAAACGATAGATATTCTTACCCATTGTGCTAAATACAAATATTAACGACAAGATAGATAGTCCAATATAAACTATCCATATTACCTTATCTCCTTTTATTTGTGGTTTTCCAAGATTTAGTTTCATTTACTACAATTCATTAACTAATTGTAAAAATCTATTTGCATTATTTTCAATATTTTCTTCCTTACCATTAGAGGGAGAATACAAAACAACATCAGGCTCATTTGCAAAATAATATGCCATTTTAACAGCATCTGACAAATCATTTACTTGAATTAAATTAGTCAAACCATTAAATAATTTTGTTATTCTTTGATTGTTCTCACCAACCATTATTAAGGTATGCACCTTTTCTTTTACTGAACTTGCAAGTGAGGAAAAATCAACCGAATTATCTTGTATTTCTAATATCCAAATAATAGGGCAACCGATTGTCTCAAAAGTAAACCAAGTTGAATTAGGAGTTATACTTTTAGAATCATCTATATATCTTACTCCTTTTATATTTGCAATAACTTGTTTTTTATGTTTGTTATTTTCTTTACTACCAAACATATTTCTTAAAGTTTCATTTCTCAACATAGCAATTTCTGAATATTGTCTTCCTGCTAATGTTGAGTGTACTGTCCTGCCTTGTGTTGCTAACTTATCGATAGTCATTATTGTTATCTTAATTTAAGTGTTACTATTGTTGTTACTGCTAAAATTATTGAGATTATAAAAAATCTTTGTACTATTTTTTGTTCGGGATAACCCTTCTTTTGATAGTGATGATGAAGTGGCGACATTAAGAATATTCTTCTACCTTCTCCGTATTTCTTTTTTGTGTATTTAAAGTAAGAAACCTGCATAACAACAGAAAGATTTTCAACTATAAATACACCACATAAAATAGGTATGAGCAATTCTTTTCTAATTAAAATAGCAAAAACTGCAATTATTCCTCCTATTGCCAATGAGCCAGTGTCTCCCATAAAGATTTGAGCAGGGTGTGTATTATACCAAAGAAATCCCATAGTTGCACCAACAAAGGCTGCAATAAAGATTGTCAATTCTCCAACATTTGGAATGTACATTATATTCAAATAATTTGCAAAAATTATATTTCCACTCACCCATGCAAGAATTGCTAAACAAGAACCTATGATTGCAGATGTACCCGTGGCTAATCCATCTATTCCATCAGTAAGATTTGCCCCATTAGAAATTGCTGTAATGAAAAAGATAACAATAGGGATAAATATTAACCAAGCATAATCCTTATAGTTATCTCCTATCCATTTTATTAACCAACTATAATCAAATTCATTATTTTTCACAAATGGTATTGTGGTTTTTGTAGAACGTGAAGACTCTTCTTGAAACTCTACTTTCGCTTGTTCATATTGTGATTTATCTTGTAGATTATGTTGTTGTGAATATTCTGCAATTTCGGTTTTTTCTTTTATTGTTATGCCTGGGTGAAAATACATCAAACAACCTACAACTATTCCTAAGACTACCTGACCTACAACTTTGAGTTTTCCACTTAATCCTGCCTTATTTTTTCTAAATACTTTAATATAGTCATCTACAAAACCCAAAGCACCTAACCAAATAGTAGTTATCAACATTATTATCACATAAATATTATCTAACTTAGCAAATAATAATGTTGGAATAAGAATTGCGGCCAATATTATAAGACCCCCCATTGTTGGAGTTCCTTCTTTTGCCTTTTGTCCTTCTAATCCCAAATCTCTAACAGTTTCTCCAACTTGTTTTCTTCTCAAAAAATTTATCAGTTTTTTCCCAAAAACTATTGTAATAAGCAAAGAAGTTATCACAGCAGCGGCTGCTCGGAAGGAAATGTATTGAAATACTCCTGCTCCCGGGAAATCAAAACTTGAATCTAACCAACTAAATAAATAATACAACATAATATATTCTCTTTTTTTACTTTCAATATTTTAATACTTCTTCTTTGTCATCAAAATGATGTTTCACTCCTTCTATTTCTTGATATGTCTCATGACCTTTTCCTGCAATGAGAATTATATCGCTTTTATCTTTTGCTAATTGTGAAGCTAATTTTATTGCTTGTCTTCTATCTGTTATGCAGAATAAGTTTTCATTATCCACAACTCCCTTTTTCATATCCTCAATTATATCATCAGGATTCTCAAAGCGTGGATTATCGGAGGTTAATATTACTATATCGCTTCCTTCTTGTGCAATTTTTGCCATTTCTGGTCGTTTAGTCTTATCTCTGTTGCCTCCACAACCTACAACCGTTATTAACTTTCCTTCAAGTTTAATTTCATTTATGGTAGATATAACATTAAGCAACGCATCTGGTGTGTGTGCGTAATCAATGATTGCAGTAGATGCATTTTTTAAACGATAGGTTTCAAATCTTCCATTAGCGGCTTTTAGTTTACTTAGTCCTAACAATATTTCTTCTTGTTTTAATCCACACAATTCAGCAATGGAATAAATAGCAAGTAGATTATAGGCATTGAATTGGCCAACTAATTGAGTAGATACTTCTTTGCCATTTATATTCAAAAGCAATCCAAAGAAACTATTTTCAATTATTTTTGCATTATAATCGGCCATTCTACTCAAACTATAAGTAAATTTTCTTGACTTTGTTGATTCCAACATTTTTTCTCCGTTTCTGTCGTCAATGTTTGTAAGAGAAAAAGCCTTTTCACTCAAAGAATCAAAAAATCCTTTCTTCGCATTTATATAATTAGAAAAAGTTTTGTGATAATCTAAATGATCGTGAGTTATATTACTGAATACTCCTCCATAATAAGTCAATCCCCATATTCTATGTTGATCTACTGCATGTGAACTAACTTCCATAAAAACATATTCACAGCCACACTCTACCATTTCATTTAATAATTTATTTAATGATAAAGAATCGGGCGTTGTGTGAGTAGATGCAATTTCTCTATTTCCTATTTTGTTCACTATTGTAGAGATTAAGCCACATTCATAGCCTAAATTTTTAAATAAATTATAGGATAGAGTTACTGTTGTAGTCTTTCCATTTGTTCCTGTTATGCCTATCAACTTTAATTTAGAGGAAGGGTCATCGTAATAATTCCTTGCCAACAAGGCTAAGGCTTTTGAAGAATCTGCTACTTGTAAATAAGTGATGTTTTCTTTGATTTGACTTGGCATTTGTTCTAAAACCACAACACTTGCTCCATCATTTATTGCTGAATCAATAAAATCATGTCCATCAATCTGCGTTCCCTTTTGAGCAATGAATAAACTATCTTTTTTAACCTTACGAGAATCAAATACAATATCACAAATAGGTTTATCTATTTCACCTATTTGCTTTATAATGTTTATACCTGATAATAAATCTCTTAGTATTCTATTCATTTTTTCTTTGCTTCAAAAAATTATTTCTTTGTTTTATTTTTTTATTTCTTTGTTTTATTTACGCCAAGCTCTAAAACAATTACCTCATCTGATATCTTACTTCCCGGAGCAATACTTTGACTAATCACTCTCCCTTTTCCCTTAAACCTAACTCTCATTCCAAGATTTTCAAGCATATATAGAGCATCTTTAATTGTCAATCCAATTACATTAGGCACTAAATCCTTTTTAGGATAATAAGGAGTAAAAATCAAACTATCTTGATATTCTTTAACTTTTAACCAAGTAGAAGAAGGAAGTTGAGGATTAAATCCCAAAGAATTGCATATTGCAGCATAAGAATCTCTATTTCCAAATTTCATTGCAGGCATTTTCTTTTCATTTGAATGCCCTACTTTACTCAACGCTATTCTTGTACCAACAACTCTATCAGACAAATCTCTAAACACAGGAGCAGCCAAATCTCCTCCGTGAGTTCTTGCTCCCTTTGGCTTGCTTATCACAACTATACAAGAATATTTTGGCTCATCAGCAGGAAAATACCCAACAAACGAAGCTCTATGTTGAATAACTCCCTCTTTTGAATCATAACCTAACTCAGCCGTACCAGATTTTCCTGCAATTCCGTAAGAAGTTCCTTTTAATCTTCTACCGGTTCCATTATTCACCACACCTTTCAACACCTTATGAATAGAATCTCTTGTACTTTGTTTACAAATACTATCAGCCATTACAATAGGTTCAAAACTCTTTGCAACAACACCATCTCTTAGCAATTCAGTTACAAATTGTGGTTTTACCATTTTACCATTATTTGCAATAGCATTATAAAAAGTCAACATCTGCAACGGAGTCATTCGAGTAACATAGCCAAAACTCATTCGCAAAAGGTCAGTTGGATTTTCAGATGAACGAATAATAGGCTTAGGTTCATGAACATCTATATCCAATCCTAATTTTTCATATCTGAAATACTGCATTAAATCTTCTCTAAATTGTTTTCTTTTTGCAGCACTACCATAATGATTAAAAACTAATTGACTTATACCAACATTTGAGGAAATCTCTAATGCTCTTTCAAAACTTACATTCCCTCTATCAACCTTTCCTACGTCTTCAATAGGCTTTGCATTTCCTGAAAAATGTTTTACTCCCGTTGGAACAGAGTCCGAAAGAGTTACAAGCCCTTTATCCAACATCATCATTGCGGTTACAGTTTTAAATGTTGAACCAGGTTCAAACGAACTTGAAATTGCAATGTTATTATTCTCAAAATACTCACCCTCAATTTCGGTAAAACTTGCTATTGCTCTTACAAAACCTGTTTCAACCTCCATTAAAATTACGCAACCACTCTCTGCTTCATTTGTTTGCAAACAATTCATCAACGAATTTTCGGCTAACTCTTGCAAACTAACATCTATACTTGTTACGACATCATATCCATTTTTCGCAATTATCTTTTCATCCTTATCATACGGCACCCAAACACCCGGATTTATCTTTCTCTCTAATCTAATTCCCTTTTCACCTTTTAAATATTTATCAAATCCTCCGTCAATTCCATTATAACAAGTATCGCAATCACCTGTTAATTTAATACCTATTGTTCTTCGTGCTAAAGGATAGTAAGGATAAACTCTCTTTCCTTTTTCTACAATATGTACTCTATGACTTAATTTATAAGTTACTTGTGTTGTATCTTTTTTATTTTTGATTTTTCGTCCTATAATAGGGAAAGTCTTAACTCTTTGCAACTCTTCATACGTTATATCTCTTGCAACAGGAACTCCTCTATTGTTTTTCTTTGTTCTAAATGACAAAAAATATTTTTGATATTCAGAAGATGTTTTGCTATTTTTTCTATGCGAAAATATTTTAGCCAAACTATCACACATTGGTTTTAAATCCTTTTTTAGAATACTATCAGGAACAACCCATTCCGCTTTTCCAGTTTCTTTATTCTTTTGTTTTCCTAAGTCAATATACATATCATATATTGGAACATCTGTTGCCAACATCATAAGCTCTCCCGTATCGTAGTCTATCGAGTATATATTACCTCTTTTTGCTTGATACGATCTTTCTTGTATTATTCGTTTGGTTTGTTTTTCAAGTTCACTATCGTGTCTTGCAATTTGAAGATAAAGAACCTTTATCAATACCGCTACAAACGCAAGAGCAATAATCAAATATATTCCCCCGAGTCTCAATAACCATACGCGATCATTAGTATCCCCTGTTTTACTCATTTCCCTCTATTAATATAACTTTTTTTATAGGCTCTCTTGACACTCCAACCCCTATCGGTTCCAATGTTTTTTCCAATTCCATCATCATAGATGAACGTTGATATTTTGTTTTTATACTTGTGCGCTTTAATTCTAATTCTTTTATCTCTTTATTAGTATCCTCTATCTGATTTATCGTAGTTTCTATTCCATATCTATTAGCAATATATAGTATCAATAAGGCCGCAATCAACAAAAACAATCCTATATTTTTGCGAAACCAAGTTCTCAAAAGCACTTCACCTCTTATAATTTGCGCTATCTCCTTTACAATTTCTTTAACCTTCATTTCCTACTTTTTTTGTGCTATTCTTAATTTGGCACTCCTTGAACGAGGATTTCTTTCTAATTCTTCTTCACTTGCAGTTATAGGTTTTCTATTAACAAGCTCTAAATCATTAAGCATATTACCAAAGAAATCTTTTTCAACCCTTCCTTCGCAATTACCTGTCTTCATATAATTCTTCACCAATCTATCCTCTAAAGAATGATAACTCATAACCACAAGTCTTCCTCCTTGTTTTAACAAAGGAGAAGTCTGTTCCAACATTTTTTGAAGCACATCAATCTCTCCATTTACCTCTATTCTCAATGCTTGAAACACTTGTGCAAAAAACTTATTCTCCTTTCCCCTTTGAGCAAGCGGTTGAAGGATTTCTTTTAATTGAGTTGTAGTTGATATTCCCTCTATTTGCGAAGACTCAATCCTTTTTGCAATCTGATAAGCATTTGACAATTCACCATAATTTGCAAAAATCTTTTTCAATTGCTCCAAAGAATATGTATTAACCACATCTTTTGCAGTAAGAATTTGTTTTCTATTCATTCTCAAATCAAGCTGTGCATCAAACCTTGTACTAAACCCTCTTTCAGCACAATCGATTTGATAAGACGAAATACCTAAATCAGCAAGTATCCCATCTACTTGCGTTACCCTATAAAGCTTTAATTGATTTGTAAGATTAGAAAAATTATCCTCAATCATAGTAAAGCGTTCATCATCTAAGGCATTTTTGATTGCATCACTGTCTTGATCAAAGGCATAAAGACTTCCGTTCTCTGAAAGATATTGAAGAATTGCTTTTGAATGTCCTCCGCCGCCAAATGTTAAATCAATATAAATACCATCGGGCTTAATATCTAAGCCTTCCATACATTCATCTAACATTACTGGAATATGATATTCTTCTTTCTGCATTTTCTAAATCTTAATCCTTATTACAATCGACCTCTTGTATGTTACCAAGTAGTTCCTCAGCAGAAGAGATATAATCGAAC
Organism: uncultured Bacteroidales bacterium; assembly: GCA_937881815.1. Taxonomy (GTDB): domain Bacteria; phylum Bacteroidota; class Bacteroidia; order Bacteroidales; family P3; genus Onthomorpha. The sequence goes on from CALGEC010000012.1 coordinate 63,051, forward strand.
TCATCTTGGTCAAGCGAATTATAGGTTTCAGCATCCCAAACCTCAATAAATTTTCCTGATGCAAGCAAAACGATATCCTTATCAATGTTTACCATACTTCTTTGCTCAGCAGGTATAAGGATTCTATCACTTCCATCAAGCTCAACTATATTTGCTTGGGTTAATTTTCTAAATAACCTTTTCGCTTTTGGGTCGTAAGGGTTAAGATTACGTTGAAGTCTTGACACTTCTTCTTGAAAATCGGAGTAAGTAAAAAGTTCCAAGTACGAATTATAAATACTTTTTCTGAGAACAAACCTTGCATCATCGGAAGTAACGAGTTGCTTCTTCAAAGCAACAGGTAATTTCAACCTGCCGTTTGAATCGATTTTGCAAAACTCTATACCTACAATTGATGACATAATTCTACTATTTTTCAGTTTGTAAAATTACTACATTTATCCCAAAAAAATACATTTGTTGATAACTTTTTTCCATTTACTCCCAAAAATTACCATTTTTTATTCTGTTTTTACGGCACTAAACTTAGAATGTTACATTTATTTTAAAATTTTATTTTACGCAAAATCAGACATTTATCAACAATTCAAAATTTAAACAAATTAAAATGGGAAACAAAACACTATCTTTGCACAAATTATAAAAATGATTCTATGAATAAATTTTTTAAACCACCGTTTTATTTTTCTCTTTCTTTGATTCTAATTTTTATTTCAGCGTGTAACAACAGCTCAAATCCTGAATTAAAAAAATATACCCTTAACGGCAGAACACAAGGCACCTATTATCATATAGTATATTTTGCTCCCGAAGACAAATGGTGCTCAAAAAACAACTGGCAAACCTCATCTGAAATCAAAAAAGGTATAGATAGGATTCTCACAACAATAGATAACTCTATATCTCTTTGGAATCCAAATTCCAACCTCAACGAAATAAACAACAATCAAAGAAACACCTTAGACAATATCTTATTAGAGAACTTCATAGCCGCAGAAAAAATTTCCAAACTCACAGACGGAGCTTTCGATATCAGCCTTGGAGCATTGATAGAAGCTCATGGATTTGCGGCAAAGGAAAGAAAAAAACTATCAGATGCAGAAATCGACTCAATGATGCTTTATGTAGGATATGACAAACTAAGAATAGAAGACGGAAAACTAATAAAACAATATCCTCAAACACGAATAGACTTCAACGCAATAGCACAAGGCTACACCACAGACAAGATTAGCCAATATTTAATCCGCAATAACATAAAACAACACATAGTAGATGTAGGTGGAGAAGTCTTTGCAAGCGGTCGAAAGCCTGACGGACAACAATGGAGAGTAGCAATAGAAAAACCTTCCAAAGATATGTATGCCGAAAGAGAGTATAACAACTTTGTTAAGCTTGAAAACAAATCCATAGTAACAAGTGGCAACTATCGCAAATACATAGAAGAAGACGGCATTCGCCTTTCTCACACAATCAATCCAAAGACAGGACGCTCTGTTTCCCACAATCTATTAAGCGTATCGGTAATTGCAGATGACGCAACCACAGCAGACGGATTGGCAACTGCCTTTATGGTAATGGGAAAAGAGAAAGCAGAAGAATTTCTCAAAGAACACCCTGAATATGACGCAATATTCATCTACTCAAACTCAAAAGGAGAGATAGAAACCTCTCACACAAAAAATCTTGACAAAATATTAGAAACAGCAGAATAGATGTTTGTAAAACAAATTGAAAGTTTCTGTAAATTCCCCTTGACACAAGACCAAGAAAACCTTGTGAAAAATCTCTCAAACTTTATTTTTCACAAAGACGACTGCGACATATTTATATTAGACGGCTATGCAGGGACAGGAAAAACCACAATAATCTCTGCACTCATTAAAACCCTCCCATTTTACGGCATAAGAACAGAACTTCTTGCACCAACAGGACGAGCAACCAAAGTATTAAGCAATCGTTCCTTACAACAAGCCTACACAATTCACAAAAAAATCTACTACACTCAAATAGATTATTATTCAAATATATGCCTTAAACTAAAAGAAAACAAGAATCACCACACCATTTACATAATTGACGAAGCCTCAATGATTGGAGAAGGCGACAATTTACTAACAGACCTATTCTCATACGTTAAAAACGGAGTCAAAAACAAAATAATACTTCTTGGAGACAAAGCCCAACTCCCACCCGTTGGCAGTAGAGAATCCTTCGCTCTTGATGCCGACTATCTAAATCAAAGATTTGCCGAACCAATAGGCTATTATCAACTAACCCAAGTAGTAAGACAAGCCTTAAAATCAGGGATTTTGAAAAACGCAGCAAACATTCGCTGGGCAATAGAGAACAAAACGCAACTACCAATCTTTAAAACACAAAACCACAAAGACTTTAAACAAATAGAAGCCATTGATTTTGAAGACACACTTGTGAATCAATACAGACAAATTGGAGAAAAAGAAGTAGTAGTCGTTACAAGAAGCAATTTTGCTGCCAATCAACTCAATCAATACATTAGAAACAGAATTTTAGAAAAGGAAAACATAATAGATATTGGCGAAAAACTAATGTCAATACGCAACAACTATTATTGGCAAACAGAAAATGAATATTCCGATTTCATAGCAAACGGAGATATTGTAGAGGTTACGAATATATATTCTTACGAAGAAAAATTCGGATTCAACTTTGCCAACATCGAAGCAAAGATTAACGAAAGCCAAACTCCAATAGAATTAACAATTATGCTCGACACCCTAAGCGAAAAGCAAGCTCATCTATCGCAAGAAAAAGAAAGGCAACTCTATAATAACATTTTCTCTTACTATCAAAAGGATTGCAACAACAAAGCACTTGTTCACAAATCCGTAAAAGAAGATAAATATTTCAATGCCTTGCAAGTAAAATTTTCAAAAGCCATTACCTGCCACAAAGCACAAGGAGGAGATTGGCACACCGCCTTTATTCTAAACGAAGTGCAAGCCTCGGAAGCTTTAAATCAAGACTATTTCCGTTGGCTCTACACTGCCGTTACCCGAGCAAGAGAACAAATTTTCTTAGTGAACTTTTCCGAAGATTTTTTCTTTGAATAAGATTATTATTTCTTTGTTTTATTTTAATGAATATTAGTTTACTGTTTTAAATATTCTATTCCAACGAATCTTTTTCAAGAATGAATTTTGATCTTTATTAAATGACATCCATACAACAGAGGCTTTTCCAACTATATGGTCTTCTGGCACAAATCCCCAATAGCGAGAATCTGCTGAATTATGACGATTATCTCCCATCATAAAGTAATAATCCATTTTAAAAGTATATTCTTCCCCTACTATTGCCTTTTGTTTTTCAAACACCTCAATTGCTCTTTGATAAAAGGCTATATTATCTTGTGTAAGTTTTACTTTCATTCCTTTTTTAGGAATAGTTATAGGACCATAATTATCATTATTCCAACCTAAATCTTTGTGTGGAAACATTGAAGGGTCGTTAAATCCTTTTTTTGTTATCACTGGCTCAATACTTTCAACATAAGAAAGTTTTTCTATCGCTTGTTTTATTTCTTTTGACAAAGGAAGGGTTGCATAATTCTTTAAACTATTGATAGCGTTTGTATCGATTCCTGCTTGCAAAAGGAAGCTTTGTTTATCATAAATATCAGGGTGAATAAATAACTTGCAATAATATTTTGTTTGTTGAGAGGAAAGTTGCACATCTTCATTCAATGGTTCAACCTCAACAAACGGATTAGTGCTTAAAGTTTCTATTTGCGTTTCAGAAAGAGGAATATAATAGAAATAATACATCATTGCCATATCTTCCTTACTAACTCCAAGTTCTAATAATTCATTTTCATTTAATGTATTATTATCTTTTGTAATTATTCTGTGAGTTAATTGAAAATCCTTTGGACTTTCCATAGGTTTTCCATTGATATGCACCACTGCATTCTCAATTGAAAGTACCTCACCTGGCAATCCAACACAAGTTTTTATGAAATTCTCTTTCTTATCTATTGGACGCGAAATTATTTCTCCAAACTCATCTTTATTACTCCAAACCCTATCTCGCCCATACCTTCTAACAAGCGAATAATAACTTTCATTTGATTGATAAAAAGTAGAAACCGTATCACCATCAGGATAATTAAACACCACTGCATCGCCTCTTTTAACTTTTCCGAAGCCTGGCAAACGATGATAATCGAGCTCTATCCAATCGAGATAGCTCTTTGTGTTGAGTCCAGGTATTGTATGATGCATCAAAGGCAAAGCCAAAGGCGTATTAGGCACTCTTGGGCCATAAGCCAACTTACTGACAAACAAGCAATCTCCTACCAACAAACTTTTTTCCATAGAAGAAGACGGTATCATATAACTTTCAAAGAAATATGTTCTTATAACGCTTGCTGCAACAATAGCAAATACAATACTATCGACCCAATCCCTTATGGTAGAAACCTTAAAAGTTGGTAAATCTTTTGGATGTGTATAAGTTTCTTTTTTAGAAAATCCAAGAATAGGAAGAATTATAAAAGGAATTAAAATAGAGAGTAATTGATACCAAAAACCATTTTTTCTAAAACACTTAACTGTCTCTACAATCATAAGCATAATAATAAAGACATTAAGGAAAGGAATCAAAGAGTATAGAAACCACCATTTTTTCTTATCAATTATCTTTATCCATACCCAAATATTCCAAAATGGAATCAAAACATAATATGGTTTTTCACCTGCTTTTTCAAATATTTTCCACAAACCTACTACGGAAACAATAAAAGCCAACAAAATAAAAATCAAATAAATATCCATAATATTACAATTTTATTAAAATAAAACAATAAAACTAACGTTAAACACTAAATAAATATTGTCAATAAGTTATGAAAAGAGTTATTTTATTTTGTTTTTTATTAAGCAGTATGCTTTCTTTTTCTCAAAACGATACTTTAAGATTTGCTACAACAAAGACAGGACAAACCTTAGCATTGATAAATTATTTTTATGTAGACACTACAAACTTGGAAAGAATATCCGAGAAAGGAATAGAGGCTATGTTAAAAGAACTTGACCCTCATTCAGTTTTCATAAACAAAGATGAAGTAAAGAAAATGAACGAACCATTAGAAGGCAACTTTGATGGAATTGGCGTTAGTTTTCAATTGCTCAACGATAGCATTCACGTAGTAGAGGTAATAAGCGGAGGACCTGCCGAAAAGGTTGGAATGTTTGCAGGAGACATTATAATAAAGGTAGATGACAAACCCGCAACAGGCGATTCCATAAAAAACGATTGGGTTTTCAAAAACCTAAGAGGAGACAAAGGCTCAAAAGTAAAAGTAAGTGTTAAAAGAGCTAACAGAAAAGAGCCTATAACATTCAACATAACAAGAGATAAAATACCTATTCACAGCATTGACACTTGGTTTATGCTCGATGATTCAATTGGATATATACGTTTAAATCGTTTTGCTCAAACCTCAACCGACGAATTCTCTCAAGCAATAAAAGAACTCAAAGAACAAGGAATGAAAGATTTGATTTTCGATTTACGAAGCAATGGAGGAGGTTATTTAAACATAGCATTTGAAATTGGAGATCACTTTTTATCAGGCAATAAGACAATAGTATATACACAAGGCATACATTCACCAAAACAAACCTACGATGCAACAAGAAAAGGTCTTTGGGAAGAAGGAGGACTTGTGATTTTAGTAGATGAATACACAGCCTCAGCCTCTGAAATCGTTAGCGGAGCAGTGCAAGATTGGAAAAGAGGAAAAATTGTTGGGCAAAGAACATTCGGAAAAGGCTTAGTTCAACGTCCTTTTACGCTCGAAGACAAAAGCCAAATACGTCTTACAACATCAAGATACTACACTCCAAGCGGTAGATGTATTCAAAAACCATACACAGCAGAACAAGACTCAGCCAATGCAGCAGATAGTATCGCGTGGGGAATAATGCCAGATGTTGTTATCCCACAAGATACTTCAAGAGCAAGCGATTATCTTATCAACTTACGCTCAAAAGGTCTTTTTAACTCCTTTGCACTAAGTTGGGTTGAAGAAAACAGAGAAGATTTCCTTAAAAAAGCACCCGATTTCACCACATTTGAAAAAGAATACGAAAAATTAGGACTATTAAAAGAGTTTGAAAACTACGCAAAACAAGAAGGCGTAGAAAAAATACAAATAAAAAAAGAATGGGTTAATCAAATTGTCATCAACTATTTAAAGAAAGAAATAGAAGATTCAACATCTTGCTATCGTTCTTATGAAGACTACGCAAAAGCCCTTACCGAAAAAGACAAATTAGTAAAAGAAATAATAGAAAACGCCACAAAAGAAGACGAAAAAATGAAGGAGATGAACAAAGAATCCGACATTTATATCGCCTCAACCCTTAAAGCACTCATCGCTCGCAATCTTTACGGAGTAAAATACTATTACATGGTTGTAAAAGAGAACGACAAAGAACTACAAAAAGCAATAGAAATAATAAAACAAGACAAATAACCACCTTCGTAAGTCCGTTTGCAATAAAAATAAATTTGTTTCACCACCACTTAACGCCAAATGCTTGCGATATTTTCAAGCAAAAGATTTTCGTATGCAAATTTTGAAAATATAAACCCTTAACTAAAAAACACAAAATCAAAGACTTAACTTTTTAAAGCCCTAAAAACGCCAAAAAAGTCTTTGATTTTGCCAAATTTTTCGCTGTTTTTTGCAATTTTTTCATTGATTTTTTCCAAAAAAAACCTTGATTTAATTTTTTCTATCCTTGATTTAGAAATTTCTATCCCTGATTTAGAAAATTCTAAACGAGCTTTCGGAAAAATTACCCTTGTTTTTCGCTCAATTTTCGTCAAGGAACTACTTTTTTTTGCAAAATGAAATTTCCGCAAAATAAAGATTTTTTTCTTAAAACTTTGAGTTATGGAATTAAGAGTTTGTATAAGATTTTTTTGTACTTTAAGAAATTTGTTTTACCTTTGCGAGTTGAAAAATTAGTAACGAAAATTTATGCCTATGGTAAAAGAAAAAGAAAGATAATTTAGACTGAGTTAAATTTTTACGACATATAAAAGCGTTTTTGCTTATACTTAATTGTTTGAAACTTGGAACATTTCAAATTGTCTATTTAGAGTAAAGCAGTAAACGCTCACGAGTAATATCGTGGGCTTTACTTATTCAATAGACAAGGTAGTTCCAAGACCTCAAACAATGATAAGAAAAAAGTCCCACGTTTTTTTATGCCTTGAGGTCAAAGAAATAACATATCGCCATTTGGGACTTGGGCAATCAAATAAAAATTTATTTAAACAAATTAAAAATTTTACGAAAATGAAAAAAGGTTTAAAATTTCTTTGGAAGAGTCCAAAGAATATTTATCTATGGATTAATGAAAAAGAAGCAAATTACTTACAAAAATTCAATGCTGATTACAAATCAAAATTAGCTTTACACAGCTTTCTTTTTTGGGTTTTTTCTGGAATAATAGGCATTCTTTGCCCTCTATGTTTATTTTCATTAGCCCCAGAATCTGAATATATGCTATATATAGGACTTGTATTGCCTGCAATTATTTCTGTGGGGTATATAGTCATGTATTTAAGAAAGAGGTTACCAATGATAGAGGGTAAAAAATGGAAATATTGTGTTATGACAACTATTGCATTGATCTTTGGTGCTCATGCTGTACTATTTCCTATTTACGTACTTGTTGGTCTTCTTATTTTAGCGTTCTATATAGTTATTATAATAATTGGTTTATATCTTATCTTTACTTTATTTATTGGAGCTATGACTGGTGATTTTGGAGGTAGCGGTCGTGGTAAAAGTAAAAGATGGCGTACAGAAGATGGCGAGACTATAAGAGAAATGCAAGGTCTTTTTGGGAAAGAGTATCATGGAAATCATGGAAATACTTACGAAAAAGTAGGTCATAATGAATTTAAAAAAGAAAACTAATCATATATGATAGTTTATTATAGAAATGTGTATATCTATAATAAATTTTGATAATCCAATCAAAAAACGCTCGTAAGTCTTTGTTTAATTCAGACAAACGAGCGTTTTGTTTTTTGCTTTCTTTGTTTTAAAGTTTTAAATCTTCTTTCTTTTATTCTTGTTTACCGTATCGTCTTGTGCCATGATAGAGTTCAAATTTGCAGAACCTACATTCAAGATTAGAATTGTAGATTGGAATTTTTTTACTTGGTTTTAAGCCTATTCTTTTCAAGGCTTCAAAGTCAGAAGAAATAACCCAGGCAGTGTTTCCTTCGTGTTTTGATTTCAAGGCTGTGCCTATTCTGTCGTAAAGAGCGTAAATATCCTCTACTTCTATTCTTTCGCCATACGGAGGATTAGTAATAATTAGTGTTTTGCCTTGTGGCGGTTCTTGTTTTTCTATTTCGCAACGGAAAAGTTTAATGTCTTTGTGTAGTTTTGTTAGTTTTATATTTTCGGTTGCTTGTGCTATTGCAGAAGATGAAAGGTCTGAACCCCAAATTTCATAATCAAAATCGCTGATTTGTTTATCTGCTTCTTCTTTTACTCGTTTCCATTCCGGCATTGAAAAGTCGCTCCATTTCTTAAAGGCAAATTTCTTTCTGTAATATTGAGCAGGAATATTATAAGCATACATACAAGCCTCAATCAAAAGAGTTCCACTTCCACACATTGGATCTAAGAAATTACAATCTTTTTTCCAACCGCTAAGTTGTATCAATCCTGCTGCGGTTACTTCGTTCAATGGAGCTTGTCCCATATTTGCTCTGTAATTTCTTTTGTGTAAAGAATCGCCTGAGGAGTCTAAGGAAATTGTTACTTGATTTTCCCAAATATGTAGGTTAAGTTTTATTTCGTATTCGTCTTTTGTAACGGTAGGTCTTTGATTAAACATCTTACGAAACCTATCGCATATTGCGTCTTTTGTTTTTTGAGAAGCGTAAAGCGAATGCGTGAAAATTTCACTATTAACTGAGTTGTCAATAAAGAGTTTCGCATCGGGATTCATATACTTTTCCCATTTTATTTTATAGACTTCGTTGTATAATTCTCTCTCATTGTTTGCTACAAATGAGGCTATGGGTTTTAAAATGCAGAGTGCTGTTCTTAAACAATAGTTTGCTTTGTACAAAAGGGTCATATCGCCCTCAAAACTCACTGCTCGTTTAAGTATTTCTATGTTTTTTGCTCCTAAGGCTTTCAATTCTTCTGCTAAGACTTCCTCTAAACCAGCCATTGTCTTGGCTGTCATTTTAAAGTCTTTGCTATTTGTTATTGTTTTGTTCATTGAATCTTTATTTTAGATTGTTTAAGAATTTTTCTTTGTTCACAACAACTCTTGTGTGTGAGGCTTGTCCTATCATATCTTCTCCTTCGTAGGCCGTTATGTTGAAAAACAATTTTTTTCCATCAACTTTTATCAATTCGCTTTTGCAAACAATCTCTTTTCCTATTGCTGAGGCTTTTATGTGCTTGGTATTTATTTCTACTCCAACGGTTACGCAGTCTTCAGGCAAATAGTTGCATAGAGAATTGTTTGCTGTTTTTTCCATAAGTGCTATCATAGCAGGCGTTGCAAAGACTTCTACACTTCCAGAGCCTACAACGGTTGCTACATTGTTTGCATTTACTATTTCTTTCTCTTCATTACAAAGATTCAAAGGGATATTAAGTTCCATATATCTTTATTATTTTTTTATTTCTATTTGTTCTACTAATTCTATTTGGGCTTTTTGATAATCTTCCGGCACTCCTATGTCTATGAAATAACCATTTGTTACTATGCCTCTAAGATTTCCTTTCTCCACTTCCTTTTCCAAAAAGTCTTTTTCAAAAGAAAATTTTTCAGGTAAGTTCTTATCTTTAAATATATCTTTATTCAAGACATATACTCCTGCATTTATCAAGGCTTTTTCTTTGAATTGTTTTTCTTCAAAGGCTGTTATAACCTCATCTTTCAAAACAACGGAGCCATATCTTGAAACATTATTCATTTCTTTCAAAACAAGAAGTGAGTGATTTTTTGAAGTAGGAATTTTTCTCTCTATTTCTTCAAGGTCAATCTTGATAAACGAATCGCCATTCAAGACAAGAACACTTTGACTCTCTACCATAGTCATTGCTTTTGCTATTGCTCCACCTGTTCCCAAAGGTTCCGATTCTATACTATAAGAAATAGAAAGTCCATTGAAACTCTCGCCAAAGGTTTCTTGTATTATTTCATACATATAACCAACAGATAAAACAACTTTTTCAATTCCTTGCGATTGCAAGTATTGTAAGAGTAATGCAAGAAAAGGTTTTTTGCCAATCAAAGCCATAGGTTTTGGCACATTACTTACAACTGATTGCAGCCTTGTGCCTTTTCCGCCTGCAAGGATTATGGCTTCTTTTATTTTTTTAGTTAAATCTGCCACGTTTCTAAGCCTTGGTTTGTAAATTCAAATCGTCTAACCTTTCCTCCAAAAGAATCTAAGGCTTTAATAACATCATATCTTTTTGCTTCTGGTGCATAAAAGAAAATATATCCTCCTCCGCCTGCACCAGATATTTTACCTCCGCTCGCTCCTGCTTGAAGTGCTGCATTATATACGCTTTCAAATAAATCGGTACTTATACCTCTTGCCATTTGTCTTTTATATTGCCAACCAAGGTTAAGAATATCTCCTATTTTATCTAAATCGCTTTTAAGCAATGATTCTTTCATCAACACAGCTTGGTGTTTTAGTTGTTGCATTGCTTCTATTGATTGTGTGTTATTTGCAATCACATTTTTTTGTTGTTGTTCTATTATCTTGGCAGAGTCTCTTGATGTAGCGGTATAAAACAAAATTATATTTCTTGAAAGTTCATTTAGAATTTTATCTTTGATGCGAAGAGGATTTACAATAACTTTTCCTTCTGCATAAAACTCCATAAAATTAAATCCTCCAAATGTTGCTGCGTATTGGTCTTGTTTTCCTCCTGCAAGCAACATATCTTCTCTTTCTATGCTGTATGCCAATGACGCAATGTCGTATTCTGCAAGCGGAAGTTTCAACCATTGAACAAATGCGCCTAAAACCGCAACTACTAAGGTGGAAGAAGTTCCTAATCCACTACCTGCCGGTGCATCAACAAAGGTATGAATATCAAAAGATAACTTTCCGACATTGAAATCTCTGACAATTCTGTTGTAAACGGCTTTTAAAAGGTCTATTTCTCCGTTTATTGGAAGTTGTTCTACGCTATCGTATTCATATCTTTGATTTTTATCCTCTAAAAAGAAACGAATTTTCCCTTCATTGTGAGGAATAATATCACAATATGCATATAAACTTATAGTGGCATTAAGAATGCAACCGCCATATATATCAGAAAATGGAGAAACATCTGTTCCCCCGCCTGCTAATCCTAATCTTAATGGTGCTTTACTTCGTATTATCATTTATTTTTCAAGAGTTTTTATGTGTAATTCTTTAATGGACTTAGTCATATTTGCCCAAGAGAATTTTTTCTTTTCTTCTATTATACTTTCGCTAAAATCTGTTTTGTTTTTGCAAAACTCATACAAACTATCTGCAAGAGATTCTACATTAGGTTGGCAAACAAATCCGCTCTTTCCGTGTTTTACTATTTCGGATAAGCCTCCTACGTCAGTAACTAACATAGGTTTTTCAAAATGAAAGGCAATTTGTGTAACGCCACTTTGAGTCGCTGTTTTATATGGAAGAACCACTAAATCGCAAGCACAGAAATAATTTTTTACTTCTTCGTTTGCTATGAATTTATTGTGAATTGTTATGTTTTTTAAGCCTAATTCCGCTATTATTTCATCGTATTTTGATTGCGATTCATAAAATTCTCCTGCTACTGTAAGATGTAGAGGAAATTCTTTTAAGCGTGAATCTGATAAAGCTTTGATTAAAAAATCTAATCCTTTGTAATCTCTGACTAAACCAAAGAATAAAATATTTATTTCTTTGTTTTGTAATCCCAAGATTTTCTGTGCTTTGTCTTTTTCTATTTTTTCGCCAAAGTTATCAAACAACGGGTGAAAGCAAAGAGAGCGAGGAGTTGTTTTGTTAAAGAGTGCTATGTCGTCAAACACACTTTGGCTCATTGCAATCCAAGCATCGACACAACCAACAAAGTATTTTGTTAGCCAAGAGTCAAAGAAACGTCTTTCGTGTGGAATAATGTTGTCAGCAATTGCTATTATCTTTGTTTTTTTGTTGTTTTTGATTATGCGAGCTATTGTGCCAAAACAAGGAGACATAAAAGGCATCCAATATTTTATAATAACAATATCGGGTTTTTCTTTCTTTATTTTTCTGCCTACTTTAATCCAATTAAATGGGTTAATGGAATTGACACAGCGTTCTATGGAAAAATTATTTGTGTTCTCGCTTGAAGAAAATTGTGTTTTGCCTGGAAAAAGTATTGAGGGATATTGCAAAGTGAAAGTTTTGATTTCAACCTCATCAGCTTCGCTTTGAAATTGACTCATCAGTCTTTCGTTAAACGAAGCTAAGCCTCCGCGGTATGGATATGCAGTTCCGATTAGTGTTATTTTCATTCCTTTTACTTTTTACGCACTATGAAAATATGATGTTCAATATTTAAATTTTCTTTTTTTGCTATTGCAAACCTATCTAATTCTTCTGAGGAAAGGGTTTCAACAAATCTATTTTCTTCTACTTCAAATCCTGCTTTTTCTAAAACATTTGCGTAATCTTTTCCAAACTCTCTTACATGGTCCTTTTGTCCAAAATGTTTTTCTCTTTCTATCGGGTCTGTAATTGTAAAATCTTCGTATATGGTTTCTCTATTTGGATTGATAGGACTTAGTAATACTGCCCATCCATTTGGTTTTAGTACGCGTTTTATTTCACTCAATGCTTTTGGAAGGTCGTTTACGTGTTCAAGTATGTGATTTGCCATAAGAACATCAAAACTATTATCTTCCAATGGCATATTTTCAATATTCAAATGAATATCTGCCCAAGGTGATTCTAAGTCTGCTGTTTTGTAATCAAGGTTTGGTAATTTTTTAAACAAAGGTATAAAACACATCTCTGGGGCTATGTGTAAGAAAGAAAGCTTTTCGTTAAATAAATTGGTTTCTTTCTTGAAGTAAAGCCACAATAAACGATGTCTTTCTAAAGATAAGCAATTTGGACACAAAGCATTTTCTCTTGAAACAACGTATCCGTATGGTAAAAACTTACGATAATGTTTCCCACATACAGGACACTCTTTTTTGTTGCCCAAATAAAATAGCTTTGCAAAGATTTTAAATACTAAAACTAACTTTTGTAAGTATTTTCGTGGTACTTTTTGTAAAAAAAACTTGATAATCTTTTTCATTTCTTTGTTGCTTGTTTGCAAAAATACTAAGTTTTTAAAGATTTTCAGTTATTTTCTTTATGAATTTCCACTTTACGAAAAATTCTTTGGCTATTATTCTAAATAATGTATAGACAGGTATTGCTAAAATCATACCTAAAATGCCTCCTACTTCGCCTGCCATTAGTATAACTAAGAATATTTCCAACGGATGAGCTTTTACACTTTTTGAATAAATAAGTGGTTGTAGTATAAAGTCATCTATAAGTTTTACAATTGCGAAAACACTAAGGAACTTAATGATTATAGGAATTATATCGAGGGTTGGATCAGCTCCAAGATAGCTTGTAAGACATACCATTAAGCCTACAACCCCTCCAATTAAGACTCCGATGTATGGAAGAATGACCATAACTCCGCAAATAGTGGCTATAAGAATTACATTTTTCAATCCAACCAAATAAAAGCCCAAAGAAAGTAAGGCAATCATAATTAAGATTTCGGAAAAAATGCCTAAGAAATATCTACTAATAAGAGAGCGTGAAGAAGAAAGAATTTTGTGAATTTCATCTAAATATAAATCTGGTGTAACAGCATTTATAAATTTGTTTACTAAGTTATTGTCTTTTAAAAAGAAGTATGTTACAAATAAAACAATGAATGTGCCCATTACTATATTGCTTGTAAGGCTTATCATAGTCTCTGCAATATTTGTAAGGTTTATTGTGTTAAGCGTTTCTAAAATATAAGAAGAAAAAATAGTCTCTAAACTTTTGTCTTGTGGCAATAGTTGGTATTCATACAAGAATTGCTCTATCTTACTTATTGGTTCGGCATAATAATTTGCAATTTTATAGACATCAAGATTTGCAAACTCCATTGCTTGACTAATAAACAAAGGAACAATTAAGTAACCTAAAAGTGTAAATATTGAGACAAGTGACACTAATGTTAATATTGTTGTTATCGTTCTTGAAAAGTGAAATTTACCTATGTGAAATTTTTGAAGTATGTTTTGTATTGGTGTTCCCATAAATGCAAGTATCAATGCTAAAAGAATGCATACAACAAGAAAACGAAAATACCACATTAGATAAATAATCAATCCAATAATAGAAAGTGAAAAAATCCACTTTGCAATCTGAGGAAATTGAAATTTTTCGTTATTCATAATTTTTTATTTTATTATTCATTGTCTTCAATCAACCACTCAGCAAAAGAAGTTTCTGTTTCGTGTAGTCTAAGTCTTGCCAACTTGATTTTATTTGGAAGAATGCTCGTAATTCTTTTATGAAATTCCATAATTAAGTTTTCGCACGTAGGTTGATTATCAAACAAAATAAGTTTTGTATTTGTTTGTTGCAACGCAGAAGCAAAGGAACTATTCTTGCAAAGAACTACTGCATGATCAAAATCTTGGATAATATTTTTTTCTACCAAATCTTTGATTGATTTAAAGTCTAAAACCATTCCTGAGTCATTGTTTGTAATTGTTTTTTCGTAATCCCCAATTATTGTAACAAACAATTTATAGGAGTGTCCGTGAAGATTTCTACACAATCCTTGATATTCATCAAGTGCGTGAGACATTTCAAATCTAAATTCCTTTGTTAATCTTAATTTCATACGGCAAAAATACTATTTTTTCTTTGTTTTAATAAGAAAATATTATTTTTTCGTATTTTTGCAATCTATGGATAATAATAGATTACAAAAAGTAGCCCGTTTGATTCAAAAAGATATGGGCGAGATTCTGAGATATGAATCTAAAAACCTATTTAAAGGTGCAATGATTACAGTAACGCGTGTAAGGGTTTCCTCAGATTTATCAATAGCTAAGATATATATTAGCATATTTGCTCTTTCTGGCGTTACAAATGATGAGGTTTATCAATTAGTTCAATCTAACAAACCATTCTTACGCAATAAGCTTGCCGCAATGGAAAGAAATCAATTGAGAATCATTCCAGATTTAACCTTCTTTGTTGATGACAGTTTAGATTATAGCGAAAATATTGATAGATTACTAAAATCTTAAAAAACAGTCTTTGATGCGATTCAGCTTCTTCATAGCGATGAGATATTTCTTCTCAAAGAAAGAACTTAAAGTTATTAACATAATATCTTTAATCTCTCTTATCGGTGTAGGAGTTGTAACTATGGCGTTGCTTATTGTACTTTCCGTTTTCAATGGTTTTACTTCCCTTGCTTCGGATATGCTTAGCTATTCTAATCCCGACTTAATAATAGAGCCAAGCAAAGGAAAAATTATAAATCTTGAAGATATAAACCTCAAACAAATAGAATCTATTGCAGAGGTACAAGCAATAACACCTGTAGTTAAAGAATCGGTGCTTATTTCCTTTGAAAACGCTCAAAGTATTGTTGATATGTATGGAGTAAAAGAAGAGTTTTTTAAAATTTCCAACATAGATACAACAATGCAAATAGGGAATACTTCACTTTACAATAAGGATAAACCAAATTGTGTTTTGGGTTATTCTCTTATGTTAAGAATGTCGCTTTATCAAGGAGCAGAAAAGCACAATATTCCTATACAATTCTGTATTCCCAAAAAGAATCCAACAACAATTATAGTGCCCGAGGACAATTTAAATATAAGTAAAGCCTTGTTTTCTGGTAGTTTTTTAACTCGAAGTGAGATTGACGACAACGTAGCAATAGTTCCTCTTTCTTTTGCGCAAAGTTTATTAGAATTATCGCCAAATCAAGTCAGCAATCTTAACATTAAACTAAAAGAGACTAAAAAAACAGAAAAAGCAAAGTATGAAATAGAAAAAATTATTCCTAAAACCTATGTTGTAAAAAATAGATTAGAACAAGATCCTGTTTATTACAAAGTTGTAAAAGCAGAGAAATTGGCCGTATATATAATCTTAGGATTCATTATCTTTATTGCAAGTTTCAATATTATGGGAGCATTATCCCTACTCATTATGACAAAGAAAAAAGACATAATGATACTAAGAACAATGGGCGCAACAAAAAAAGATATTCACTCAATATTTTTCATAAACGGAGTAATGATGAGTGTAATAGGAATGATAAGCGGACTAATCTTAGGAACAATATTTTGTTTACTACAACAACATTTTGGAATCATAAAAATGGGATCTTCATTCATAGTAGATAGTTTCCCAATTAGAATATACATAACAGATATATTAGCAATATTTCTTATGGTTGTTATAATATCTTGTTTATGTACAGCAATAATGTCAAGAAAAATAAAGTTTAACGAATAGAAATAAAGTAAGCATTATGATAGAGAATACAAAAAAATTAGTAGTTTACAATACACTTAGTAGAAACAAAGAAGAATTTCAAGCAATAAACGCTCCTTTTGTTGGAATGTACGTTTGTGGTCCAACAGTTTATGGAGATGCTCACTTAGGACACGCAAGAGCAGCATTAACATTTGACACTGTTTTTCGTTTCCTTAAATACATGGGATACAAAGTAAGATATGTTAGAAATATAACAGACGTTGGACACTTAGAAAACGATGCAGACAGCGGAGAAGATAAGATTGCAAAAAAAGCAAGATTAGAACAATTAGAGCCAATGGAAGTTGCGCAACACTACACACAAAGGTATCTTGAAGCAATGGATTCAATGAACATATTGCGTCCAAGCATTCAACCAACAGCAACAGGACATATCATTGACCAAATCCAAATTGTAGAAAAATTATTAGAAAATGGTTACGCTTATATAAGCAATGGAAGTGTTTATTTTGACGTTTTAAAATACAATAACGACACTCACAAATACGGAATTTTGTCTAATCGAGTTATTGATGAGATGATAGCCAACACTCGTGAGCTTGACGGACAAGAAGAAAAGAGAAATCCTGCCGATTTCGCACTTTGGAAAAAAGCCTCACCAGAACACATAATGCGTTGGCCATCTCCTTGGAGTGATGGTTTCCCTGGCTGGCATTTAGAGTGCACTGCAATGAGCAGAAAATATCTTGGAGAACAATTTGACATACATGGAGGAGGCTTAGACCTGCTTTTCCCTCACCACGAAAGCGAAATCGCACAATCAATCTGTGCCTTTGGTTGCGAACCTGCAAAATATTGGCTACACAACAATATGATAACAATCGGAGGTCAAAAAATGGGAAAAAGCCTTGGTAACTTCATCACACTAAACGAATTTTTCACAGGTTCTCACCCTAAATTAGACAAAGCATATAGCCCAATGACAATTCGTTTCTTTATCTTGCAAGCACATTATCGTTCAACACTTGATTTTTCTAACGAAGCACTTTCGGCAGCAGAAAAAGGAATGAAAAAACTCTTTGAAACACAAAGAACAATCAACTCTCTACCAACCTCAGATAAAACAAGCGTTGATTTCAATGCAATATTCACAAAATGTATTGAAGCAATGTGCGATGATTTCAACACACCGGTAGTAATTGCCAATATGTTTGAAATCTCACGCTTAGTAAACCTAATCTCAGACAAAAAAGAAACAATCACAGAACAAGACAAAACAGCCTTAAAAGAAAACTTTGAAATCATTTTCAGTGAAATACTTGGTATGAAGAGCGAACAAAGCGACAATACCAGCAATATAATTGAAGGATTGATGAGTATAATTGCTGAAATGAGAGCAGACGCAAGAGCAAACAAAGATTGGGCAAAGAGTGATATGATAAGAGACAGATTAGCCTCAGTAGGAATTACAATAAAAGACGGAAAAGACGGAGCAAAATGGGAAATAAACTAAACATATTGATAATTTTTGCTTTGATTTTTGGTCTTTCATCTTGCAAAAAAAGCCAAGAAGAAAGCTCAATTGAGCAAATAGATTACACAAAAATAGAAACCCCTGCTTTTAATGCTGATTCGGCATACTCATACGTTAAGACACAATGTGATTTTGGTCCAAGAACGCCTATGAGTAAAGCCTCACAACTTTGTGGCGACTATTTGATCAATTTTATGAAACAATACGCCGACACAGTCTATGTACAAACATTTTCTTCTAAACTTTGGGACGGCACAAACGTTGAGGGAAGAAACATAATAGCGTGTTTCAATCCACAATCCGCAGACAGAGTTGTTTTAGCCGCACATTGGGACAGCAGACTCTGGGCAGACGAAGACCCAAATGAAGAAAACCACAAAAAAGCCATAGACGGAGCAAACGATGGCGCAAGTGGAGTTGGTGTTTTGATGGAAATCGCAAGAGTATTTCGCCAAAAAGAAAACTCACAAGGCATAGATATTGTATTTTTTGACTTAGAAGACCAAGGCACTCCTTCGTGGGCAGAAAGCGATGTAGAGGATCAAAGCGATTGGTGTTTAGGTTCACAACATTGGAGCAAGACTCCTCACTATCCTTTCTACACTGCCAATTACGGAATCTTACTTGATATGGTCGGATACAAGAATTTACGATTTACAAAAGAGGGTTTATCCATGCATTATGCGTCTTCTATCATGAATAAAGTATGGGATATTGCCACAGCAAAAGGATATTCAAATATATTCATAAATGAAAAAACCTATCCTATAATGGACGATCATCATTGGGTGAATTTAAACGCAAAAATCCCTATGATAGACATAGTACAAAACGATCCAACATGTAGTTTCTTTCCTTTCTGGCACACAATGCAAGACAATATGGAAAATATCAGCAAAGAAAGTTTGAAAATAGTAGGAGATGTTTGCCTAACAACAATATTCTCAAACCAATAAACGTTTTCAAGACATGAAACGACACATATCCATAATCTTAGGCTTGATAAGCATTAGTTTTCTCTTTACCTCGTGTGAAGATACCTTTGATTATGGATATGTAAACTTTTATATAGACCCCGATAGTGCAGAATACTTTAACTTAAACTACGGAAATCGTGGTTGGGAATACTTCGAGGGAGGATACAGAGGCGTAGTTATTTTTCGCAAATCTTGGGACGAGTTTATAACTTTTGAACGTAGTTGCGTAGCTAAGGATTGTAACGGACGCCTTTACGTAGATACTACAAACAATGTATTATTGCATTGTCCGGAATGCAATTCGCAATACATATATTATGATGGTTCTCCCGTAGAGGGCAGTTATTCTAAAAGATTACTTTATTCCTATTGTAGTTTTTTTGATGGCACTTATCTATGGGTAAGTAATTGCAAATAGAATATGTACGGCATAATCACATATCTAAGAAATAAACTTTTTGATTGCGGAATAATCGAACAACAATCTCACTTTGTTAAAATTATATCCGTAGGTAATCTAAGAGTTGGAGGCACCGGCAAAACTCCTTTTGTAGAATACCTCATCAAAGCATTATCACCATATTTCAATTTAGCAATATTAAGCAGAGGCTACGGCAGAAAAACAAAAGGATTCATACATTTGCAACCTAATCACACCGCCTCAGAAGTAGGAGACGAACCCTTACTCATCTATAAACGCAACCCCGATACACTTGTTGCAGTATGCGAAGATAGAAACAAAGGCGTAGAAAACATACTCAAAGACTCCCCTGAAACAAACCTCATAATCTTAGACGATGCCTATCAACACCGTTATATAAATAGAGATATAAATATACTACTAACAGAATACAACCGTCCTTTCTTTAAAGACAGAGTCATTCCCTTTGGAAGACTAAGAGAATATCGCAAAGGATACGAAAGAGCCACTTACATAGTAGTTACAAAGTGTCCTCCACTAAACGAAAAGCAAAAACAAGATTTTGTTCTTAAACTAAAACCACTACCCCATCAAAAAATATTCTTCTCAAACATAGTCTATAAACTACCATACCACATAAGAAACAAAGAAAAGCAAATAAACCTATCGGATTACAAAGTAGTGCTTTTGACCGGCATTGCAAACAATCAACATATTATAGAATACATAAACTCAATAACACAAGTAGTAGATACTATTACTTTTTCCGATCATCACAACTTTACAACAAAAGACAAAATCCAAATAAAAAATCGCTACGACAAGTTTTCAAACTCAAACACCATACTCTTAACAACAGAAAAAGACGCAATGCGACTACAAGACTTTGAAGCAGACATTTATGTCTTACCAATAGACATAGAAGTTCATCAATACGGAGAAAACAATCAATTAATAGAAAAAACAATACAAGAAGATGTTAAATAAAATCAAAGAAGCAAAAGAATATTTATTGCAATACACCTCGCAATGCGAAGTAGGAATAGTTTTAGGCAGCGGACTAAGCAATTTTGTAGATAACTTAGAGGTAGAAACTACTATCCCCTACGGACAAATTCCTCATTTTCCACAATCAACCGTTAAAGGACATAAAGGAATGTTGGTTTTTGGTACAATAGGAGGCAAAAGAGTTGTCTGTATGCAAGGACGCTTTCACTATTACGAAGGATACACAATGCAAGAAGTTACTTTCCCAATCAGAGTTATGAAAGCCTTAGGCATACACACCCTTATAGTAACAAATGCCGCAGGAGGAGTAAACCCAGACTTTAAAGTAGGCGATATAATGCTTATAAAAGACCACATAAACCAAATGCCAAATCCACTAATCGGCAAAAACTTTGAGGAACTCGGCACACGCTTCCCTTCAATGAGCACAATTTACAACCAAGACCTAAGAGAAAAAGCAAAAATCATAGCAAAAGAAGAAAACATCTCGCTTCAAGAGGGCGTTTACCTTGCAACAACAGGGCCAAGCTTTGAAACCCCGGCAGAATACAAGTTTTTTAGAACAATAGGTGCAGATGCAATCGGCATGAGCACCGTTCCGGAAGTAATAGTCGCTTCCCACAGCAGTTTAAACGTACTTGGAATGTCGGTAATCAGCAATGTATTTAATCCAAACGCCATTGCAGAATGCACACACGAAGAAGTATTAGAAGGAGTCAATCGTGCCGGCGACAAAATGAGCCGAATAGTAAAACGACTCTTTGAATAAGAAAAAGAAAACAAAGACTTTTTTAGCAAAATTAAGGCTTTAAAAAGTTAAGTCTTTGATTTTATAATTTTTAGTTAAGGGATTATATTCACAAAACGGCGTTTCAGTTTTATGAAACGCCGTTTTACTTTTATTATTCACTTTAAAATATTCATAACTAACTTTCGTAATTCTTCTTTATTTGGCAAAAACAATTCATACTTTGAAACAAATAAATTAGAATCCATTCCGTACGTAGCGTATTCTACCATAAGTTCATCTTTATAATGTCCCATAACAATACCTATTGGAGGATTATCTCCTTCAACGCTTTCTTCTTTGGCGAAATACCCCATATACATATTCATTTGCCCAATATCTTTATGCTTTACTGCTCCTCGTTTAATATCTATAAGCACAAAACATTTCAATATCCTATGATAGAAAACTAAATCAACATGATAGTGAGTATTATTGATTGTTATAGCATATTGACGTCCAACAAAAGCAAATCCTTTTCCTAACTCCAATAAAAACTTCTGCATATTATCAATAAGCTTCTGTTCTAATTCACTTTCTTTGTATTGCTTTTTATCTTCAAATCCAAGAAATTCTAATGTATAAGTGTCTTTTACAACATCTTTTGCTTTCTGCACAACCTGCCCTCTGTGAGCGAGTTCCATTATTCCTTGTTTATCTTTACTTAATGCTAATCTCATAAAAAGACCGCTTTCCTTTTGACGATGCAAAGCATTAACTGTCCAATTTTCTGCAATACATTCATTTAGATAAAACTTTCTTTCCAAAGCATCATCAATAGTTATAAGTTCACAAATATGAGACCAAGTTAATTTGTCAGACGTCTGACAAATTGCAAACTCAGAATTGTCAGATGTCTGACAAGAAGAAAACATTAAATAGTACTTTCTCATATTATTAAGATTTGGACGGCTGTAACCACGTCCAACTTTTGCACGAAGAATTTTTGCAAGACGAGAAAGTAAACAAGTTTCATCAAATCCTAATCAGGCATTTCTATTAACTCAATTAATGATTTATCTTCCATATCCCATATATCAGCAAATTATATTACAAAGGTATAAAAAAAAATCTCATGTAAATAACAAACAAAACGCTCGTTTGTCAAAATAAAATAAAGACTCACGAGCGTTTTTGTTTGGGTTTTTAGAAGTGTAAACCAAGTCTTATTGTAAGCATACCCGGATTTATGCGTTTAAAAGTAAATCTTTCATCTTCAATAGAACTTTCTCCATCATAAATTTCCTCAAGCATTGCTTCTCCTTTTATTTTTTGAGAACCTAATGAATAATAATGAACTCCAAGACTATATTTGTCATTGAGCATAAAGCCTGCTCCAAATTGAAATGCTAAACTTGTGTTTATACTATAAGAATATTTCACAGTTTCTTCAACATCAACATCATACCAATGGCCATAATAATAATCATATTCTTCAGCTGTTCCAATAAAGGATTGCTTAAAACTTGTTAAAGTGCCGATATTAAGACCTAACGCACCCTCTCCCCAAATTTTAATATTGTCATTTATTCCGTATTCATAGTTTACCCCAACCATAATAGGAACATTTATGTAATGAGGTATAGCAATGCTAAATTCATCTAAATATTCCTCTTTTTCAAGTTCAGAAATTAAGTCTTCTTTCCAATCTTTTACATCGTCATTTGGCATATTTAAAAAGAAATCCGCACTTGCAATAATTCCTAATCCTTTTACCGAAGGAATATTAAAGCGAAATTTCATTCCGGCATCAAAACCTAATCCTGCACCACCACGATTTGTTTTGTCTCCCCAAGCAACTTGTCCATTATCCATACGACTTTCTGCAAAATCTCCTTGTGGGAAAAGCATACCTAAATGAATCGAGAAATCTGTTTGTGCGTTTCCACAATTAACTCCTAAGATTGCTACTATAAGCAATGCGATTTTTTTAATTTGTCTTTTCAAATTTTTTTATTTTTTAAAGTTAATAATTTTCCTGACAAGTAAGTGTTAGCCCTAAGGCATCAACATCTTCGCATGGATACAATTCTTGCCATTCTGCTGGTAAATCTTGGCAAGTTGCATCAGCACAATCTCCTTCAAAATTAACTATTGTAGGCTCACTTTCTGTATAAAGTGAATTACTAGTCATACCTGACGAAATTGTACAATAGCAATCGTTATAGAAAATGCTACCTGAACTACCATTTTCGTTGTTTCCACCACCTTCATACGTTTCTTCGCAACCTGCGAACATAACTGCAGCTACTGCAATTAAACTTAATAATTTTAATCTCTTCATATTTTTATTTTTTTTAATCTTTGCCCAAGTCCCAAATGGCGATTACTTATTTTCTTTCTTTGACTTCAAGGCATAAAAAAACGTGGGACTTTTTTCTTATCATTCTATGAGGTCCTCGAAACTACCTATGTATCGAATAAGAAAAGCCCACGATATTACTCGTGAGCGTTTTCTGCTTATTCATTCGATACATTTCTTGAAATTTTCGAGGTTTCATAGAATTTAGTATAAGCAAAAACGCTTTTATGTCGTTTTAAAATTTTCTAAGTCTAAATTATCTTTATTTTTCTTTTACCATAGGCATAATTTTTCGTTAATAATCTATTCAACTCACAAAGGTATAACAAATTTTTAAAAGCGCAAAAAAATCACATACAAACTCTTAATTTTACAACTCCAAATTTGCAGAGAAAAATCTTTATTTTGCGGAAATTTCGTTTTGAAATTTTTGCGAAATTTCTTGCGAAAAATTGACGAAAATTGGGGTTAATTTTTCGCAGATTTGGAGTTTTTTTACGAAAAGCTCGTTTAGAATTTTCTAAATCAGGGATAGAAATTTCTAAATCAAGGATAGAAAAAATTAAATCAAGGTTTTTTTGGGAAAAAATCAATGAAAAAATTGCAAAAAACAAAGAAAAAATCCGAAAAAACAAAGACTTTTTTGGCAAAATCAAGGCTTAAAAAAGTTAAGTCTTTGATTTTGTGTTTTTTAGTTAAGGGCTTATATTCTTAAAATTTGCAGTCGGAAATCTTTTGTTTGAAAATATCGCAAGCATTTGGGCTTAACTTGCGGGGAAAGTATTTTATTGAACAATTATAGCACGAAATCGTTTATTTACTAAACACAAATCTACAAAATAAGTCTAAGAAATAGAAAAATAGAACAAAGAACTATCTTAGGAAAGTTTTATTTTGTAAATTTGCAGTTTAAAAACAATTTTGATTATGTCAATTTCTATAAAGAATCTTACAAAAATATATGGAGAGCAAAAGGCTCTTGATAATATAAACATTGAAATAGAGCAAGGACAGATTGTTGGATTGTTAGGACCTAATGGTGCAGGAAAATCAACTATGATGAAAATTCTCACTTGCTTTATTCCTCCTACAGAAGGCGAGGTAAAAGTTTGTGGATACGATATTTTTGACAATCCAATGCAAGTTAGAGCAAACATAGGCTATCTTCCAGAACAAAATCCCTTGTATTACGATATGTATGTTAGAGAATTTCTAATGTTTATTGCAGGAATACATAAAATTGACAAAAAAATAAGAAAACAAAGAGTTGAAGAAATAATAGAACTCACAGGTATAAGCAAAGAAGTCAATAAGAAAATTTCTATGCTTAGTAAAGGCTATAAGCAAAGAGTAGGAATAGCACAAGCATTGATTCATGACCCAAAAGTTCTCATACTCGACGAGCCTACAACCGGCTTAGATCCAAATCAATTAGTAGAGATAAGAGAGTTAATCAAACAAATAGGACAAACAAAGACTGTTTTGCTTTCTACACACATTATGCAAGAGGTAGAAGCTGTTTGTTCTCGTGTTATAATCATTAACAACGGGAAATTAGTTGCAGATGATGAAACAAAACATCTTGCATCGGGTGAAAATTTAGAACAGATTTTCAGACAAATAACTCTTGGGAAATAATTATTTGCAAAAAAGCACATTTTATTTTGGGCAATGAAGAAATAAGTCTTAACTTTGCAACAATTTTTTTATATTAAATAACATTTCTAAAATCATATAATTATGGTTAAAGTAGCGATAAACGGTTTTGGCCGTATAGGAAGAGTTTCTTTTAGAAACATTCAAAAGAAAACAAACGTTGAAGTAGTTGCGATAAACGACCTTACAGATGCTTCAACCTTAGCTTATTTATTAAAATACGACTCTGTACACGGACGTTTTGACGGAGAAGTAGAAGCAGATGGAGAATATTTAGTTGTAAATGGCAAAAGAATCAGAGTTTACTCTGAAAGAGATCCTGAACAATTACCTTGGGGAGAATTAGGCATTGATATAGTAATAGAATCAACAGGTATCTTCAAAACAAAAGAAAAAATGACAAAGCATATCAAAGCAGGAGCTAAAAAAGTTATTCTTACAGTTCCTGCAGATAAGGCAGAAGATGTTGATGCTACTGTTGTATTAGGCGTAAACGATAGCGTACTTACAAAAGATATGACTTGCGTTTCAAATGCTTCTTGTACAACAAACTGTTTGGCTCCTATTGCAAAGGTATTGAACGATAAATTCGGAATAAAGAGAGGTTTAATGAACACTGTTCACTCTTACACAAATGATCAAAACATATTAGACCTTCCTCACAAAGATTTAAGAAGAGCAAGAGCAGCTGCTTGTTCAATAATACCTACTTCTACAGGTGCAGCAAAAGCAGTTGGTTTGGTTATTCCTGAATTAGCTGGAAAATTACACGGATTGTCAATGAGAGTTCCTACTCCTGATGGTTCTGTTGTTGATTTAACTGTAGAACTTGAAAAGAATGTTACAGCAGAAGAGGTAAATGCAGCAATAAAAGAAGCAGCTGAAGGTCCAATGAAAGGAATCTTACAATATGTTGAAGATCCTATCGTAAGCTGTGATATACTTGGAAATCCTCACTCTTCTATTTTCGATTCAAAACTTACTATGGTAATGGACGGAAACTTCGTTAAAGTTGTTTCTTGGTACGATAACGAAAACGGATACTCTAATAGAGTTTGCGATTTGGCAGAAAGATTAGCAGAACTTATTTAATTTTTAAATTAAGTTTTATCAATTCTTTAAATACAACGAAGTTTCATATTTTTGAGGCTTCGTTGTATTTTTCTTAATTAAGATTGTAAAAAATGAGAATCACCGCAAAGGAAGATATTTCTTTATTAAAATTATTGCTTAATGAGTTTGGTCAAACCTCTGTAAGCAAAGCAAAGAAAATGATAATGTACGGCTGTGTAAGTTATAAAGATGCCGTTGTAAAAAGTCCTGAATTTATTCTTAAAAAAGGAGAAAGCGTTGTATATGAAAAATATTCAGGTGGAAAATACATTAAAAAAGAACGTAGTTACTTCCCTGTTTTGTATGAAGATGAGTTTTTTATAGTTGTAAACAAAAGTTCAGGCGTAAATTATGCCTCAAAAACAAATGGAAAAGGTAAATCTATTTTCGATTTGACTTCTTCATATCTTAGACGTAAGTATCCAAATCAACAAGGCTTGCATTTAATTCATTCAATGGACAATCAAGAGTCGGGATTGTGTATTTTTGCTCGCTCGAAACACGCTCAACTAAAAATGAGTGAACAATGGAATGAGACAGAGCTTAGTTATTATGCAATTTTACAAAATCCTCTAAAACACAAGAATGAGACTTTTGTTTTTGAAACGCAGGAAAAAAAAATTAAAACAGCGTATCAGTTTATTGAGTCTTTGAAATATTTTGACGATTCTTTGAGTTTGGTAAATATCTCAGGATTTGGACTAAGCAGCATGGAGTGTCGTCAAATTTTTGCAGAAAAGAACAATCCTATTGTTGCAGATTTGACATACGGCTCTGCGGAATTTGTAAATAATTATTTGAAACTTTGTTGTCATACAATAAAATTCCGACACCCTTTCACTCAAAAGAGTATAAAAATCACAATGAACCCTCCAAAAGGTTTTAATATAGTTAACCCTCCTTATAAGAAACAAAATGGACACAAATAAAATAAAGATTTCCGATATTGTAGATTTTCTTGATTCAAAGATTCCTTTGCATTGGCAAGAGAGTTATGATAATGCGGGTTTGCTTTACGGACACAAAGAAGCAGATTGCACCGGCATTTATATCTGTTTTGACATGAATTGCAAGGTTATTGAAGAGGCAATAAAGAATAATTGTAATTTTGTTTTATCTCATCACCCCTTAGTGTACAAAAGCCTAAGGAAATTCACCTCTGAGGACAACGTTACTACAACTTTATTAAAGGCAATTGAGAATAATATTGCTCTTTATGCAGCTCACACAAATTTAGATTCGGCTGCCTTCATGGGAGTAAACACAATTCTTGCTCAAAAGTTGAATTTGAAAAATGTTCGCCCGTTACACAAAGAAGATATTACAGATGAGGGATATTTTGGTTTAGGAGCTATTGGAGAATTAGAGAAAGAAATTGATGCAACAGAGTTTTTGAAAACTGTAAAAAGCATTTTGAATATTCATAACATAAGATATGTAAGTGGAAAAAAAGATAAAATAAAAACCGTTGCACTTTGCGGAGGTAGTGGTATGGATTTTGTTGATGATGCTTTAAAAGAAAATGTTGATTGTTTCCTTACTGGAGATATTAAATATCATCAATTTCTTGATTGCGAAAATCACATTCTTCTTGCAGACATTGGGCATTTTGAAAGCGAGAATTTCATAAAAGAATACTTATTTTCTTTGTTATCAGAAAAATTTTGTAATTTTGCAAACTTACATTTGGATAATAGTGCCAATCATATAAAGAATATTTAAAACAAAACATAATGGCAAAGAAAGTAAAAGAAGAAGTAGCTCCAAAAACCGTTCTTAGAAGTGAGGAAGCCGATTTAGCAGTTGAAAACAGATTGATTGCTCTTTATAGATTGCAACAAATTTGTTCTCAAATCGATAAAATTAGAATCATAAGAGGAGAATTGCCTTTGGAAGTTCAAGACCTTGAAGATGAAACAGAAGGTTTATTGACAAGAATTGGAAAAATCAAAGCAGAGATTCAAGCCTCACAAGAAGGCATTGCTGAAAGAAAAATACAAATGCAAGAATGTGATGCTTTGATTAACAGATATTCTGACCAACAAAACAACGTTAGAAACAACAGAGAATACGAGTCATTAGCCAAAGAAATAGAATTTCAAGAGTTAGAAAAACAACTTTGTGAGAAAAAAATCAGAGATTTCAACGCTCACATTGATAGTTACAACGCTGAAATTGAAAAATATCAAGAAATTTATGAAGAAAAGCTTGCTGACCTTGAACAAAAGAAATCGGAGCTTGACGAAATCATAAAAGAAACTGAAGAAAAAGAACAAATACTTTTAGAAAAAGCAGAAAGCAACGAAAAACTTATAGAAGAAAGATACCTTACTGCATTTAAAAGAATTCGTTCTAATGCAAGAAATGGTTTAGCTGTTGTAACAGTTGATAGAGATGCCTGCGGAGGTTGTTTTAACAAAATTCCACATCAAAGACAAATGGATATCAGAATGCACAAGAAGATAATCGTTTGTGAATACTGCGGAAGAATATTAGTAGATGAATCAATAGCAGCAGAAGTTCAATCAGAATCAGAAATAAAATAAGATGTTTAAATATTTTGAGAATGCCTTAGTTGTAAATGAAGGCAAAAAAGAAGTTCTCAATATATTAGTAAAAAATGATCGGATAGAGAAGATAAGCGCATCTCCTCTATCCGATTTGCCTTTTAATACTACATATATTGATTGTAAGGATTTGATTTTATTACCCGGCGTAATAGATGTACATGTTCATTTCAGAGAGCCTGGATTGACAGAAAAAGCAGATATGCAATCAGAATCTATGGCCGCTGTTGCAGGAGGCGTAACAACCGTTTTTGATATGCCTAATACAAATCCTACAACAACAAGCAAACAAGCCTTAGAAGAGAAACACCAATTAGCAAAAGAAAAAATGCTATGTAACTATGGATTTTTTCTTGGATTGACAAATAATAATTTCTCTGAGATTGCAAATATTGATTCTAAGGATTATTGCGGATTAAAACTCTTTCTTGGCTCTTCAACCGGCAATATGCTTGTAGATAACAAAGATATATTAGAAGAAATCTTTTCCAAAAACCACACAATCATTTCCGCACATTGCGAAGATGAGAAAATAATAAAAGAAAACACTGCTCGCTACAAAGAAATGTATGAAGGAAAACAAACTCCCGCCAACATACATTCACTAATTCGCACCTCAGAGGCTTGTTTCAAATCAACTGCCTTTGCAATCGAGTTGGCAAAAAAACACAACGCCAAACTACACATTGCACACATTAGCACAAAAGAAGAATTAGAACTTTTGAGTGCAGGAAAAATAGAAAACAAAAACATAACAGCAGAAGTATCGCCAAATCACCTATGGTTTTCGGAAGAAGATTTTGAAAAATATGGCAATCTCATAAAGTGCAACCCCTCAATCAAGACAATAGAAGACCGCAACGCATTAAGAAAAGCTCTAAACGAAGACAAAATAGACATAATCGCAACAGACCATGCTCCACACAAATTAGAGGAAAAACAAAAGCCTTATTTCCAAGCGCCATCTGGCATTCCATCAATTCAACACTCGCTTTTGATGATGTTAGACTTAGTTGAGAAAGGTGTTTTGACAATAGAGAAATTAGTAGAGAAGATGTCGCACAATCCAGCCGTACTTTTTGAGATAAAAAACAGAGGATTTATACGAGAAAACTACTTTGCAGACTTCGTTTTGATAGATTCAAAGCAAAAAACAACCATTTTAAAAGAAAATATTTACTATAAATGTAAGTGGAGTCCATTGGAAAATTACACATTCAACAACAAATTGATTTCCACCTATATAAACGGGAAAAAAGTCTTTGAAAACGGAGATTTTTTCTTTGAAAAAAATAAATAAAACAAAGAAAAATTAAATTTTTTCTTTAAAAAATTTGGTAGATTCAAAAAACCGCTGTATCTTTGCATTCGCAAACAAGGGGAGTATAGCTCAGTTGGTTTAGAGCATCTGCCTTACAAGCAGAGGGTCATAGGTTCGAATCCTATTACTCCCACAAATAAAAAAGCAATCACAAATAAGTGGTTGCTTTTTTGTTTTTATATAGTTTTTCTATTTTAAATCATGGAGAAAGAAGTGGAGTAAATAGCATTGGCTTTCTTGAATCAAAACATAGGTGGTGCAATATTATTCTTTAATGCTATGATTCCATAAATTATTCCTATCACTGATTCATTATCTATTTCTTCTTTTTTTAAATGAATTACAAAAATATACTAATTTCTTTGATTTATTTTTTCTAAATGAAAGAAAAAAAAGAGCGACTCTTTTGTTTGAGTCGCTCTTTTGAGTTATTGATTTGTTGTTTTTTATTCAACTATCAATTTTTGTGTGCTTACGGCTTTGTCGGTTACTATTCTTATGTAGTAAACTCCGCTTGCCATATTGCTTACATTTATTGTGTAGTGTGTTTCTCCTGCACTGATTGCGTCTTGGCTTAGGATTCTTCCTTGTAGGTCGCT
>CALGEC010000013.1 GCA_937881815.1 uncultured Bacteroidales bacterium
CTGCCTTAGACGATGAAATAGAAACACAAGTCGAAGCAAAATACGACTTAGAGCAATGGGAGTTGAATAGATAACGGAGAAAAAAGAAACAAAACGAGCGTTCGCAAATGCAAAAGCAAATCGAACGCTCGTTAAACCTTGTTTCCGTTATTTTTTAGAAGTGATAACCGACTTGGAAAAGGAAATA
Source organism: uncultured Bacteroidales bacterium (assembly GCA_937881815.1). Lineage (GTDB taxonomy): Bacteria > Bacteroidota > Bacteroidia > Bacteroidales > P3 > Onthomorpha. Next base: position 188 of record CALGEC010000013.1, read on the forward strand.
AAGTGATTCATAGATAGGCTCCCTAATACCATAGCCATATTTTTGACAAGCATTCGAAGAAAAAATAAACTTAAAACTGAAAGAAAAATCATTATATCTTATTCCGATTTCCGGAGATAAAGCAAAACCCGGCTTGAAAGAGGAATAATAGCCGCTACCCCAATCATCTTTTTTTCCAGACAAAGGAATAGAAAGTCCCAAAGCAAGGTCTGTCCAAATGCTTGTTGATTCAGTGAATCTGTATTCGTAGTTTATACCTGCCATAACGGGAATAATTGATATACCAGTTAATGTTTTAGAATCTGAAAAAGCAGTTCCGATTTCTCCCAACAGCCTTATGTCATATTTATCGAAAGGTTTATATTTATATTTAATTCCAATGGAAAATCCTAGTCCTACGTCTTCATACAGACTCAAACCTACACCGCCGTGAAGGCTTATGTCCTGTTTTGCAATCGGTAGTTTGATTCTTTCTTTATTCGGTTCTTTTGTCGTTACAAGAAGAAGCACGCCTCTCGGGTCTGATTGCGTCATGTATTTAAGACCCGATACATATCCGTTTGAGCGGATTATGTCCATTTCTTCTTCGGTCGGAAGTCTCCAAGAGTCGTATCCGTATTTTTCTTCTTCGTTTATCTTTTTTATAAGCGTGCTTGGATTTTCTCCGAACTCGCCTAAATCTTCGGGATACAGCTTCAAATAATCATGAAGCACCACAACGTCGGTTCTTTCTCTCTTGCTATTGTCTTCGGTTATCTTTGTGGTCATGTCTTCCGGCAATTTCTTTTTCTCGTCCTTGATTTCGGGTTTATCGGGCTTGCTTTCAATGTTTATTTTCTCTATTTCCAATTCCATTTGCTTCGCCAAACGTTCTCCCAACTGCTGCATGGTGCCTCTGTAAGAAGAGTTTTTCTCAAACGAAATACCGTCTTTGGCTACGATTGTGCCGGTTTGAACATTCACAACCCTGATATCGACATTGTATTGCTCCATTATAACGTTCACATCTCCCACAACAACCAACGAAGCGTTCAATTGCTCTCCCATAGCCACCATGTCGGTGGTCGTGAACTTCGATTTCTGAAACCTCTGTTCCTGCAACAATCTATCAACTCTTGTTCTCTCGATTATCTGTGCTCCTTTCGGAGAAAAATAAGTGTTGAAAATAGCCGACAAACCGTCGACTTCAACCTGCGTAACGCCTGTTCCGGCGTTGAAATCAAAGATTGCGATTCTTTGTGCAAAGGCAGAACTTGTCAAAACAAGCATCGCAATCAGCCAAAGCACCTTTAATGAATGTTTCCTCATATCTTATTGTTTTTAGTTTCGAGTTTATAAAAATAAAAAATCGTGAACTTAATTCTTATCGTTGAATGAGGTCCTCGAAACTACCTATATGCCAAATAAGAAAAGCCCACGATATAACTCGTGAGCGTTTTCCACTTATCTCTTTGGCATATTGTATGAAATTTTCGAGGTTTCATTCAACCAAATCTAAGTAAAAACGCTTTTTTATGTCGTTAAAATTATATTTTTCGTTGTTTTTTACATATTTTTTCGTTCTTTTAATTTCAGTCCACAAAGGTATAACAAATTTTTTAAAGCACAAAAAAACATTAAAAAAACTCTTAATTTCTCTATTCAAAATTTACAGACAAAAATCTTTATTTTGCGGAAATTTCATTTTGGGATTTTTGTGAAATTTCTTGCGAAAAATTGATGAAAATTGAGGTTAAATTTTCGCAAATTTGGAGTTTTTTTACGAAAAGCTCGTTTAGAAATTTCTAAAGCACGTTTAAAATTTTCTAAAGCTCGTTTAGAAATTTGAAAAGCTCCTTTTTTTTTGGAAAAAATCAAGGTTTTTTTGAAAAAAACAGCGAAAAAATCCGAAAAATCAAAGACTTTTTTGGCATTTTCAAGGCTTTAAAAAGTTAAGTCTTTGATTTTGTGGTTTTTAGTTAAGGGCTTATATTTTCAATATTTGCAATCAGAAATCTTTTGGTTGAAAATATCGCAAGCATTTGGGCTTAACTCTTGGGAAAACAAGTTTATTTTACAACAAAGCCCAAAATCTTTGGTTGATTTCGGGCTTTGGTTTTTGGTTGTCAAAGGTAGGGTTTTACACAACTATGTTTACAATCTTCTTTGGTACGAAGATGATTTTCTTTATTTGTTTTCCGTCAATGTATTTTTGCACTTCGGCGTTGGCTAAGACTATTTTTTCTACCTCATCTTTGTCTAAGTCTAAGGCAATCTCTACATTGGCACGCATTTTTCCGTTTATTGAAACTGGATACTTGAATGTGTTTTCTACAAGTACGCTTTCGTCAAAGGCAGGGAAAGATGCGAAACTTATGCTTGTTTGATTTCCCATTAGATTCCAAAGTTCTTCGGTTATGTGTGGTGCAAATGGCGACAATAAAATACACAATGGTTCAAGGATTTCTTTTTTGTTGCACTTCAAGTCTGAGAGTTCGTTTACGCATATCATAAATGTAGAAATTGAAGTATTGAAAGAAAATCTTTCTATGTCTTCTTGTACTTTCTTTATGGTCTTATGCAATGCTTTTAGTTCGTCTTTTGTTGCTTTTTCTTCGCTTACCGAGTAGTTATTGTCTTTGTCGTGATATAATCTCCAGAATTTTCTTATGAATCGGCTGACTCCTTCTATTCCTTTGGTGTCCCAAGGTTTTGATTGTTCTAATGGTCCAAGGAACATTTCGTATAATCTTAGTGTGTCGGCTCCATATTTTTCTACTAAGTCGTCTGGGTTTTGTACGTTGTAAAGACTTTTACTCATCTTTTCGATTTCGTGTCCGCAAATGTATTTTCCGTCTTCTAAAACAAATTCTGCGTCTTTGAATTCTTCTCTCCACGCTTTGAATTTTTCTATATCTAAGACGTCATTGTCCACTATATTTATATCAACGTGCAATGGGTCGGTTTCAAATTCTCCTTTTAGGTTATAGGATACGTATTTGTTTGTTCCTTTTACTCGATATACGAAATTGGAACGGCCTTGTATCATTCCTTGGTTAATGAGTTTTTGATATGGTTCTTCTTTACAAACTGCTCCTATATCGAAAAGAAATTTGGTTATAAAGCGTGAGTATAACAAGTGGCCTGTTGCGTGTTCGCTTCCTCCGATATATAAATCTACATTTTGCCAATATTGGTTTGCTTCTTTGGATACTAAGGCTTCTGTGTTGTTTGGATCCATATATCTTATGGAATAGGCGTTTGAACCTGCAAATCCCGGCATTGTATTGCAGTCGTATGGATAGCCGTCTTTGGTTTTCCAATTTTTTGCTCTTGCTATTGGTGGTTCTCCGCTTTCTGTTGGTAGGTATTTATCGACTTCTGGCAATAAAAGTGGTAGTTCGCTTTCGGAAATAGGAGTTGCTATTCCGTCTTTGTAGTAAATTGGGAATGGTTCGCCCCAATATCTTTGGCGTGAATAGATTGCATCTCTTAATCGATAGTTTATTGTGCCAAAGCCTAAGTTTTTGTCTTCTATGTGTTGGATTGCTTTCTTTATTGCGTCTTTTACGTCTAAGCCGTTAAGGAAATCGGAATTGATTACCTTGCCTGCTTTTGAGTCTTTGCTTTCTTGCCACAAGGAAGTGTCTTCTTCTTGTTCTCCGTGTGGAACTACTACTTGTTTTATAGGAAGATTAAAATGTTTTGCAAAGGCAAAGTCCCTGCTATCGTGTGCTGGCACTGCCATAACGGCTCCTGTGCCATAGCCTGCTAAGACATAATCAGAAATCCAAATAGGAACTCTCTCGCCACTCAAAGGATGAAGTGCGTAAGAGCCGGTAAATACTCCCGAAACTTTCTTTACTTCTGCTTGACGTTCTCTTTCGCTACGGTTTTTCGCCCAAGAAACGTATTTTTCTACTTCTTCTTTTTGTTCTTGTGTGGTTAAGTCAGCGATTTTGTCGTGTTCTGGACAAAGAACCATAAAAGTAACTCCGAAAAGCGTGTCTGCTCTTGTTGTAAAGACTTCTAATGTTTCGCCATTCTCTAATTTAAAATACACTGCCGCTCCTTGACTCTTGCCAATCCAGTTTCTTTGTATTTCTTTCAATGAGTCTGTCCAATCAAGCTTGTCTAAATCGTTAAGAAGTCTTTCTGCGTACGCTGTGATTCTTAAAGACCATTGACGCATTGATTTTCTTTCAACAGGATAACCTCCTCTTACCGATACGCCATTAACAACCTCATCATTAGCAAGCACTGTTCCAAGTTCGCTACACCAATTCACCATAGAATCTGAAAGGTATGCTATTCTATAATTCATTAAAATGTCTGCTTTTTCTTTTTCTGAAAAGTTTTTCCACTCTTCTGAGGTGAATTTTTCACTTTGAGTTGTTGCTGCATTTATGTTTTGATTTCCTTCTTTCTCAAATACGCTAATCAATTCTTCTATTGGGCGTGCTTTTTGTGCATCATTGCAATAGTAACTGCCAAATAGTTTTAGGAAAGTCCATTGTGTCCATTTGTAATATTTGTCATCGCAAGTTCTTACTTCTCTATCCCAATCGTAAGAAAGGCCTAAAATGTCTAATTGCTGACGATAACGATTTATATTATTCTCTGTGGTGATTGCAGGGTGTTGTCCTGTTTGTATTGCGTATTGTTCTGCTGGCAATCCGTAAGCATCGTATCCCATAGGGTGCAATACGTTGAAGCCTTGCAAGCGTTTGTATCTTGAAAATATGTCTGAGGCTATGTAACCAAGCGGATGTCCTACGTGAAGTCCTGCTCCCGATGGATACGGGAACATATCTAAAACATAATACTTTGGTTTGTCTTCTCTAATCTCTGCTTTAAAGGTTTTATTCTCTTTCCAAAAATTTTGCCATTTTGGTTCGATTTCTCTAAAATTGTATTCCATATATCGTTTTTTTTAATTCTCTTGTTTTAAGTTTAATTCTACTACGTTTTCTACGTGATGAGTGTGCGGAAACATATCTACCGGACGGATTTTTCCTACATTATATAAAGGAGATAATAATTCCAAATCTCTTGCTTGCGTTGCTGGGTTGCAACTTATGTAAACCATTTTGCGAGCCTTTATCTTCAATAGTTGATTTACTACATTTTCTGCCATTCCTGCACGAGGCGGATCGGTAATTACTACATCTGGCGTGCCATATTGTGCAACGAAATCATCATTTAATATCTTTGCCATATCGCCTGCTATGAATGTGGTGTTGTAAATCTGATTATACTCTGAATTTATCTTAGCATCTTCAACTGCATCTTCAACATACTCTACTCCTACTACTTTTTTTGCAAGGTGTGCTACGTAATTTGCAATTGTTCCTGTGCCTGTGTATAGGTCATACACAATATCTGAGGGTTTTATCTCTGCAAAATCGGCTGCAATTGAGTAAAGACGTTCGGCTTGCTGAGGATTTGTTTGATAAAATGTCTTTGGACGTATTTTAAAGGTAAGAATTTTATCGCTTTTGTAAGCCTGCATTGTTTCTCTTATATGATCGTTGCCAGAATATAAGAGTATTTCTTGGTCTGATATTGAATCGTTGAATTTTTCGTTAATGCAATACATTAAAGATGTGATTTGAGGAAAGTTTTCCTTTATATTATCCAACATAGGTATTATTTCCTCACTTTGTTTTGCAAATATTACTATCAGCATTAACTCTTTTGTGGAACTTGTTCTTACAATCATTCCCCTTAAAAAGCCTACATGAGAACGTATATCGTAATATTCTAAGTTTTTTTCTTGCGAATATTTTCTTATGTGATTTCTTAACTGATTGGAAATATCATCTTGCAATATGCAGTGTTGAATATCTATTACTTTATCAAAGAATGTTGGTGCGTGAAAGCCTAATGCTCCTTGCGAAGACTTCTCTGCATTAGAATTTACATTCTCTACCCATTGTTTTGTTGAAAAAGTAAATTCTAATTTGTTTCTATAATAGTATATATTCTCAGAAGGCAGAATTTCTTGCATTTGTGAGCAATCTATTTTGCCTATTCGTTCAAGATTGTCTTTTACTTGACGTTGTTTATACTTTATTTGCTCAGCATAATCCCAAGTTTGCCACTTACAACCTCCACATTGCGTAAAGTGAGGACATTTTTGTTCAACTCTTTGTTCTGAATAATGATGTATTTTTACTGCTTTAGCTTGTGCAAAATTCTTTTTCTTACGATAAATCTCTAAATCCACTATATCTCCTGGCACAACAAAAGGTACAAACACTACCATTTCGTCTATTTTTGCAATAGCATTTCCCTCTGCCGCAGCATCAGTAATCAAAACTCTTTCTACAAGTTGTTTTTGTTTTACTTTTCTCAATTTCATCTCGTATTAAAAAAAAAGAAGCATTGGATTTTTCAATGCTTCTCGCAAAATATCTTTCGATTTTTTCTCTCTCGTAAAATAGTTATAAAAAACTATCTTTCGTCAGAAACAGTTAATTTATGTCTTCCGTGAGCTCTGCGAGCAGCTAAGACTCTTCTTCCGTTAGCTGTAGACATTCTTTTTCTGAATCCGTGTTTGTTTACTCTTTTTCTGCGTGAAGGTTGATATGTTCTTTTCATTTTTATGTTGTTTTATTTTTTTCAGACTGCAAAAGTACAGCATTTTTTTGAAATAGCAACTACTTATTGCAAAAAAATTGTATTTTTACATTACTTTTTTCTCTTTTTTTCTTGGTACAACTAACATTTTTCGTAATTTTGCCAAACATTTGAATGTATTTTTATTGGAATGGATAAAAGACTCAACGATTTAATAGAATTAAACGATTGGCAAGTAGAACTAATAAACCTACTTGGTGTAGAAAGGTTGATAACAAAATATCCTTATTGTAATATTCTGTATATGTATGCAGCACGTTTTAGTAATATTCTAAACAATCAAAATAAAAACAAGTACAAAACTTTATCTGCTGCTTACATTTCCGATAGAATTAGATTAAAAGACTTTTTGGAATCTCCTATTATGGAAAATCCATATAAAAAACAATCTGTTGTAAAACAACAAAACAATAAAGATATTCTTGAAGAGATTAATCAATATACAGAGCCTGACTTAGGCGAAAACCCAACAAAAGAAGAGTTAATTGAGAGATTTTTAAAGATAGAAAACCCTAAGGTTTCGCAAGGTGAGGAAGACTTTTCGTCTTCTTTCACAATTGACAAGATTATCAAAAATAGTGCCTCAAAAGAATTTAAAAACGTTACCGAAACAATGGCTAAAATTTACCTTCAACAAGGAAACAAAACTATGGCAGTAAAAATTTATGAGCAGTTAATGATTGATAATCCAAAAAAAAGTGTTTACTTTGCAAATCGAATCAAAGAAATAAATAATTGAATAATCAATAAAAATAAGTTATAAAAATGTTCGTATTATTAACCGTATTAATTGTTATAGTTGCAGTTTTATTAGCAGCAGTTGTATTGATACAAAACTCAAAAGGTGGTGGATTAGCAGCAAACTTTGCTTCTCAAAATCAAATTATGGGTGTAAGAAAAACAGCTGATGTTTTAGAAAAAGCAACTTGGATATTAGCAGTGGTAATGCTTGTTTTATGCCTTGCGGCTACAGCTTTAACACCAGGTAAAGTTAAAGTTGAAAACACAAATGGAACTCAATTAGACCCTAATGCAATAAAAACTACTGTTCCTGCAAAACCACAAACTCCTGCGATGCCAATGGCACCTGCACAAAACAATCCAACAAATCCTGCTAACTAAGTTAGAGAAGATAGAATTAAAAAAGGCCGTGAACAATTTAAAGTTTCGCGGCCTTTTTTAATTATTTATTTTTACCTAAAAGCTTAAACATATTATTTTTATAAGCCTCTACCCCCGGCTGATTAAAGGGATTAACTTTTAAAGCATAGGAACTTAACGCACAAGCAAATTCAAAAAAATACAATACTGCGCCTAAGGTCTTTTCTTCAATCTTTCCAATCTCTATTGTAATCTGCGGCACACCTCCTTGAATGTGTGCTTGACTTGTAGCTTGAAGTGCAACTTGATTTATTTGATTTAAAGAATGAGAATGTAAGTAATTTAATCCGTCTTTATCTTCTTTATCGTATGGAATCTCTACTTTTCTATTACTATTTCTTACTTTCAGCACAGTTTCAAACATCAATCTCTCTCCGTCTTGAATATATTGTCCCATAGAATGAAGGTCTGTTGTATTTAACAGACAAACTGGAAACAACCCTTTACCATTTTTCCCTTCGCTTTCTCCAAAAAGCTGTTGCCACCAACGAGATAAATATTGTAAAGCAGGCAAATAAGTTAAGAAAACATCTATTTTCTTTCCTTTATTATAGAGTAAATTTCTAAATGCTGCATATTTCCAAGCGGGATTATTCATTGACTTATCATTTATCAATACTTCTCTCATTTCTTTTGCACCTTGCAACAATGATTCTACATCAAATCCCGCAACTGCAATAGGTAATAATCCCACAGGAGTCAAAACAGAAAATCTTCCACCAACATCATCTTTTATTTCAAAAGTTTTATACCCTTTTTCATTGGCTAATCCTCTTAAAGCACCTTTTGATTTATCTGTTATGGCAATTATTCTATTTTTTGCTTCGTCTTCTCCATATTTTTCTTCCAATGCTTTTTTCAAAATACGAAAAGCAATAGCAGGTTCTGTTGTTGTACCAGATTTTGAAATAACACAAAGAGAATAATCCTTTGTTTTCAAAACCTCTAACAAATCTGCCATATAATCTTCCGAAAGATTCTCTCCTGCATACAAAACTAATGAAGAGTTTTTCTTTGGAAACAAACTCTCAAAAGCCCCACTCAACGCTTCAATTACTGCTCTTGCTCCAAGATATGAACCCCCTATTCCTATAACAACTAAGATTTCATTTTTTTCTCTTAGAGACCTTGCAACATTTTCTATTTCCGAAAGATTTTCTGTATGCAATGGCAAATCTCTCCAACCTAAAAAATCATTCCCTTCGCCATTTGCATTCATTATCAACTCATGAGAAAGCAACATTTCTTTCTCCCAATTTTGTAAGTCTTGATTTAAGCAAACCCCTGCAAAGTCAAAATCTACTTTTATCATACTTTAAGTATTTATTTTTCGCAAATATACAACACTTTTACCAATCTATTGGTTTAATTCCTTTGGATTGCAAAAAATTATTAGTCAAAGAAAAGTGTTTACAACCAAAAAATCCTCTATAAGAACTCAATGGAGAAGGGTGTGGCGCCTTTAAAACCAAGTGTTTGTTCGTATCAATATATTTTCCCTTTTGTTGAGCGTATGAACCCCAAAGAATAAAAACCAAATTCTCTCTTTTCTCTGCCAATATCTTTATAACACTATCTGTAAACTGCTCCCAACCTCTATTTTGATGCGAACCCGCTTTGTGAGCCTCTACTGTAAGTGTCGCATTCAATAAAAGAACTCCTTGATTTGCCCATCGAGTTAAATCTCCGCTTAAAGGCATTTGTTTTCCTAAATCATCAGCAATTTCTTTGTAAATATTCCTTAAAGAAGGTGGTAATACACAACCACCCTCTTGCACTGAAAAACACAATCCATGCGCTTGTCCGGGTTCGTGATACGGGTCTTGACCAATAATTACCACTTTAACAGAATCGTAAGGGCATAAATCAAAGGCCGCAAATATATTTTTAGCATGCGGATAAACCACTTTCGTACTATATTCTTGATGAATAAAATTTCTCAATTCAAGAAAATAATCCTTATCAAACTCACTTGACAATTCCCTTCGCCAACTCTCTTCTATTTTTACATTCATTTCTTATATTTTTTTACAAACAAGACATATCTTTTCTTCGTTTCCAATTGTAGTAAAGAATAAATACAACTCTCCACCCTCTTTTATTTTGGTTTTATTCCTTATTTCCTTTACGGTTTGCGGGAAATTTCTAACCGTAATATTTGCTTGCTTTATATCTTTCAAAGCCTTAGGACTTGCGTTTCTTTGTTCTAAAAGCTCAAAACTACGTCCTTCAAAATCTTTAATCAAGTTTTCACTCGTAAAAAGATGAGAATTTCTATGCAATTTCTCAAATCCATACTTTTCAATCAAAGCATCAAACCTACCTAATTTAAGTATAGAAACATTAGGTTCATATAAGTATTTATTAACTCTTTGATTTAGCAAAATATTTCTTTGAATTAAAAAATTTTTTCTTTGAATTATTTTATTAAAACAAAGAAATAATTCCCCATTTTCAAAGGTTAAGGATTTTATATCTACGCAATGATAATTTATTTCTTCAACCTCGTGGTTTACAATCTCAACTAAAATTTCTTTACACTCATTTTTAAGCGACACAATATGAATATCAGAAATATTTTCAAAAGATTTCTCAATTTGTTTTAAATCAATCATCGGAGAAAGTTTTAAAATAATTCTCTTTGCCTTTGAATGCAAAATATCGATTAACTTTAAAACATTCGGTTGTGAGGCTTCTATTTCAAACACCTTATTTTTATTTTCATCTCTTCTTGCAGGATCAAGATAAATCACATCAAACTCCTCTGCATTCAATAAAAACTCCTCTGCATCTGCATTCACACAAAGATAATTCTTCGTATTCAAACACTCAAAGTTATAAGAAAGCAAATCAACAAGCATTTTATTTTGCTCAACACATACAATACTTTTTGCTTTCTTTGAAAAATAAATATCATCTACTCCAAAACCCGAGGTTAAGTCCAATAAAGTTTCGCCTTGTTTTAAAAGCATAGATTTATACGCAGCAGTATGTTCCGAAGAACTTTGTTCAAGATTCAAAGACAATGGAAAAAGAAAATCATTTCTTAAAACAAATGATGGAAACTTATCAGCAAACTTACGTCTTAGTTTAATTTGATTTATACAATAAAGATAATCTATTTCATTGACTATTTCATTGTGATATTTCAGCAAAAGCTTATCAATATTCTCCAAAAAATTATCCTTAATAAATAATAATTCTTTTTTATTCAGTATTTTCATAAATTATATCATTCTTTATAATGAACAATATCCCTATAAGTTTTTGCTAAGGCTTGAAGTTTTTCATTTTCTAAGCGAAAAACAGTCCATTCATCTAAGGGTTTTGCTCCCATTGCTTTGTAAAAATCAATTGAGGGTTTATTCCAGTCCAATACAATCCACTCAAAACGTGGGCAACCTTGCTCTACGGCTTGATTTGCTAAATAAGAAAGCAATAGTTTCCCGTATCCTTTTCCTCTATGTTGAGGACGAACAAATAAATCTTCTAAATAAAGTCCTGATTTACCTCTCCAAGTTGAGAAATTAAAGAAATATAAAGCGAAACCTACGCTTTCACCATTTTCTTCTAACAAAACAACCTTTGCTTGCTTTTTATTAAATATTGAATCTTCTAAAATCTCAACATTAGCCTCTACTGCATCGGGTTCTTTCTCATATTCGGCAAGTTCTTTTATAAATTGTAGAATTATAGAACAATCCTTTCTTTGAGCCTCTCTTATCTTTACCATAATAAATCTGCTTTTTATCATATTAAAACGCAAAAGTACAAAAATAAATCAAAGAAAAAACAAATAATTGATTGTCAATACGAAAAATTAAAGTATCTTTGCAAGAAATATATTAAAGAAAAAACATTGTAAAATATTAAAAAAACAAACAAACATGGCACAAGTACATAACTTTAACGCAGGTCCTTGCGTTTTACCAAGACAAGCAGTTGAATCTGCTATCGAAGCAATTAGAAACTTCGACAACACAGGAGTAGGTATCTTAGAAATCTCTCACCGTACACCAGGTTGGGAAAGAATAATGGCTGAAACAGAACAATTATGGAGAGATTTATTAAACATTCCTGATAACTACGAAGTATTATTCTTAGGTGGTGGAGCTTCAACTCAATTCTTCCACGTTGCAGCTAACCTTTTAAATAAAAAAGCTGCTTACCTTCAAACAGGTGTTTGGGCAAAGAAAGCAGTAAAAGAAGCTAAATTCTACGGAGAAGTAGAAGTTGTTGCATCTTCTGAAGACAAAACTTACTCATATATACCAAAAGGATACACAATCCCTACAGATGTTGATTATTTCCACATCACTACAAACAACACTATTTATGGTACAGAAATAAAATATGATATGGATTGTCCTGTTCCATTGGTAGCTGATATGTCTTCTGACATTATGTCAAGACCTGTTGACGTTACAAAATACGCTCTTATCTATGGTGGAGCACAAAAGAACGTTGGTCCTGCAGGTGTTACTTTCGTTATCGTAAGAAAAGACATATTAGGAAAAGTTGAAAGAAAACTTCAAACAATGGTTGACTATCGTACTCACATTGGAGAAGAAAAGAAAAACAAATCAATGTTCAACACTCCTCCTGTATTCCCTATTTTCGTAATGCACGAAACTTTGAAATGGGTTAAAGAAGAAATGGGCGGATTAGAAGGAATGCACAAAGTAAACCTTGAAAAAGCTGAATTATTATACAACGAAATCGACAGAAACAAAATGTTCGTTGGAACAGCTGAAAAAGAAGACCGTTCAATAATGAACGTTTGCTTCGTTATGGCACCAGGTTACGAAGATAAACAAGACGCTTTCATGGCATTTGCAAAAGAAAGAGGTATGATAGGTATTAAAGGACACCGTTCAGTTGGTGGTTTCCGTGCTTCTATCTACAATGCTTGCCCTGTTGAATCAGTAAAAGCATTAGTTGCTTGCATGCAAGAATTTGAAAAATTAAACGCTTAATCTTAAAAAATAAAGCAATGACAAAAGTATTAGTAGCAACAGACAAACCTTTTGCAAAGGCTGCTGTTGACGGAATAAGAAAAATAACAGAAGATGCTGGTTTTGAATTAGCTCTTTTAGAAAAATACACAGATGTAAACGATTTCTATGCAGCAGTTGCTGATGTAGATGCTTTAATCGTACGTTCTGACAAAGTTACAAAAGAAGTTATTGACCACGCTAAAAACTTAAAAATAGTAGTTCGTGCAGGTGCTGGATTTGACAACTTAGATCTTGAAGCTTGTACTGCAAAAGGAATCGTTGCAATGAACACTCCTGGCCAAAATTCAAACGCTGTAGCTGAATTAGCTTTAGGTATGATGATTTATATGGCAAGAACTACATTCACTCCTGCAACAGGAAGCGAATTAAAAGGAAAAAAAGTTGGTATTCATGCATATGGAAACGTTGGACGTTTAGTTGCTGAAAAAGCAAAAGCAATGGGAATGGAAGTTTGGGCGTTTGACCCATTTGTTCCTGCTGAAAAAATGCAAGAAGAAGGCGTTAAACCAGCAGCAACAATAGAAGAACTTTATTCTAACTGCGATTACGTTTCTTTACACATTCCTGCAAACGAACAAACAAAGAATTCTATCAACTACGAACTTCTTTCAAAAATGCCAAAAGGCGCTTGCTTAGTAAATACTGCAAGAAAAGAAGTTATAAACGAAGCTGATATGGCTAAATTGTTAGCAGAACGTACAGATTTCAAATACGTTACTGACATAGCAGCAGGAAATAATGATGAATTAGCAGCATTTGCTCCTCGTTATTTTGCAACTCCTAAGAAAATGGGTGCACAAACAGCAGAAGCAAACTTAAATGCAGGTTTAGCAGCAGCTAATCAAATTGTTGATTTCATCAAAAACGGAGTAACAAAATTCCAAGTTAATAAATAGAATTTAAGATATTCCAAAATAAATAAAGGTCGTCTAATTTTAAGAGTTAGACGGCCTTTATTTTTTCTTTGTTTTTTTCAAAAAAAGCAAAGAAATATTTTTTTAATTCTTTGCTTTTTTTTCTTTTTTCTTTGATTAAATTGTTTCGTTATATGCTTTATTTAAACGATTCATCGCTTCTATCAATTTATTAAAATAAATGTATGTTAGAATCGCAGGTAATCCGCCAGAGATTGATGCCATGTTTTCTTCAAGTCCACAAAATTGTAAAATAATTATTATTGAATAAACTGCAACCAAAGGAACAACAAAATATGTTACAAATGTAGATGCTCCAAATTTATAATTCACTTCTCTTCTTTTTAATTCTTTGCCTATTCTATCTGATATTCCAAACAACCAAATAAAGAGAAAAATTGTTAAAGCAAAGAGTAAGATATAAGAAATCTTAAATAATATCATTGATTTTATAAAGAATCCTAATGCAAAAAGCAAACCTGCTCCAATCATAGCAAGGAATAACTTCATATAATTCATTGTTTTCTTTCCGTCTTGTGCTACAATGTTGATTTCTTTTGACATTTTAGAAAGCATAAACGCTTGATAAATATGTCCTGTTATTATATCAAGCAAGACATACATAGGAAAACTTCTGTCAGTTGGTAATTTTTGTTTTTCTTCCATAGTATTGTATTTTTAATTTTTTGTTTACTTTTGCAAAAGTACGAAAAAAACAAACTAATATGTCAATAAAAGATAATATTATAAGCTATAACAATAAGATAAACGGCAATGCGAGATTGATTGCTGTATCAAAAACAAAACCTGTTGAAGATTTACAAGAAGCATACGAAGCAGGGCAACGTCTTTTCGGTGAAAACAAGGCATTGGAAATGAGAGATAAACACGAAATTCTACCAAAGGATATACGTTGGCACTTTATTGGTCATTTGCAAACAAATAAGGTTAAATACATTGCTCCTTTTGTTGAATTGATTCATTCGGTTGATAGTCTTAATCTTTTAAAACAAATCAACAAAGAAGCTATTAAAAACAATAGAGTAATAGATTGTTTGTTGCAAATAGACATTGCTCACGAGGAAACTAAGTTTGGTTTAGAGGAAAATGAGGCTGATGAACTTTTATCAAGTGAAGAATTTGCTGAATTAAAGAATGTAAGAATCTGTGGCTTAATGGGTATTGGTTCTATAACAGATGACAAAAATAAAACAAAGAAAGAATTTAATAATTTAAAGAAATATTTTGACGAAACAAAGAATAAATTTTTTAATTCAAAGAGTTATTTTTGCGAACTTTCAATGGGAATGTCCCAAGACTTTGAATTAGCTATTGAAGAAGGTGCAACCTTGGTTAGAATCGGTAGTTCAATTTTCGGTGCAAGAGATTATGCTTCAAAGAATTAAGCAAAAAGATTGTTTTTTGATTTAAAAGAATTGTCGCAGTTTGAAAATAAATTAGTACTTTTGTAAAAAATAAATCATAAAAAAAGAAAGATTGTTATGGATTTTGGAGAATCAAGAGAGAGAGAAAGAGAAGATGTTTTTTCCAAAGCAGTTAAAGCAGGAAAAAGAACTTATTTTTTTGACGTAAAAGAAACTAAACAAGGCGAAAAGTATCTTACTATCACTGAAAGCAAGAGAAAATTTAACGGAGATGACGGTTCTTTTACTTATGAAAAGCACAAAATATTTCTTTACAAAGAAGACTATGCTAAATTTCAAAATGCATTAAATGGTGTTATCAATTTTATTGAAACAGGTGAAGAACCAATTTTTGATGATGAGGTTTTAACCGCAGCCGAAGAAGAATTTAATGCAGAAATAGAAAACATTAAATTTGACTAATTTAGTAAAAATAAAATAAACAGAAAGCTGCTTTTTTGCTTAGCAGCTTTTTTTTGCAAGAAATTTAAGATAATATAAATGGGTAAAGTAATAGCTATTGCGAATCAAAAAGGTGGTGTAGGGAAAACAACAACTGCTATTAATTTAAGTGCAGCCCTTGCGATATTAGAAAAAAAGACTTTGCTAATAGATGCAGACCCTCAGGCGAATGCCTCATCGGGTGTTGGCGTTGAACAAGAGGATGTAAGATATTCTATTTACGATTGTTTGATAAACAATATTGAAGCAAAGCAAGCAATAATAAACACCTCTACTCCTAATTTGGATTTACTGCCTGCAAGCATAGACCTTGTAGGAGCAGAAGTAGAATTGCCAAAAATGGAAGACAGAGAAGAAAAACTAAAACAAATTATTGCTCCAATTAGAGAAGAATATGATTATATCATAATTGACTGTTCTCCTTCCTTGGGTTTAGTAACAATAAACGCCTTTACAGCTGCAAATAGCGTTGTTATACCTGTACAATGTCAATACTTTGCCTTAGAAGGTTTAGGAAAACTACTAAATACTATCAAAATTGTCCAAAATAGACTAAACACTGAATTAGAAATTGAAGGAATCCTTCTAACGATGCTTGATGCAAGATTAAGACTTAACAGACAAGTTGCAGAGGATGTAAGACATCATTTCAAGCATATTGTTTTCGATACGTTAATCTACAATAACGTAAAATTGGCAGAAGCTCCAAGTCATGGAAAAAGTGTGATTATGTATGACGCAAGTTCGACAGGAGCGGTCAATTATATGAATCTTGCAAATGAAATAATAGAAAAAAACGCTACTGAAATAAATTAAAACAACAGATTGATATGGCAATAAAAAAAGGTCCCGCATTAGGAAGAGGATTAGAAGCTTTATTAGGTAACATTGACACAAAAAACACTTCTGATAACAACAAAATAAGTTCTGTTACAGCAGAATTGTGTTACATTCCTATTGAAAAAATAGATCCAAACCCAGATCAGCCAAGAAAAGAGTTTGATCAAACATCATTAAATGAACTTGCCCAATCAATCAAAGAAAGTGGGGTTATTGTACCTATTACAGTTAAAAAAGAAGGAGAAAGATATATCCTTATTGCAGGAGAGAGACGTTATCGTGCAAGCAAGATTGCAAATCTTAAAGAAATACCTGCCTACATTAAAATAGCGACCAAGCAAGAAATAATGGAGATGGCTTTGGTCGAAAACATACAAAGAGAAGACCTTAATGCAATAGAAATTGCTCTTTCTTTAAAAGCCTTGATTGAAGAGTGTAATCTAACACAAGAAAAAATGAGTGAACGCATAGGAAAAAGCCGTTCATCAATCACAAACTATTTAAGACTTTTAAAACTTCCTGCCGAAGTACAACTATCTTTAAGAAACAATCAAATTTCTATGGGACACGCTCGTTGCTTAATTAACATTGAAGACGAGTATTCTCAAATAAGCATTGTCAAAGACATAATAGAAAAAGATCTTTCAGTAAGACAAGTAGAACAAATCGTAAACAGGCTGAAAGAAGAGACTAAAACACAACCAAAAAAGAAAGAAAAGAAATCCCTACCTGATTTCCATAAAACACAAAAGGAAAATTTGATTAAAAGATTAGAAACAGATGTAGAAATAAATCGTTCACAAAGAGGTAAGGGAACAATAACTATATCTTTTAAAAACGATACTGATTTCGAGCGAATCATCTCTTTATTGGAATAAGTTGAGATAATAATGAAAAAATACATTGTTTTTTTGCTGTGTCTTTGTGTTTGCTTTTCGTGTTTATTTGCACAAACAAAGCCAAAGGCTCATTCAGCAAAAAAAGCAAGTTATTTGTCAGCAATTTTACCAGGAGCCGGTCAGGTATATAACAAACAAGCATGGAAAATTCCAATAATATATGCCGGTGCAGGAGCGGTTACTTATTTTGCAATTACCAATTATCAAAATTCTATCAAGTTTAAAACAGAGTATTACAACAGAATTGAGGGAAATACTGCTGATTTACTAACCGATTACACAAAATATAGTGATGAAAGCATACTTTCGCTTTATGATGCCTATAATAAAAACTTTCAACTCAGCCTTGTAATTGGAGCAGCCGTTTATTTGCTAAACATAATTGATGCAATGGTTTACGGACACCTTTATGAATTTAACATAGATGATAATTTAAGTGCAAAAATAACTCCTTTTTATCTTCCACCTACAAATTTCACAACACACAATTTTGGAATAAATTTAAGCATACAAATAAAATAAAAATATAAACAATGAGAACACTTATTACAAATATTAAAAGTTTAGTTCAAGTAGAAGAAACTCCAAGAATTGCAGTATGTGGTCAAGATATGTCTTCGATAAATTGTATTGATAACGCATATCTAATCATAGAAAATGATAAAATCGTCGATTTTGGTCAAATGAGTCAATTACAAGAAACTAATGCTGAAAAAATAATTGACGCAAAAAATCGCTTTATTTTACCTTCGTTCTGCGATTCTCATACACACTTGGTTTATGCTGGTTCAAGAGAAATAGAATACATTGATAAAATCAAAGGATTAAGCTACGAAGAAATAGCAAAACGAGGAGGGGGAATTCTAAACTCAGCAAAACGTCTTCAAGAAGCAAGTGAAGAAGAATTGTATGAAGATGCTATGCAACGCTTAGAAGAAATAGCATCATACGGAACAGGAGCAGTAGAAATAAAATCAGGATATGGATTAACAACAGAAGCAGAACTTAAAATGCTTCGAGTAATCAGAAAATTAAAAGAAAACTCTCCTTTAACAATCAAAGCAAATTTCCTTGGAGCTCATGGAGTTCCTTTGGAATATAGAGGAAAACAAGGAGAATTTGTAGATTTAGTAATCAATGAAATGATACCTCTTGTTGTAAAAGAAAACCTTGCTGATTTTATTGACGTATTCTGCGACACAGGATTTTTTACCGTAGAGGAAACAGATAGAATGCTTTTTGCTGGGGTAAAGAATGGTTTAATTCCTAAAATACATGCAAACGAATTAGATTACTCTGGTGGTATTCAAGTAGGAGTTAAATATAATGCCTTATCAGTTGATCACCTTGAATGTGTAGGAGAAGAAGAAATAGCTTGTTTAAAAGCTTCTCAAACAATGCCTACAATTCTTCCTGGTGCAGCATTTTTCCTAAATATGCCATATTCACCTGCAAGAACAATGATTAATGCCGGGCTTCCAATAGCAATGGCTTCAGATTTCAACCCTGGCTCCTCTCCAAGTGGAAATATGCAAATGGTATTAACGTTTGCATGTGTTAATTATAAACTTACACCACAAGAAGCAATAAATGCAACTACAATAAACTCTGCTTATGCAATGGGAATCAGCAACACACATGGTTCAATAGCAAGAGGAAAACAAGCAAACTTCTATATAACAAAAGATATTCCTACAATAGAATACATACCTTATTATTATGGAACAAATAAGGTAGATAGAGTATTCTTAAATGGTAAAGAACAATAAGGATTCTTATTATTTTTTCTTTTTTTGAACAGAAAAACCAAAGAAACCTAATTGTTCTCCAGTAGAATAATACTTACCGTGAGAATAAGTCATAAGTTTAGCGGATTGAAGATCAAACAATCCGCTTTCTTTATTTATATACTTTTCGTCAGCGTGTACTCCAACAACATTTGCTATAAACATATCGTGAGAGCCCAATTCTTTAATTTCAACAACCTTACACTCAATACACAAAGGGCTTTCATCAATCATTGGAGCTTTAACATTAGGAGCTTTAACCGCAGTAAGCTTCATTTCTTTGAACTTATTGACAAGTTTTCCTGACTTAACGCCACACCAATCTGTTTGTTTAGCAAGTTTTTCTGTAGTTAAATTAAGAACAAACTCTTTTGTTCGAGAAATTATTTCATGAGAATATCTTGATTTACGAAGACTTATATAACACATAGGAGGATCTGAGCAAATTGTTCCTGTCCATGCAACAGTTGCAATATTATATTCTTCCGGGTTTTCGCCACAACTAACCATTAAAGCAGGTAAAGGATAAATCATTGTACCGGGTTTGAAACTTACTCTACTCATTTTTGCAAATCATTTGAAGTTATTACTATTTTTTCAGGAACAAACTTTGAAACATCTCCATTAAAACTTAAAATTTCTCTTACCAAAGACGAACTAATTGCAGCATCATCTGGTTTTGTTAAAAGAAATATTGTTTCTATTTCGCTATCTAATTCTTGGTTTATGCGAGCTATATTCCTTTCATACTGAAAATCCACAGAATTTCTAAGACCTCTCAAAATATATTTTGCTCCTATTTCTTTACAATAATCAATTGTTAAACTATTAAAAGTAGAAATTTCAATATTATCATAACCTGCAAAAGTTTGTCTTATCCATTCTATTCTTTTTTCAAGAGAAAAAACCGAATTTTTAGCGTTATTGCTACCTATTGCAATAACAATTTTATCAAACATTGGCAAAGCACGAAGCACAACTGACTCATGTCCTTTTGTAATTGGGTCAAAACTTCCGGGAAATAAGGCTATTTTTTCTTTCATACTATGTTTTAATAAGACGTTCTGTTAATATTTCTATCTAATTCCCTACTACTTCTTTCGTTTATCATATATATAATTCTAAAACTCATATAATTATTTCTAAAATCTCTCGACCAAGACTTAAATCCTGCACTTCCTGCTGGATAACTATTGTAAAACCATACATCTTCTCTAATTGGCGTAAGGGAATATTGATAACGAAACGAGAATTTAATCTTTTCCCAAATTGTAAAACGAATATCAGCCACTATACTAAAATCATTTCGTTTAAAATCAGGCAATTTTCCATCTACAGGACGCTCAAAAGAATGTATCAATGTATCAGGCAATCCCCAATCTTCATTTATTTTAAACAAACGACCATATTGTCCCCCTAAACCAAAGGTTAAGCCTCCTTTTACATCAACAAAATGCACCATGATTGGAATATCTACATAGTGGAGTGAGGTATTATAACGGAAAGGGTCAAGTGCTTCCTTTGCTCCTTTTTGTGAGTAAAGCAATTCTGCACTTGCTTGCCAGCCTTCATTGGGTTTTCTCATGTTAAAAGGCATTATAATTCCTAAACCTGCTTGTGGAGAAAATTTTTCATAGCCAAAAACCTCGTCTCCATCAATTTGAGAAGCATTTAAGCCCGCTACGACATAGGCTTTCAACATTTGAGCCGAGGAAACAAAGCCTAAAAGGCAGAAAGCTATAATCAATAAAAATTTACGACAATTCATATTCATTTTTTTTACAATATCAAACTTAATTCAATTCGTTTTTTTTCATAATTGACCGAAACAACTTTCACTCTCACTCTTTGATTGATTGACAAAACATCTCCTACTTCTCCCTTAAAGTTATCTGCAATTTTAGTTTTATGAATCAATCCACTAACATGCACACCTAAATCAACAAAAGCTCCAAATACTGTTATATTTGTAACAATTCCTTCTAAAATTTGGCCATTTATGATTTGTTCTAATTTATCTACTCCTTTATTTAACGTAAACTCTTCAAATTTAGTGCGAATATCGCGTGAGGGTTTATCTAATTCTTTTATTATATCAGTCAAAGTTTCTATTCCACAGTCTCCTTTAATATATTTATTTAGATTTATCTGCTCTCTTTTCTTTGCATTATCAATCAAATCCTTAACACTACAATTCAAATCCTTTGCCATTTGTTCTACAACCCTATATCTTTCGGGGTGAACAGCCGTATTATCTAAGGGATTTACTCCTTGACGTATTCTAAGGAATCCTGCTGATTGTTCAAAGGCTTTTTCGCCAAAACGCTTCACTTTCAACAAATCTTTTCTTGAAGAAAAAGCCCCGTTTTCGTTTCTATAATCTATTATATTCTTTGCTAAAACAGGTCCAATACCTGAAATATAAGATAATAACTGAGTACTTGCCGTATTAAGCTCTACTCCTACTTGATTTACGCAACTTTCAACGGTTTGATGTAGGCTTTCGTGTAAAAGATTCTGATTTACATCGTGCTGATATTGTCCTACGCCAATTGATTTCGGTTCTATTTTCACCAATTCTGCTAAGGGATCTTGTAATCTTCTTCCTATGCTGACTGCTCCTCTTACTGTAATGTCGTAATCTCCTAATTCTTCTCTTGCAACCTCTGAGGCAGAATAAACAGAGGCTCCATTTTCATTGACAAGACTTATAATTATTTTTCTATCAAACTTAATATTTCTAATAAACTCTTCTGTTTCTTTTGAAAAAGTACCATTGCCTATTGCTATTGCCTCTATGCAGTGTTTATTTACAAGATTTACTATTTTTTTCTCGGCTTCTATGCTATTGTTTTGAGGAAAAATAACATCGTGAGCAAGTAATTTTCCGTTAGAGTTAAGACACACTACCTTGCAACCTGTTCTTATTCCCGGATCTATTGCTAAGGTTGGTTTTTCTCCAAGAGGTGAGGCCATTAAAAGCTGACGTAAATTACTTGAAAACACATTTATTGCTTTTTCATCGGCTTTTTCTTTCAATAATGCCCTTAATTCGTTTTCTATTGAGGGAGATAACAACCGTTTATAAGCGTCTTGACAAGCTAAGAGTTTTTCTTGACTTGTAGGATTATTGTATCGTACAAAGCCTTTGGCAAGATATTCTACTGCTTCTTTGTTGTCTTCTGGTAAAATAGATATTTTCAATTCATTTTCTGCTTCTGCTCTAAAAAGGGCTAAGACTCTATGACTTGGAGCATTGTATGCAAATTGTTTTATTCCAACTAATTCTTCGTATTTAGAGTTTTCTTTATAATCTTTGGCTTTTGTGGTTTTTATTACAGCGTTTCTATTGAAGTATCTACGCATTTTTTGACGTGATACTGCATTTTCGCTTATCCATTCTGCAACTATATCTCTCGCTCCTTCTAATTGTTCTTCTGTATATTTGGATAATGATATGTTTTTTTCACTAACAATAAATTTTGCAAGAGGTTCTAATCCTTTTTCTTTCGCTATTGTTGCTCGTGTACGCCTTTTAGGTTTGTAGGGTAAGTACAAGTCTTCTAATTCTGTGAGTTCTTCTACGGTTTCTATTTTTTCTTTTAACTCAGCTGTTAATAGGTTTTGAGAGCCTATGCTTTTTAGAATTGCTTCTTTTCTTTCTTCAAAGGCTTTGGCTTTTTTTAATGCGTTTACAATCAAGGAAATCTGCACTTCATCTAATCCGCCTGTTGCTTCTTTTCTATATCGTGCTATAAAGGCTATTGTGCAAGAGTTTTCAAGTAGTGATATTGTGTTATCTACCTTTCGAGTATCTAACATCAATTTTTGAGCAATTTTTTCGCTGTATTGATTCATTATTGTATTGAAAATAGTCTTTTCATTAGTTCTTTTTCTATCATATCGCTTCTTCTAATAGTACGTTTTGCCCATTTGATAAGCGTTTCTATTCGTCTGTCGGCAGAAAGGTGATAATCCACACCGCTTTTTCTTAATCTATCTGTTAGATTGTACATTGTGATTGCGGCAGAGACCGATATATTGAAACTTTCCGTAAATCCATACATTGGAATCTTCATATAAATATCTGCATTCTCTATTAAATCCGAAGAAAGTCCCTCAACTTCGTTTCCAAAGACTATTGCCATTTTTTCTTTCACATCTAAATCGGGCAAATACACATCTTTTTCATGAGGAAGCGTTGCTACAATTTTATAACCCTGCGATTTGAGTTTATTTATGCAATCAAGAGTGTTGTTTTCCTTACGATTGTAACGATGAAGGTCTATCCATTGACTTGAACCCAAAGCAACATCGGGATTTATCTGATAAGTATTGTTATTTTCTATTACATGCACCTGCTGAATGCCTACACAATCGCAAGTTCTTAGCACAGCAGAAGCATTTTGTGATTGATATATATTTTCAACTACTACACATTGCATATCGGTTCTTTCTTCTATCACTTTCTCAAAAAGAGAAACCCTCTCAGGAGAAATCATTTCACAAAGTGCAGCGTAATATTCTTGTTTTTGTTCAAAGGTTAATTTCTCTATATAATTCATTACAAAAAATGATTTAAACATTCGGTTTTGCAAATCTAAGAAAAAAAATTTTTTTTCTTTGTTTTTTTATTTTTTTTCTTTGATTTTTTTGAAAAAAACAAAGAAAAAAAAAGCAACCTTTTTGGTTGCTTTTTCTTTTTGTTAGTTTACGATAAATTTCTTATCAATCTTTCCTTTTTCAGTCTTAATTCTAAGGATATATGTTCCTGATTTGTATTGCGAAACATCTATTTGCATTGTCTTAGAGTTTGTATTCTTTCTTTCAATCAAACGATTCAAAGCATCAAACACCTCTATCTCTAAAATATTGTAATCACAAGAAATATTCAACTCATCACTTGCAGGATTAGGATAGAGCTCTACGCTCTCTTCTGAAAGAAAAACAGAAGTCAAACCACTTGTCGTTGTATCCTCTGCAACCTTTATAGCACAATATCCCCAAGGCAAACAAACCACCGTATCACATACTTCATAATAACTTGTAGCCATAAAAGGACTTGCAAAAGCATCGTATGTATTATTATCATTTCCCCATTGCACATCATCAACGTAAATCCAAGATCTACTATCCTCAAACTGAACGTATGGTTTATATTTTGTACTTATACCATACGGTGCACAATATCCATTTGCGAATCTTTCATTTGTAACAGAATATTCTTCTAATCTTAATGGTGGTATTTGAGGATTTAATCCAGGAGTATAAATTGCCGAATAAGATTCTAATGAAATATAGTAATCTTCATATAAAGTTAAAGTATCATCAAATATACATTCAATCCAAGGATCTAAATCCACTTGTCCATAAAATACATCATTAAAATTTTCTGCTGATATTATGAATTCCTTAGCGTAAATTTCTGTTGTTAAATTCTTATCCCATACACCAACCTTAATTGTATTATACCCCTCTTGATACCATGCAGAAATCAAAAATGCAGTCCCCATTAAAGATACACTATCCCCTTCTTGAACTTCATAACGTTGTGCTATTCTAACCACTCCTTGCGAATTTACATTATACATAATCTGAAATGTAGCATTTGTCACAATAGTTCCTTCTAAACTATTAGGAATTTCTCTACTTGGATAACTAATAGGATCTATCATTGGAGGAAATATGTATTGCGATGTGTATTCATTTTGCAAAAAAGCGGTATCAATTTGTGCTTTTAAAACAAAAGGAATTTGCAAAATAGCAATTAAAAACACTAAACTTAATTTTTTTAGCATATCTTAAAGTTTTACTTGTTAAAAATAATAAAATAAAATTTACGGAATGTTGTTTGCAGTTATTTTTTGGAGGTTTGTACAATCAGACTAAACAAACCTCCTTATACTATGAAGTTATTTTTTCCAAGAACTTGGATATAGATAATGCTCATAATGATTTGCAAAAATTTTTCTTTGCAAAAATATTTTTTTTCTTTGAATTAAAAAAATTTTTCTTTGATTTTTTCAAAAAAAACAAAGAAAAAAAAGCAACCTTTTTGGTTGCTTTTTCTTTTTGTTTAATTGAAGTGATTTTGTGTTAAATATTCTTTCTTTCAATCAATTGCTTCAAAGCATCAAACCTTTTGTCGTTCTATCTTCAACAAACAATCAAAAAGGAAGCGGGCGGTGTTGTTTGCCGGATAATTAAAACATTAAAAAAAAATGTTTTTTTTCTTTTTATTTATTTTTCTTTTTAGTTATTATTTTATTATATATTTATTATTGTATGCACCACGTGCAGTTTTTTCTGCACTAGATGCAGACCCGACTGCACCACGTGCAGAAAATAAATTTAAGAAAAAATATTTTTTCTTAGTTTTATTTCTTAGAACAAAGAAACATTCGTACTTTTGCAAAGAAAAATTTAAAGATTTATGGCAGATATAAAACAAAAACTTTCAACTAATTTAAAGATTGCAGCAGACGTAATTAAAACCTCAAAGTTTTGGGTAGAATTGCTTATTATGACACTCGGAATGATGGTTACTGCTTGTGCGGTTTATTACTTCCTTGTTCCAAGTAAATTGATTATCGGAACAATTTCAGGTTTATCAATTGTAATAAGTGGAGTTTCAGAACAATTATTTGGAATGCCTTTACCTGTTTCAACAGTTATTTTTGTAATTAATGCAATTCTGTTGATTTTAGCCTACTTCCTTATCGGTAAAGAATTCGGTTTAAAAACTGTTTATACAGCTTTGATTCTTGGACCAATGATTAGCGTTTTGGAAACATACTTTCCATACGAAAACTTCATAAGAGAAGGCGGTGCAATCCCTTCTATCATGGGCGATATTTGGTTTGACCTTTGTTGTTTCGTACTTCTTTTGAGTGCTGCACAAACTGTGCTTTTCCGAATCAACGCTTCAACAGGTGGACTTGATATTTTAGCAAAGATTGTTAATAAATATTTACATTTTGACATAGGTGCTTCGGTTTCTGTTGCAGGTGCAATAATTTGTTGCACAGCTTTTGCAATCAATCCTTTCCACATGGTTGTCATTGGTTTGATTGGCACATGGATTAACGGACTTGTGATAGATTATTTCACAGCCGGATTGAACAACAAAAAGCGTGTGTGCATTATTTCTTCACAACACGAACGCCTAAGAGAGTTTATTGTTAATGATTTAGTTAGAGGAGTTACTCTTTACGAAGTAATAGGTGGATATAGTCAAGAAAAGAAAATAGAAATTGAAGTTTTGCTTAACAAAGATGAGTTTACAAGATTGATGAAACTAATAGATGAAGAAAAAATTGATGCTTTCGTTACAGCAGGTAATGTAAGCGAAGTTTACGGTCTTTGGATGAGCAAGAAAAGCAAACAAAGAAGAAAAATTTAATCAATAAAAAAAAGCAACCAAACAAGGTTGCTTTTTTCTTTTTGTTAGTTTACGATAAATTTCTTATCAATCTTTCCTTTTTCGGTCTTAATTCTAAGAATATATGTTCCTGATTTGTATTGCGAAACATCTATTTGCATTGTCTTAGAGTTTGTATTCTTTCTTTCAATCAAACGATTCAAAGCATCAAACACCTCTATCTCTAAAATATTGTAATCACAAGAAATATTCAACTCATCACTTGCAGGATTAGGATAGAGCTCTACGCTCTCTTCTGAAAGAAAAACAGAAGTCAAACCACTTGTCGTTGTATCCTCTGCAACCTTTATAGCACAATATCCCCAAGGCAAACAAACCACCGTATCACATACTTCATAATAACTTGTAGCCATAAAAGGACTTGCAAAAGCATCGTATGTATTATTATCATTTCCCCATTGCACATCATCAACGTAAATCCAAGATCTACTATCCTCAAACTGAACGTATGGTTTATATTTTGTACTTATACCATACGGTGCACAATATCCATTTGCGAATCTTTCATTTGTAACAGAATATTCTTCTAATCTTAATGGTGGTATTTGAGGATTTAATCCAGGAGTATAAATTGCCGAATAAGATTCTAATGAAATATAGTAATCTTCATATAAAGTTAAAGTATCATCAAATATACATTCAATCCAAGGATCTAAATCCACTTGTCCATAAAATACATCATTAAAATTTTCTGCTGATATTATGAATTCCTTAGCGTAAATTTCTGTTGTTAAATTCTTATCCCATACACCAACCTTAATTGTATTATACCCCTCTTGATACCATGCAGAAATCAAAAATGCAGTCCCCATTAAAGATACACTATCCCCTTCTTGAACTTCATAACGTTGTGCTATTCTAACCACTCCTTGCGAATTTACATTATACATAATCTGAAATGTAGCATTTGTCACAATAGTTCCTTCTAAACTATTAGGAATTTCTCTACTTGGATAACTAATAGGATCTATCATTGGAGGAAATATGTATTGCGATGTGTATTCATTTTGCAAAAAAGCGGTATCAATTTGTGCTTTTAAAACAAAAGGAATTTGCAAAATAGCAATTAAAAACACTAAACTTAATTTTTTTAGCATATCTTAAAGTTTTACTTGTTAAAAATAATAAAATAAAATTTACGGAATGTTGTTTGCAGTTATTTTTTGGAGGTTTGTACAATCAGACTAAACAAACCTCCTTATACTATGAAGTTATTTTTTCCAAGAACTTGGATATAGATAATGCTCATAATGATTTGCAAAAATTTTTCTTTGCAAAAATATTTTTTTTCTTTGAATTAAAAAAATTTTTCTTTGATTTTTTCAAAAAAAACAAAGAAAAAAAAGCTTAATTTTTGACTTCGTAGGTTTGATATATAATTACTTCACTTTCAGTAAAGAGGGTGAAGTTTTCTTCTATGGCTTCGTTTAGGCTTGCTTCCCACCAATATTTGAATTTACGGTTTTCTATCGGGTAACGTAGGTTTTTTGATGTTAGGGGATTGTTTGCATCAAGCGAAAAAATAGATACTTGTTGTTTTGCAAAGGAAGAAAGGGTTGTTGTTTGGGAAATTGGAACAAAAACGCCGTAATCGGTAAACATTCTTACGTTTACTTGTTTTGAATATTCGATAAGTAGTGAGATATTGGCTAATGTATGGTCTTCTCTTTTGCCTGTCGCTCCAAGTATTGCAACTTCTTTAAATCCTTTTTCAATGCAGTAATTCATTGCTTTGGTTAAGTCGTTTGTTTCTTGGTCTGCAATAAAATGCCACCTATCTAAGTATTTGTTTTTCAATTCTTCGCTTACCGAATCTCCATCTCCTATTAGTGCTAAGGGCGTTTTGCCAATTTTATCCAAAGCCTCTATCGCTCCATCGCAACACACAACGGGAATAGGTCTTTGTAATAGCGAAAGAGGTATTTGATTTATTGGAAATTCTCCGTTGGCTAATACAACAACTTCTATGTTTTCTATGTTTAATGTATTGATTGTTTTTTCCATTTAAAGTATCCCATTATTGCTATTATGGTATAGATTAGATAAAGTACGGCTGTTGCGTACATCTCTGTTTGTAAGGACATTAAAATAATGATTGGCTCTACGATTATCCAAAATATCCATTGTTGATAATACTTTTTGGCCAATAACCACATTGCTACTACGCTTAATGCTGTGGAAACACCGTCTAAAAGCCAAACTTCATTGCCTGGTATTTGTTTTAAGATTAGGGAAATTGCGATTGAAAGTGCTATTGTTATGATTGTTATTGGCAAATAAAGTTTTTTTGGTAGTGAGGTTATTGGTTTTTCTTCTTTTTTACCACTTTTCAACATTCCTTTCCACTCTAACCAACCGTAAATGCCAATAAATACGTAATAAACTTGGATTAGCATTTGTGCATAAACACCATTGTCAAAAAATACATAGACATACATCAATGCCATAAGGATATTAAAAGGCCATAACCAAGGTGAGGCTTTGTATTCTAAGACTATGTATATTGTTCCTATGATTGCTGCTATTATTTCTATCATTGTTGTATTCTTATTTTAAGTCCATCGTATGCTAATTGCACGTTTTTTGGTAATTCTTTTAATATTTCTTTGTCTTTTCCTAAGAAATGACTGATATGTGTAAGGTATGCTTTTTCGGGATTTATTTCTGATATGAGTTTTAAGGCTTCGCTTAGCGAGAAATGAGAAAAATGTTCTTCTTTTCTTAGGGCATTTACTACTAAATTCTTTACGCCTTTTAGTTTTTGTTTTTCTTTTTCGCTTATTGTTTTGGCATCTGTTATGTATGCAAAGTTTCCTATTCTATATGCTAAGATTGGAAGTTTGAAGTGCATCACTTCTATCGGTACGATTTCTAATTCTTTTATTTTTATTTGATTATGCTTTTCTACATCTATTTCTTGCAAGTCAAATTCTGGTAATCCCGGATATTTAACTTGTGCAAATGCGTAGGAAAATTCGTTTTTTATGCTTTCTATTGCATATTTATTTGCAAAAATCGGCATCGGGCTTTGTTGAAGATAGTTATAAGAGCGTACATCGTCAAGCCCCGAAACGTGATCTCTATGTGCGTGAGTTACTAATATTGCATCTAAATATTTAACTCTTTCATTAAGCATTTGCGTTCTAAAATCGGGTCCTGCATCTATTGTTATTTGAGTTCCTTTGTCGGATGTTATCAAAATCGACGAACGCAATCTTTTGTCTTTTTCATCATTAGAAAGACAAACCTCGCAATCGCACCCTATAACTGGTACGCCTTGCGAGGTTCCTGTTCCTAAAAAAACTATATTTAAATAGCCCATTTAACTAATACTGCACCCCAAGTAAATCCTGCTCCAAATGCTGTCAAAATAAGATTGTCTCCTTTTTTGAACTTATGTTGATTTTCAAACATTAGCATAGGAATGGTTGCAGATGTCGTATTTCCGTATTTTTCTATATTGACTAAAACTTTTTCATTTTCAAGTTCAAGACGTTTTCCTGTCGCTGAGATTATTCTCATATTAGCTTGGTGAGGCAATAGATAGCTTATGTCTTGCGAAGTCATATTATTTCTTTTTAATATTTCTTCTGTCGCTTCCGCCATTTTAACAACAGCCCATTTAAATACGGCTTGTCCTTCTTGATAAATGAAATGTTCTCTTGCATCAACGGTTTCGTGAGATGCAGGCTTAACTGAACCACCTGCAACTTGATGTAAGTGTTTTACTCCTTCACCATCAGAATACAAAACTTCATCTATAATTCCGTATTCATCTTCTGTTGCTTCTAAAAGTACGGCTGCTGCTCCGTCTCCAAAGATTGGACATGTCGCTCTATCTTGATAATT
This sequence comes from uncultured Bacteroidales bacterium, assembly GCA_937881815.1. Taxonomy (GTDB): domain Bacteria; phylum Bacteroidota; class Bacteroidia; order Bacteroidales; family P3; genus Onthomorpha. The sequence goes on from CALGEC010000013.1 coordinate 30,604, forward strand.
TACGATTGATGACATTTTTTCTGCTCCAATCACGATTGCCTTTTTCACAAAGCCAGATTCTATATATTTTGTAGCAGTTGTCAATCCGTAAAGAAAACCTGAGCAACCTGCATTTATATCAAATCCAAATCCTTTTTTGATTCCGCATTTGTGTGCAATGACATTTGCAGTTGCAGGAAAAACCATATCAGGTGTAACCGTACAACAAATTACTAATTCTATTTCGTCAGGAGAAATATTCTTTTTCTCCAATATTCTTTTCACAATTATTTCCGCCATATCAGAAGGTCCTTTTTCTCCTTTCAAGATATGACGTTCCTTAATACCAATTCGAGTCATTATCCACTCGTCATTAGTATCTACCATTTGACTTAGCTCATCGTTAGTAAGGATATAATCTGGTACATACCCTTCTACCGCAGTTATTGCAGCTTTTAACTTTGACATCTTTTTATCTCGTTTTTGTAACACAAACTAATTAACGGACAAAGTTTCTTTTAATTGTCCTATTAGATTAGTTTCGTATATATTCTTTGATTGGAATATCATGCTTTTAATCGCTTTTGCATTTGATATTCCATGTCCTATCAATACAATAGAGTTTGCTCCAAGCAATGGTAAGCCTCCATATATTTCATAGTTGAATCGTGCCACGTAATCATCAACAAGTCCTCTTTTTGCAAAGACTCTTGCTAATGCTTCGGTGTGTTTCATCAACATATTTCCAACAAAACCATCACAAACAACAACATCTACATTGTTTTTAAAGATTTCAACAGGTTCTGCATTACCAAAAAATTCAAAACTCTTGTTTTCCTTCATCAATGCGTGCGCTGCTTGAGTTTGTGCATTACCTTTTTCTTCTTCTTCACCGATATTTGCTAATCCAACCTTAGGATTTTGCATTCCTAATGCTGTTTTAGCATATACACTTCCTAAAACAGCGAATTGAACCAACATTTCTGGTTTTGCATCTGGATTTACACCAACGTCTGTCAAGAGAGTAACTCCTCCATCTACCTTTGGCACAAGTGCAGCAAGACAAGGACGCATTATTCCATTGATTACTCCAACAGAATACATCGTTCCAACAAGCATTGCACCTGTATTTCCTGCGCTTGCAAAGCTATCTATTTTTCCTTCTTTCAAGTATTGGAATCCTTTTGCCATACTTGAATCTGGTTTCTTAGCAAATGCCTTTGCAGGCTTGTCATGCATATCTATTACTTCGCTTGCATCAACTATTTCAAACAAAGAAGAATCTACTCCATTATCTTTTAAGATTTGAAGTATATCAACACTTCGCCCAAAAAGAACTATCGTATCTTCTTTTGATAATTCTTTTTGAGCTAATATTGCACCTTCAACTACAGCCTTGGGTGCGTAATCGCCACCCATAGCATCAAGCCCTATTCTCATAATTTTGCTGAAATGAATTAGGCTTCTGCTTCTTTCTTTATAGCTTCTTTTCCTCTATAAAATCCGCATTCAGGACACACTCTGTGCATAATAACAGGTGCACCGCAGTTGCTACATGTTGTTAATTGAACTCCTTCAACTTTATCGTGAGTTCTTCTTTTTGCTGTTCTCGTTTGAGAGAATCTGTGTTTTGGATGTGGCATATTAAATTAAATTTATTTGTTTCAAAATTTTATATTCTTCAAAGCATCCCAACGAGAATCGGTTTCTTTTTCAACCTCTTCTATTGGCTTTTCTAACATTTCTATTATTTCTTTATTACAAACTTGTGTGTTTCCTTTGGTTTCTCCGTGCACACAACGCATTGGCTTTTCCAAAGTTACGTATTCGTAAACAAATGGTGTTAAATCCAATGAATATTCGTTGAACGGAATTACATACAAATCTACATCTTGTTCTTCAAATTCTTCTCCAAATTCAACATACAAAGTTTTGTTAAAATCCATATTCAAATCCATTTCTTCTCCACATCTATCGCAAATTACTTGCAATCCTCCCTGAATATGAAACTCTAACTTCAATTGTTTTTCGCTCTTATCCAAGTTTACTTTCATAGACAAATCAGCACCAAGAACTTCCTCACAATCAAATTCTTCAAATAATTTTTCATCGATTGTGTATTCAAATTCGTGAATGCCATTTTTCAATCCACTAAACTTTAAAACATATCTCTTACTCATCGTCCTAACCTTCTATATGCTTTTAAGAGTTTGCAAAGGTACGATTTTTCTTTAAACTGAACAAGATTTTAATAAAAAAATCCAAAGAAAAAATAAAATAAAGCAAAGAATTATTTAAATAATCCTTTGAAATAATTTAATAATCCTTTGCTTTATTTATACTATTCTTCAAAACGAATGTTTGTCATTGTCTTTTCGCAATAGTGACATTGCAATTTCAATGGTTCTTTTTCAACAACCTTGAAATAAGTTTCTATATCCTCAATATTTGTTATACAATTAGGATTTATACACTTTACGATTTTTTTAATTTCCTTAGGAATATTTAATTGTATCTTTTCAACAACCTCATAATCCTTTATTACAATAAGAGTAGCGTTTGGAGCAACCAAAGATATTTTATTAACCTCTGTTTCTTCAAAAAACTTATTTTTTACTTTTATAATTCCTTTTTTACCAAACTTCTTACTTGAAAGATTTGTTCCTATTAACACCTCATCATTGTAACTATCCAAATTAAGAATCTTTACTACTTTATATATTTCGTTTGCAGGAATATGGTCAATTACAGTTCCGTTATCAATTGCTGAAACAACAAGTTCCTTTTTTCTTTCGTTTGACATATCTAATCTATTTATTAAATTATTATTTTACTCCTAAAATTGCTGCCATTAAAGCTTGACGAACATAAACTCCGTTTTGAGCTTGTTGGAAGTAATAAGCATAAGGAGTTTTATCTACATCTGTTGCAATTTCGTTTACCCTTGGCAACGGGTGCAATACTTTCATATTTGGTTTGCAACCTTTAAGAGTTGCAGCCTCTAAAATATAGCAATCTTTCACTCTTTCATATTCCAAAGGATCAGAAAAACGTTCTCTTTGTATTCTTGTCATATAAATAATATCAGAAAAAGGAATTACATCTTCTAATTTTGTATATTGATAATATTCCAATCCCATATTTTTTATATGCATTTTCACAGAAGAAGGCATTTTTAATTCTTCAGGAGAAACGAAATGGAAAGTTGCATTAAAGTTACACATTGCTTGAACCAAGGAATGCACAGTTCTTCCATACTTTAAATCTCCTACCATCGTGATATTCAAGTTATCTAACCCTCCTTGCGTTTTTTGAATTGAATATAAATCCAACATACATTGCGTAGGGTGTTGATTAGCTCCGTCACCTGCGTTAATAACAGGCACACTTGCAACCTCAGAAGCATAACGAGCTGCTCCATCTCTCGGATGTCGCATAACAATTAGGTCAGAATAACTACTAACCATTTGAATAGTATCGTGTAAACTTTCACCCTTTTGCAAACTTGTTGCTGCCGGATTACTAAAACCAATAACTCTTGCTCCTAACATATTAGCTGCGCTTTCAAAGCTTAGACGTGTTCTTGTCGAAGGCTCGAAAAAAATAGAAGCAACTACTTTGTCGCTCAAAATAGGTTGTTTTGGTTGTTTTTCAAACTCAGAGGCTAACTCCAATATTTGTAAATACTCTTCCTTTGTGTAATCTGTAATAGAGATTAAGTTTTTTCCTTTTAAGTTTGCCATAATATTTATAATTTGTTTTTTACAATAAAAAAATCATTTTTACATAAAAAAACGACTTTCAAACAATTGAAAGTCGTTGTCTATTATTTTTCAAAATATTTATTCAAAGAGTTTATACCCTTTCCTCTACACACGCCAACAAACATTGAATATTTCATTTCTATTTCTAAAATTATTTCCGCAAAAGTAAAACTTTTTTTGAGAACAGCAAAAAAAATCTTTACATTTTTTCTTTTAATTCCTCTGCCTTTTGAAAATCAGCCTTTGCTTTTGCCATTTCTCCTTTTTTCTCATAGGCTTCTGCTCTACTTACATAGGCTTGCCAAAACAGGCTATCTACCTTTATTGCTGAATTAAAACATTCTATCGCTATATCATAGTCTTGTTTTTCCACAAGATTGATATAGCCCACATTATGTAAAGCATCGGCATGGTCAGGCTTTATTTCCAATAGTTTTTGATAAGTATCCAAAGCTTGAGCTATTGCATTATGTTCTTGATAAAATAATGCCAAAATGTACATCGCCGAATAATTTTTCGGATTGATATTTATTGTACTATTAAGATACTCTACCGCAAGTGCATCTCCTTTTTGAGCATACAATATTCCTAACTCCTCATAAGCTTGCTCATAATCAGATTTCAATTCTATTGCTTTTTGATAATCTTTTACAGCATTGATTGTATCACCTTGTTCTTTCAAAGCCCAACCTCTAAGGAAATATGCAGTAGGGTTTAGTTTATCTAAAATAATTGCTTGTTTTACATCAAACATTGTTTTTTCATAGTCTTTTAAATAAAGACTTAATTCAGCAGATTTAAGATACGCCTCTATATACTTACCATCTACTTCCTTTGCTGTTTGAAGTGCCGAAAAGGCTAAGTCAGTTTCTCCTTGTGCAAAAAGAATATCTGCTTTAAGTACATGATATTCCACTTTTTTCTTTTCTATTAGCATAGCCCTTTCAATATCTGAATAAGCCTCTGTAAGTTCACCTTTTTTGAAAAGAGTTTCGGAGCGTTTAAAGAATAAGTCTGCATTATTTGGTTCTTTTCTTATCTTTGCATTTAAGTAAGATATTTTTTCGTTTTCAGACATTTCCTCAAATTTTACATTATTCTCTTTTCCACTACAAGCAAAGAGTAATCCAATTGAAAGGAATAAAAATAGTTTTTTAAGACTTCTCATAATAAATTATTTATTTTTTGATTTAAAATACTTACAACATTCCCTTAATGTGCATTCTTCACACATAGGTTTGCGTGCCTTACAAATATAACGTCCCAAAAGTATAAGTTGATGATGAATCAAAGACATATCTTCTGCATTTGTAAGATTAGATAAAAGTTGTCTCTCGGTTTCCAATACATTTTTTGCACCAAGAGTAAGACCTATACGAGCAGAAACTCTATGCACGTGAGTATCTACCGGCATTACGGCTCTTTTGTAAAGAACGGCTAAAATAACCATTGCTGTTTTTCGACCAACTCCTGAAAGCGTTTGTAGTTCTTGAGGATCGTCCGGAATTTCATCATGATATACCTCGTGCAAACGTTCTGCCATTTTCTTTAAATTACGGCTTTTTGAATTTGGATACGATATACTTTTTATATACGAATATATTTCTTCTTGCGAACTTTCAGCCATCGCTTTAACACTTGTATATCGTTCAAACAATGCAGGAGTCACTATATTAACTCTTTTGTCAGTACATTGTGCAGAAAGAATTACTGCAACCAAAAGTTGAAAAGGTGTTTCATAATGCAGTTCTGTATCTGCATTTGGAAACATCTCTTTTAGTTTTTCAATAGTTAAAGCATAACGTTCTTGCTTTCTCATTTTCAATCTTTATTTTAATTTAAATCGTGCAAAAACAGGATTATGATCTGAATAATTGTAAACATTTTGTTCATAAGACACAAACTCTATTGACTGGCTTGCAAAAATATAATCTATTCTAAATTTTGGAAGCAAGTCATTATATGTTCCCGAAAAGCCACTTGCCTTCTCTACAAAACTATCTTTTAAATCTTTTTGTAAGACTTGATATGTATAAGAATAAGGTGTAGCATTAAAATCCCCTACCAACAAATATTCTTCCATTGTTTGATCTAAAATAGACTTTAATTCCCTAACCTCTTTTGCTTGTTCTTTATTTGTTTCCAAAAGTTTAGCAAGAATACTCTTACTTGTTTCTTCCGAAATCATTTCTGCGTCTTTTATTTTATTTACCTCATTTTTTTCTTGTTCAGAAAGACGATAAGAATCCAAGTGAACATTATAAATTCTCATTTTTTTATTTTCATAAACAACATCGGCGTAGGTTTTAGAGTAATAATTCTTTTTCAAAGGGAATAATGTACCAGAACGACTAATTGAATGCTTGGAATATATCACACTTCCACGAACATAATTAGATGAATTATCCGGTGCAAAGAAATATTCATAGCCCAAAACATTTGTCATAATGTAATGAAAACAAGTCTTAGATTTTTTAACAGAAGCATACTCTTGTAAACATACTACATCGGGCGACATAGTCTTTATTAAAGATAGTATAGAATCTTTATTAGCTATTGCAATCTTTTTATCTTCTTGTGCATTATATTGAAAATGTCCTACATTGAAAGTCATAATACTCAAAGTCTTTTCTTGCTCTTGATTAGATGCTTGAGAATTAAAACCAATAAAGCGAGGTGTATAACTACTACCTATCAAAATAACTGCCAAGGGTACAAAAATATATTTCCTTTTAAAGAAAAGCCAAAACAAACAAAATAAAACGTTTACCGCAAGCAAAAGAGGATAAATGTAAGATAACAAAGATAATTCTGGAATAAACTCTGGACTGACTCTTAGCCCAATATAAACTCCTAAAAGCAAGAGTACAAATAGTAAATTAACAATATATAATATTCTTTTTATCATATAAATATCAAATTTAAATCTCCGAAGCCGATACATCAATCATATCAACCTTCCATTCTTCATTTACTTTTAGCAAATTCCAATTACTCTCTATTTTATTACCAAATTCATCAACAACTTCCACCTCTACAAGAGCCAAATTACCTTCTACTACAATATTACCAACCTTTACACTTTTGTAAACAACCAAATCCTTTACTAAATCTTTGAAATAAGAAATCTTTTTACTCATTCTCTTTGAAACAATAGTTTCTAAGTTTTTGAAATCTCGCTTATTTAAACTCTCATAATAATTTTCAATGGTTTTTTCTATCAATTCCTCATCTCTATTATCACTTGAACACGCAGAAACAAAAACACAAACAAATAAAATCAACAATAATTTCTTCATCAGAATATTTTTTTGCAAAAATAACAAAAATAGCAAGAATTATTTCAAAGAATAAAAAAAATAAAACAAAGAAATAATTTTCTAAAACAAAGAAAAAAGAGATGCTAACTAAAACATCTCTTTTTTCATCTTTAATAATGTTACTACATTTTTAGTTTTAAACCTAAATAAAATGTTCTTGGCTGTGTAGGACCATATATGTATCCTGAATCTCTATCAACTCCTTTATCAAAGTCTTTTTGGAACGAATTAAATATATTGTTTACTCCTAATTTTACTTGAAGTGTATTGCTTTTTGTCAATTGAAAATCGTAGTTAATCGCACAATTCAAGTCGAAAAATCTTGGAGTTGTTTCCATACGATCTTGTTCTATATAGCCAGCATAGTGAGGCACTTGCATTTTTCCTGTATATGTTCCTGAAACATTTAGACCTAATCGCTCAATTGGAGTATAATCTAAACTAATGTAGCCATAATCATCAGGGCTTCTTAGTAATTTATCAGTACCTTCTACACTTTCATCTTCTGACCAATATTCTGTTTCTTTATATCTGCTCGATTGCAAGGTGTATGCAGCAGATATTGTCATTATATCTTTATAAGACATTTTCGCTGTAAGACTTATTCCCTTAACTATTGCTCCTGAGGCGTTATATCTTTCTTGTATTGTAGTTTGTGTTTGTTGATTGTGTCCTATTACTCTTAATGCGAAAACATCATCTAAGTTTGTGTAAAATCCTTCTAACAATAGATTAAACTGAACATTGTTTCCTATTTGCATATAATAGTCTGCTGATAGGCTTGCACTGTGTGAGTATTCTGGACGAAGGTTTTCGGCAAGCACAGTCCTAACACTTTCTCCTCCTACTTGAGTTATGTGTAAGTCTTCATCGTAAACTTGCGGTGCTCGATAGCCGCTTGAATAGCTTGCTCTCAATTGTAAATCGGAAATAGGTTTATACAACAGATTTACTCTTGGTGCTATTACCGGTGCTTCTAAAAGATTGTGTTTATCTGCTCTTGCTCCCAATAAAAAGTTAAGTTTATTGCTTTTCCACTCTGATTGCACATATCCTCCTATTACATTTGCGGTTTGTTGTGTGTACATATTGTAATCTTCTACTCTATCGTCTAAACTATTACTGCTATATTCTACTCCGTATGTAACATCGGCTTGTGAAAACAATAGTTTATCTAATTTATGATTTGCCATTGCTCCTGCCAAAAAGGTCAAATCTTTTGTTTTTCCATAGGCATTTGGGTCTTGATGGGCTCCATAGTATGAGTTTCTATTGATATATTGAGTAGAAGCGTATGTATTTAATCGGTTTTTACCATTTAGCGACACAAAGTTATAGTTTAAGTTTACTGAATGTATTTGATGTTGTGTCATTTCACAAATATCGCTTCTGTGTGGTTGTAAATGAAGATTATTTCCCCCTCTTCTGTCTTCGTTTGTTGTGTGATATTCTAAGTTTAATTTGTTTCTATTGTCTATGTTATAGAATATATTTGTTCCAAAAGAGAGATTTTCCAATTCTCCTAACTCTGTAAATCCGTCTTTATCGGCATCGTAGGCTGAACGTGTTCTATATGTTTGATAGAATGAGGCTCCTGTTTTTTTATCTTTACTTAACAATGCTCCGTTTACGTTTACATTTTGAGCGTATGCACTTGAACCTATCATTTGAACGTCTGTACCTACGCTAAGGCTTGGTGAGAGTGGTTCTTTTGTTATTATATTTATTGTTCCTGCAATTGCATTTGCTCCAAACAAAGCTGAGCCTCCTCCTTTTACAACTTCTACTCGCTCAACCATATTTACCGGAATTTGTTCTAAACCATAAACTCCGCTTAATGCACTCATAACCGGACGAGAATCTATAAGAATTTGTGTATATGGCCCATCTAATCCGTTAATCTTTACTTGCGGAAATCCACAGTTTTGACAATTGTATTCAACTCTTACTCCGCTTTGAAAAGGTAAGGCTTGAACAAGGTCTTGTGCATTATTCTTTTCAAATTGCTTGTTTGAAAGAACATTTACTATTACAGGAGCTTCTTTTCTCGATGTTTCATTTCTATTTGCTGAAACAACAACCTCATCTATCGTTACTGCGTATGGTTCTAAGTTTAAGTGTATATGCGGAGTGTTTGAGTTTTTTAATTCAATTTCCGTTTCCAATGTTTTATACCCTAAACAACTGACAACTAATGTATATTTTCCTGCTTTTAAGTTTCTTATTATAAAACTACCTGTTTCATCTGTTGTTGTTCCTATTGTGGTATTCTTTATCATTACAGTAGCATAAAGTACTGCTTCTTGTGTTTCTTTATTGAAGATGTGTCCTTCTATTGACAATCCTTCTGGATTTGTATTTTTTGCTGATAATTGCCCTGATATAATCAGCATTAGAATTAGTTGTAAGATAAATTTTGCTTTTGTCATTTTTACTATTTTAATTTTTTTTGCAAAATTACATAGATAATTCACTTGCAACAATACTCAAAAATAGTGATTTTTATTTTTTTGTTTTAATAATAAAACCTTATGGTTTGTAAAATGTTATTTATTCGTATGTTAAATTTTAAATTCTTTATTATCTATGAAAAAGTTTTTTGCAAGTGCCGTTCTACTATCAATGAATATTGGTGTAATGGCTCAAAATGATTTGATTAAAAGTGTTATTGATGGAAGTTTTTTTAATTTTCCTCAAATTAGGGAAAGTGTCTGCGATATGAGAATGTTTTTCCCTACGAAAGGTGTTAAGCCTGCGGAATACAATCGCTATGAACTAAAAGAAAAACCAGATGATGCTATTGCTAATATTATGTTTGAAACATTAAATGGTGAACTTATTTCCTTTGAAGAATCACTTGATTTAGCAAAGGCAGATGGTATAATTATTTTGCATAAAGGAAAAATTGTTTTTGAAAGATATTATGGCTTTTTAGAGCCTGATGGAACTCACGCTGTTATGTCTGTATCAAAAACTTTAACTGGCACTTTGGGTGCTGTATTAGTTGCAGAAGGTATTCTTGATGAAAATAAAACAGTTTCTTATTATGTGCCAGAGCTAAGTAAATCTGCTTTTGGTAGTGCTACAATTAGAGAATTATTGGATATGACTACTGCATTGGATTATGATGAAAATTACAATAATCCTAATTCTCGTATTTGGGAATTTTCACAAGCAGGCACTCCTTATCCAAAACCCAAGAATTATACTGGTGCTAAAAGTTATAGAGAGTTCCTTCAAAGTGTAAAACAAAAAGGAAAACATGGACAAAAGTTTGCTTATAAAACAATAAATACTGATGCTTTGGCTTGGGTTATTACAAAAGTTTGCAATAAGTCATTAGCAGATTTGATTTCTGAAAGATTTTGGAAACCAATGGGAACCCACTTTGAAGGATACTATCAATTAGATGCCACAGGTACTGAATTTGCCGGCGGAGGCTTTAATGCTTCTTTGAGAGACTTGGCTGCGTTTGGCGAAATGATTAGAAACGATGGTTATTTCAATGGACAACAAATTATTCCTGAAGGGTTAATAAGTGATATTATTAAAAATTCTAATGCAAATAAATTTGACAAAGAAAATTACCCTCTCTTAAAGGGTTGGGCTTATAGAAATATGTGGTGGGTTATGAAAAATTCTGACCAAGCCTTTTGTGCAAGGGGTGTTCACGGTCAAGTAATTTATATAAATCCTAACGCAGAAACCGTTATTGTAAGATTAGCCTCTCACCCTGAGGCTTCAAATGGAGTAAATGATCCGTTTTCTCTACCAGCCTATCAAGCAGTGGCAGATTATTTGAAAACAAAATAGTCAAGAAAGAAATAAGGAGTGATTACCACTCCTTATTTCTTTCTTGTTCCATTGTTCCTTGTTCTATTTCTTGCACATAATTACTGCAATCCATATCTATTGATATGGTTGGAGGTCTATCAAAATCGCCTTTATAGAAATTAAGTTTGGAATCTTTTTCACAACGTTTCATAAATAAGCCATAAACAGGCAATGCCATAGAAGCTCCTTGTCCTAAGGCAGTTGAACGGAAGTGAATACTTCTTAATTCTCCTCCTACCCACACTGCTGTTGCTAATTTAGGATTTAAACCTATGAACCAACCATCTGAATTATTGTCAGTAGTACCTGTCTTACCTGCAATAGTGCTTGTAAGTCCATATCTATATCTTAATCTTCCTCCTGTACCACCATCAACAACGCCTTTCATAAGTTCTAATACCAAATATGAGGTTTCTTCATCTAAGGCAGAGTTACTCTTTGAGTTAAAGACCTCTAAAACCATTCCTTTATTGTCGCATATTTTTGTAATAAAGATTGGTTCTTTATGAATGCCTTTATTAACAAATGTAGACATAGCACCTGCCATTTCCATTACAGAAAGATCTGATGTTCCTAAACATATAGATGGATAAGCTTCCATAGGTGTTGTTATTCCCATTTGTTTTACCAAATCTACTACTGCTTGTGGAGTTGTGTAATCTTTAATTAATGCAGCTGATATATAGTTTATAGAATTTGCTAACGCCCATTTCAATGTTACATTCTCTCCTTCTCTACAATCTTCATTTGAATTTTTAGGTGTCCAATTATCAAAATCTTCAAAAGTTACTGGAGAGTTTTCCAATTCGTAACATGGAGACAATTCACTATCTCGCATTGCGGCTGCATAAACAAATGGTTTGAAAGTTGAACCAACTTGTCTTCTTCCAAGTTTTGCATTATCAAATTTGAAATGTTTGTAATTTATTCCTCCAACATAAACTTTCACATGGCCCGTTTGAGGTTCTATTGAAACCATTCCCGTATTCAAGAAATATTTATAGTAACGTAAAGAATCCCAAGGAGACATTATTGTATCTTTATCACCTGACCAAGTAAAGACTCTCATATTTGTCTTTTCCTTAAAATTGGTTTTTATATCTTTTTCTGAAACTCCTTCTGATTTTAGCACACGATACCTATCAGAATTCTTCATTGCTTGAATATAATATTTCTCTATATCCTCTTTACTTATACCCGTAAATGGAGCATCTTTGTATCCTTTTGTATGTTTAAAGAATTCTGACTGCAAAGAAGCGAAATGTTCTTTTACAGCTTCTTCTGCATACTTCTGCATTTTATAATTGATAGTTGTATATATTTTTAAACCATCTTTATGTACATCATAATTTTCTCCATTAGCCTTGTAGTGAGTTTTACACCACTCTTTCATATAGTTTCTAAGCATCTCACGGAAATAAGTTGCTATTCCCTCATCGTGAGATTGAGGATTGAAACGTAATTTTATAGGATTTGCTGATTTTTCTTTATATTCTTCTTCTGAAATGTAGTTATATTTTTGCATTTGACTTAAAACAACATTTCTTCTCCTATTTGCATTCTCTGGATTACGAATTGGGCTATATGCTGTCGGTGCTTTTAACAATCCAACTAATACAGCCGCTTCTTCAACCTCTAATTCAGCAGGTTTTTTTGAAAAGAATATATGAGATGCAGCCTTAATACCATAAGCGTTACTACCATAATCCACAGTATTTAGATACATTGACAAAATTTCTTCTTTTGAATAATTCCTTTCAAGTTTAACTGCTACAACCCATTCTTTAAGTTTTGCAAATACTGTTCCTAACTTTGATTTTTGTTCTCTTGGGAAAAGATTTTTTGCTAATTGTTGAGTAAGAGTACTTCCTCCCCCTGAGCTTTTATTTCCACCTAATACAGTTTTTGTCAAAACCCTAAACAATGAACGTAAATCAATACCAGAATGTTCGTAGAATCGAACATCTTCTGTGGCAACAAGAGCATTGATAAGATTTGGAGAAATATCTTTGTATGTAACATTTGAACGATTTTGAATACCAATGTAACCCATCAATTCGCCAGAATCGGAATACACCTCTGTTGCTAAATTAGCTTTTGGATTCTCTAATTGCTCAAACGTAGGCATAAAACCCAATACACCTAAGGATAGTAAGACAAAAAACACAATTCCTGCCAACAAAAAGCAGAAATATGTTCCCCACATAACCTTTATATACTTTTTAAAATTATTTGTTTTAGTTTTTTTCTTTGTTGTTTCACTCATATCAAAAACTATTTTATTATTTAATCTTGATATTCTAAATGCAATCCCACATCACAAATTCCTTTTAAAGTAGAATCTATTGTCGCTTGACGCAATTCAAATGTATATTTGCCTTTTTGTTCAAACTTTATGTTTTTTGCAATCCAAAAACGATTATCTCTAATTTTAGAAGTGCCTTTTCCCTTCCATGTTCCATCAGGATAAGCTAAATAACACTCAATTGTATCACATTTTGTAACCTTTCCATTTGGCAATACAGTGTTCATGTAAAAGAAAATATTACTATAAGGATACTCTATTGTATTTCTTATATTGATTGCTAACTTATAACTCTTTATTGTATCGGTTATATCTACTTCATAATACAATTTATCCGTTGTTTTCCAAGCCTGTTGATTCACCTCTTTGTTTTCGTTATACACCACACTATTATTGCAAGCAGAAAACAAAATAACTACCAATAAAATGCTTATTTTACTAATTATAACTTTCATTGAAATTATTTTTTAATTGAGATTTGTCATTTTCTATTTTTTCGGCGTAAGTTTCTAAATCTTTTATAACAATCTTTTTCTTGTTTTTCTCTATGATTGACTTAACCGATTCGGCAGACAAAGGAAATAGCTCCGTACTTCCTTGATAAGAATACCAGAATAAGCGTTTAAACACATCTACTTTATGATATACCGCTACACCTTTTTCTGTTTGAAGCTCTACTCCTAATTCAGGTATTTTATTTAATGCTTCCACATAAACATCATACTCATAATTCAAGCAACATTTCAACTTTCCACATTGTCCTGCTAACTTTTGAGGATTTGGAAATAATTGTTGAGTTCTTGCAACAATTGTTGAAACAGAGTTAAATGAATTTAGCCAAGTGCTACAACAAAGTTCTCTTCCGCAAGTACCAATTCCGCCTAATCTACTAGCTTCTTGACGTGCTCCAATTTGCTTCATTTCAATTCTAACCTTAAACTCTTCTGCCAAAGACTTAATCAACTGACGAAAATCCACTCTTTCATCTGCTGTATAGTAAAAGATTGCTTTTGTACCATCGCCTTGAAATTCCACATCATTGACTTTCATTTTAAGATTATAGCGATTTGCATAATCCCTTGTTTTGAAAATCATATCATCTTCCTTTCTCAAGGATTGCAACCATTTTTCTATATCTGCAGCCTTAGCTCTTCTATAAAGTCTTTTAAACTCTGAATTTGGGTCAAGCTTTTTTTTCTTCATTTGAATCCTACATAATTCTCCTGAAAGTGTCACAATTCCAATGTCATGACCAGGATTTCCCTCCACAGCAACAACATCACCCTCAGAAATCTCTAATCCCTCCGGCAAACGATAGAAATCCTTTCTTGAATTCTTAAACCTTACCTCTACAACATTACAAACATCAGTATTTGAAGGAGAATGAATATGCCCCATCCAATTATGAACATTCATTTTAGAACAATTATCCAACTCTTTCTTAGAAACAGGACGATAAGATATAGGTTCCTTGCTACAACCTCTTGACACAAGATCACTAACAACAAATTTATCCTTCTCAATATCTGGTTCCTCGTCAAAATACGGGTGAACAAATTGTTCCAATAATTTATCTCTTTGCTCTATTTCCTTAATTTCTTTTTTTTCTGAATCCATACTATAAAAATAATTTAGATTATATATTATTTATTTTGTGTATTCCTTATTAGTTTACCTATATTTATAGCCAAAGTTAAAAATATCATTTTAGCATTGCCATTACGCATAATTTCAAGTTCTGCCTTTTGCGTCAAATTATATATATTCAATAAATTTTTAGGGGTAATAAATTTTGAAAAATTAGTCTTAAACGTCTTTTCCTCTTCCGTAAAATTACAAAGATTATCAATCTTTAACTCTCCTTGCTGAAAACACTCTCTATACAAATCCAAAGAATAATTTAAATAAACCTTCAATTCCTCACGTCCCATTTTACAAATTTTTTCCACTAATTTGTAAATCTCATTCAAAGAATTATTATAGGCAAACGCCAATCTATTAAATTGAATAAACAATTCTCTATACTCTTTTTTTTCATCTGAGTTATAAGAACGTGCTTTAATCAAATCACCCTGAGCAAACCGCACCATATTATCCACATTATCATAACCATTCTTAGTGAAATAATCGGTCAAATCCTCATCTAAAACAGGAGAAAGCTTAATCAATTGAGTTCTTGAAAGAATTGTTGGAAGCAACATTTCACTATTTTCTGCAATCAAAAGAAATAGAGTATTCTCATAAGGTTCTTCCAAAATTTTCAACAATTTGTTTGCAGCATCTATTTGCAATTTATCTACACCCCAAACAATATTGACTTTATACTGCGATTCGTAAGTTTTAAGAGTTAAGTTTTTTATAATTGTATTAGCATCTCTTACGTTTATAGCACCCTGCTTATTATCTACTCCAAGTTCTTGATACCATGATTCTAAATCTATATAAGCATTTTTAGAGAAAACATAATTTCTAAAAACATCTAAGAAACTTGCACTTTCATTATTTTTCTCCACAGTCTTAGTTGTAGTATTTGGAAAAGTAAAAAACAAATCAGGATGAGAGAGTTTTTCATATTTTAAGCAAGAAGGACACTTTCCACAAGAATCTGCTTTCAATCCATCTTCATTTACAGAGGAAAAAATTTGCCTATCGGTACAGCTAACAAACTGAGCATAAGCCAAAGCAAGAGCAAATCCGCCATAACCCGCACTTCCTAAAAATAATTGTGCATGACTGACTCTATTGCTCAAAACAACATCTATCAAAGTATTGATTAAATTTCTTTGTCCTACTATTTGCTCAAATCGCATAAAACAATAATTATTTTAATCTACAAAAGTACGACAAATTCCAATAAAAAGACACTTTTAAACAAAAAAAAGCGAGTTTTATTCAAAAATAAAACTCGCTAATGTCTTAATATTTTATTTTTTAATATTCAAAAGAGAAATTTTCTGACATAAATTCATCATCTGTTTCAGGCTTTTGAGTCTTTTCAACATTAGCTGCCTTGTTTGCAACAGACTTTTGTAAAGAAGCAATCATTGCTCCTAACATTTTTGTCATTTCCATTAAAACTTCAACCGAAGCATCATTTTGTTCTTGTGAAAATACGCCTTTCTTATATGCAATTGCAGTATAGACTACACATTCTCTTATTGCAGCCTTAGCATCTTTCAAAAATTGAATCAATTGAGTTCTATGACGAGATGAGCCCTCTGCAATGTTTAAAGAAACTTTACTTGCAGAGTTTACCAAAGGTTTAAACACCAAATCTGCGTCTAATCCATTTAATTGACAATTTTGATTTAGCAACCAATTAACATAATCCAAAGATTTATGATAAACTCTTAAATCTTCAAATCTAAAAAAGCTGTTTGAGTTGATTTGTTTTTCCATAACAATATTTTTATTAGTTAAGACATTCATTTAATTATTTAATTCCTGCAAAATACTTCATAAACTGAACCCTTAGAAATGCTGAACTTTCATTATTCTTTGCAACCGCAAGTTTTCCTCTAAAATCATCTAAGGTTTCAAAATTATTCTTTTGCATCCATTGTTTCAAAAAGGCTATTGATTCTTCTATAAACCCTGTTCCTTGTTCATAAACAGCAGAAACAGTTTGCACTGTGTTTGCTCCTGCCAATAGAAGTTTTATAACATCTTGAGGTTTGTGTACACCACCACCAGCAGTTATAGGACAATTTACCACATTTGCAAGAATAGCAGTCCATCTTATTGTTCTATGTAAATTACCTGGTGAAGAAAACACATTAGCAGGCTCAATTGTCATTGTATCTATATTGATATCTTGTTTAAAGAACTGATTAAAAATGTTCAAATTTTCTATTCCCATCCACGAAAGCTTTTGTGCAAATCTCGCAAGTGAAGAAAAATAAGAACATATCTTAACTGACACAGGTATTTTAACAGTTTTCCTTACGTCTTTTATAATTGTTTCATAGAATTTCTCTATTTTTTCTGTTGTCATATTGACATCCGATGGTAAAAGAAGGATATTTAACTCTATACCATCAGCTCCTGCTTGTTCTATACGACTTGTAAGATTTATCCATTGAGATGGAGAAACGCAATTAACGCTTGCTATAATTGGAATCGAAACTGCTTCTTTTGCAGACTTTATTAAACTAATATATTTTGCCAAAGATTGTTTCTCTGTGTGTGCTACAATATAATCATAAGTTTCATCAGCATATTCAAACGTATGAGACATAGATGCGTTGTTTGACATTTCTTGCAGAATCTGTTCTTCAAACACAGATTTCAAAATCACAGCACCTGCACCTGCTTGTTCTATTTTCTTTAAAGTTTCTACATTGGAAGTTAATCCACAACTACCAACTACAATTGGGCTTTTAATGTTTAAACCCATAAATTTAGTTTCTATATTCATAGTTTTTTATGTTTAGATGAGCAAAAATAAGAATAAATTCACAAACAACAAACTTTTTAATAAAAAAAATATCTTTTTATTTAACAAAACATTATATTTTTTGTTTTGCCAAATACTTTTATTAAAAGATTTATTTCAAAGAAACATTGTTTTTTTATAAGAAAAACGTATCTTTGCAGTCCGAAATTAAAAACATAAGATAATGAATCAAGAAAACATCAAAGCAAATCAAGAAAAAGAGCAAGAGAATAGCAGTTTGAATGTAGGCGAAATAGTGTCTAATTCTGAGAAGTTTATCGAAAAAAACAAAAAAATAATAACAATCATAATTTCTGTGATTGTTTTAGGAATTGCTGCTTACTTTCTTTATCAAAATTTCGTAGTTGAGCCTCGCGAAAAAAGAGTTCAAGAAGAATTATTTGCGGCTCAAAAATATTTTGAACAAGAAGATTTCAAGAAAGCCCTTGAAGGAGATGGTAAACACGCAGGTTTAGTTTCCATAATAAACGAATATGGTTCTACAAAAGGAGGTTCGCTTGCTAACTTCTACGCTGGTAACATCTATTTAAGACAAGGCGAATACAACAAAGCAATTGAGCATTTTTCTGCTTACAAAGGAGAAGACAAAATCATCGCTCAACAAACAAAAGCATTGATAGGTGATGCTTATGTAGAGCTTGGACAATTAGACAAAGCAATTAGCAATTACAAAGATGCTGCTAAATCAAGCAATGTAATGACTACACCTTTTATTCTTTTGAAATTAGGACAAGTTTATGAAATGCAAAAAAATAATGCTGAGGCATTGAATTGCTATAAAAGAATAAAAACAGAATTTCCTGCATCACAAGAATACAGAGAAATTGAAAAATATATTTCACGCTTAGAAAACCTTCAATAAAGCAAAGAAATAAAAAAATAAAGTAAAGAAATAAAATAAAAATAGCGAGGATTAGAAAACTAATCCTCGCTATTTTTTTCATCTTTGTTTGGTTTATAAAAAAAAACTTTAATTTTGCAAGCATAAACCAATAAAAATTTATGCAATATGAAAAAATTATTGTTTTTAAGTGCGTTTTTATGCACATTAAGCTTTGGTGCCTTTGCACAAGAAGAAGTTAAAGTTGAGGAGGAAGTGTTTGTCGTTGTTGAAGAGCAAGCAGAATTTCCCGGAGGCTTAGATTCAATGTATGCTTACATTGTAAAAAATCTTAAATACCCCGAAGCTGCAAAAGAAAAAGGCATTGAAGGAAGAGTTTTCGTGCAATTTGTTATTGAAAAAGACGGTTCAATTTCAAATGTCAAAATTTTACGAGGCATAGGAGGCGGTTGCGAAGAAGCAGCGGTGGAAATGATAAAAAATATGCCTAAATGGAAACCGGGAAAACAAAGAGGAAAACCCGTAAGATGTCAATTTAATTTGCCAATCAAGTTTGAACTTCCAAAAGATAAGGAATAAAAAAAAGAACTCGTGAAATAAAACTCACGAGTTCTTTTTTTTTGTTTACCCTTTTCTTATTTCAATGGGCTGTAATCCTTGGAATATCTTAACATTTGTTTAGTGTAGCCTTCTTCGTATGAGACTTTTACGTCTGTTATATTGCCTTCTTTATCTTTTACTGCTGTATAGACAGGGTTTACAAAGCCTTTGTATGGTGCAATGTTGAGTTTTTGGTATCTGTCAAGGATTTCTTTGTGTAATTCAGGGTCTATTTTCACTGCGTAGTTCTCTACCAAATCTCTTGCTGCGTTGTAGTCGCCTGTTGATTTGATTCTTTGGATTTCTGCCAAGAGTTGTCCGAACAAATTACGCAACATTTCATAGTCGTTTATCTTTACAAAGGTTTCTCCTTCGCGTTTAACCATTTCTATTACGTCTTTTCCGCCTTTTGCTGCACCTTTTCCTTTTTCAAATGCCCATCTTGCTATCAAAGCTCTGTCTCTCATGTGAGATTCTTCTATTTGATCGCCAAGTTTTATGCGAACTACTTGTGTTAAAAGTCCGTTTTGCATTTGTGAAATATAGCTTGCTTTATATGCTTCTGCGTCCGGCAATAATCCTAATTCAACTAATTTTGCGTCTGCAAGGTAATAAAGTGCGAAAAGGTCGGCTCTTGCTTCTTCAATGGTGCTTCCGTATGCTTTTAAGGCTTCCGGATCAACGCCCGGCAAGAGTTTTCCGCTTCCATGACCAAGACATTCGTGTAAATCGGTGTGTAGGTCGTCTGTGAATTGACCATATTTCTTTATAATCTCGATTTCTTCTTTTCCAAAGGCAAATTCTTCCAACATTCCGCTGCCATTAGATGCTTGTGCGTAGGCTTCTGTAAGGTTTGCGATAGTTACAGACTTGCTTCCGTGCTCTGCTCTAACCCAATTGCTGTTTGGTAGGTTTATTCCTATGGCTGTTGAAGGGAAAAGGTCGCCTCCAAGAATAGATGCACTGATAACTTTTGCTGAAACGCCTTTTACTTTTTCTTTCTTAAACTCTTTTGCAACAGGAGAATTGTCTTCAAACCATTGAGCGTTGATACTTAATTGTTCAGCACGCTTTGTTGCTTCTATATCTTTGAAATTAACTATACTTTCCCAAGATGCTTTCATTCCAAGAGGGTCTCCGTATGATTCAATGAAACCATTTACAAAATCAACATTAGGTTCTGTGTTTTCAACCCAAGCAATGCTGTATTCGTCAAATGTTTTCAAATCACCTGTTTCATAGAAAGAAATAAGCAAATCAATAACTTGTTGTTGTTTTGCATCTTCTGCGTAAGGGCGTGCAAGCTTTAAGTTTTCTACTATCTTGCTTATAGCTTTTCCATACTTACCTCCTACTTTCCAAACGTCTTCATAGATTTTTCCATCTTTACCTTTTACAAGTGTAGAGTTCATTCCATACATTACAGGCTTAGCTTGATCGCCTTTTGCTTTCATTTCTGCATAGAATGCTTCGGCTTCTTCTTGTGTAACGCCTTGATAGTAATTGCAAGCACTTGCAAGCAACAAATCAACGCCTTCTGCAAGAGAAATTTTCTTAGCCATAACCTCTGGATTGAAGATTACCTCTGCAATTTCTTCGCTACATTTTGTTTGTTCTACGAACCATTGACGATCAAAGGCTGGAACAAATTTATCACTTCCGTAATGATGATGAATTCCGTTGCTAAACCAAACACGTTTCAAGTATTCCTCAACGCCTTTGAAGTTTTTATCTTCTCTATCTCCTTTATAATTTTGATAAAAGTCTTCTAACATTCTACGAATTTCAAGATTGTAGCGTCCGTTTTGGTCAAAAAGAATATCTCTTCCCCAAAGAGCAGCCTCATTCAAATAATAAATGAAGGTTTTTTGTTTAAGGCTCAATTCATCAAAGCCATCAACTTTGTAACGCAAGATTTGAATATCTGCAAAACTTTCTACATTGTAGTCAAACTCTGTTTGCTTTTGCTCTTTCTCACCGCAAGAAACCGCAGTCAAAGCAGCTGTAAATAACATCATTGTTTTAAAAATTTTCTTCATAGATTTGTAATTTGTATTTTAAGTTTGCAAAGGTACAAAAATTGACCAATAGAAAATAAATTAAAGAAAAATATTCTCTTTTTAAGGTTTTATTCATTAAAATTCAAAAAAAAAGAGATACATTTGCAAAAAAATAAAATGGAAAAACATCAATGTGCAAATTGCCCTATCAGAAAAAAATATGATGATAAACCAAAATCGTTTATAGGTCGCTTTTGGAGATGGCATATCAATTTTTGCCCAGGTTGGAAAGCATATTTCAAAAGTCTAAACAAAGAAGAGCAAAACCAATTACGCCAAAAATATAGTTTCACAAAATACAATCAATAAGTTGAAACAAAAATCGCTTTACCTGATAGCAGGTTTTATTTGGGCAATACCGGGAATTATTATCACTATTAAAGGAATCATCAACTACATTGAACAAGATCTTAGTGTGCATTGGTGGTTAATTCCCTCCACCCTTGCAGTTATGACATTCTTTTATTTTATCTTCAACAAGATTACAAAGAAATACATCAAAAGAATAGAGAATTTACAACCCCCATTAACCTTTCTGCACACCTTTCCGACAAATGGTTGGATAATTCTTTTGATTATGATGATTCTTGGTATGAGTTTAAGATTTATACCGAACATTCCAAGTCGGTTTATAGCCTTTTTTTATCTCGGATTAGGAAGTATGCTGATTGTTTTTGCCACAAAATTTATTCTTTGTTCTCACAAAACAAAAAAATAAAACCTTTTTTCACGAGTTAAGCCCAAATGCTTGCGATATTTTCAACTCTAAAATTTCTGTTCGCAAATTTTAAGAATATAAGCCTTTATTAAAAATCACTAAATCAAAGATTTGATAAATTTAAGCCTTGAAAAGAAAATAGACGTAACCAAGTTTAAATGCCTTAAAACCTTAGAGGGACATTCTGATTATGTCGCATCCGTAGCCTATAGTCCCGATGGCACAAAAATAATCAGCGGTTCAGTGGATAAAACCATTAAGATTTGGGGAGAGAAGTAAGGATTTTTATTTTATAATATAAAGAAAAACGCTCGTGAGTCTTGATTTTATTTTGACAAACGAGCGTTTTTGTTTTTTTGTTTCTTTTACTTTAATTGCTTAAAGTCTTATTTTATTAAACCTCTATTGCGAAGTAGTGCGTTTAAGTCTGGTTCTGCTCCGCGGAAGTCTTTGTATAGTTGCATTGCATCTTTTGTGCTACCGCTGCTTAGTAAGACTTTGAATTTTGCTGCTGTTGCAGGATCGAATATATTGCCTGTTTCTTTGAACGCTTCAAAGGCATCTGCGTCTAAGGTTTCGCTCCATGTGTATGAATAGTAACCTGCGCTGTATCCTCCATCGCCAAAGCAGTGTGAGAAATAGGTTGAACGATATCTTGGAGGGATTTGTGTTAGCATTCCTATTTTTGCCATTGCGTTTGCTTCCATTTCTTGTGTGTTTACTTTTTCTCCTGCTTTTATTGAGTGGAAACACATATCTAAGTATGCTGCTGCTAATAATTCGCTAAACATAAATCCTTGGAAGAAGTTGCCTGATGTTTCCATTTTCTTAACCATTTCTTGTGGAATCACTTCTCCTTTTTCGTTTTTAGCGTACATATTTAATACTTCTGGTTGTAAGCACCAGTGTTCTAAGATTTGTGATGGTAATTCAACGAAATCTCTTGCCACGTTTGTTCCTGATACTGATGGGTATGTGCAATTTGAAAGTAATTGATGGATTGCGTGTCCCATTTCGTGGAATACTGTCAAGGCTTCATCGGCTGTAAGTGTTGTTGCTCCGTTTGGTGATTTTGCATAGTTGAAACATACTGTGATAACTGGAGTTATGTTCTTTCCGTCTTTGCGTGATTGTCCTCTGTATTCGTTACACCATGCTCCTGAGCCTTTTGATGCTCTTGTGTATGGGTCCCAATAAAGTATTCCTACGTGTTCGCCTTTTTCGTTCTTTGCTTCAAATGCTAATACGTCTTCTGCGTAAACTGATACGTCTTTTCTTTCTGTGAAACTAATGCCGTATAATTTTGTAAGTACGTCAAAGCAACCTTGTCTTACGTTGTTGATTTCAAAGTATGGGCGTGTAAGTTCTGCGTCAAAGTTATATTTTTGTTGGCGTACTTTTTCTGCATAGTAATACATATCCCATGCTTCTAATGTTGCACCTGGTACATCTTTTGAAAGCATTGCTTGGAATTGTGCTGCTTCTTCTTTTGCTACTTTTACTGAATATGATAATAGGTTTTCCAATAAATCAAATACTGCTTTTGGTTCTTTTGCCATTCTTTCTTCTAATTGATAGTGAGCAAATGTTTCATAACCTAAAAGTTGTGCTTTTTTTGCACGTAATTCTGACATTTGTGCAACTAATGCATTGTTGTCTGTTTCGCCTCCGTTGTTGCAACGATTAACTCTTGCATTGAAGATTTCTTTTCTTAAATCTCTGTTGTCGGCGTATGTAACAAATGGCATAAATGAAGGATTGTCAAGTGTGAATATCCATTTTCCTTCTTTACCTTCTTGTTTTGCTAATGCTGATGCTTTTTCTATTTCGCCTTGTGGTAGACCTTTAAGGTTTTCTTCTTTGTCTATAACTAATTGATATGCTTTTGATTCTTTCAAAAGGTTGGCATCAAATTTTGCTTCTACTTTTGTAAGTTCTGCATTAACTTTTCTTAACTCTTCTTGTTTTGCTGCGTCAAGCAATGCTCCTGAACGTACGAATTTGTTGTAGGTTTTTTCCAATAATGCTAATTGTTCGCCTGTGTATTTTTGAGAATCTTTTGCGTCATACACTGCTTTGATTCTTTCAAACAATTTTGCGTTCATTGAAACATTGTCGGAATGTGTTGCCATCATTGGTCCTACTTGTTCGTTTACTTTTTGTAATTCTTCTGATGTGTTTGCTGCCATCATATTGAAGAATACGCCTGCAACTTTTGAAAGAGTTTCTCCTGCATAATCCAATGCTGCTATTGTGTTGTCGAAAGTTGGTGCTTCTGCATTGTCGATTATTGCTTGGATTTCTTTGTTGTGTTCTTCCATTGCTGCTTCAAAAGCTGGCAAATAGTGTTCTACTTTAATTTTTTCAAATGGGGCAGTTTCAAATGGAGTGTCCCATTTTTGTAGTAATGGATTGTCTGTTGCTTCTTGTTTAGAACAAGATGCGAACATAAGTCCTGATACTAAAATTGTCATAAGTGTTTTTTTCATACTGTTGTTTTGTTAATTTATTATTTTATTATTCTTCTGTTTTTTTAAACTTAAATTTAGGTTCTTCGTGGTTTAATAGTCGTTTTATGTTCTTTCTATGTGTCCACAAAATAAAGATTGCAACTAAGATTGCAAATGAGAGTTCTATTATATTGATTTTCTCATCGATTACAACGCATCTTATGCAATAGAATAAAGGGAATGACACCGCTGCACTCATTGAAGAGAGTGAAACATAGTGTGAAAGGATAAAAACTACAACAAAGACTGCTAATACCAAAGGTATGATTTTTAAGAATAGACCTATTACTATTCCAAGCATAGTTGCAACTCCTTTTCCACCTTTAAATCCTGCAAAAATAGGTAAAGCATGTCCTATTACGCAGAAAATTCCGACGCATAGTTGATATAAAATCATATATTCGCTGTTTGCGATTTCCATTCCAAAGTAGCGTGATAAATAAATAGCAAACCAACCTTTGAAAGCGTCAATACAAAGAACAAATATTCCTGGAAGCAAACCTAAAACTCTTATAGTATTTGTTGCTCCTGCGTTTTTGCTTCC
The DNA here is from genome assembly GCA_937881815.1 of uncultured Bacteroidales bacterium. Lineage (GTDB taxonomy): Bacteria > Bacteroidota > Bacteroidia > Bacteroidales > P3 > Onthomorpha. Next base: position 55,535 of record CALGEC010000013.1, read on the forward strand.
TTTTTCTCTTACGTCTATTCCGTAAAACGATTTACCTATCCAAACCGCTGATGGAATTGAGCCTAAAAGATAAGCTACTACTAATCCTATTACTAAGGCCAATATTACTGGTATTGTGATTGTAATTGTCATTGTTTTATTCCTCCTCTTCTGTTTCTGTTTCTTGATATTCTTCTTCTTGTCCTAATTCTATCGTTCTTATAAAATTACGTTTTTGTGCTGGGGTTGCAACTCTATATACATATACTCTTCCTTTGTCTGTTTTAAATTCTCTATCTTCTCTTGGAGTTGAGTTGATTGTTGAATTGATTGTTTCATTAGAAGAAAGTATATCCATTGCCGAACCATTGTATTCAAAATAATACCAATGATCTGGATTTGCCTCTATGTATATTCTAATCGTTGGAGAAAGCGCTCCTTTTAATATTTGAATACGAGTCTTTATTGTTTTATTGACTTGATATTTTCCTACGGTGGCAAGTTCAAAGTTTCCTTTACCTATGTATGAGCGAAGTACAGGATCCCATTCCAAACGTAGGTCTGAGAAGAAAATTTTATTCTTCATTTGCTTTGGAATTTCTTTCCACTCCCCTGTCACCAATAAATCGGCATACCATTCTTCTGCTTGTTCTTCTCCTAATAGATATTGAAGATATTTCTTGTATCCTGAGTTTTCAAAATCTATTTGTGAAAGATTTAAGTCTTCATACAATTCCACTCCTATCATATCTATGATTTGTTGTGCAATAGGAAAATCTAAGGCCATTGCCATTTTGATTTGTGCCTCGCCGTCTTGATTTACCTTTACACTACCATAGTTGTTTGTTTTCATCGCCTCGGAAGGCAAGAATCCCAATTTAATTTCTCCTTCACCCTCTGATTTACAAGAGGTTTTATCAAACGATAGGTATGGAGCATCTATGTTTGAAAAGTCATTGATTTTTTCTTTTGAAGCAATGATATATTTTTTTAATTCTTTGTTATAAGTTAATAATCCTTTGCTTTTTAACATCACATTATCACCTTCTGTGTCGTAGGTTAAGAATGTTGTTTTTGGTTCAAAATTATCAGGATTAAACATAATGGAAGCTGTAACTCTTCTTTCATTTACATCAATCGGTGCTTCGCTTATTGGAATATAAATATGCTTTGGATTTAATCGAGCTGAGAATTTAATCCATGCTGCTTCATCTCCATAGCAATTACTTGAAAGTTGAACTCCTCCATCAAAAAGATAATTTGTATCAACTGCGTTTAGGGTTACATTTCCATAGAAATTAAATGCCGAACTTAATTGTAAGACTTCATCTGTTGGAATTTCTCCTTTTCCTATAGTGCTTCCGCTAAGTGGATTGATTTCTTTTAAGAAGATTGGGTGCTTTTTGTTGTCCTCATCTATGTAATCTACATATCCATTTGCTGAATAAAGTTTTGCTGATTCTATAAAAATTCTTGCTTCATAGATTTCGTGTAGTTTATTTTGAGTGTTTGCTAAAATTTTCACATCATCTAATGTATCGATTTGTGCTCCCGGGTGAATTGTAATGCTACCATCGGAAGGACGTATTGCGATATCGGCACATTTTATAACATAAACATCTTCTGTAAATAATTTATTCTTATTCAAATCCAACAATGCTCTTGGAGAATTGAAAGTAAATCCTCCTTGATTAGGGTGTAGAGAAACAAATTTTGCACCAGGGTGAGGTAAATCCACTGCTTCTTTTAGTGGTTTGCTTGCAAAATCTCCTATTTTTGGTGCTTGTGTATCTACTAATCCTAATAATTTAGATTGCATTCCCCATTCAAATTGGTCTATATAGCAAGCGTATTGTAAATATGGTAATTCGTTTTTCTTAACTCCTTCATTGGATTTAAAGAATCCTTTTTGTTCTTTAAAATCTACATTAGATTTCACATTATCTGATTGAAAGGCAATGGAATTTCCATCTAATGCCATTATTTTTACCTCAGAGGTATCAGCAGCATAAGAGTCTTGTCCAAAACGTGTGTAAGAGGAAGAAACTATCAATTCTTCACTTTGAGTGCTTCCTTCTCCTGTCAATCCCTTTGGAGAAACTATTAGCGAACCACTATGAACTGCAACTGAGTCATAAAGATAGAAAGGTTCTGTCTTTTGTTCCACCAACATATAATCTTGTTTTGGATACCAATGTTGCTTTGCTATTGTTGTGGTTGCATCAGCGAAAGCGACACTTGCTCCAACTGCTCCTTTTGAGAAAGTATTAAACTTAGAGGTTTCGCAGAACATTGAATCAGGGTGAAGAATAAATTTCTTGGAATGAGTTCTTGATGCAAGATAATCTAAATACCCTGTTGCCAAAAGTCCATTACAACTCAAATCTATTGACTTATATATCTGTCCTTTACCACCATAGATTGATTTTCCTGCTTGTGGAGTTTCTATTTTAAAACCAAGAGAATAGTCTTTCATCACTCTTAACGGTTCGGTAATGTCTTCAAAAATTCCTGCAGACTTTAACACACCCGAAAAGAAGATACTATCTGTTTTAAACTTATAGAGATTCTTTACCTCAAAAGGTTCTACCTTGTAATAAAAATCTTCTTTCTTGTAAACTCCGTTTTGAATATTTTTTTGGTCATAATACACATAACTATCTTTCATTGAAGAAAGTATAGGATAATCAGGCAATTTCTTTCTACTACTCTTGTTGTCAGGAGCATCAATTATAAGTTTACATTGTAGGTTTTGAATTGGTGTTTGAATCATTACAAACTTCGTTGTATCTTCAAATAAATGCACAAAGAAGTTTAAACTATCTACAGTAGGCAATTCCAAGGAGAAATTATCGTATGAGAACTTACAATTCATACCACTAAGAGTAAAAAGTCCTGCCATAATATCGCCATCGAACTCAAAGTTCCTATTTTTTTGCATTCTGATTGCTCCATTCTTTGGACGAATAACAACATTGTGAGTATCGCTAAGAGTAAAGGTTTTTATACCATTCATTTGTAAGTTCATGTCCGAGGTATTCAAAACAATATTTGCCTCTCCCTTTGTTGCAGAAATAAATCGCAATGCATCATAGTCAATTTTCTTTGTTTTTGAAAGAATATAGTCATAGAGTTTTTGTTTTACTATTGCAGTTTCTCTATAACTTTCATAGATAATAAATCCGTTTAATGCTAAATTCATAAGCATCATCTTTGCTTGAACCTCATCTAACTTAACGAATTTTGCGAATTGCTTAACAGTAAACTCATCTTTCTTATAGGCATCGGTGAATTGCTTTACCACATAAAGAGGATTAACCGACTCTATTCCTTGAAGTTCACGCCATTTATCTTCAGAGAAATAGTTATTACTTTCTATTACTGCAAAAGCATCTCGCTTAGGTCCTTTGATTGCACGAAACTCTATATTCAAATCATCTAAATTTGCATAAACTGCTTCGGTGTAAATATCCACACAATGATAACTATCAACCCAAGGACTTGCTGAAATACCTTCTTTATAATCACTAAAAAATAATTGTCGAGTTGTTTTATTAAAATTCATTTTTGTGCTTGGATGGTAAACCGAGTCTTGATTTGTGTAGATTGTAACCTGACAATCCTTGGTAATTATACCATCTCTACTAAACGGATGTTCTACCGCAGATGCTTTTACATAAAGTTTTCCATTTTTATAGAAACGTAGTTGAGCAGGAGTTATCACATCGCCTGTTCCAAGAATTGTTCCTCCTTGTTGAGTGAATCCTCCAACGTAATCAACATCAGGATAAAGATTTTTAATTATTTCTGCTTTTTGATAAGATATGAATTTAGGATAACTTTCCTTTGTTTTCTTATCGCTACATCTATCTTCAAAACTTCCTTTTAATTTATATGAGAAATATTCTTTGTTTGTAAATTCAACACTATCGGCATATAACATTGCACGATTAAGACTTGCTCCATAATTGCTCAACTCCACATAGACATCATCTTGAGGTAAACCTAATTTACTCCAATTTACAATTCCACCTTTTCCCTCAAAATACTCATCTTTCAAATAAAATTGTCCAAGTGTTGAATAAATTGTATTGGAGTCTTGAATCGAACGATAGGTTAAATCAATTTCGCTAATAAAATCGGCATAAACTCCACGTTCTTTATCGTTTCTAAAAACATAATCGCCTGCATCTCCAATATACCAAGCAACGTTTTTAGATTTATAAAGATACCCCTCGGAAAGCAAAAGTAATGTATTTTCAACTATTTGATTATAGATTTTAATATTACTATTTGCTATACAATTTTGCATGGATTTCAACCATTGAGTGTAACTTTCAGGAGTTTGTTTTGAGGATTGAAAAGCAATTTGAGTTTGAATAAAAGTAGAAAAACCATTCCTTATCCTTATATTCTTTTTAAACATAGATTGAGATAGTTTTGCAATATCGCCTCTATGTTGAATAGAGAAATTAGTCCAAGATTGCTCATACTCTTCCAATAATTGCTCAAAGTCTTTTTTTGCATCTGATTTCAAATTTACATCACTTTCAAGCATTTCTTTCAACTCTCCAAGATAAGTATCTGCTTTTCCTGAAAATCCCTTGAAACGTTGTTGAGCGTTTAGATTTATTGCTCCAATTGTAATAAGAAGAATAAGTAATAATATTTTTTTCATTATTTTATTTTTTAACAAGTCGCATTGCTGCCCAATTGTCTTTTGTTTCTACATTAGTTAGTTCAAAACCATAAAGTTTGCATTCTGTTTCTAAAATTTCAACATCTTGCGAATAAAAACCACTTAAAAACAAAACTCCTTGCTCTTGAATTGACTTTGAATAAGTTTCCATATCAGCAAGTAGAATATTACGATTTATATTAGCAAAGAAAATATCAAATTTCTCATTCTCATTAAGTAAACTTGCATCTCCCAAAAGCACATCTACTTCAACAGAGTTTTTCTTGGCGTTTTCCTTTGCATTTTCTGCCGCCCAAATATCAATATCTATTGCTTTTGCGTAAGAGGCACCCATTTTCATGGCGAGAATTGCAAAAACACCCGTTCCGCAACCCATATCCATAATGCGTTTGCCTGCAATATCTTCTTGTGAAATGAAATTGATAATTAAAGATGTGGTTTGATGATGTGCTGTTCCAAAAGACATCTTAGGATTTATGATAATATCATATTTTATTCCCTCTTGCTTTGGGTTAAACTCAGGACGCACAACGCAAAAATCTCCAAATACAACAGAAGGGTAATCTTTTTCCCATTCTGCGTTCCAATCCTTTTGCTCAATCTTTTCTTCCGAATACGAAATCTCTAATCCTTGAACAAAACTTAGGTTTTCCGCTGCAACTTCCTTTACTTTATCCAAACAATAGTTTTCTTCCGAACAATATGCTTCAAAACCATTTTGTGTATCCACAAAACTATCAAAACCAAGTGAAATTAAAGAGTCTTTAAAGACATCTGCAATCCAAACATCCTCTTCCTCCCACTTCTGATTGAGAGAAAGAGTAATATTTAACTTTATGTAATACATATTAAAAACTACGAGCGATTTCTATAAAGTCTGCACTCTTCAACGCTGCGCCTCCTATAAGTCCTCCATCTACGTCTTGCTGTGCGAAAAGTTCTCTTGCATTCTTAGGATTGCAACTTCCACCATAGAGAATTGAAATTTCTTGAGCTACATCGTCTGAATATTTCTCTGCAATCAAACCTCTAATGAACGCATGTACTTCTTGTGCTTGTTCTTTTGTTGCAGTTTTTCCTGTGCCTATTGCCCAAACAGGTTCGTATGCTATAACTACTTGTTGAATTTGCTCTTCATTTAAGTGAAACAATCCCTCTACTACTTGAGAACGTATTACATCAAAATGTTTATCTGCTTCTCTATCCTCTAATTGTTCTCCAACGCACACAATCGGTGTAATTTCTACTTCAAGCAATTTATCCACCTTTTGAGCAACATCTTGATTAGTTTCAAAGAAATATTTTCTTCTTTCACTGTGTCCTACAATGCAATAATCCATATTCATTGATTGCAACATCTTTGCTGACACCTCTCCTGTATATGCTCCGTCATCAAATTTTGATACATTTTGTGCTCCAACAAAAAACTCCACATCTTCTGCTGCGTCTCCAACAAGTTCAAGATAAGGAAAAGGAGGACAAACCACTACATCTACATCTATTGTATCAAATTCTCTTAATGCTTCTGCTATATCTGTTATCAATTCATCTGCATCGGAAAACGTTTTATTTGATTTCCAATTGCCTGCTACTATATTTCTTCTCATTGTCTTATTACTTTTATTTATTAACGTTTGCAAAGGTAAAAATATTCCTATGAAAAAATAATTTTTTCTTTGTTTTATTTTAAAAAATCAAAGAAAAAAAGAAAAAAAACAAAGAATTAATCTAACAATCCTAACATCTTACGAACTCGGTCAATAAATCTACAACCAAAAACCTTATAAGCAAAACCTGCTACTTTAATTCTTAAAGAAAGTTCTTTATTTTGCAAAGGCGAATCTTTCCAAGGCGAAATAGATTTGTAATTAAGATAAAAATCTTTGTACGGGTGAGTGCACTTTTTGCACCAAGGACGATTGTAAAAACCCGCAATATAGTGAATACACACAGGATTTTCACACGATTGTATTAAATCCTCTTTATCGTAGTGTAATTGTTCGTAAAGATAATCCATATCATTTAATCCAAAATAAAGATTTCCTGAAATAAGGTTATATTTTTGAGATACATATCTTACTTTCTCTCCACAAATCTTATTTAACACCCCCTCGCTCAATACAGGAGGATTTCCATTAAACTCATTTATAACCTCTATCGCTCTTTTAATCAAATTATTTTCCTTACAATAAGACACATTTACAAGTGCCATTCCATCGTTAAAAAAAGGCGAAAGAGGAGAAATACCAAGTGCTTTTTTTCCTTTTGTATAGGTAGTTTCAACAACTGCCATATACTTATCTTTTAAATCAGTTTCCCAAAGTGGTTTCAAACTACCAACTACCACAATATCGCTATCTAAATATAAAACCTTTTTCAATCCTGCTATTCTCGAAAAAAACACTTTAGCATAAATAGTTTCCAAATGTCTTCCAACCGAACAAGCAGGCAAATCAAAAGCAATATCCTCAAACTTAACAACAATTAAACTTCTATTATAGGATTTACAAATAGAATCTAAAATTTCTATATTTTCCTTAGTAATCCCTTTTGAAATAAGATATACTACAATTTCTTTTTCATCTTTATTATTTTCAAAAACCGAAATCAAAGAAACGCCTGTTTGTTCTATATATGCGTTATCACAAGAATATGCTATATTCATAAACTATTGTTTTTAATACTCTTTTTTATATAATAAGAACTCAACAAGTAATAAATCACAAACAAAGTAAAATTAGCCAACAACAAAGAATAAGCCACTCCGATGTATCCATAAATAGGAGCAGTAAAAGAAAACAACAAATAACCTAATCCATTGATAATAACAGAGGTTAAAATAGTTATATAATTCTTTTCAAAATAAGTAAAATAATTAAAAAAGAAAAGATTAAGCGAAGCAAAAATCTGTGCAAGACACAAAGGAGGTAGAATACTCATAATAAGAGAATAACTCTTTGGGAAAACACCCCAATTTAACAACATCCATGCTCCTATATATATTCCCACACAAAGCAAAAGCAAAAGAAGAAAAATTCTAAGTCCATTCCTATCGGTTTTTTTCTTTAAAAGACTTAGGTTTTTCTCTTGTAAAAACGATGGTAACCAAATAAAATTAAACGATTGATAAACTATCACAGGAATAGTTGCAAGAAGCGATGCTAAATTATAGACTGCCACAACCCCTACTCCACAATAAAGCATCACAAAGTGCTTATCGCCAAAATTAGTTATAGCATTCAAAAGAGCAACAAAAGAAAGAGGAAGACCAATCTTCAAACCCTTTCTCAAATAATATGAAGAAAATTTAAGAGTAAAGTTTTTGCAAAGGAAAACAGCAAAAACACAACAAAGAATCAATTCACAAAGATAGGTTATTGCCAAACGCAAAAGAGCAGCATCTGTATTAGGGGCAGTATAAAGAAGAATAATTGCTAAACCATTAGCAAAAAAGAAACGAATCAAATTAAACGCTTGAATATTCTTTATTTTCTCTGCTGCAACGAAATAATAAGTCAAAAGATTAGAAAGAACCATAGAGGACATCGCCACAAAGAGATAAGGACGATAAGTATCATAGGAAAAAGCATCTACATCGTTATTGCGATTGATAAAAGAGAAAAAATATTCATCAACTCCCGTAAAAGAAAGCAAAGTAAAAATAACAATAAGCCCAACAACAAGCGTTAGAGAAAGAGTAAAGAGCATACTTCCTTGTGCTTTCTTATCGTTTTTCGTATCGGCAAAAAGTTTAGGTACTGAAGCGTGAAAACCAAGTGTAAAAACCAAACTCATTGCCATAGCAAAACTATAAAGATAACCATAAATCCCGAACTCTTCACGAGTCATAAGATGTAGAAAAAGAGGAATCAGTAAGAAATTAGCACCTCTTACCAACACATCTGTAGAAAAAAGCGAAAGAAAACGTCTTAACGCTACTTTATTTCTATATGTTTCAATACTTTTTTTCCAAAATGATTGTTTATTTTCTCGCATAAAGAAGTTCTTACCATCATTAACTCGCTTCTAAGTGCAGGAGCATTTACATAAACAAAGAGGACCTTATCATAAACATAAATTTTCTTAGTTAATTTCTTGATTAAATCTCCTGTAATCTCTTCCCACACCTTAATTATTTCCTCTTGATTAAAATCTGTTGGAACTCCAAGTGATTCCAAAAAGCGTTCTATTACATTTATAATAGGTTGCTCACTTGCCTCGCTCAATCCCCTTGGTTTTACATAGTAATCCTTGTTCATAATTTAAAGATTTTAGTTCTCTCTTTCAAATTCTCTCCTATCATTTTCTCAACCCTTTCAAGATGAGTATCGGTTATGAAAACCTGTCCAAATCCTCTTTCTTCCAAAAGGTTTAATATTCTACTAACCCTTTCAAAATCAAACTTATCAAATATATCATCTAAAAGTAAAATAGGTTTCACACCCATAGTCTTTGAAAGATAATCAAACTGTGCTAACTTCAATGCTAAAAGAAAGGTCTTTTGTTGTCCTTGAGAAGCATGACGAACGGGCATTCCCTTTAAATAAAACGCCAAATCATCTTTATGAATTCCTTGTTTTGTGTATCCTAAAACCTTATCTTTCTCCCTATTATCCCTTAATACATTTAACAAATTTCCCTCATAAGTTATATACTCTATTGCGATATTCTCTTTATTCTCTGAAATGAAAGAATAAAAATCATTTAAAGGTTGCTGAATTTCTTCAAAAAATCGCTTTCTTTTCTCTTGAATTTCATTACCCAAACTTGCTATTTGTTCTTCCCAAATCTGCATTCCTATCTCATCAAGAGTGTGAAAAATCTGATAATTCTTTAACAACTTATTTCTTTGTTCTATTGCTTTGTTGTATCTAATAAGATTTTGAAGATATACCTTATCTTGTTGAGAAATAATAATATCAATAAACCTTCTTCTCACCTCTCCACTACCTGTTATAAGAGTATGAGAGGTTGGAGCAATCATAACAGCGGGGATTTTACCAATATGCTCCGAATGTTTCGTATATGCTTTCTGTGAGTGTTTTACTTGCTTTTTACCACCTGTTTTTAGAGAAATAGAAATCCTTTCCTCTGCTCCCTTTATTGAATAATCACCATGCAGTGCAAAGAAATCCTCTCCATTTCTTATAGAGTAAGAATCGTTATGAGCGAAAAAACTCTTACAAAAACTCAAATAATAAATAGCGTCAAGAATATTTGTTTTCCCAACTCCATTATTACCAACAAAACAATTGATTTGAGAAAAATCAAACTCCCCTTCCTCTATATTCTTAAAATTACTTATTTTCAGATGACGTAAGTACATAATCTCTAATCTCTTGCATTAACCACATAGGAGTTGAAGTAGCACCAGAAATTCCTATTCTATTATATCTTTTTATCTGTTCTAAATCAATATCCCCCTTATCAGAAATAAAATACGTTTCTTTCTTGTGTTGTTTACAAAAATCAAAAAGATAGTTGCCATTAGATGAGTGCTTACCACTAACAAAAAGAACTGCATCTACACTATCGGCAAAGTCAAGAAGCGTTTTCGTTCTGCTTGCCATTCGCTTACAAATAGAGTTTGTAGGAAAGAAATTCTCATTATTATTTTCCTTCATTCTCTCTCCGATAATTGATACCAAACTTTCAAACTCCTCTTTATTCTTTGTAGTCTGAGAAAAAAGATAAACCGCTTTTGTAAAATCAATCTTATCAATCTCCTCTTGCTTGCTGATAACTATTGCAGTGTTGTCTGTTTGTCCTTCAAGTCCAATAACCTCTGCGTGTCCTTTCTTACCAAATATAACTATCTGCCCTGCTCCTTGCTCACCGCTCACTGCACACTGCTCATACGCTTTCTTTACGTCTTTTTGAAGTTTCAAAACAATAGGACAAGTAGCATCAATCAATTCAATATTATTTCTTTTCGCAAGAGCGTATGTTGTAGGAGGTTCTCCATGCGCTCTAATCATCACCCTACAATCCCTTAACCCCTCTAAATCCTTTACCTCAATAATCTTCAAACCACGCTTTTCAAGACGGTTTATCTCCATTGAATTATGCACCAACTCTCCAAGACAATAAATTTCTCCATACTTTTCAAGACTTCTCTCACAAGTCTCAATAGCACTCACCACTCCAAAGCAAAATCCTGCTTGATTTTCAATTAAAACTTCCATTTTCAAAGGCAATTTCTTTTGCAAAGGTAAGATTTTTTATAATTTTGTAGTTCAAAAACTGATAGAATGATAAAATTTAAACCCATAACTGCGAAAGACAGAGAGATTTTTGAAAAATATTATCCCTATAAAACCATTCAAAATGCCGAATCCTCCTTTGCCAACCTATGTGCCTACTCTTTTATATATAATGGAGAATACGCCATAATAGACAACTGCTTAATCACTCGTATTCACTTTGTTAAAGATAAAGAAATATGCTATCATCAACCTCTTGGAGAGGGAGATAAAGACCAAATAATAAAGAAACTTATCACAGATGCCAAAGAAAAAAATCAAAAAATAAGTATCATTTGTGAAAACAAAAAAAATTGTGAAGTAAGAGAAGAAAGAGACTTTTTTGACTACCTATATTTAAGAGAAGACCTACAACACCTAAAAGGAAGAAAATACCAAGCGAAACGTAATCACATAAACAAATTCACCTCAAAATATCAATGGGAATACAAAGAACTAAACTCCCAAAACTGCTTTGAATGTTTACCACTATTAGACAAATGGAAAAAACAAGCAAGCGAAAAATCTCCCGAACTCGACTCCGACTATGAAAAAGAAAGAAAAGTAATAGAATACCTCTTTGAAAACTTTGACGATTTAAACCTTTATGCCGGAGCAATAAAAGTTGATAACCAAATAGTTGCTTTCTCCATTGGAAGTAAGATAAACTCCAACACCTTTGATGTACACATAGAAAAGGCAGACAGAGACTTTGAAGGTGCTTTTGCTCTAATCAACCGAGAAATCGCAACCCACATAAGCGAAAACTACCTATATATCAACAGAGAAGAAGACCTTGGAATAGAAGGACTACGAAAAGCAAAACTAAGTTATTACCCAATAAAATTGATAGAAAAATGTTTTGTACAACTAACATAGAACAACAAGCGAAAACACTTTGGAATAAAACCTTTGGAGACTCTTGGGAATACATAGATAAATTCTTCTCACTATACTTTAAGGAAGGTAATTTCTTTCATATAGAAAAAGAAGGAAAACTCCTTTCAATGCTCTTTGCAACTCATCATTGTTTGAAAATAAATAATGAAATACTCCCAATTGCTTACATTGGAAGTGTTTGTACCATAGAAGAAGAAAGAGGAAAAGGCATTGCTGCTCAACTGATTAAAAAGACGGAAGAAAAGTTAAAAGAAATGGGAATAGAGGGATTTATACTCATTGCTGCTCACGAAGGATTAGTCCCTTACTATGAAAAACAAGGTTATCAACTCTGTGGTTCAGAAGGTATTATAATGAAATCCTCCTTTGATGAAGAAAAACTAAAACCCTATTCCATAGAAAAAGTAAAAAACTTTGACTATGAATTTATCAACAAAGTGCAAGAAAAAAGAAACAGATGTGTACTTCACAACGAAAACACCCTAAAACTCTACACCATAACCGATTACGATATTATCAACCTATATAAAGAAGAAGAACTTTTAGCACAAGGAGTTGTAATCCCTGACTTTTCACCTGTGGAAGTATTGGACTGCTTTTGTTTTGAGGAAGAAACAGCAGAAATCTTCTCTGAAATGATATACAGAAAACTAAAAAAAGAAGTCAGATTAAAACACTTTCCTATGGCAGAATTAAAAGTAAACTCCACCATAGAAATGTGTAAAAACCTCAAACCTCAAATATTTATGTCTTTAAATTTAGACACCTAAAAATATTACTCAATCAAACATTATTTATTCTTTGTTTTATTTTATTTAATCTTTGTTTTATTTCTTATGTTTATATTCTTATGAGAATTGTTATGTAATATTTTTATGTAATATTATTATCATATTGTTTTGATAATATTATTATGATGGGTACTTAAATTAACATTATATAATACTTAAACTTGCATTATTGCGTACTTATATTTACACTATGATGTACTTAAATTTACACTATGGAATACTTAAATTTGCGTTATACATTACTTAATTTTGCACCTCAGGGTACTTAATTTTGCATGTAGTAAAAAAGCGTATCCTATTGATTTTTTTTTGTATATTTGTAATCTAAACAAAAAAAATAATTTAACATGTTTTATATTAGTTTTTTCAAAAAGTTTAAAGATTGGAATAATTTAACAGTTAATGAAAAAATTGTCTATTCTTTTTTAGTTAATTATGGAACTATGCATCAAATTGATTCATGGGATAAATCAAGCGAAAGAGACTGGGATAGAAAGAAATTAGATATGAGTGTAATTAAGAACTGTATTGACGAGTATTCATATCTAAAATTCAGAAAAATAACTAATAAAAAAATTTCTGAAAAGACCGGTATATCTTTGCGTACGGTTTCAACAATTTTGAATAAGTTTAAAAAAATTGATATACTTAACAAAGAAGAGGAAGATTATTACAAAATAGAAGTTCCTAAAGGGTTTATTGATAAAGGTTTCTTGAATTTACCTAAAAACACAGACCTTAAAGGTATGCAGTTGGTGTTTTGGGCATTCATAAATGAGAGATTAATTCATTATAACGAAAAAAGAAGTCTGTTTAATAATACAAAAATTGATACTTGGGCTTCACGCTTAGCAATGGATATGGGCGTAAAGAAAAAAGACATACAAAACTATATTCATAGTTTAACACAAAAAAACTATCTCCAACGTACAAATAACTGTTTAACTATAAATAAAATTTCAACACAAACTAATACAAGACAAGAATTTAATAGTATAGAAGAATATGATTTACCTTTTTAAACAAAAAAAGGAGAACATTTCTGCTCTCCTTTTTGTTATCCCGCAAAGATTCGAACTTTGAATGACTGAACCAAAATCAGTTGTGTTACCATTACACCACGGGACAATCCATTCTTGAGGTTTAACCCTCATTTGCGTTTGCAAAGATACGTCTTTTTTCTTTCCCACCAAATTTTTTTCAAGTTTTTTTTCTTATATTTGCAAATTATTACTCGTAATTATGACGAACATATTAGAAGTTAAGGATTTAAGAATTTCTTTTGAAAGAGATAAAAATTGGCAAGAAGTTTTAAAAGGTATTAGTTTTTCGCTAAAAAAGGGCGAAACTTTGGGTTTGGTTGGTGAAAGTGGAAGTGGAAAAAGCGTAACAAGTCTTGCTATTATGGATTTATTGGAGAAAAAACATTGTAAAATCTCTGAGAATTCTATCTTTTTTTATGGTAAGAAGAAAGCAATGATTTTTCAAGAACCGATGAACGCTTTAAATCCTGTAATGAAGTGCGGAAAGCAGGTGATGGAGACGGGAGTTGGTAAAGAAAAGGTTTTGGAATTGTTTAAGGAGGTTCTTTTGCCCGATGCTAATAAAGCGTTTGAGAGTTATCCTCATCAACTCAGTGGAGGACAACAACAAAGGGTTATGATTGCAATGGCACTTGCGCTTGATCCTGATATTCTTATTTGTGATGAACCTACTACTGCACTTGATGTCAGTGTGCAAAAGGCGGTGTTGGATTTGATTTCAAATTTGAAAAAAAAGAGAAATTTCGCAGTTATTTTCATTACTCACGATTTGGGAGTTGTAAGGCAAATTGCAGATAGAGTGGCAGTTATTTATAAGGGAGAAATCGTTGAAACAGCAAGTAAAGAAGAGATTTTCTCCTCGCCTAAAAATCCTTATACTATTTCTCTACTCAACGCAAGGAAATTCCTTGATGAAAAACCTTTGGAAAACGAAAGAGAGATTATTCTGCAAGCAAAGAATATTCACATTAAATATGGAAAGTTTACGGCGATAGAAAATCTTAGTTTTGATTTGTATAAGGGTGAAACTCTTGGACTTGTGGGTGAGAGTGGCAGCGGAAAGAGCACTTTGGGATATACTCTTATGAATTTGATTGAAAACGCCAAAGGAGAGATTTATTTTGAGAATAGGTTGATTTCCAATTTAAAGAAGGGGGAATTAAAAAAGTTAAGAAAAGATATTCAAATTATTTTTCAAAATCCTTATTCTGCGTTAAATCCTCGCATTAGAATTGGGGAAGCGTTAGAAGAGGTTTTACGTGTTCACAAGATTGGAGAGAACTCTAAAAAAAGAAAAGAAGAGGTAATAAAGATGTTGGAGAGAGTGGGTCTTGAAAAAGAGCATTATAATCGTTATCCTCATGAGTTTTCGGGTGGTCAAAGACAAAGAATTGGTATCGCACGTTCTCTTTTACTTCGTCCTAAGATTGTTATTTGTGATGAGAGTGTGAGTGCATTGGATGTTAGAGTTCAAGCACAAATTCTTGCTCTTCTAAATGATTTAAAAAAGGAATTTGGTTTGACTTTTATCTTTATTACGCATGATTTGGAAGTTGTGAGGTTTATGTCCGATAGAATAATGGTAATGCAAAGGGGTGAAATTGTGGAAATAGACAAGGCGGATAGGGTTATGAACAATCCTCAATCGCAATATACTCAAAAGTTAATAAGTTCTATTCCTAATTAGGTTGGCATTCCAAAAAAAAGCACTATATTTGCAAATTGATAAAAAATATAAATATTTATGAGTTTTATTCAAGTTAATTCCGAAATAGGAGAATTAGAGGGTGTTATTCTTCACACACCTGGCATAGAAATAGAAATGATGACGCCTTCATCTATTCAAGAAGCGTTGTATTCTGACCTACTTAACCTTAATATTGCACAAAAAGAATACTCTAACTTTTCAGGAGTATTAAATAAATGGACAAAGACTTATCAAGTTAAAGATTTACTTGCAGAGGTTCTTTTAAATAAAGAAGTGAAATCTTCTCTTTTATCAAAAATTTTACAAACTGAGAGAAAGGAAGATTTGTTTGTAGATTTCATTGAAAAGGACAATCAAGAACTTGCAAAGATTTTAATTGAAGGTTATAAGAAAGATAATATTTTTGTTTTCAATCCATTATACAACTTATTTTTTACTCGTGATGCATCTTCAAGTGTTTATGACAAGGTGTTGATTCACTCAATGAGCACAAATGTAAGAGATAGAGAAAGTTATGTAATGGAAGCTATTTTCAAACATTATTTCTCTACTGAAACAATCAATCCAAAGGCATGCGAGGGTGCTCACACTGAAGGAGGTGATGTGTTGATTGCAAGAGAAGATGTATTGTTTATTGGAAACGGTTGTCGTACAAATAAGACAGGTATTGATTTTCTAACAAAGTATTACGCCTCAAGAAAAGAAAGACAACATATTATCGTTCAACAACTACCTGAAAAACCTGAAAGTTTCATTCATCTTGATATGGTATTTACCATGCTTGCTAAGGATAGATGTATGATTTATGAACCGATAATAAGAAATAGTTTAGGTAAATTTGCGGTAACTCACATCGAAATAGATAACGGTCAAATCTATTATCACCAAAGAGAGAATATGTTGGAAGCAACTCAAAAACTTGGATTTGACTTCTCTCCTGTTTTATGTGGAGGTGATGATTTGCTTTATCAAGACAGAGAGCAATGGCATTCAGGTGCTAATTTCTTTGCTCTTGGAGAAGGAAAGATTTTGGGATATGCAAGAAACACTCACACAATAGAGGCGTTGAACAATGCAGGTTTTGAGGTCTTGAAAGCAGAAGACGTTTGTCAAGATAAAGTTAATATGAGAGATTACGAAAGGTTTGTTGTAGCATTTGATGCAGCAGAACTTCCTCGTGGAGGTGGTGGTGCAAGATGTATGACTATGCCTATTAAGAGAAAGAAAGTTGATTGGTAAAAAAATTCTAAGTAAAATAAATAATGAAAAAATATTCTTTAATAAATAATGTATTAGGTTGGGTAGTTTTTCTTATTGCTACTACCGTTTACTTACTTACCGCCGAACCTACTGTGCCTTGGTGGGACTGTGGAGAATACACAGCAACAGCAGATAAACTTCAAGTAGGTCACCCTCCTGGAGCACCAACTTTTCAATTAATAGGTAGTTTATTTTCAATCTTTGCAGGAAGCGACACAAGTCTTGTTGCCTACGCTATGAATGCTATGAGTGCAATTTGTAGTGGTTTTACTATTCTTTTCTTATTTTGGAGCATCACTTTACTTGCAAAGAAATTTGTAAAGAATAAAGAGGAAATGACTCTTGGTCAAATGATTGCTATTTTTGCAAGTGCAGTTGTTGGTTCTTTAGCATATACTTTCTCAGATACTTTTTGGTATTCTGCAGTGGAGAGTGAGGTGTATGCAATGAGTAGTTGTTTTACTGCAATTTCCTTTTGGGCAATCTTGAAATGGGAAGAACAAGCAGATGATAAACACAATCTTCGTTGGTTGATTCTAATCGCTTTCCTTGTGGGTATTTCAATTGGAGTTCACCTTCTTAACCTTTTGGCAATTCCTGCAATCACTTATGTTTTCTATTTCAAGAAATATCCTAATCAAGAAAAGAATAAAAAACGTAACTTTATTTTAGTAGGTATTATCTCTATGCTATTGGTAGCAATAATCCTTTATTTCATAGTGCCTTACATCGTTATTTTTGCAGGTAAGTTTGAAATATTCTTCACAAACTCAATAGGACTTCCTTTCAACACAGGTACTATTGTTTACTTTGTTCTTTTGATTGGACTTCTTGTTTGGGGAGTGTTATATTCTATTAAAAAACAAAAGGTTATTCTCAACACTGCATTACTTTCTGTTTTGTTTATTTTAATAGGTTATACCACTTTCTTCGTATTGGTTATTCGTTCTAATGCAAATACACCTATTAACGAAAACGCTCCTAAGGACGCTACTGCCCTACTTACTTATCTTAACCGTGAACAATATGGAGATACTCCTCTTTTCCATGGACAATACTACAATGCAATGGTTGTTGACCAAGAAGAGAGTTCTTCAAAATACATAAAAGACAAAGAATCAGGAAAATATATTGAAGTAAAACAAAGAGGCAAATTAGTTTACGAATCAGACAAAACAACTATTTTCCCTCGTATGTGGAGCAGTGATGCAAGCAGAAATCACCCTACATATTATAAGATGTGGGCAGGAATAGACGAAAATTCCGATAGAAAACCAACCTTTGCAGAAAACTTAACCTATTTCTTCCGTTATCAAGTCAATCACATGTATTGGCGTTACTTTATGTGGAACTTTGCAGGAAGACAAAACGACATTCAATCTCATGGAATATTACTTTCGGGCAATGAACCAACAAATGTAAGCAACGGAGCAAAGGATTTACTTCATGGAAATTGGATTACAGGTATTGATTTCATTGATGAAATGCGTCTTGGCCCACAAGATAATCTTCCTGTGGATTTAGCAAACAACGCAGGAAAGAATAAACTCTTCTGTTTACCTTTATTATTAGGTTTAGCAGGTCTTATCTTCCACATAAAAAAATCTCCAAAAGATTCATTTGTAGTCTTTTTACTATTCTTTATGACAGGATTGGCAATAGTGCTTTACTTAAACCAACCTCCTGCTCAACCAAGAGAAAGAGATTACGCTTATGCAGGTAGTTTCTATGCCTTTTCTATTTGGATTGGTCTTGGAGTTTATGCTCTTTACGAATGGACAAGAAAAATAAAACAATTACCTGAGGTTGCACGTGCAAGTATTGTTGGAGTTGTTTGTTTACTTGCAGTACCTGTTCTTATGGCATCGGAAGAATGGGACGACCATGATAGAAGTGGTAGATATATGGCAAGAGAATTTGCAAGAAACTACCTTGAAAGTTGCGAAAAGAACGCAATCCTTATTACCTTTGGCGACAACGACACTTTCCCTCTTTGGTATGCTCAAGAGGTTGAAGGAATACGCACCGATGTAAGAGTATTAAACTACACCCTATCGGGAATGCATTGGTATGTTGAACAACTTTACAATAAGGTTTATGAATCGGATAAACTACCTTTTACATTAGATAAAAAGTATTATGGATTGGATTTAGACGTTTCTTTGGTTACTCCAAGCGCTGAACCTTATAGAGAAATAACAAGCGTTTTAAACGATTTAAAAACCGACCCTAATACAACAACTTTTGACAACAGAGGCGATTCTGTAAAAGTTCTTCCTACTAATAATTTCTACATTTCTTTCAATAAAGCAAAAGCAGCAGCACAAGGCATTTATCCAAAAGAAATGGTTGATAATGAAGAAGGAAGAGTAGAGTTTTCAATCAATATTCCACAAGAATATCAATACGAACAATTGATTAGAAATGAGTTAATGCTTCTTGACATTTTGGGAACAAACCATTTTGAACGTCCAATCTACGTTATGAATCCACGTTATTTGGCAAAAGTATTCCCTAACATACAACAATACATCAGACAAGAAGGTGTAGTATTTAGAATTATGCCTTATCCTACAAATGGAGGCTTTAACTCAGAGAAAACCTACAATCTATTTACAGAAAAATTCCAATGGGGAGGAGTTAATCAAGAAGGAGTTTACTTAGAAGAAGCAGTCTCTATCAATAACTCAAAAAATATGAGAGGAAACTTCTCTATTTTTGCAAATCACCTTGTAGAGCAAGGACAAACACAAAAAGCAGTAAACGTTTTAGACAAAGCAATTAAGGAATTCCCTAATGAAAAACTTCAATTTGACCGTTACGACATTGCTCTTGCAGAGGTTTATTTGAAAGCAGGACAGACAAAGAAAGGACAAGATGTATTGAATAAAATCATTACTTACTATGTCTCTTATGTTAAATATCTTGAACAATTCAAAGGCAAGAAAGCAAAATCGGTTGAAGGCGAAAAACTACTTGCAATCTATGTATTGTCAGAGTTAGGCGAATTGGCAGAAAACTACAATTTACAAACCGAAACCTCTCTTGCTCAATCGCTACCACAAGTAAAAGAAATAATGGCATATAGACAAGCAGGAAGTCTTTTAAACTCTTATGTCGCAAAACTTAACCAAGCAGTAGCAATGCTATCAAGCAATAAAGCACAAGCAGAAACAGAGTTATTGGAAATTATTGAGCAATTGGACAAAAACGTTCTTTCAACAGGAAACGAAAGCATAATAAGTCAAACAGGTCAAATCTTTGGATTTATCTACAACACTGCTCTTAACAATTCATTAACAAAGGTTCAACAAGCATTGCAAGAAAACCAAACCATTCAATCATTACTTAATTCCTTAGCATCGGCACAATAAATAAAAAAACATTGAGATATGAAAAAAATATTTGCAAACGGAATATTTAGAGCAGTATTAGCAACAATATTAGTAGTTGCTATGTGTGCTATTCAATATGAAAGCGGAATATCAGATTACAAATTTTGGATATCAAGTATAGTTATCTTTTGTGTAATGATTTACCTAATCATTTTGATAGCAGGATTAGTAAAAAAGATTGAACAATTAGAAAATCAAGACAAAGATTTAACAGAATAAAACAAAGAAATAAAATGAAAAAACAAGATTTAATATTTATTTTAGTAACCCTTATTGTTGTAGGAGCATTTATTTTTGTAGAACCTATTAACAATTGGTTTATGACTTGGAGCGCTGCAAAAGATTGGCGTTATATGGTCTTAGCCTTCTTTAAATTTGCAATTCTTGCAACAGCAGGAGAATGTATAGGACTAAGAATTAGCAAAGGAGTTTACAACGAAAAAGGATTTGGAATCTTACCAAGAGCATTTGTATGGGGAATACTTGGCGTTGGAATCACAATTGCAATGACAGTTTTCTCAGCAGGTAGTTTCAAAGTATTAGGATATTTCGGTTTAAACATAAGTCCATTAACTATTGGAATGGAAAGTTTCGGAGTTCAATTGATTTACGCTGTTACAGTATCGGTATTGATGAACACATTCTTCGCTCCAATGTTTATGACAGTGCATAAGGTTACCGATACTCACATCTTACAAACAGGAGGAACACTTAAAGGATTCTTCTCTCCTATTCCATTTGGAAATATCATAGCAAACCTTAACTGGAAAGTACAATGGGGATTCGTATTCAAAAAAACAATTCCACTTTTCTGGTATCCTGCACACACAATCACTTTCTTATTACCATCAGAGTACAGAGTATTGTTCGCAGCCTTATTAGGAGTTGCCTTAGGAGTGATTTTATCAATAGCAAATTTGAAAAAGAAATAATAAGATTTTTAGATGAAGAAAAAAATCATTTTAGGTTTGAGTTTAGTTTGCCTATTCTCAAACCTTTTTTCACAAGAAAAGAAATTCGGTTTTGAATTCTATGGTTGGGTTAGTCCACAATATTTCATAAACTCTCATGAAATTGTAGAAGCACGTGATGGGCAACTTTCACTTTATCCAAAACCTGCCGAATATGATGAAAATGGTAAAGACAGAAACCAAAATACAAATCAAAACTTTTCAGCGGCAGCCTCACGTTTTGGAGCAAGAATATTCCTTAACGATATTCTCGGAGCAAAAGTAGTAGGAAATTTAGAGACAGACTTTACAGGACAAAGCGATGCAAACATGCACCTTTTACGTCTAAGACAAGCAAACGTAAAGATGAGTTGGGAAAAAGTAAGTCTTACAATGGGACATGGTTGGAGTGCGTTTTGCGTTCCCGAAATGATGCCTGCAATGCAAGACTTAAACAACGGAGCACCTTTTCACCCTTTTTCTCGTCTTAATCACATAAGAGTAGATTACTCACCTTTGAAAATTCTTAACCTTGTTGCCACAGCAGGTTGGCAAAGAGACTACGCATCAATAGGAGTTAATGGAGGAAGAGATTACAGACAACAAAGTTTTGCTTCAATTCCCGAATTAAACCTTCAACTTCAAGTAAAAACTGCTAATTTATTTGCAGGCGTTGGAGCAGAATACAAAGAATTAAAACCAAACAAAAACCAAGAAGCCACTCTTTCTTCATTTGCCTACACAGCATTTTTGAACTACAAAAACCAAGACTTTAATTTTAAACTGCAGGCAATAAGTGGAGGAAACTTAAACGACTATTGTATGATTGGAGGGTTTTATGAATTTAACGGAGACTACACTCCAACAACAATAAATTCACTTTGGTGCGATGTATCTTACAGTCTTGGAAGAATAACTCCCGCTCTTTTTATAGCAGGAGCAACACACGATTTTGACAGAAAGCAAGAAAATCTATTCGGTTCGGGAATGGGTGTTGAAAACCTTTACCGCATAGCACCAAGAGTAGATTTCTTCCTTAACAAAGACTTGTTCTTCACACTAACTCTTGAATACACAAATGTAAAATATCAAGACGAAATTTGCAAAGAAAGAATAGGTAATTACAGACTTGGAGTTTCATTATTATATAAGTTTTCTTCAAAATGAAATTAAAGTTTTATAAATACCAAGCAACAGGTAACGACTTTGTAATCATTGACAATAGAAATCAAGACATAAATCTAAACGAAGAAAACATAAGATTTCTTTGCGATAGACACTTTGGTATAGGAAGCGATGGATTGATTATTTTAGAAAATAGCGATAAGGCAGATTTTGCTATGCAATTCTTTAATCCCGATGGCAGTGGCGGAATGATGTGTGGCAATGGCGGAAGAAGCATAGTAAGATTTGCTTTTGACTTAGGAATAATCAAAGAATCTTGTTCATTTATTGCTCCTGACGGACTTCACTTTGCAGAAATAAAAGAAGAAATAGTGAAACTAAAAATGGTAGTCCCTACCCTATTTCAAGCACATAAAGACGGATATTACATAAACACCGGCACATCTCACTTTGTTAGTTTTGTAAATTCAGTAGAAAACATAAACCTTTTAGAAAAAGGCAGAGCATTACGCTACGATGATAGATTTTCTCTTTACAAGGGTTGCAACGTAAACTTTGTTGAAGAAACATCTTTAAACAATATCAAAATCCGAACTTACGAAAGAGGAGTTGAAGACGAAACCCTTGCTTGCGGAACAGGCATTTGTGCAGCAGCACTTACATATAGCGTAGAAAAACAACTAAACGAAGGAAAACACACAATAAACATTTCAGCAAAAGGCGGAGAATTGCAAGTAGAATTTGAAAAAAGCAAAGACAACTCCTTTTCTGCACCTTACCTTATTGGCGAAGCAAAAAAAGTTTTCGTTGGAGAGATAAATATTTCTTAGTTTTAGCAAATTATTTCTTTGAATTAGAAAATTATTTTTTAGAGTTAATTTATTAAGTTTTAGACACATAGTTTTACCCCCCCCCGAAAAATTTATTTTTATCTATTTTTGCTTTGTTACAATAGAAAAACTTCATACCTTTGCAGTAAGTAAACAATGTTATTAAAACAAAAAATTATTTATTATGAAAAAAAGTGTATTAACAATCTTAGCTATCGCTCTTGTAGCCTTAGGAATGAGTAGCTGTGCGACTCACAGCAAAATTATGAATATGGATAATAATATGGTTATCCTTGATTCTGCAAATTTTGAGTATGTAAAAACAGTTAAAGAAAGTGCATCTGCAACTTATGTTTTAGGATTTTGCGGAGGCAATCCTGAACAAAAAGCTATCGACAAAATAAAAGAAACTGCTGCTTTACAAGCAAATCAAGCTTTAACTAACTATACTATCACAAAATCTTCTCGTAATATTTTTGGAATAGTATATATTAAAACTATTACTGCATCTGCAGATATTATTCAATTCAAATAGTTGGATTTTTATTAAACTTTTGATAATAAAAAAAACGAAGTCCCAAATTTGAGACTTCGTTTTTTGTTTGTGTATCTTATGAATTATTTTTCAATTCTTATACGTGCATCTACTGCAACTACTGCTTTTGGTGAACCTAAAAGTGGATTTAAGTCCATTTCTGCAATTTCTGGTGCTGCTTGTACTAATGCTGCAACTCTTGCTATTTGATCTGCATACAAATCTTCGTTTACAGGGTCTTGTCCTCTAACTCCTTGGATTATCTTGTAACCTCTCAAACGTTTTATCATCGCTTTTGCTTCTGCAACTCCGATTGGTGCAAGTCCTGCTTGTACATCTTTCAATACTTCTACGAATATTCCACCTAATCCGCAAAGTACTTGGTGTCCAAACAATGGTGTACGCATTGCTCCTATGAAGATTTCTGTTCCAAACAACATTGGGTATGCTTGAACTGCGTAAGTGTCTTTTATCTTTATTAGTCTTTCAAATTCTGCTCTTACATGTGCTTCGTCTTTTACATTAAGCGATACTCCACCTACGTCAGATTTGTGAACAGGTCCTACAACTTTCATTACTTGTGGATAACCTGTTTTGTTGGCAAAAGCAACTATTTCTTCTACGTTATCACTTGAAATATCTACTGCGTGATTGATTCCTGCTGCATCAAGTAATTCGTTCATTAACTTAACATCAAGGTATCCGTCTGGGCAACGTGAGATTATTTCTCTAATTTTTTCTACATCAATCTTTACAGTGTCTTCTTCATTTGCAGGAGCTGGTGTAGCATTTATACGTCCTACTGCGTTTCCAAATACTGTTTCGTCTGCAAAGTATGTATTTCCCATTTCCACAAATTCTTTTACCTCATCACCTGCTACAAGTGTTGAAGGGAGTATTGGGAATATTGGTTTTTTGCTTGTTTTCATTTTTTCAGAAAGCACTCTGTAAGCATCGTAAATTGGTGCTAAACCTGGTGTTCCAAAGATTACGCACATTGCATCTATGTTATCGAATTTTGTATCGCAATAATCTATAATTGTTCCAAGTTGTTCTGGTGTTCCTGTTGCAAGGAAGTCGATTGGATTACCAACTGCTGAACCTGCAAATAGTTTTCCAAGTAATTCATCTGCCATTGCTCCTTCTATGTGAGGGATATTCATTCCTGCTTTGCTTAATGCGTCTGTTAGCATTACGGCTGGTCCTCCTGCGTGTGTGATAATTGCTATGTTTTTACCTTCAAATTCTGGGTAAGTGAAGATATTACCTACTGTACATAACTCTTCTCTTCCGTAACAACGAACAATGCCTGCTTTTCTAAACAATGCATCTACTGCAACGTCTGGTGATGCTAACGCTCCTGTGTGTGATGATGCTGCACGTGAACCTGCTTCTGATGAACCTGATTTAATTGCTGCTATTCTAACGCCTTTTGCTCTCAAACTCTTTGCATGAGTAAGCAGTTTCATTGGGTTTTTAATGTTTTCTATATACATCAATATCACTTTTGAAGAAGTTTCTGGGTCGAAACTTTCATCGTGGTATTCCAATATGTCTTCTATTCCTAATTGTGCTGAGTTTCCTACTGCCCAACAGTGATTGAAGTGAAGTCCTTGTTGCATTCCAATATCCATAATAAAGCAACCTGTTGCTCCACTACCTGTTATGAAATCTACTCCCTTAGGTGAAGATTTTGGGAAAGGTTTTGAGAATATTGCATGATGATATGGAGTGAAAATTCCTGTACAATTTGGTCCAATTAAGCATGCTCCTACTTTTTCTATCAAAGAAACAATTCTCAATTCTAATTCTTTACCTTCGTGGCTTTCTTCTCCAAAACCAGCAGAGATAATAATGAATGCTTTTGTTCCTTTTTCTTCTGTAAGAACTCTAACTGTTTCTTCTGTGTATTTTGCTGCTATTGCTATAACTGCTAAATCTACTTGAGGTAATTCATTAACAGTTTTTGAGCATTTTATGCCTTGTATTTCTTCTTCTTTTGGATTTACTACGTGTAATTGTCCTTTAAATCCGCCTTCAATGATATTTCTAAGTATTGCACCACCTGGTTTTGCAGTGTCATTACTTGCTCCTACTACAACTATGCTTTGAGGATTTACTAATTGCTTTGTTACTTTTGTACTCATTATTTATATTTTTTTATTATTCTTTATTTTTATTATTTACCTAATGTAGTTATTCCACAGTTGAATCTTTCCATAAGTTTCTTTGCTGTGTATTTGTTTAATTCTGCAATCTCTATTTGAGGATATTCCTTAGTAGAGAAATATATTGCTGTAATGGTTGTTTGTGAAAATATTTTTTGTTGTTCTTCACTAAGAGCGTATCGACAACCTATTTTATTGTTTTTAGATGTAGTTACAATTCTATCAAGCACCAATTCTTGTTCTTCTTCATTTGTCAACTGAATATATGCTATTGATTTTTCCTCAGGAGTAAGGATTGCTTTTGTGTCTAAGGTTAGTTCCAAACAATGATTCTCTCCATCGTATAAATATTGCACACAAACTCTTAAATCTTCGTAATTTGTTCCAACGTAATTTCTTTCTCCACGATATATTGTCTTTCCGTTTTCTTGTTCTTCTATTAGATTACAAGGTGTTTTTTGAGCAAAAGAAATCGCTGTCAATAAAAAAGTTGTCGCAATTAAAAATATCTTTTTCATTTTCTTTCAAATTTTTAATTATTTACCCATATAAATATAACGCTTTATACTACGTTTTGGAGTTTTCTCAAACTCTTCTTCTTGTAAGTATATTGCAGAAAGTTGTTCATAAGAAGAAAGCACTTGATTTGCTTGAGTTTTGATTTGGTTCTTAATTTCCTCTTGTGATAAAGTAATGTTTTTTGTATCCAAATAGTCTTGATCAAGATACACCAAAGCGACTAATTTTCCGTTTTCTTCCTTAACCAAACTTTCATTAACAAGTTCCATACTATTTAGCAAGTCTTCAATTTCTTCCGGATATATATTTTGTCCACTTGCACCAAGAATCATATTTTTACTACGACCTTTTATATACACATTGCCGTCTTTATCCTTTATTCCTAAGTCTCCTGTACGCAACCAACCATCTTCGGTAAACACTGCTTTGGTTGCTTCCTCGTTTTTATAGTATCCCATCATTACATTCGCCCCCTTAACAAGTATTTCTCCTGTTATTTTAGTTTCATCGGGCGAATCTATCTTTACTTCCATACGAGGAACGGCCTTTCCGCAAGATCCTAATTTATGATTTTTCCAATCGGCATAACAAATTATAGGTCCACACTCTGTCATTCCATAACCTACTGTATGTGGAAAGCCTATTTTCTTAAAAAATGTTTCAACCTCTCTATTAAATGCCGAACCGCCTATAATGATTTCATAGAATTTTCCACCAAACGACTCAATTAAAGTAGTAAGTATTTTATTCTTTATAATAGTATCAATAACAGGAGTTCTTAAAAGAAGTTTCATCTTCTTCTTATCTAATATTGGTTTTAGTTTTGTTTTATATACCTTCTCAATAATAAGAGGCACCGAAATAATTATATCGGGTTTTACCCTCGCAAATGCCTCTGCTATAATTTTTGGAGAAGGTATGCGAGTTAAAAAATGAATATGTATTCCTCTTATAAACTCAAAAATAACCTCAAACTGCAATCCATACATATGAGCCATAGGAAGCATAGATATTACTTTATCTCCTGCCTTCAAATTAGGCAATACCTCACAAGCAAACATATAATTGCTAAGCAAAGAACGATAAGAAAGCATCACTCCTTTACTTACCGAGGTTGTTCCTGAAGTATAGTTAATTAGAGCCAAAGTATCTAAATTATCTCTTTGATAGTTTACATCTTCTTTTGTAAATCCAAGAGGATATTTCTTTGCAAACTCACTTTCTAAATTATCAAATACACTTTTAAACTTTTCATCGTTGCAACCAACCAAATCAAAATCTTGCATTTGTATAATAGCAGACAATTTAGGCATATTTTCAGCAATCAAACCCTCCCAAACAACATCGCCAACAAAAAGAATCTTTCCGTCAGAGTGATTAACAAGGTGAGTAATCGAATCACTCTTAAACTCATGCAATAAAGGAACAGCCACAGCCCCATAGGTAAGAGTAGCAAAAAAGATAACCGCCCAAGAAGAGCAGTTTCTACCACAAAGAACTATTTTATCACCTTTTTCAACCCCTGATTGCTCAAACAACAAATGAATTTTAGCAATTTGAGCGGCCACTTCTCTATAATATATTGGTTCTTTCTTATAATCACTCAAAGCAGGTAAATCCCAATTCTCCTTAATCCCCACAGTAACATTTGCTATAAAACTATCAGTGTACATATATTTTTTAATAATTTATGAGTTAATTGTGCAAAGATAATGAAAAAAATAACAAACACTACAATTCAGCCAAAAAACTCTTTGTTTTTTTTTAAATCAAAGAAAAAAAATTTTTTTTCTTTACTTTTTTAAATTATTTCTTTGAAAAAATTCAGCCAAATAAATAAAATACGTTATCTTTGCAAGATAATAGAAAAGTAATACAATAAAAAACAAAATACGATATGAGCAAACAAATAACAATCGACCAAGCTGTTGAAATGATTCAAGACGGCATGACAATAATGATTGGAGGATTTTTAGCAGCAGGAAGTGCTAATAGAATAATAGAAGCATTAGCAAAAGCAGGACGTAAAGACCTTACAGTAATATGCAACGATACATCTTATCCTGAAAAAGGTAGTGGATTATTAGTGGCATCTGGTTGCGTAAAGAAAGTAATCGCTTCTCACATAGGAACAAATCCTGTGACAGAACAAAAGATGAAAGACGGCGAAATGGAAGTTGAATTAGTACCACAAGGAACATTGGCAGAAAGAGTAAGAATCGGAGGAGCAGGCATAGGAGGATTTTTAACAAAAACAGGATTAGGCACACTTGCAGGCGAAGGTAAAAGAGTAATTGAAGTAAACGGGGAAGAATATCTTTTAGAACTTCCATTAAGAGCAGATGTTGCCCTAATAGGAGCATCAGTTGCTGACAAATATGGTAACTTAATCTATCGCGGAACAAGCCAAAACTTCAATCCACTTATGGCTACCGCAGCAGATGTAGTGATTGCAGAAGTAAAAGAAACAGTTGAAAACATAGCACCAGAAGCTATAAAAACACCTTACCTATTTGTAGATTACATAGTAAAATAATAACAAAATAAAACAATAAAACAATGGCAGCAAAATCAATAATAAGAATGAGAATGTCCGCTCACGATGCTCATTATGGCGGAAACCTTGTAGATGGTGCAAGAATGTTGAATCTATTTGGAGACGTAGCAACAGAACTTTTGATTATACAAGACGGAGACGAAGGATTATTCTGTGCATACGACAATGTAGAATTTTTAGCACCTGTATATGCAGGAGATTACATTGAAGCAGTAGGAGAAATCACACACGTAGGAAACACCTCACGTAAGATGAAATTCGAAGCACGCAAAGTAATCGCTCCAAGAACAGATATTTCAGATTCAGCAGCAGATGTATTGGCAGAACCAATAGTTGTATGTAGAGCAAGTGGCACATGCGTAGTTCCAAAACAATGTCAAAGAAATAACAAATAAGAAAACGATGGAAAAATTGATAATAACAGCTGCTATATGTGGAGCAGAAGTAACAAAAGAACAAAACCCTGCCGTTCCATATACAGTAGAAGAAATAGTAAGAGAAGCAAAATCAGCAGTAGATGCAGGAGCTGCAATCGTACACCTACACGTTAGAGAAGACGATGGCACACCTACACAAAATCATGCAAGATTTCAAGAATGCGAAGAAGCGATTTACAAAGTTTGTCCTGACGTAATCATAATTCCTTCCACAGGAGGAGCAGTAGGAATGAGCCCAGATGAAAGATTAGATTCAACAAATACTAATCCAATACCTGAAATGGCAACACTTGATTGCGGAACTTGCAACTTTGGAGATGAGATTTTCGACAACACAATGCCAACAATGCGTGCATTTGGTAAGAGAATGATAGAAAAAGGCATAAAACCAGAATACGAATGCTTTGAAATGGGACACCTTGACACCATTTTAACAATGGCACGCAAAGGAGAAGTACCTGGACACCCTATGCAATTCAATTTTGTCTTAGGAGTACCGGGCTGTACCCCTGCAACAGTTAGCAATCTTGCTTGGTTAGTAAACAATATCCCTGCCGGCTCAACTTGGACCGTTACAGGAGTTGGACGTTCTGCCTTTCCGATGGCAGCAGCCACAATAGCAATGGGCGGAAACGTAAGAGTAGGATTTGAAGACAACATTTACCTATCAAAAGGCGTGAAAGCAAAATCAAATGGTGAACTTGTAGAAAAAGTAGTTCGCATTGCAAAAGAATTAGGCAGAGAAATCGCAACCTCAGCCGAAGCAAGAGAAATCTTAGGCTTAGCACCAAGAAAATAATTCTTTAAATACATAAAACAAAACGCTCGTTTGTCTGAATAAAACAAAGACTTACGAGCGTTTTTCTTTATATTATAAAATTAAAAACCTATTCCTCTCCCCAAATCTTTATGGTTTCATCATTTGAACCACTGACAATTTTTGTACCATCGGGACTATATGCTACGGAATTGACACAATATTCATGTCCCTCCAAGGTTTTAAGGCATTCTCCTGTGTTTGCGTCCCATATCTTAATGGTTCCACCCTCTGAACCGCTGACAATTCTTGTGCCATCGGGACTATATGCTACGGAATAAACACTTACTGAATGTCCCTCCAAGATTTTAAGGCATTCTCCTGTGTTTGCATCCCATATCTTAATGGTTCCATCAGCTGAACCGCTGATAATTTTCATGCCGTCAGGACTATATGCTACGGAAGAGATATAATATGAATGTTCTCCTAAGGTTTTAAGACATTGTCCTGTGTTTGCATTCCATATCTTAACGGTATTATCATCTGAATCGCTGATTATTTTTGTGCCATCGGGACTATATGCTACGGACAAGACATAATCTGAATATCCCTCCAAGGTTTTAAGGCATTGTCCTGTGTTTGCATCCCATATCTTAATAGTTTTATCCTCTGAACCGCTGATAAATTTTGTACCATCGGGACTATATGCTACGGAATTGACAAAATGTGAATGTCCTTTCAAGGTTTTAAGGCATTCTCCTGTGTTTGCATCCCATATCTTTATGGTTTTATCAAATCCACCGCTGATTATTTTTGTGCCATCGGGACTATATGCTACGGGACGGACATAACTTGAATGTCCCTTCAAGGTTTTAAGGCATTCTCTTGTGTTTGCATTCCATATCTTAACGGTTTTATCACTTGAACCGCTGATTATTTTTGTACCATCGGGACTATATGCTACGGAATTGACTACACTTGAATGTCCCTCTAAGGTTTTAAGGCATTTAAACTTACTTACATCTTGTGCATTTAATTTTTCAAATCCCACAAATAACGAAGTAAATACTGCAATCAAACTAAAAATCTTTATTTTA
>CALGEC010000014.1 GCA_937881815.1 uncultured Bacteroidales bacterium
CCAGTAGGACTCGAACCTACATTTAAAGTTTAGGAAACTTTCGTTCTATCCCTTGAACTATGAAGGCAAGCTTTTTCAGCTTTTTATTTTAGTGTTCTCTTGATTTCTAATTCTTCGTAGCCTTCTATTATGTCGCCTACTTTGATGTCGTTGAAGTTTTCTATGTTCAATCCGCAGTCTTGTCCCATTACTACTTCTTTCACATCGTCTTTGAAACGTTTCAATGAAGCTAATTTACCTGTATAGACAACTATACCATCGCGAATTATTCTCACTTTTGTTGAACGTGCTATCTTTCCGTCTAAACACATACAGCCTGCAATTGTTCCAACTTTCGAGATTTTGAATGTTTCTCTTACTTCAAGGTTTGCTACTATCTTTTCTTGGATTTCTGGTGATAGCATACCTTCTATCGCATCTTTTAATTCGTTTATTGCGGTGTAGATGATTGAATATAGTCTTATGTCTATTTGTTCTTGTTCTGCAAGCTTTCTTGCTCCAACGCTTGGACGTACTTGGAATCCTATTATAATCGCATTACTTGCTGTTGCTAACAATACGTCTGATTCTGTAATTTGTCCTACTGATTTGTGGATTACATTTACTTGTACTTCTGGGGTTGAGAGTTTCAACAATGAGTCTGACAATGCTTCTACTGAACCATCCACGTCTGCTTTTACGATTAGGTCTAATTGTTTGAAGTCTCCTATCGCTATTCTTCTGCCTATTTCGTCTAATGTTATGTGTTTTTGTGTTCTTAGGCCTTGTTCTCTTTGTAATTGTGTACGTTTGTTAGATAAATCCTTGGCATCTTTTTCGCTTTGCATAACATTGAATGTGTCTCCTGCTTGTGGTGCTCCGTTCAAACCTAATAATAACACCGGTGCTGAAGGTCCTGCTTCTTTTAAGAGTTTGTTTCTTTCGTTATACATAGCTTTTACTCTTCCGTATGTTGCTCCTGCCAATACTACATCTCCTTGACGTATTGTTCCGTCTTGTACAAGTATTTTTGCTACGTATCCTCTACCTTTGTCTAATGATGATTCTATTACTGTTCCTTTTGCTCTCTTGTTTGGATTGCCTTTTAGTTCCAACATTTCGGCTTCTAAAAGTACTTTCTCTAATAGTAAGTCTACGTTAGTTCCTTTTTTGGCTGATATTTCTTGTGATTGAATTTTTCCTCCCCAATCTTCTACTAAAAGGTTCATATTTGCAAGCTCTGATTTGATTCTATCAGGGTCTGCGGCAGGACGGTCTATTTTATTTAATGCAAAGACGATTGGAACGCCTGCTGCTTGTGCGTGATTGATTGCTTCTATTGTTTGAGGCATTATCTTGTCATCACAAGCAATTACAATGATTGCTATATCTGTCATCTTGGCTCCACGAGCACGCATCGCTGTAAAGGCTTCGTGTCCCGGTGTATCCAAAAATGTGATCTTCTTTCCGCTTTCTGGAAGTGTAACTTCGTATGCCCCGATGTGCTGAGTGATTCCTCCTGCTTCTCCTGCAATTACGTTTGCATTACGAATATAGTCTAAAAGTGAAGTTTTTCCATGGTCAACGTGCCCCATTACTGTTACGATTGGAGAACGTGGTTGCATATCTTCTTCTCTATCTACTTCCTCTTCTTCACTTAATGCTTCAACAACGTCTGCTGAAACAAATTTTATTGAATATCCAAACTCGTCTGCAATAAGTTGAATAGCTTCTGCATCTAATCTTTGGTTGATTGAAACGAACATTCCCAAAGACATGCAAGATGCAATAATTTTTGTAACAGGAACGTCCATCATATTTGCAAGTTCATTTGCTGTAACGAACTCTGTTACTTTTAATATTTTTTGTTCTTCCATTTCATGCAACATTTCTTCTTGCATGTGTTGTGAAATGGATTGACGTTTATCTCTACGGTGTTTAGATGTCTTACTTTTACCCATTGGCGATAATCTTGCCAATGTTTCTTTAATTTGCTTTTCTATTTCGTTAGAGTCTAATTCTACTTTCTTAACTTCTTTTTTATTTGCCTTATGTTTTTTATTATCCTTTTTAGGAGCAGCAGGCGTAGTAGGATTAGCATTTTGTGATTGTTGTGCAGGAGCTGGTTTTATTCTTTTTCTTTTTTTCTTATCTTTATCCTTCTCCTTATCTTGTTTTTCTTTATTTTCTATTTTTCCTTTGCTTGATGAGGCAACAGGTTGTTGTTTTTTAGGTTTATTGAATTGAGATAAATCAACTTTTTCCCCTGTTAAAACCGGACCTGTTAATTTTACATAAGAAGTAGAAATAAACTCAGCGGCTGGAGCTACCTTTTCTTTCTTTTCTGTCTTAGGTTCTGGGGTAACTTCTGGTTTTTTTTCTTCTTTTTTCTCTACTTTCTTTTCAATTGCTACTGCAACCGGTTTTTCTTTCTTTTCGTCTTTTTTATCTTTCTTCTTATCTTTCTTTTTCTTTGCAGGTTTAGTCTTTTGGTTCAACGATTTTAAATCTATTTTACCAAGTATATTCAATCCTCCTATTGTTGTAGTTTCTTCTGTCTTTTCCTCTTCTTTTTCCTCTCTTACCTCAACTTCTTCTTGCTTTTCTTCTACTTCTTCTATTTTTTCTTCTACCTTTACCTCTTCTTTTTCTACAACTTTTTCTTTTTTGTCAGCATCTTTTTCTTTACTTTTTTCTTTTCCTAATGTTACATCTCTTATAACGATTTCATTAGTTGGCACTTCATCTTCTTCTCTTTCTTCTTTTTCTTTTTTCACAACTTCTGTAGCATCAAGCACTATTTCTACAGGCTTTGTTGCTTTTTTAGTTGTTTTACTTGCCTCTTTTATTTTTTTCTCTCCTTGAAATGCTTTTGACAGTAAATTATACATATCCGAATCTATCTTTGTATTCGGATTCTCATCTATTTTCTTTCCTTTTTTACCGAGATATTCCACTATTGTATGTATCCCTACATTCAATTCCTTGGCTACCTGCTTTAATCTTATTGCCTTATTATTATCTGCTGACATATTTTATTATTTTACTTAACACTTTGCTATACAGTATCCTTAATTTTTGTTTTTATAGGACTTGTTTAGTCTTCTTCAAATTCTGCTTTTAAAACTGATATTACATTATTGATTGTTTCTTCTTCCAAATCCGTTCTATCAACTAACTCTTGTACTGAAAGTTCTAAAACGCTCTTTGCTGTATCACAACCAATAGATTGTAATTCTTCGATGATCCAATCTTCTATTTCATCTCTAAATTCAATCAATGCTACATCTTCATAATCCATATCAGTATCTCTATATACCTCTATTTCATATCCTGTTAATTTTCCTGCAAGTCTGATGTTGTAACCACCTTTTCCAATTGCTAAACTAACTTGATCTGGTTGCATATAAACATCCGCTTTTTTTGTTTCTTCATCTATTGAAACAGAGATTACTTTTGCAGGTGCGAGTGCACGAGTGATATATAATTCTGCATTGTTTGTATAGTTGATTACATCTATATTTTCGTTTCTCAACTCTCTAATTATACTATGTATTCTACTACCTTTTACTCCTACGCAACTTCCTACAGGATCTATTCTATCGTCATAACTTTCCACAGCAATCTTTGCTCTTTCTCCTGGTTGGCGAACCGCATCTTTTATGATTATTAAACCATCATAAATTTCAGGTACTTCTTGTTCAAACAATCTTTCCAAGAAAATAGGTGAAACTCTCGAAAGAATGATACTTGGAATACCATTTTTCATTTCTACCTTCAACACTATTGCCTTAACAGTATCTCCTTTGCGGAAATAATCTCCCGGTATTTGTTCACTCTTTGGAAGAATTACCTCTACGCCTTCTTCGTCTAAAAGTAAAACTTCTCTTTTCCATGCTTGATATACCTCACAGATTACTATTTCGCCTACTTTTTCTTTATATTTTTGGAAGATGCTTGTTCTTTCATATTCTTGCACCTTACCAACAAGATTTTGACGAATAGCAAGTATATCTCTACGACCAAAGTCTTTTAACTTTATTTCCTCACTTAATTCTTCCCCTATTTCAAAGTCTGGTTCAATTTTCACTGCCTCTGAATACGCTACTTGAGTGCTTTCGTCCTCCAACTCTTCATCTGCAACAATGATTCTATTTCTCCAAATCTCCAAATCCCCTTTCTCTACGTTTACAATGATGTCAATGTTTTGATCAGAACCAAATTTCTTAACCAAAACACCTCTAAACACCTCTTCAACTATTCGCATCAAAGTTTCGGTTTCAATATTTTTGAACTCTTTAAACTCTGAAAATGTATCTACTAAACTTAAATTTTCCATTATTTAAATGATATTACAACTTTTGCTGATTTAATTTCTTTATAATTATATGTTTTTTGATTTTCGTTTTCTGTGTTTTTTTTGCTTTTCTTTTTCAACTCAATAGTAAAACTGTCTTCGTCTGCATTTATTAAAACTCCTGTGAAAGAACCTTCTTCGTTTTCTACTTGCAAACTTCTTCCTATATTTTTCACATATTGTCTTTGCATTTTCAAAGGTTCTTCTAATCCAAAAGATAATACACTAAGTTCAAAATCCTCGTTCTCTCTATCTAAGCATTCTTCTAATTGTCTGCTCAAATCTATACAATCTTGAATCTTAACGCCATTATCTCCGTCAATAAACACTTGAATATTATTATTTTTTGAGACTTTCACTTCCACTAAAAACAAATCTCCATCTCCAAGTATTTCCTTTACCTTTTCTTCTATAAAATTTTTATCTTTCATTTCTTGTATATACAACAAAAGGGAACTTATTACGTCCCCTCTTTCCCTAATTTTCGTTTGCAAAGATAGTAATTATTATTATATCTGCAAAATTTATTGATTTTTTTGTTCAAATTGACGAATCAAATCCATTTCATCTTTCATCGTATCCATAATCAAAAGCGTTTGTGCTTGACTATACAAAGGTGATGAAGGGTATTTTTCCATAAATTCTTCAAAAGCCTCTTTTGCCATTTCTTTATTAAGACAGGTTTGAGAGAATACAACTCCTTTTAGAAAATATGCTTGCTCTACAAGAGGGTTTGTTGGATATTGTTTAATCAATTGATCATACATCTTTATAGATTCTATACATCTTTTAGTGTTTGCATATACATCTGCTGCTCTATAAAGATAGGTTGCACACAAGCTGTCTTCCGGATAAGTATTTACATAATCTAAATAAGCGTTTACAAGTGAATCTGCTTTCTCATAACTAATCATCTTTACATCAGAAATAGTTGTCATCTCCATTTGAGAAATCGCCTCTCTATCTTTCTCTTTTTTATCAGCAGAGCAAGAAATAAACGCAACAACAAAAAATAATAAAACAAGTTTTTTCATTTTATCTTTTTGGATTTAGTTTCATTCTATAACTCGTACGCACTTTATTATTTGCGATATCATTAAGCTTTCTTTTCAAAAGAGTTTTTCTAAGAGCGGATAATCTATCAACAAAAACCTTTCCTTGCAAGTGATCATATTCATGTTGGAATACTCTTGCACGTATTCCGCTAAACTCTTCAACATGCTCCTCAAAGTTTTCATCATAATATTTCACAACAACCTCTCTTGGACGCGAAACCTCTTCGTGAATATCTGGAAGAGAAAGACAACCTTCTTCAAAGTCATTCCACATCTCTCCTTTATACTCTAAGATTGTTGGGTTAATGAAAACCTTTTTGAAACCCTCAGCCTCAGGATACATTTCTTTGAAAGGCTCTGCATCAATCACTACTAAACGAATAGAAAGATTAACTTGCGGAGCGGCTAACCCTACTCCATTTGCAGCATACATTGTTTGAAACATATCCTCAATTAATTTTGATAATTCAGGATAGTCTTTTGTAATTTCTTGTGCTTCTTTTTTTAGCACACTATGTCCATAACCAACTATTGGAAGTATCATTTCTTTTATATTTGTTTCATTTTCATAAAATCTTGCAAAATCAAGACCGCTGCAACCGTATCAATCAGCCCTTTTTTCTGTCTTGCCGTTTTGCTTTTGCCCGATTTAGCAATCGTTTGACTTGCAATCTTGGAAGTAAATCGCTCATCAATCATATAAATATCAATATCAGGGAATTGATTGCCCAATTCCTCGACAAATAAGTGCACCGCCTTTGCCGATTCCGAAGGGGTGTTATCCAATTGCTTAGGATCACCGACCACTATCGCATCTACCTGTTCCCTTGTCATATAATCTTTAAGATAAGGGAAAATATCAACGGTTGGAACAGTGTTTAAAGCAGTCGCAATCACTTTCATATTATCGCTAACCGCCAATCCAACACGCTTCAAACCGTAATCAATTGCCATTAAACGTCCCACTTTAATATTCTTATTTTTGTTTGATAAAAGAATTGCAAATTTACAAAAGAAATTATAAAAACAAAAATTTCAGACTCTTTGTTTTAAAAAAATAATTCTTTGCTTTACAAAATTATTTCAAAGAAAAAAATAGGGTAATTGAAATCTTTCGCTCAACTACCCTATCTTTGCTTTTAATACTTTATTATTTCTTATCCTTTATACAAATCGTCCTTACCTATTGTTCCTATTAACTTATCATAATAGGCTTGACTCTTGACGTATTTCAAGGTTTCTTTTGTTTTTAAAAGTATTTGTTTTAATTCTTGTTTCTTATCCTCTGGCAAATTGACTGCTTCATTCAATAAATCACTTATATATTTTTGATGACTTTGCCACAATGCTATATCACTTACATGTTTATTTCTTAATCTTTCTGCATACCAATTGCTATTTAACAAGTATTCTCTTGTAAACATTTCTCTTATTTCAGGAGAAGATAGTGTTTTGCCTTCATATTCTCCGTATGCCATTATGTGAAGTATTGCTTTTAATGGCGGAATTGCTCCTTCAACACTTCCGTCTTCAAAATACATTTTCGCAACTCGTGCTTGATTGTCAGTTATATTGCGAACTCCGTCCACAAATTCTTGCATACTTTGAAGTTCTGGTTTTAACATCTCATCTGTAAACACTACATTAGGATTTTCAAACACTCTTCCAAAGTAGTTATGTATAAACTTCTCTGTCACTCTATACCCTAAAACAGATGCTTTTACTTCTTTGCCTTCGTAACTGAAATTATCTATCTTTTCAAAGTAATTATTTGCAATCAAGAATTTAGGATCTCTTTCTTCAGGAGACAATCTTGCCCATATTTCTGGTATCAACAAAGACAAATCGTGGTCAATTCTATATTTACTACCGATGTATCCTGCTGGTGTTGTAAAGCCATCGTAACCTGTTAGTA
This sequence comes from uncultured Bacteroidales bacterium, assembly GCA_937881815.1. Lineage (GTDB taxonomy): Bacteria > Bacteroidota > Bacteroidia > Bacteroidales > P3 > Onthomorpha. The sequence continues at coordinate 7,307 of CALGEC010000014.1, forward strand.
TGAATGAAATCAACGCATTATTAAGATCTGTTACCGCACACAAAGCATTGAATGGCCCTTTTGTTAATGCACCTTCGCTACCTGCTCCTGTAGTTGATGGACTCTTACCTGTTAATGAGCAAACGAAATCCATAAATAATTCTGGCAATTCTTGATAGTGAATAGGATTATAAACCGCCAAAGGAGGTATGCCTTCTTCTGCTCTATTATTTCTTCTTCCTGGAAGAACTGCATTAACTGGAACATACAATGGTTTGTCTTCTGGAATTCTTCTTGCAAGACGCATTCCCATTTCTGCGATATACTTTTCTTGCGGATAAATCAAATCGTTTCTTGTTTGCAGATAACGAACATTCTTTGAAGGTTTACCATTTACCAATCTTGGATTTGCCGATGAAACAAAATACTTTGATTCTTTATCATCAACCATTGAAGAAATAAGATTTTTCATAGGTTGAGTAAACTTATCAAAGTTAATTACATCTTCTGTCATTTCACGAGCATCTTCTTGGATTAACGGTTCGTAATTAGATATAAATGTATTAGGTGTTGATAAGTCTAATTCTGCTTTTTTATCATAACCTCTTATTACTGCGTCATCAGGACGTTGGAAGAAACGATACTCACAGTTTTCTACTATTTTAACACTTAAATTATCTTTTGCTTTTCCAAGATTTGAAAGTAATTTTGTAGGGACTACTGTTGATGCACTTATATCATCTTCCATTTGAATTTTATCTGAATGAACGAAGTCTTGTCTTAGTTTGAATGTTCTCCATGTTCCATTCTCTTCAAAACCTACTCTAAGATAACGTGCATATATTTTCTTGTCTTCAAATTTTAATTCATTGGCTGGTGTACCGTTAAGAATATCAACATTAAAATGTTTCTTCCAATCTTCTCCCCATTCTTCTTTGTAGAATCGTTTAATTATTAGTGATATTCCTTTTATGTGTTGAGGTAGGCTTCTTAACCATTCATTATAACTTTCAGAGTATTCTATGCTTGGTGTAAGTAGTTTAATTACTGAACCCATTGAGCGAAGTGGTGATAGGAAACTGCGACTATATGGGATTGAATCGTGTTTTTCATATCTTTTTGAATAGTCGTAATTGATTATTTCTTCTACTTTCGCAAAGTCTTTTTCAAAATCACTAACAAAGAATGGTCCTCCGAGTATTGCATCTTCAAGAGATTTAGATATTTCTGATTTTCCTCCTCCTGAAACAGTACAAGGTTTGTGACAGAACAATCCATCGCCAAGTGTTTCTATTAAACGATAATTCAAAGCTCCTGAATAACTTTCCATACGGAACTTACTTCCATTTGGTAAAATATAAGTACGGTTTGGAAGAAGTTTTAATTTATGTTCTCCTTTATCGTTTTTCCATTTTATTTCTTGGGTTGGAACATAGAAATTAGCATTTTCTGGTAGGTAATATATGTTTGAGAAGTTTTTATCTATTCCATATCCTTCTTCTTTGAAGTCTATAAATGATTTACAATTTTTCTTTACATCTTCAAATGTATTACGAACTTTCATCGGATTAGCAAAATAAGTATCTCCCTGATTGTATCCAGGAAATACTAAGGCTCCTCCTGCATGTTCTTCTTCTGCATTTCCGTATATGTTTGCAGAATAACTCATCATTGCTTTTACTTCTTTCTTTGAGTAACCAAAATAGTTATCTGCAATTACTGTTGCTATTATTCCTTCGTCTGTTCTAACACATAGTTTAAAGGATTGTCCATCGTTATATAGTTCTTTTTCATCACTCCAACACATTCCGTCTTTCTTTTGACGTTCTGTTGCAAGAGAAATGTGTGGTAATCCACATTCTTTTTTTGTAAGTAGTGTTAGTTGTGGCGCTAAAATTATACAGCCTGTATGACCGGTCCAATGTTCTACGTCTAATGCTGAATCGTTTTTAATGTGATATGGACTTCCTCCATTACCAAAAATACTTTCAACAAAGTCTAAATTACTTACAAGTGAACCCGGCGCAAAGAATCTTATCTCCATATTTTTTCTTTCGCTTACCTCATCTATTTCAGGACAGATTGTTGGTTTCAAAAGCAAGGATACCATTAGTCTTATTGGAGTTGAAGTTTGTGAAGTGTATGGTAATTCCATTACTTCGCCAGATTCTGCAAAGGCTCTATGGAAAATATATTTTGCTGTCTCGATTGGAACTGCTTTTTTATCGTTTGGAATTGGTAATCCTCCCTCTGCTATATGAAAGACTCCTTTTGTCGTTCTTCTATCATTTTTTGGATTGTGCAAAACACCTTGTTTCACTCTATAAGAAGTAACGTAGGTAGATTTATATTCATCTACTCCATTTGGAAGTGATAATTCTCTTGCTATTCCATACGTATCCAAGGTGAATGTTCTCAATGGTATTTTTATATCTGGAACACTCTTAACCGAAGCAAAGTAGCGGTCTAAAAAGTTTTGTATTCTGGCATCGGCAGGGCAGAGATAATTATCATAAAGGGCTTCTCTTTCTTTGTAATTAGACAATAAACCCTTTAATATTCTCATAAAATTTTGCTCACTCTCATCTATATTATCAGTATTCATTTCCACACCCATCGTAGCCAATCGTAAACTGATGTATTGTTGTACATATTCCCTTGTAGATTTTAATTTCTCCTCAGGAATTACGCCTAAAGTATCTTTTAAGTCTATCATCTTGTGTTTATATTTTTATTTTAAGACTGCAAAGTAACGAAAAAATCACGAAATAATCAACTATAAAATACAAATTTATAAAACTATTGTTTTTAAGTCTTAGAAAAATAAAAATAATCCAAAGGAATAATTCTCTAAACCTTTGGATTATTTTATTAAATCAAAGAAAAATTTTCTTTAAACTAAGATTATTTTTTGTCTTTAAACTTGCTTATTTGAGTTTTCAAGGCATCTATTGCAAGCATTACTGCTTCTTCAAAGGTGTCTGCTTGTTTTGAAGCAAATAAATCTTTACCTGAAATCTCTATTTTAATATCTGCGATTTTGTTGTTTTCGCTTTCAGGCTTATCTACATTCAATGTAACCTCTGCTCCAAGCAATCCTGAGGCTTGTCTTTCAAGTTTAGAAACTTTGTCGTGTACAAAATCTTCCAACTTTTGATCCATTTTGAATTTTACTGCTTTAACTGTGATTTTCATAAGACCTCCTTTGTTTAAAAGTTTATAATTATTCGTCTATCTCAGCACTTGGATGTGCTAATTTATAGGCTTTTTTCAATTCCTCTATTGTTGTATGGGTGTAAACCTGTGTTGAGGCAATAGTTGAATGTCCCATAAGTTCTTTTATAGATGTAAGATCTGCACCAGCAGCTAATGTATTGGTTGCAAAACTATGACGAAGTGTGTGAGGTGAAGATTTGTTTGAAGATTGTAGCATTGCCACTTCTTTACAAACAAATGAATATAATTGTTTCTTTGACATCACCTCCATTTTATTGTTTATCAAAAAGCGTGTTGTAGAAATTCCATTTGCTCTTTTTAAATCAATATAATTTTTTATTCTTTGCATTATCTCTGAGTGAACAGGAATAAGTCTTTCTTTTCTTCTTTTTCCAAGAATTTTGATTTCATTTGCAACAAAATCAATATCTTCTTCACACAAGTCTAACAATTCTGATTGACGAATACCTGTTGAATACAATAATTCTAATATTAGAGCATCTCTTACTCCTGCAAAAGATTTATCTTCACTTTTCATTTGGAGTAAACGTTCCATTTCATTAGCAAAGACATAATCTCTTGTATTTTTTTGAATTTTTGGAGCAACTATTTTCAACATAGGATTAACAGTTATCACCTCTTCTCTCATTAAATAGTTGAAATATAGTCGCATACAAGCAACTTTTCGTCCTATACTGCGGTTAGAAACCCCTTTATCTTTCAAAGCAACCAACCATATTCTAAGCATAGCACTTGTTACTTCTGTTTCATTTTCTACTCCACAGCTTTCTTTTATAACTTTTTCAAACTGACGTAAATCATTGACATAAGCTATAAGGGTATTACTTGAATATCCCTTTTCTTTTCTTAAATATTCTATAAAATTTTCAAAATTCATAGTTAACAATTTTTTAAAAAAAAGCTCGCACAAAAATGCAAGCTTTTTATCTTTTTGAAAAACTATTTATCCATTGCTTCTCTTTGTAACTTTTGAATATAAATAGCTTTCAATTTACGATCTCTTGCCACTACAGAAGGCTTTGTGAATTTCTGTCTGTTTCTTAATTCTTTCACAACACCTGTTTTTTCAAATTTTCTCTTTAATTTTTTTAGAGCTCTTTCGATGTTCTCACCTTCTTTAATAGGAACAATAATCATAATTAATACCTCTTTCTTTTTTTAATTGTTAATAAATAATTTGATAATTTACACTGCAAAAGTAATAATTTCTTAGAAACCTACAAAATTTCTTTTAATTTTTCTTTAATCCAATCTGGACATTGATGAGGCTTTCTTGTCTTTTCGTTAATGAAGGCCAAAACATTATATCCCTCACATATTATTTCTTCTTTTGCTTCATTTTTTCTCAAAACCTTATAATCAAACTTTATTTTTACCATTGGAATTTGCTCTAATGAGGTTCTAATAATCAATTCTTCGTCAAAATATGCAGGTTTCAAATATTTAGCATATTGTTCTATCAAAGGCATCATTACTCCATTATCTTCCATCATTTTATAACTAACACCTAAATGTCGCATTAGTTCAATTCGTCCCATTTCAAAATAGCGAAAATAATTACTATTGTGAACGATACCCATTTTGTCTGTATCTACGTAACCTACTCTAAACTTGTAATCAAAATATGCTGCCATAACATTTAATTTAACAAAAAAGAGAGTTTTGCATTCGCAAGACTCTCTTCTTCTAGTTATATTTTATATAATTATAACTTGATAATACCTTTTTCGATTGAGTTATTTAAACACGCTAATAAACCTTTTTTGTTTATTGTACGCATTCCTGCAGGTGTTACTTTCAAAGTTACCCACACATCTTCTTCTGGAATATAGAATTTCTTCATTTGAAGATTTGGGTAAAATCTTCTTTTTGTTTTAACATTAGAGTGAGAAACTCTATTTCCTGTCAATACTTTCTTTCCTGTTATTTCACAAATCTTTGCCATCTCTATATTGTTTTATTTTTATTCTTTCTTTCAAAAATCGATTTGCAAATTTCGCACTTTTTATTGAATTGACAAAACTTTTTTCGACTTTTATTTAATTTTTTATTGAATAAAAAGGTAAGAAAGCCTTTATTTATCTAGCAAATTTAAAGTTTTTACCCAAGTAAATTGCTTGATCACCCAATCCTTCTTCTATTCTTAATAATTGGTTGTATTTACAAATTCTATCAGTTCTTGAAGCAGATCCTGTTTTTATTTGACCTGTGTTCAATGCAACTGCTAAATCTGCTATTGTTGTATCTTCTGTTTCACCAGAACGATGGCTCATAACTGCTGTATATTTATTTCTATAAGCAAGATTAACTGCATTTATTGTTTCAGTTAATGAACCAATTTGATTAACTTTTACTAAGATAGAGTTAGCAACATTCTTTTCAATTCCCATTGCTAAACGAGCAGGGTTTGTAACGAATAAGTCATCTCCTACTAATTGAATTTTTCCACCTAATTCATCAGTAAGAGTTTTCCAACCGGCCCAATCATCTTCTGCCATAGCATCTTCTATCGAAATAATAGGATATTTATTTACCCATTCTTTCCAATAAGCTACCATTTGATCAGGAGTTAATTTATCACCTGTTGATTTATGTAAGTGATATACATTTTCTTCTGGTAAATAGTATTCACTTGATGCTGGGTCTAATGCAATGTAAATATCTTCACCTGGTTTGTAACCTGCTTTTTCAATTGCTGTAAGAATAACTTCTATTGCCTCTTCGTTAGAACCTAAATTAGGAGCAAAACCTCCTTCATCTCCAACGTTAGTTGAATAACCTTTTGCTTTCAAAACTGCTTTTAAGTTATGGAAAGTTTCTGCACCCATTTGAAGAGCGTGAGAGAATGATGTTGCTCCAACAGGCATTACCATAAATTCTTGAAAATCTATGCTATTGTCTGCGTGAGAACCACCATTTAAAATATTCATCATAGGAATTGGAAGTGTTCTTGCATTTACTCCACCAATATATCTATAAAGTTCTTGACCTGTTTCCATAGCAGCTGCTTTTGCACAAGCTAATGAAACACCTAATATTGCATTTGCTCCTATTTTGCTTTTATTTGATGTTCCATCTATTTCAATCATACGTGCATCAATTGCAGATTGGTCAGCAACTTGCATTCCACGTAATTCGTCTGCCAATGTTGTATTAACATTCTTTACAGCTTGCAAAACGCTTTTACCTAAGAAATAACTCTTATCTCCATCTCTTAATTCGCAAGCTTCATGCACACCTGTAGAAGCTCCTGATGGCACAGCTGCTCTACCAAACGCACCAGCTTCTGTATAAACTTCAACTTCAACCGTAGGGTTACCTCTTGAATCGAGGATTTGTCTTGAATGAATTCCAATAATTTGAGACATCTCTTTTTTCTCCTTTAATTAAAAATTATAATCTACTAAAAAAATCAACTGCAAAAATAATTATTTTTTCTTAGAAAATGAAAACTAAGGCTTACTAATTTTCATTATCGTACAAAAATTTGTAATATTTCAATCCTGTATCTTCATCTTCACCTTGCTCTATTCTATTTCTTGAACCATGAATATAGACTGTAAAATTTTTGTCTAACTTTAAAATACTACGAAACCCTCTTTGTCCTTTTCTGAAAGCTTGTTCCGAAATTGTAAAGTTATCCGTAAAATCCATTTCAAAGTCTTTTTCATAATTATTCTTATAATCTTCAAATCTTTCTTGAAGTTCGCTATTTCCTATAACATTTTCTGCATATTTATTTACATCAAACTGCTTGTATTCTTTCATATAATCCGCAGTTTTAGTCAATAATTCTGCTTGATCGGCCTTACTCATTTCATATTCCGAAGGCAAAAATTCGGTAACAAACCCTCTGCAAAGATTTATTGCATGTTCAGTATTGAAATACGAATCATGTCTTGCTCTCAATCCTAAAAAGCCATCGGTCCAATAAGCAGCTTCTCCACCTTTATTTGAAACATCTACAACAGTTGCAACAAATCCTTCTTCAACCTCTTTATTAAAAATAATACAACCTTTATCTAATTTATTAATATTTATTCCACTCTCACTTTCTATTTCAAATCCATCTCCCTTTGGAAAAACTTTTAAATAAGTCTCTTTATTTTCCGATTTAAATATACCAATTGCATCAACCAAATCTCCATCTATAAAACATTGAGAAAGATAAGTAATATACAATTCACCAGATTTAATATTAGGGTGTTCACTTACTTCATAAAGCAATTGAGCCAACTTTACACTTTGAGAATATAATTCATTTTTATCAGCAAAAACATCTCTCACACACTGATAAACCAAATTATGTGCTACACCTGCTTCTGAAAAAAGATGATAAGTTTGAGGCGATTTAAAATTTGAAGTAAAATACTTTAACAAAACTCCGCCAATTTCCCCATGAATCATAAAAGGTGCTGGCGAAATCTTCAATGGCTCATTATTAGTTTTGTTCCCAACCCTATGAACTACCATTTTTTCTATTACTGCATCATCACAAGTTATCATCTTAATTCCCCCTTTGTTGTTTATTCCATTTAATTAAGTTCTTATTATAGCTTTTTAGAAGATATTTAAACCATTTATCTTCTCCATATTTATCCATTAGTCTATTTGATTGAGCAATCTTTTCATTTCGTTTGCTTTCCTCTAATGACATCATTTTACCTAATTGTTTTTGTATTTTCTTCGTATGACGCGCCTTATAACCAAAATCCTTTAAAGCAGCCAAAGCCTCAACTCCTTGTTCATATTGACGATATTTCATTAAGTTTTCAATAGTATTTACCGCCAATTGATCACTTCCAAACTCATAAATTATATCTCTAATAGGCTTATGTTGCACACTCATTTCTCTTAGATTATGAAGAATATAAAAATTCTCCAAAGCCGCATATTCTTTTAAATATCTTGCAGTGTCCCCTATTTGCAAAAGTTCATCAACACTCTCTTTTGTTTTTACATATTCCAAAGGTTGCTCTATTTGTCTTTTTAATGCTCTTAATCTTTGCTTATTTAACCTACATTCGCTACTACCTTTAATTTGCATTCCTATATTTATGTATTCCTCTGCCAAATAAAAATCATTCTTTCTAATACAATCTAATATATTATGCACCATTACATCTACCTCTTCTTGTTTCTTTTGGCAAACTCTTTGGTCTATTGCTCTAAGATAACTATTCATTATCTTAACCACAACACTATCGTTTTTCATATTATATTTAGATAGCATTTTCTCTGTAATATCAACCAAACTATCTGCGGTTAGAATATCATCTTGAAAAATTGCATACTCTGCCTTATGCATTCTCTTTGCAGTTACTTCTCTTATCGCAGAAATATTTGTCTCTCCTATATTTTTTATTGATTTAATAGAAGGCAACTCATTAGTTTTTTCTAAAACTTCAACAGCTTTTTCATAATTATTAACCTTAACATAAACAAACCTATCTTCTATTTCTTTTATTTCCTTTTCCACATTTGCGATTGTATCCTTTACAAACTCAGGATACTTATCTGCATAGCCTGTATTAGGAGCTGCATTTTCCAAAGAATCTAACACAGGATCAGATGTAGAGGTTGTACCTTGCATCATAGCAATTTGCTTCAGAACATCTGTTTCGTAATCCCCTCCAAGCATAGAGGCCAATTCCTTTGCTTTATGAATAAGGTCTATCCTTGCTTCATTGTTTTTTGCATCAACCAATCCTTTTGCAGTTGCAAGATAATTTCCTACTACAACCCTAACAATATCATCAAAATCAGAAGTATCAGTAATTTCTCCTCTATTTCTTTGAAGATAATCATAGGTATTAACCAAAAAATCACCTGCTACCTTTGTTTTTTGTTTATCTACCGCAGTTTTTGCAATCTTTATATGATCCTTATATATACCATTCTTACATATACTAATATTTTTATCAATTAGATTTGGCTTACAAATATTCAAAATATCATTTTTACAATACGACTGCAACTGCAAAAGAATATTCTCTGCCTCAGAATACTTTCCTTCTTTAATAAAAGCCAAAGAAGTAATAATATTCTTATCATAAGTAAAGGCTAAAAGAGTTTTACAAAGCTGACTTTCTTCTTGATTAATATTACCATTTTTTAAAACACGCGATAACCTATCCGTTGTCTTGCTCACTTGAAGCGAATCTAAACTTATCTTAGCCAATTCATAATTCGCCATAACATTCATAGAATCCGCCTCAACACTCTTTAACAAATAATTATAAGCCTCTTGCTTCTTATTATTCAAATTAGCGAAAACAGCTTTCTTATAATACCAATCACTCATTCTTGGTATCATAAACTCAACTATCTCTTTATTTTGTTCAATAAGAAGTTTGAGTTCAATATTTTTAGCATAAATATCATTATCAAAATTATTGACTTGTTGTTTTTTTACAAACTCCTCCGCCTGTTCTAACTGATACTTATAAACCGACATCAAATCAAAATTCTCACTACTTATTGAAGAAATCGTTTTAATTTGCTTGTTATACTGAGAAATAATATCTTTTTTTGTAGAAGGCGACAAAACTTGTGCCGACAGACCACAAAAAACAAACATAAAAACTAAAAATGCAAATAACTTTTTTCTATTCATATCAATATATTTTGAACTCGCAAAGTTAATAAAAAAAATCTTTTTAGCGATTTTTATTGTATCTTTGCCATGTTTTAATAATAACGAAAATGAAGAAAAATAATTACACTCTAATACTAAGTATTTGTGCAATAAGTCTTAGCATTTGCGCAATAAGTCTTAACTTTTTCATAATGGCAACCCACAAACCAGACGAAGAAGAAGTATATAAGACTGCTGTAAGCGATCATTTACATAATTTTTCAGCACCCTTACCAAAAGAATTAACATTTTGCGGACAAGAAGTGCCGTTAGATAATATTTTTGTAAGAGAAGCCCTTGACAGAGAACTAACATCAATAATGTATCAACACGGAACAACTTTTCAAATCCTAAAAAAAAGTTGGCGATTCTTCCCTGAAATAGAACAATACATTAAAGAATGTGGAGGAGAAGACGATTTAAAATACTTAGCCGTTGCAGAAAGTGCACTATCTGACGTAATTTCACCAGCAAAAGCAGCAGGATTTTGGCAATTTATGCCGAAAACAGCAAAAGAATATGGACTTGTAGTAACAGAAGAATGGGACGAAAGATACGATTTAAAGAAAGCAACACGAGCAGCCGTTGAATACTTAAAAGCCTCCTACTCTCGTTTTGGCGATTGGGCATTAACCTGTGCAGCATACAACTGTGGAGAAGCAGGAGTAAGAAAACAAATGGCAAATCAAGACTGTAAAGACTATTGGGGATTGAATATAAATAGCGAAACCTCACGCTATGTTTACAGAATCCTTGCCTACAAAATCCTAATGGAAAATCCGCAACAATATGGCTTTTATGTAAGATTAAGAGATTGTCATCAGCCCTTGCAATACGAAACAATTACAATAGATTCCACAATAACAGATATGCCGGCCTTTGCAAAGCAACTAAATTGTCCTTACAAATATTTCAAAATGTTTAATCCGCAGTTAAGAGCTCATAAACTAACAAACCCAAACAAAAAGAAATACACATTTAAGATAATAACAAAAGAAAACCTTTCCTACTCCAACGCCTTAGAGCAAAACAACCTAACAGATAATACAGATTATTTATAATAAAAAAGGGTGAATCTTTTTTTTGATTCACCCTTTTTTGTTTATCCTATCACTATTTTTTTACTTTGGGATACATTTTTATTAAATACTTTTAATATATAACTACCTACTGGGACTTGATTTAATGTAAAGTTTCTGTCTTTTGTTGTGAATACTTTTTGTCCTAAGGCGTTGTAAACTTCAACTTGTAAATCGTTTCCCATTGTTTCTATATTGATGTGACGATTGTTGTTGTAGATGTTTACTTGTAATTCTTCTGCTTCTTCTATTGATAGTGATTTTTTAATCAATACTTTGAATCTATCTGCGTTTTCTCCCTCTATAATGTTTGTTGTGTATTCTACTCCTTCGCTTAGGTCTATTGTTTCTTCTCCGTCTATTATGCTAACTGATAAGCCTTCTGGTACATAGTTTGCTTTGAATGTTACTTCTTTGCTACTAAAAGAGCGTACATTCATTGTTGCATAATAAGGAAGTGTGTTTACTTCTTCTTTTACCAAAGCAATATTATTTACAACAAAGTAAGGTTCTGCTATTTCAATAGGTGAGAATAATTTGTTTGCATCGAATATATCGTAGTTTTCATTTGCCTCATCGTTTTGTGCAAATAATACTTCTATTTCTCTTTCTCCTTCAAGCATCGCAAGGCGTACATATTCTCTTTCTACACTTGCTTTTGCTTGAGTTGGATCATAGTATTGTCCCTTATTGAAAGTTGCTGTTTGCGGACCATTTGATGTAAAGTTTACAAAGAATCCTTCTGTTACATCTATCACTCCTGCATTTACCGTTGACCAAGTATTATCAGCATTTAATCTATATAACACTTTTCCTTGTATTCCTTGTATTTCTTGCTCTACTACAGTATTTGCTTGGTTGTTAAGGAATTTTGCAACATCTAATTTAAAGGTATATGGATTTGCTAAGGCCATCCAATTACCATTATTATTAGCACCAACAGTTTTTGTAACGGTTACATCTCCATTATTTAATGTATAGGCTGGATCTTGTGAATAATTATAATTATATCCATTGTAATCTGAATGAGCATGTGGACTATACATTCCATCTCCATAGTTAGTAAATATTGTAGGCTCAGGAGCAAATGACCATGCAAACAAACCTTCTCCTGCTCCTACCACTGTATCAATTGTTGCCCATTCTTCTCTCCAATTTCCTGTTGCGTAATCAAATTCAGAAATTGAAATATCATGTGCACCAGGTACAACTGTTTCTAATTTATATCCTGCAAAAGGTGCACCAATAAATGACCATTTATCATTAGGTAATGATTTAGTTTTGACTTCTATGATTCCTTCAACGTTTGTTGTTGTTTGATTTACTAATTCCCCTCCTTGTTCTATTACCAATACTCCATCATTTATTACTTCTCTTTTATTAGCAGTTGTTATTTCAAATGTATTGCTTAGCGTTTTTATTTCACCTTGGTTTATCTTGTGATAAATCTTTTGCCAATTTGCATTTCCCCAATTATATGTATAACCTTGTGCATTAAAAGGAACTGTTAGTGTTATAGAAATATGAGTATTACCAAAAGTTAAGTTAGGGGTTGAAGCATCAAGTGTAGGAGCAGGATCTGAAAGAGAAACAACAGATGTTAAATTACTACAACCATAGAATGCACTACCTCCAATCTCAGTAACACTACTTGGAATAGTAACAGATGTCAAACTACTACAACCCTCAAACGCACGATTCCCAATAATAGTAACATTATCTGGAATAGTAATAGAATTTAAACTACTACATCCATAGAATACATTTTTGTTGATAGTATTAAAAGAAGGATTATTAGGAATATTAATTGTAGGCAATAGAACACAACTAACAAACGCACCCTCTTCAATAGAAGTAACATTATTGGAAACATCAATAGACTTTAAATTAGAACAACTACAAAATGCTTCAACTCCAATAGTAGTAAGTCCATCAGGAAGATCAATAGTATCTAATAAAGAACAACTGTAAAACGCACGATCTTCAATAATAGTCACACTATTAGGTAGAACAATCTTTTTTAAAGCTTGGCAATCATAAAATGCATGGCTTCCAATAGTTGTAAGGCTATTTCCATTAAAATTCACGGTTTCTAATTGCATACAGTTTTCGAACATATGATCCGCAATAGCAGTTAAACCACTTCCAATAGTAACAGTTTCTAAAATAGCACAATTTTTAAAAGCATTATCTCCAATAGTAGTAACACTATTTGGAATAGAAATATTTCCTAAACTATTACAACCAGAAAATGCACTTGAACCAATAGTTTCAACGCCTTCTGCAATAATTACAGAACTTAAACTACCACAAGCTAAAAATGCATTATTTCCAATAGAAGTAACACTGCTTGGAATATTAACAGATTGTAAATTATTACAAGTGGTAAATGCATTATAGTCAATAGAAGTAACAGTATTTGGAATAGCAACAGATTGTAATTTATGACAACCTGAAAATGCACCTGTACCAATACTAGTAATTGTATAGGTTATTTCGTTATTATCTACTGTTTGAGGGATTTCTAAGTTCCAGGGCATTGGTGAGTCAAGAATCTCTTCATCGTAGTTATGTACAGCTACCTCGTTATTACCTTTATACTTGTAACCCAAATAACCAACTTTAAAATCTGGTTCCACTTCGTTTAAATCTACATTTTGTGCAAAAAGCACATTTGCAAACAATATTGCAAGGATAAAAAATACTTTTTTCATATTAGTTTTATTTTTTAAAAATCAGCCCGCAAAGGTAAGAAAAAATTTAAAAAATTAAAGAAAAATTCTAAAAAATCAAAGAAATAATCTTGAAAATCAAAGAAAAAAAGAGAGCAGTTTTTGGCTGCTCTCTTTTTTTGTTTATAATCAATTATTGCTTGATTATTTTGCTGGTTTCATTGATTCTGGTTTCATTGAAACTCTTACATATCCATCGTGTTTCAAATATTTAGCTGCTACTGCTTTAATGTCTTCGATTGTTAAAGCGTTTACTGCTGCTGAATACTCTTCTAATGTTTGCATTTCATAACCATAGAATTTGCTTCCAATGATTTGTCCTAACCAGTAACCGTTCTTTTCCATTCTTCCTTTTCTTTCAAGAATCAATTGTTCTTTTACTTTATCTAAGTCTGTTGCTGTTGGACCTTCTGCAATCAATTTATCTAACACTTCAAATGTTGCATTTGTAAGTTTATCTACTGTTGTAGGGTCGCAAGTGTAGTAGCACATTGCTGTTGTTTTTGCTTGTGGGTATTTTTCGTATGAAAGTGAGAATGAAGGAGAGTATGTTCCGCCTAATTCTTCACGTATTGTTTCTGTAAGTTTAATAGAGCAAATGTTATCTAATGCGTTTGTTGCAAGACGATCACTCCAATCAAAGTTGTTTTCAAATGTAAGTGTCATCAAACCTTTGTTTGCTTCTCCTGCATAAACTGTTTCATCAACGATTCCTTTTGCAAATGCAGTTGAACGGTCTTGCCATTTTTCTGCTTTCTTTCCTTTTAATGATGGAAGTCCACCTATGTATTTTTCAATCAAAGGAAGCATTGTTTTTTCGTCAATGTTTCCAACGAAAGTGAATGTGAAGTCAGAAGCATCTGAGAATCTTTCTTTGAATATCTTTAACATTTTGTCTGCATTCAATTGTTTCAATTGTGCTTCTGTTGGTATCATTATTGTACGTTTGTCATTAGGATACATTGATTTGATCCATTTTTCTTGGAATGCAAATTCTGGCATATTTTTCACCATATTGATTTGTGTTTTCATCTTATCAATTTCGCTTGCCAAAACTTCTTTGTCCATTCTTGGTGCAGTGAAGAATAAATAGATGTATTGTAATTGTGTTTCAAAGTCTTTTGGAGAACAGCTTCCGTTAAGCATATCTTGTAATTCGCCTATTGAAGGTGTTATTCCAAACGATTTACCTTTCATGAATTTCATTAATTGGCTGTGGTCATAGTTTCCTATACCGCTTGCGTCAACTATGCTTGCTGCGAAATTAACATTCATAATGTCTTTATCGTCATACATAGATGCTCCTCCGTTTGATTCTGCGTAAGTAAGGATTTCATCGTTTTTGTAGTTAGTTTTCTTAACAACTACTTTTGCTCCGTTTGAAAGAACGTATTCTGTGTAGTCGAATTTTTCGTTTTTAGTTGTTGATTCTATTTTTCCACCTTTTGGTTCTTGTGCTAAGAAAGGTTCTGTTTTAACATTATCAACCCAAGCTTTTGTTTTTGCAGTTTTACATTTTTCTATTAGTTTCAAAACTTTGTCTTCTGTTGGCACTTTAACACCTTTCTTTTCTGGCATAGAGATTGTGCAAACGAAGTTTTCTTCTGTCATCCATTTTCCTATCAAAGCATTTACTTCTTCTAATGTAATGCTTTCCATCATTGCTTTTGCCCATTTGTTTTCAATGATTGCACCTGGCATAGGGATTTCTTCTAAGAAGTAATCAACTAATTCTGCTGCTATACGGCTGCTTTCTGTTTTTGATTCTTCTTTTGCAGCTCTTTCATATCTTTCTAATAAAGATTCTTTAGCTCTATCTAATTCTGTTTGTAAGAATCCATGTTGTTGTAGTCTTCTATTTTCAAGCATCATTGCTTCTAATGCTTCTAATACTTTACCTTCTTTTGCTACAACATACATTTGGTATGCTGCAACAGGACGTGCAAGGAATCCACCATAGCCTGCTCCTGCTTGCATATAAGGACAAGATTTCTTTTCTCCAAGTTCTGCTAAACGTTCATCGAACATAATTTCGAATAGAGAGTTTACTAAATATTGTTCACGGTAATCGCCCCATGTTTTAACTGATTTTGCAGGGTGTTTATAGAACATTTGAATTTGAGTAGAGGTTGCTTCTTTGTCTGTTGCAACACATACAAGTGGTTCTTTGTTATTGTCAATTGTGTAAACAGGTCTTTCCAATGGAGTGCAGTGTTTTGGAGTCATTGTAAAGTAATCAATAACTTTTTGTTCCATTTCGTCTGCGTCAAAGTCCCCTACTACAATTATTGCCATATTATCTGGTCTGTACCATTTTTGATAGAATCCTCTAATGTCTTCATATTTGAAGTTTTCAAGGCTTTCTAATGTTCCAATAGGAAGTCTTTCTGCGTATTTAGAACCTTTTAACATTGTTCCCCAAGTTTTAGCTCTTAATCTTTCGCTTCCTCCTTGGCTCATACGCCATTCTTCAATGATAACTCCTCTTTCTTTGTCGATTTCTTCGCCTGTCATCAACATTCCAGAAGCCCAACCATCAAGAATCTTTAATCCCATGTCAAATAATCTTTCGTTGTCTGTTGGAAGTGTTACCATATAAACTGTTTGGTCAAAGCCTGTGTATGCGTTAATCTCTCTTCCGAAAACGATACCTTCTTTTTCCAAATCGTCAATCATTGTGTTTCCTGGGTAATGTTTTGTTCCATTGAATCCCATGTGTTCAGTGAAGTGAGCTAATCCTTGTTCGTTTGCTTCCTCTAAAACAGATCCAGCATTTACTGCAATTTGAAATTCTGCTCTGTTTGCAGGTTTGTTGTTAGCTCTTACGTAATAAGTAAGTCCGTTTGCTAATTTTCCTGTACGAACCTTACCATTCAATTTTATTTGCTCATCAAGATTAACAGCTTTCTTGTTTTGAGCAAACCCTGTTGTACTAATCAATAAGCACAACGCCAATACTGAAAAAATTCTACTTTTCATACTGTTCTTTTTTTTGGTTTGTTATTATTATTTCTTTATCTGTATCTTCTGTATATTCTAATATATCTCCTGGCTGACAATCTAAAACTTTACAAATAGCCTCTAAAGTTGAGAAACGAATAGCTTTTGCCTTACCTGTTTTAAGGTTAGACATATTTGCAAGGGTAATATTTACCTTAGACGAAAGTTCCCCGAGAGAAATCTTCCTCTTTGCCATCATAACATCTAAGTTTACTATTATTCCCATTGCTTTACTAAATTGTTAAGTCGTTTTCTTGTTGCAAACTTATACCTTTCTTAAATATATCTATCATAACATAGAACAACATACCTATTAAGATATATTCCCACGAAATTGTAGATAGTCCAAACTCTGGAACAATATTTAATTCTTGTATTTGAAGGTAAGTTTGTATAAATATCTTATCTGAAATATATACCAAGAGTTCTAAAAACGGCATTAAAATAAAGCCTAACGATATATATTTCATTCTTTTTATATTTTTGTCTATAAACACACAATGTCCCAACGAAACATCTCCTGTTTTAAATCCCTTATAAACCGAATTTACTATATTTCTTATTTGAACTATCACAAACAACAAAAAGAATATACTCACATTTAAGGTTAACACATAAAAAAGTTTAAGACAAATTGCCGAAAAACTATTGCTATGAATATCTATATCGTAAGCAACTTTAATTCCTTCTGGTTTTAAGTGAATATGAACATCCTTATGATTAGAGGGAATCTCGCCTTGCAATTCTATTTGAGTGTTTTTATCTTGCTCAATCAAAGCATAACCCTTAGAATATATTTCATTATCGGTAGAAAGTCCAAAAACAAAAGCAACAAGCAATACAATCAAAGACAAAGACATTAAAGCAATCGCTACATCAAAGAGAATTTTTATGCTTTTTACAGTTAATATTTTCTTATTTATATTCATTAGTTTTGTATTTTGATGCAAAAATATATTGTTTTTTTGTATCTACCAAATTTTTTACGATATTTTTTTATTGTTTTTCAATAAATTTTTATTGTAAATAGAGTTCAATTAACCCTTCCGGCGATTTAACTCTCATTTGCTTTTCTTGACGATTCACTTCCAAAATAACCTCATCTATTATTGGCAAAAGAATTTCTTTTCCTTCAAAATCAATTGACAATAAAGGCTGAGGTGCATTTTCATAAACGCCAACTATTTTACCAATATTGCCTTTTTCTTGATCAATTACATCAAAACCTATGATTTCGTGAAAATAAAATTTGTTACCTTCTAACGGCGGCAAAAGTTCCAAAGGCAAATACAACTCCCTTCCAAGCAATCTTTCCAAATCCTCGTATTCTACTCCCTCAAATCTAACTGTCGCTTTATTATTGTTTATTCTTATTGATTTTATCGTATAAAGAACCAATTTTTTGTTAATTGAAACGTAAACTCCATCAAGTTGTGAATAATCCATTGGCTCATCTACGTCAAGAAAAAGAACGACTTCTCCTTTGTAACTAAATGGTTTTAAAATCTTACCTAAATAAAAACAATCTTCTATCTTCATATTTTTGTATTTTTTTCTTTTGCAAAAAAGGCTACCTTAAAGATTAAGATAGCCTATAAACATGCTTATGAAAAATTTTATTATTATTCAGCTGGAGTTTCTGTTGTTTCTGCTACTGCTTCTTCTGTTGCAGGAGCTTCTTCTGCTGTTTCTGCTGCTGCAGCTGCTGCAGCTTCTTCTCTTTTCTTAGCTATTGCTGCTGCTTTTGCTGCATTAACTTCTGCTTCTTGTGCAAGACGTTGTTTAGCATCTTCTCTCTTAGCATTTCTGCAAGATTCTTGTTTAGCAGCTATTTTGTTATTCTTTTCAAGTAACCAAGCTTCAAATTTTTTGTCTGCTACATCTTGAGTTATTGCTCCTTTTTCAACTCCAATTTGTAAGTGGCGTTTCAATAACACTCCTTTGTATGACAAAATGTTTCTTGCTGTTTCTGTTGGTTGAGCTCCGTTTTTCAACCATGTACAAGCGCTATCTACATTCAATTCAATAGTAGCTGGATTTGTCATTGGGTTGTATGTTCCCAATTTTTCAATGAATTTTCCATCACGTGCTGCACGAGCATCCGCAACAACGATATGATAAAAAGGTGCTCCTTTTTTACCGTGACGTTGTAATCTAATTTTTACTGCCATTTTTCTTTAATTTTTTTGTTTAAATTTAGGGTGCAAAATTACTTATTTTATTTCTATCTTGCAAATTTATTGCAAAATATTCCACTCTTGCTCAATTATCCAACCTCTTTTAACTATTATTTGTTTGTTATAAATCAATACTTTTTCGCTTTCTTGTTGTAATTCAAAGTTTGATTTATCCCATTGTTGATTACAATTCTCATCTATTGCAACTTTAACTTTATAGGTTCCTTCTTTCAGGTTTTTAAAGCTAACTTGCCCCTCGCCTTTCTTTGTTTTTTCTTCTCTAACTAATTTTCCTGCTATGTCGTAAAGGTAAAAAACACAACAAGATTCAAAAGTCGAAACACTATCTTTAAAGTTTATGATAAGCGAACCATAGTCTTTTTCTGAAGAATAACAGAATTTATGCTTAAACGCTCTATTTGTTTGGTTATAAAGGTTGGTTATTGCATTTTTTTCTACTATGATTTCATATTGAGTTGAAGGTTGCAAAGTGTAATTTAAAGAATAAAGTGTATCATGTTTTTTTTCAAAACTCACTTTCAATGTATCTGCATTGTTAATTAAGAGTGCTGGAAATTCATTCATTGAAAGTGTATCTTTAAAGACTATTTGATAACTACCTTTGTAATAATCTACCGTATCTTTTTCATATTTATTTATAGTAAAAAGGCTATCTGTAATTGTTTTTTTAGGAGTTTGCATTAGGGAATCTGAGGTTTGTTCTACAAAATTAGTGTAATAAAAATTTTGTTTCAAAAGTTTTTCATTTGCAGTTGAATCAAAAACGTATGGAGTCAGCACTTTGTTGGAAAATCCTATTCCTTCATTTGGCAAATCGTATATTTTATTTTGGTTTTTATCATCAAGCACAAGTAATTTATAATCTTTCGCTACAAGATTATGAAAACGGAAAATTCCATTACTATCGGTGCGTGTAACGTAATCAGAGGTATGAGAACGCATATAAGAAGTGTCAAAATTAGAATAAAGAAGTACAAACTTATTTGCAATAGGCGTAAGATTAAAAGCATCTAAAACCCTACCTTCATACCACATTGTGTCAATATTATCTCCTGTTGAAAAAGCAAAAGAAAAACCACTCAAACGATTTCCTTCGTTATAGTCCTTTATTGCATCGGCAAAATCAATTATGTAGGTCGTATTTTGTTTTAAAGAATCGAGTCCTTTGATTTTAATGGTTTTTAAATCGGCTATTATTTCTGGTGAAGGCGATATTTGAGGAGAAATCAAAACTTTTTGCATGGGATTGTCCAACACAACAAACTCATCAAAAACTATTTCTATATTTTTTTGTGAGAAATTAGTGCTATTTGCCTCGGGATTGCTCTTTAACATAATTGGAGCAATAGAATCTTTTGCTCCTCCGCTTGGTGTGACGATTTTTGCACACGAAAAAATCAAACAACTAATACAAAAAACAAATAATATTCTATTCATAGTTTGCAAAGTTAAGAAAAAAAACAAAGAAAATAAGATAAAGAGTATTTAATCTTGTTTTAAAAATTTTTCTAACTCCACATCAAAATCAGAAACGAATAATTTATCTTGGATTATTCTATATTTTTCAAATTCAAATTCAGCATATTTTTTAGCTTCTTCAGCAGATACCTTACCATTATCTTGCAATAATTTTCTATCGTCCATCACAAGAAAACGATCTATATATTTTGACCAATCTTCCATAGTCATTGGTATATGCCGTTTGGCTCTATCTTCTGCTAAATCCAAAAAAGCATTAACAATTCTCCCAAGACTTTCCAATTCTTCTGCTTTTAAATAGTTTTTAGCTATAACAACATCTGTCTTTACAATCTTTCCATTCGGAGAATTCTCCCAAGAAGTCAATCCCATGTGTTTTTTTTCTGCATTTGCTCTATCTACTATCAACTCAGCTGCAGTATGACCATGTATTGCAAAGTGTAATTTATTTTGAACTTTTGAAAAAAATTGTTTTGTTGTAGGTGCGTCTTTATTATAGTCTATTGCAGTAGAATAAAGGTCTGTTACCTTTTGATACATTCTCCTTTCACTCAAACGTATCTCTCTTATTTCTGCCAATAAGTGTTCAAAATAATCTTCCGTCAAAAAAGCACCATTCTCCATTCGCTTTTTATCAATCACATAGCCTCGTATAGCGAATTGTTTGAGTACTGCGGTCGCCCATTGCCTGAATTGAGTTGCACGAGTTGAATTTGCACGATAGCCAACCGAAATTATTGCATCAAGATTGTAGAATTGAACATTATATTCCTTTCCATCATTGGCAGTATGTCGGAATTTCCGACATACTGATTCTTTTTGCAACTCACCTTCTTTAAATATATTTTGCAAATGTTCTGTAATTGTTGAACGACTTTTGTCAAATAACATAGCAATAGACTCTTGTGTACACCAAATTGTATCTTCGGCATACATAACCTCTACACTATTTGCGTGAGTTTGTGCTTGAAAAATCAAAAAATCTGCTGTACTATTACGAATTGTTAATTTCTTATTATCCATATTCTATTCATAATTTGCAAAATTAAGAAATAATTTACTAACTCTTTGTTTTAGAATTTTTTTTCTTTGATTTTTTATTTTTTTCTTTGATTTTTTCCAAAAAAAAACTCCCAAGAACTTTTTTGATCTTGGGAGCTAAAAAATTAAATTAATTAAAATGAAAAAATTAAATGCTATACATGAAAAATCAATGTACTCATCAAATAGAATGTTCCTGCACCTGCAAGGTATCCTATCAAAGCCCAAAGTGATATTTTTTTCAAATACCAAATGAAGTCTATTTTTTCCATTCCCATAACTGCAACTCCGGCAGCCGAACCTATGATTAAAAGGCTTCCTCCTGTACCTGCACAGTATGCAAGGCCTTCCCAGAATGCTCCATCAACTGCAAAATTTCCTATTGCTTCAATTGGATACATTCCCATAGCCGCTGCTACCAATGGAACGTTGTCTATGATAGATGAAAGCACACCTATAACGATGTTAATCACGTAAACGTTTCCTAATTTATCAAGTGCTCCTGCTAATTGTCCAAGGTGTCCTGCTTCATTCAAGCAACTTACTGCCATAAGAATACCAAGGAAGAATAAAACAGAAGGAACGTCAACTTTTTGTATGATTGCAGTAACGTTTAATCTTGAATAATTTGTTGGATTGTTCTTGTGCATAATTTCAGTTGTTATCCAAAGGATTCCTAATCCGAATAAAATTCCAAGATATGGAGGAAGGTGAGTTATTGTCTTAAAGAAAGGAACAAATAACAACAATCCAACTCCCATACAAAGAATAAGAAGGCTTTGTTTTCTTGTAACGCTTGAAGTACCTTCTACAACTACTTTTTCAGGTCTTTCAAGTTTTCCTTTCATTGTCATACCTATGATTGCAACTGGCACAAGTAATGAAACCAATGAAGGAAGGAATGTTTCTAATATAATATTTCCTGCTGTGATGTTGCCTTTTATCCAAAGCATAATAGTAGTTACGTCTCCAATTGGCGACCATGCACCACCGGCATTTGCAGCAAGGATAACCATACCTGCAAAGAACCAACGTGTGTTTTTGTCTGCTACAAGTTTTCTAAGCAATGCACACATAACAATAGAAGTTGTTAGGTTGTCAAGCACTGCTGACATGAAGAATGTAAGAATAGAGATAATCCACAACAATTTTCTTTTGCTTGTTGTTGTGATTCTGTCTGTGATAATTGAGAAACCGTCGTGTTTATCTACGATTTCAACAATTGTCATCGCACCTAACAGGAAGAAAAGTATTTCCGCTGTTTCCCCAAGGTGATGAATCAAAGCACCGTCTTTGATTCCTGGTCCGAATAGAGCAAATACTGCCCATATTACTGCTGCTAATAATACTGCTGTTGCAGATTTGTTAATTTTTAACGGGTGTTCCAACGCTATCATGGCATATCCTATGACAAAGATAGCAATCATCAGTCCGAAATACATGATACTTGTTTTTTAATTAATACTTTATTTGATTTTTTTGGTTTATTATTTTCTGCGTTGTTGTTGTTTTTTTCTTTCTTCCAATATTGCTTGGTTTTGTTTTTCTAACGCTTCTATTCTTTGTTGCCATTTTGATTTCTTTAATGGTTTCTTTGCATTTGCTTCTAAACGTTGCAACACTTTTCTTTCATCAATTGTTCTTCTGATAATAAACATTTGCAAGAATGTAAAGCACAATGAAATGAAGTAATAGTAGTTTAAGGCTGCCGAGAAGCTGTTAAAGATAAACAACATCATAATCGGCATAAAGTACATCATAAATTTCATTCCCGGCATAGTTTGTGTTTGTGCTTGTTGTTTCATTGAGATGTGAGTGTATATCAATTGTGCTGCTGTCATAAGCAAACAGAACAAAGAAATGTGATTTCCATAGAATGGTATATTGAAAGGTAGGTTTAAGATAGAATCGTAAGTTGATAAGTCATCTGCCCAAAGGAAAGATTGTTGTCTTAACTCAATTGAAGCAGGGAAGAAACGAAACATTGCAATCAAAATAGGGAATTGAATCAACATTGGTAAACAACCTGCCATTGGTTTTATGCCCGCTCTCTTATAAAGATTCATTATAGCTTGTTGTTTTTGCATTGCTTGTTCTTGTTTAGGATATTTTTCGTTGATTTTTTGAACCTCAGGTGCTATAACTTTCATTTTTGCAGTAGATGCAAATTGTTTATATGCTAATGGGAATAATACAATCTTTACAAGAATTGTAAGAATTAAGATGATTAATCCCATGCTCCAACCAAAACTTTGCAAAAAGTCAAATACAGGAATAATTACGAAACGATTTATCCATTGAAGCAAGAAAAATCCCCAACCAAGTGGTATTATTTCTTCCATTTGCAAATCATAGTCGCTGATAACCGCATATTTATTTGGTCCAAAGAAGAAAGACATATCATATACGTAGTGATTTTGTTCGTGATCGTAAGGAATACTTATGTTAGAAGACATTGTACGAAGATAATTGTCTTTTTGACCTTTTTCTGTTTGTGATTGCATTGTAGAAGAAATAAATCCTTCTCCTGTATTTGAGATAAGGGCTGTTGAAAAGAATTGTTGTTTGTAAGAAATCCATTTGATAGGCACTCCGTTTTCTTCTTTCTTGTCATCAACTCCGTTTTCTTTTAAGTATTCTACCTCATCTTTCAAAAGATAGTAAACAGATGTACTTTTGTTTTCAACATTTCCGTCTTTTTCTTTCATTCTTAATTTAGAGTTCCATACAAACTCTAAATTATTTCTATCGGTTATTACGTTATTTAGGTTATGTGAGATGATATCAAAACCAACTCTGTAATCATTTCCTTTTAATGTGTAGCGATATTCAAGGTATGCAACATCTTTTGCAAGAGAATCCAATTGATTTGTATAGATACGCATTCCTATTACAACGCTATCTTCTCCACTCACTTTGATTGGTGTATTTTCTTTATAGGCTTTGTTGTTTACAAACACCTCAAAATTCAATTCCTTTGTCTGTAATAATCTTGAACCTAAGGATAGGTTTAATCCATAGTCGTTTCCGTCTTTTGTAAAGAAGCGTACGCTATCTTGATAATAGGTTTTGTATTCTGCAAGATAGACTTGATCGATTTTTCCTCCTAATGTATTAAAGTCTATGCGAAGTAAATCGTTTTCCACAAACAAATGTCTTTCCGGATTTAAGGCTGCTTGCGAGAAAACTCCGAAATAATCTTCTAATGCTTTTTGTGCTTCAACGGCAGTTGAATCTTCTGTTTTTGCAACTGCTATTGTTTGACGTAATTCTTCTTGTTTTGTTAATGTATTAGGTGTTGCTTTTTCTGCTTTTTCACTTGCTCTTTTTTGTACTGCTAAAACCGAATCTTGTTTTCTCTTTATTTCGGCTTTTTCTTCCTCTGAGGGTTGTATCATATACATCCACGCAGTCATTACAGCGAAAATCAACACTAATCCAATAATCGTTTTTTTATCCATTGCGTTTTATTTTATTTATTCTAAATAATACTCGTTAATTTTACGAAAACAAAGTCGCAAAGGTAGTAAAAAAAAGATTGAAACAAGAATTTTTTAAACTTTATTTTATTTTTTTTATAAAAATCTTTCTTCTGCTCATTATCATCATTAGCAAACTTCTTCCTAATAAATAAGTTAGAAAGGCAAGCCAAAGTGCATTATTGCCCATTGTTGGACTTAAAGAAAAATATATTAGGAAAAATGCAGCGGTTGAAATAAAGATTGCATTTCTCATTATGACCGACTCGGTTAGACCAATAAGTATGCCATCGTAAAGAAAGGCTATAAAACCTGTAACAGGAATTAAAAGTATCCAAAACAAATAATTTTCTGCAAAAGAAATAACATCTTGATTGTCGGTAAAGATTTCCAATATATTTTCTCCGAATAATGAATATATAATGATAAATACGACGGAAATAACTAAGCCCCACAAAAGAAATCGTTTAACAAAGGCTTGCAATTGAGGGTAATTGTTTTCTCCTTTTGCTTTTCCACAAAGTGATTCGGCTGCGTATGCAAATCCGTCCATAAAATAGGAAAATAAAGTAAAGAATTGCATTAAGAGAGTATTCATTGCAAGGGTTGGATATGGCATCTTGGTTGAGGCTATGGTGAAATAACTTGTTACTATTATCAAACAAAGGGTTCTAAGAAAAATATCAGAATTTATTTTAAAGAATTGTTTCATTTTTTCTAAGGATAAGGATTTTTTTACATTGAAATATTTTGCTATCTCTTTGTATTTTTTTCTCCATATAAAGAGTGTAGTAATCAATCCTCCGTATTGAGCTATCACGGTACCTAATGCCACTCCTCTTATTGACATATCAAAATAGAAAACCAAAACAAAGCTAAATATTATATTGAGTAGGTTGATTATTATTGAAATCCACATCGGGTTTTTAGAGTCTTGCATTCCTATAAGCCAACCTTTCAAGGCGTACATGCCGAGTGTGGCTGGCGCTGCCCATATTCTAATTGAGAAATAACTAAGTGCTAATGCTCCAACAGAGTTTTTATCTTCTATAAGCATTAAGGAGAGTTTGCCAATAGGCTTTTGAAATATTATTAGCAAGAAAGCTGCTACGATTGCAATAAAACAAGCTCTTAAAAGAATGTTTGCTTGTTCCTCTTTATCCTTTGCTCCGTATGCTTGTGCGGTAAAACCGCTTGTTCCCATTCTTAGAAACCCAAAGTTCCAATAAATGATATTGAAAATCATCGTTCCTACGGCTATTGCTCCAATATAATCTACGCCATCGCCATTGTTTAAATGTCCCACAATGGCTGTATCCACCATTCCCAACAAAGGAACGGTAATATTAGTAATTATATTTGGTATTGCTAAGCGTAGGATTTGTTTGTTCATTTACTTTTTCTTGGAAATCATTGTTGTGTAGTACTTATAGTGCCATATAATATGTATAAAGGCTATAATAGTCATTGCAATTCCAAATTCCACATGCCAATGCAAGAAACTTCTAAACCAATCCATACAAAAGCCATAGTTTATCTGTAAGGCTAAAATAAATCCTAATAAACAAGAAACTAAAAAGGTTATAAGTAATATCACATTCCAAATCTTACGATGAGATAGTTTTTTTAATTTACCTGCTTTTACTAATATGAAGGTCAAAAGGTATGCAAGTAAAACTATTGATGTGATAAGTATGATATTATAGGGCTTTCTTGCTTTCTTTTTCTGAGGTTGAATTTCTGTTTTAATTGGAGTAATTTGCTCGGTTGCTGTTTGAGTTGCTATTATAGGTTGTATTTCTTCTTTTTCTTGTTGAATTTCTTTTTGAACAATAGGTTTTGGTTCTGTTTTTTTAACTTCTTGTTTTGGTTTTGTTTCTTCTACTTGGGTTGTTATCGTTTCTGCAACTGCTTCTTCTTTTTGCACTAAACCATTGTCGCAAAATGAATCGCCATTTTCATCATAAAATCTTCCACATTCTCCTGTACAATTGTACTTTTCACCAAAAGGACATTGTGCTTGGAGTGTAAAAGGCATTAGAAAAAGCATACCAAATGCCAAAGTATAAAACATTTTTTTTAGTTTGAAATTTTCTTTCATAGTTTAACAATTTTATTTTTTTGCAAAGATAGAGTTAAAAATCAACAAAAAGAAATAACCAAAAAAATAATTTTAAACTCTGCACGATATGCAGTCAGGTCTGCACCGTATGCAGAAAAAACTGCACGTGGTGCATACAATAATAAATAATAATAAAATAATAACTAAAAGAAAAAATAAAAAAAGAAAATTTTTAAATTTTAGTAATAACAATAATGTGAATTTTAGCCACAACAAATGGGCAGCGAAATTTTTAAAAAAAAGTTTATTAAATTATTCCTATGTTAATTTGCTGATTGTTTGTAATATAGGGAATAATGTTAAGAAAAAAATAATAAAAAAAGCAGTTTTATTCAATAAATAAGTGTATATTCGCAAACTGAATTAAACGAATAATTAAACAGAACTATGAGTAGTGTAGTCAGCAGAGGTAAAATCTCTCAAATAATCGGTGCTGTGATTGACGTAAACTTTCCAGCAGGCGAAACACTTCCTAATATTTATGATGCTTTACGCGTTATAAAACAAGATGGTAGCGAATTGATATTAGAATGCCAACAAGACATTGGTGAAAACACTGTTAGAACCATTGCAATGGATTCAACAGATGGTTTACAAAGAGGTTTAGTAGTAGAAAATCTTGGAGAACCTATTTCAATGCCTGTTGGTGAAGACATAAATGGAAGACTTTTCAATGTAATTGGACAAACTATTGACGGAATTGAGCCAGTAAAAAAAGAAAAATCATATCCTATACATAGAACTCCTCCTAAATTTGAAAATCTTTCTACTTCAACAGAGGTTTTATATACAGGCATTAAGGTTATTGACTTGATTGAGCCTTACGCAAAGGGAGGTAAAATTGGTTTGTTTGGTGGTGCAGGTGTTGGAAAGACTGTTTTCATTCAAGAAATGATTAACAACATCGCAAAAAAATACTCTGGACAATCTGTTTTCGCTGGCGTAGGTGAAAGAACTCGTGAAGGAAATGACCTTCTTAGAGAAATGATTGAAAGTGGCGTTATTTCATACGGAGATGAGTTCAAAGAAGATATGCTTAAAGGAGGTTGGGATCTTTCAAAAGTAGATAAAGAAGCCTTAAAAAATAGTAAATGTACTCTTGTCTTTGGACAAATGAACGAACCACCAGGAGCAAGAGCGAGAGTTGCCCTTTCGGGTTTGACTGTTGCAGAATATTATCGTGATGGTGATGAATCAACCGGTGGAAAAGATATATTGTTATTTATTGACAATATATTCCGTTTCACTCAAGCAGGTAGTGAAGTGTCAGCCTTGTTAGGACGTATGCCATCGGCAGTAGGATATCAACCAACCTTAGCCTCAGAAATGGGAGTTATGCAAGAACGTATCACATCTACTAATAGAGGTTCTATTACTTCTGTTCAAGCAGTATATGTTCCTGCTGACGACTTAACAGACCCTGCTCCTGCAACAACATTCGCTCACTTAGATGCTCAAACCGTATTAAGTAGAAAAATCAGTGAATTAGGAATCTATCCAGCGGTTGATCCATTGGAATCAAGTTCAAGAATTTTAACTCCAGAGATAGTTGGAGATTTACATTATCAAACAGCACAAAGAGTTAAAATGATTCTTCAAAGATATTCTGAATTACAAGATATAATCGCTATCTTGGGTATGGAAGAATTGTCAGAAGAAGACAGATTGACTGTTGCAAGAGCAAGACGTGTTCAAAGATTCTTGTCTCAACCTTTCCACGTTGCTGAACAATTTACAGGTATTCCAGGTGCATTCGTTTCAATAGAAGATACTATCAAAGGTTTCAATATGATTATGGACGGAGAAGTTGATGAATATCCTGAAGCAGCCTTTATGATGGTTGGAACAATTGAAGAAGCTATAGAAAAAGGAAAGAAATTGATGGAAGCTGCTAAATAAACTGCAAGAATATGAAACTAAGTATAGTAAGTCCAGAAGAAACTCTTTATGAGGGCGAAGTGAAATCCGTAAAAATGCAAGGAATTGATGGAAAATTCCAAATATTGAACGATCACGCTCCTTTAATTTCTGCTCTTAGCAAAGGCGATATTGTAATAGAGGAAAATTCTGGAGAAAAAAAATCTTTTGCGATTAACAGCGGATTAGTTGAATTAGCTAAGAACGAGATTCATATTTTGGCTCAATAGGTTGAGCATACAAAGATAAACAATCTTCACAAAGACATTCAGTCCATTTGGATTGAATGTCTTTTCTTTTTTCTTCACTTAAATAATATTTTGTACAGAAACAATCTGCGTTATGTTTGCATTCAAATTCTTTTCCACAGCGTGGGCAAATTACTTTTCTCATATATTTTTATATTTTTTCGTCTTGTAGCAATTTATAAATCTTCGTCTTACTAATATCTAACTTGTCGGCAACTAATCTAACCTTATTGTCATATTTATTCATAAAATATTTTATGATAAGAATCTCATATTCTTCCATTGTTCGTTCTACTTCCAAAAAGTCTTGTTGCTTATTACAATTATCCCTAAAAGAAAGGTCTTCATATTTTATAATATTATCCTTACACAAGACAACAGCTAATTCTATTATAGATTTTAATTCTCTCACATTTCCTGGAAAATTATATTTCAATAAGGCTGTTTTTGCAGAGGCTGAAAGAGAACAAAGAGGTTTTTTATTCTTTGTACAAAAATCATTTATAAACATCTCTGCCAACAATAAAACATCGTTATCTCTTTCTGCAAGACGAGGAATGTTGATTGTAAGTCCCATTAAACGATAATACAAATCCTCTCTAAACAAACCCTTTTCCACAAGAGATGGCATATCAACGTGTGTTGCAATAATTACCCTAACATTCACAGGTATTTCACCCCTACCTCCCACTCTTGTAATGCGTCCTTCCTGTAAAACTCTCAACAACTTAACTTGCATTCTCAAACTCATATCTCCTATTTCATCTAAGAACAACGTGCCATTATGAGCCTCTTCAAAAAATCCTATTTTCTTTGAAACAGCACCAGTAAACGCTCCTTTCTCATGACCAAAAAACATACTTTCTGCTAAATCTTCAGGAATAGCGGCAACATTTATTGCAACAAAAGGATATGCTGAACGTTTTGAAAGATTATGTATTCGTTTTGCTATAACATCTTTTCCTGTCCCTGTTGCTCCATAAATACATACATTAATATCTGTTTGTGTAGCCTTTTCTATTAAGTAATTAACCTTTTCCATTTTAGAAGAATTTGTAACAAAACAAGTCCTATCCTCAATAGTAGTTAATTTCTTTTTCAATTTATTCTCATTGTGAACATTAACAATGTGATTCCATAACATATCTTCCAAAATAGGAGATATTCTAATTACATCTACCACATTAGGTTCCAATAACATATCTTTGCTTTGCAATATAAAATCCTCAGGTACAACACATAGAATTTTTGTTCTTCTAAACTTTCCTCTAAACAATTCTATCAACTCCTCAACACTTATAGAATAATTGTGATTATAATACAAAACCAATACATCTACCACAAAACTTTCCCTATACGAAAGTAAAAATTTTTTAGAATCGTTAAACCCTCTACAAATCCAAGAAGGATTAGCGCTTAATTTATGAAGTATTCTTTCACCTAAACGGTTATTGTCAAAAACAATAGAAATACTTAATTTTTGCTCCATATTGCTTGCAGAAATACGTTAATACGGTGGCAAAAATATATATTTACTCAAAACCAAACAAATATTTCGCATAAAAATCATTAATTTTATTGGAAAGTTCAAAATAAACAACTAATTTTGCAGACTAATTGTAATTAGTGAAATAAAATAAAAAATTAAGTATAAATGAGACCAAATTTTACAAACATCGATTTCAAATCATTTGCACCAGCAACTGATTTTGGAGCATGGGAAAAAGAAGTTGGTAATGCAAAGAATTGGATTACAACAGAACAAATTGGAGTAAAGCCTGTCTATGGAAAAGCAGACTTAGAAGGTATGGAACACCTAAACTACGCAGCAGGTATAGCGCCAAACTTGCGTGGACCATACTCAACTATGTATGTAATGCGTCCTTGGACAGTTCGTCAATACGCAGGCTTCTCAACAGCAGAAGAATCTAACGCATTCTATCGTCGTAACATAGCAGCAGGACAAAAAGGATTGTCATGTGCATTTGACCTTGCTACACACCGTGGTTATGACGCAGATCACGAAAGAGTTGTTGGAGACGTAGGAAAAGCAGGTGTTAGTATTTGTTCAATAGAAGATATGAAAATTCTATTTGATCAAATACCATTAGACAAAATGTCTGTTTCAATGACAATGAACGGAGCAGTATTGCCAATTCTTTCATTCTACATCATTGCAGCCGAAGAACAAGGTGTTTCAATGGATAAATTATCAGGAACAATCCAAAACGACATCTTAAAAGAATTTATGGTGCGTAACACATACATTTACCCACCAAAACCATCAATGAAAATAATCGCTGACATATTCGAATTCACATCAAAGAATATGCCAAAATTCAACTCTATTTCTATTTCAGGTTACCACATGCAAGAAGCGGGAGCAACATGCGATATAGAAATGGCATACACACTTGCAGACGGACTTGAATATTTAAGAGCAGGTATCAATGCCGGCATGAGCGTTGACCAATTTGCACCAAGACTATCATTCTTCTGGGCAATCGGAATGAATCACTTCATGGAAATAGCAAAAATGCGTGCAGCAAGAATGTTATGGGCTAAATTAGTAAAACAATTCAACCCACAAAATCCAAAATCACTTGCTTTACGTACACACAGCCAAACATCAGGTTGGTCATTAACAGAACAAGATCCATTCAACAACGTAGGAAGAACATGTATCGAAGCCTTAGGAGCAGCACTTGGACACACACAATCACTTCACACTAACGCACTTGACGAAGCGATTGCACTTCCAACAGACTTCTCTGCTCGTATTGCACGTAACACACAAATCTACTTACAAGAAGAAACAAATATTTGCAGAAGCGTTGACCCATGGGCAGGAAGCTACTACGTAGAAAGCTTAACTCACGAAATAGCTCACAAAGCTTGGGGACATATCCAAGAAGTTGAAAAACTTGGCGGTATGGCAGCAGCAATCGAAAGCGGTATTCCAAAGATGAGAATCGAAGAAGCTTCAGCAAGAAAACAAGCAAGAATCGATTCACAAAAAGATACAATCCTTGGAGTAAACAAATACAGACTTGCAAAAGAAGACCAAATAGATACTTTGGAAATCGACAACACAGCAGTAAGAGAACAACAAATCAAACGTTTAGCAGAATTAAGAGCAAACAGAAACGAAGCAGATGTACAATCAGCATTAGAAGCTCTTTCTAACGTTGCAGCAACAGGCGAAGGCAACTTGTTAGAATACTCAGTAAATGCAGCAAGAAAACGTGCATCACTTGGAGAAATCTCTTACGCATTAGAAAAACATTTCGGACGTTACAAAGCAAAAATAAATCTTATATCAGGCGTGTATTCAGCAGATGCAAAAGACAATGCAAGCTTCAAAAA
Organism: uncultured Bacteroidales bacterium; assembly: GCA_937881815.1. Taxonomy (GTDB): domain Bacteria; phylum Bacteroidota; class Bacteroidia; order Bacteroidales; family P3; genus Onthomorpha. The sequence continues at coordinate 39,821 of CALGEC010000014.1, forward strand.
AGCACAAGAACTTTGTGAAGAATTTGCAAAATTAGAAGGTAGAAGACCTCGTATTATGATAGCAAAAATGGGACAAGACGGACACGATCGTGGAGCAAAAGTAGTTGCAACAGGATATGCAGACTTAGGCTTTGACGTAGATATGGGACCATTGTTCCAAACTCCTGCAGAAAGTGCAAAACAAGCCGTAGAAAACGACGTTCACATCGTAGGAGTATCTTCACTTGCAGCAGGACACAAAACACTTGTTCCTCAAATCATAGAAGAATTAAAGAAACTTGGAAGAGAAGACATAATGGTAGTAGTAGGAGGAGTTATTCCACCACAAGATTATGACTTCCTTTACAAAGCAGGTGCAGCAGCAATCTTCGGACCAGGCTCAATCATTTCAGAATCTGCAACAAAGATGTTAGAACTTTTACTTGAAGCAAGAAAATAAAAAAAACATTTTTTTCATAATATTTAAGCCCGAAACTCTTAATTGAGTTCGGGCTTTTTCTTATTTCTTATTCTTAGATAATAGATAAGCAATAGTAAATGTTGGAATAATATCTGTAAACGGCAACACTTCCTCTGCCATTGCAATCATAGAGCCAATAGGTTTACGAAACCAAATATAAAACACAATAGCCGAAATAGGAGCCCAAACTAAATCAAAGCTCTCCCCTAATGCAGGAACAAAATAAGTTGCCATACCAATTAGATCCATTACCAAACAATGCCACAATTTAATTTTTTTCATAATCAAATCTCAAATTTTATTATACTTAATCAATAGTCAAAATTACAATAAAAAAACAATACAAACAAAAAAAGCAACCCTCAAATAAAGGATTGCCTTTTATTAATAATTTATTTATCGTCTTAGTTTAAAACAACTTTTGCACTTTTACTTACCTTGTTGTTAAATACTTTAATTAAATAAGCTCCCGCAGAAACATTGTTTAATATAAAGTTTCTATCTTTTGTTGTGAATACTTTTTGTCCTAATGCATTGTAAACTTCAACTTGTAAATCGTTTTCCATTGTTTCTATATTGATATGGCGATTGTCGTTGTAGATGTTTACTTCTAATTCTTCTGCTTCTTCTATTGATAGTGATTTTTTAATCAATACTTTGAAGCGATCTGCGTTTTCTCCCTCTATAAGGTTTGTTACATATTCTACGCCTTCGCTTAAGTCTATTGTTTCTTCTCCGTCTATGATGCTAACGGCTAAGCCTTCTGGAATATAGTTTGCTTTGAATGTTACTTCTTTGCTTCCAAAAGAGCGTACGTTCATTGTTGCATAGTATGGTAATGTGTTTACTTCTTCTTTTACCAAAGCAATGTTGTTTACAACAAAGTATGGTTCTGCAATTTCAATAGGTGAGAATAGTTTGTTTGCATCAAATATATCGTAGTTTTCATTTGCTTGATCGTTTTGTGCAAATAATACTTCTATTTCTCTTTCTCCTTCAAGCATCGCAAGGCGTACATATTCTCTTTCTACACTTGCTTTTGCTTGAGTTGGATCATAGTATTGTCCCTTATTGAAAGTTGCTGTTTGCGGACCATTTGATGTAAAGTTTACAAAGAATCCTTCTGTTACATCTATCACTCCTGCATTTACCGTTGACCAAGTATTATCAGCATTTAATCTATATAACACTTTTCCTTGTATTCCTTGTATTTCTTGCTCTACTACAGTATTTGCTTGGTTGTTAAGGAATTTTGCAACATCTAATTTAAAGGTATATGGATTTGCTAAGGCCATCCAATTACCATTATTATTAGCACCAACAGTTTTTGTAACGGTTACATCTCCATTATTTAATGTATAGGCTGGATCTTGTGAATAATTATAATTATATCCATTGTAATCTGAATGAGCATGTGGACTATACATTCCATCTCCATAGTTAGTAAATATTGTAGGCTCAGGAGCAAATGACCATGCAAACAAACCTTCTCCTGCTCCTACCACTGTATCAATTGTTGCCCATTCTTCTCTCCAATTTCCTGTTGCGTAATCAAATTCAGAAATTGAAATATCATGTGCACCAGGTACAACTGTTTCTAATTTATATCCTGCAAAAGGTGCACCAATAAATGACCATTTATCATTAGGTAATGATTTAGTTTTGACTTCTATGATTCCTTCAACGTTTGTTGTTGTTTGATTTACTAATTCCCCTCCTTGTTCTATTACCAATACTCCATCATTTATTACTTCTCTTTTATTAGCAGTTGTTATTTCAAATGTATTGCTTAGCGTTTTTATTTCACCTTGGTTTATCTTGTGATAAATCTTTTGCCAATTTGCATTTCCCCAATTATATGTATAACCTTGTGCATTAAAAGGAACTGTTAGTGTTATAGAAATATGAGTATTACCAAAAGTTAAGTTAGGGGTTGAAGCATCAAGTGTAGGAGCAGGATCTGAAAGAGAAACAACAGATGTTAAATTACTACAACCATAGAATGCACTACCTCCAATCTCAGTAACACTACTTGGAATAGTAACAGATGTCAAACTACTACAACCCTCAAACGCACGATTCCCAATAATAGTAACATTATCTGGAATAGTAATAGAATTTAAACTACTACATCCATAGAATACATTTTTGTTGATAGTATTAAAAGAAGGATTATTAGGAATATTAATTGTAGGCAATAGAACACAACTAACAAACGCACCCTCTTCAATAGAAGTAACATTATTGGAAACATCAATAGACTTTAAATTAGAACAACTACAAAATGCTTCAACTCCAATAGTAGTAAGTCCATCAGGAAGATCAATAGTATCTAATAAAGAACAACTGTAAAACGCACGATCTTCAATAATAGTCACACTATTAGGTAGAACAATCTTTTTTAAAGCTTGGCAATCATAAAATGCATGGCTTCCAATAGTTGTAAGGCTATTTCCATTAAAATTCACGGTTTCTAATTGCATACAGTTTTCGAACATATGATCCGCAATAGCAGTTAAACCACTTCCAATAGTAACATTTAGTAAATTATCACAATCTTTAAAAGCAGTATTTCCAATAGTAGTAACACTATTTGGCAGAGTAATATTTACTAAACTATTACAACTAGAAAATACACTTGAACCAATAGTTTCAACGCCTTCTGCAATGGTTATAGAATTTAAACTACCACAAGCTAAAAATGCATTATTTCCAATAGAAGTAACACTACTTGGAATAACAACAGAAGTTAAATCATTACAAGTGGTAAATGCATTATAGTCAATAGAAGTAACAGTATTTGGAATAACAACAGATTGTAATTTATGACAACCTGAAAATGCACCTGTACCAATACTAGTAACTGTATAGGTTGTACCGTTATGAGTTACTGTTGTAGGGATTTCTAAGATCCAGGGCATTAGTGATTCAAGAATCTCTTCGTCGTAGTTATGCACAGCTACCTCGCCATTCTCTTTATACTTGTAACCTACATAATCAACAGTAAAATCTGCTGGATCTACGTTTGGATCTTCATTTTGTGCAAAAAGCACATTTGCAAACAACATTGCAAGAAGCAAAAATAATGTTCTTTTCATTTTTTTAATTTTTATCTGTTAATAATTATTTTCCTAATAAAAAGACAAAAAAAGACGTGAGCTTTGTCTTACTGTTGTATGAGGTTCCGCAATTACCTATATGCCAAATAAGAAAACCCACGATATACTCGCAGGCATTTTCTACTTATTCTTATTGGCATATTGTTTGAAATTTTGCGGATTTCATACAACCAAAAATAAGCAAAAACGCTTTTTTAAGTCATTAAATTTTCGGCTCGCAAAAGTACAACTAATTTTTAAAAGCACAAAAAATTTCAAACAAAATTTTTAAGGGAAAACACCTTTATTTTAAGGAAATTTCATTTTGCAAAAAAAAGTAGTTCCTTGATGAAAATTGAACGAAATCAAGGGTGTTTTTTCAAAAAATCGGACTTTATTTTACGAAAAGCTCGTTTAGAAATTTCTAAATCAAGGATA
>CALGEC010000015.1 GCA_937881815.1 uncultured Bacteroidales bacterium
AACACCGCAAAAGGTAGCGTGAAAAAGAAATTGATTGTGGAATAAGAAAGAAAAATAAATGCTCCTTGAAAAATCTTGGAGCATTTATTTTTTTTTGATTTTTTATTACGCATCTATATTTGCGTATGTTGCGTTCTTTTCTATAAATTCTCTTCGTGGTGGAACGTCATCTCCCATTAGCATTGAGAAAACTCTATCTGCTTCCGATGCGTTTTCAATAGTTACTTGTCTTAAAATACGAGTTTGTGGATTCATTGTTGTTTCCCATAGTTGTTCTTCGTTCATTTCTCCAAGACCTTTGTAGCGTTGAACCTCTACTCTTCCCTTTCCACTTGATTGTTCTTCGATTGCAAGTGTTCTTTCTTCTTCATTCCAACAATAAACTCCTTGTTTATTGCTATTAGATGAAACTCTATATAATGGAGGTGTTGCAATGAAAACGTGGCCTTCTTCAATCAATTCTCGCATATAACGGAAGAAGAATGTTAAAATCAAGGTTGCAATGTGTGCTCCATCGACATCGGCATCGGTCATAATGATTACTTTGTGGTAACGTAGTTTTTCCATATTCAAAGCTTTGGAATCTTCTTTTGTTCCTATCGATACGCCTAATGCTGTGTAGATATTTTTTATTTCATCCGAGTCTAAGACTCTATGTTGCATTGCTTTTTCTACGTTTAATATCTTTCCTCTTAATGGAAGAATGGCTTGGTGTTCTCTATCACGACCTTGTTTTGCTGTTCCTCCCGCTGAATCCCCTTCGACAAGGAATAATTCACATACGGTAGGGTCGTTTGATGCACAATCGGCTAATTTTCCCGGCAATCCTGCAACTCCTAATATTGTTTGACGTTGTACAAGATCTCTTGCTTTTCTTGCGGCGTGTCTTGCCGTTGCTGCAAGAATTACTTTATCGACTATTTGTTTTGCTTCCTTAGGATGTTCTTCTAAATAATTGGTTAAGATTTCGCTTACCGCTGCTGCAACTGCCGGTGCTACTTCGCTATTTCCTAATTTAGTCTTTGTTTGTCCTTCAAATTGAGGTTCTGCAACTTTTACCGAAATAACTGCTGTCAATCCTTCACGAAAATCGTCTCCTGCTATCTCAAATTTCAATTTATCAAGCAATCCTTCTTTTGTTGCATAGTTTTTTAAGGTTCTTGTCATTCCTTGACGAAATCCTGTCAAGTGTGTACCTCCTTCATGTGTGTTAATGTTGTTTACATAGGAATGAAGATTTTCTGTAAACCCTGTATTGTATTGCATTGCTATTTCAATAGGAATGCCTTGCTTTTCTCCCTCAACGTAAATTGCATCCGGAATTAAGTGTTCTCTTGTTGCATCAAGGTAAGAAATGAAATCCTTTAAGCCTTCTTCTGAATAGAAGGTTTCACTTAAATAGTTTCCTTGCTCATCCTTTGTTCTAAAATCGGTAATCGATAGTTCTATTCCTTTATTCAAGAAAGCTAATTCTCTAAGTCTTGATGCTAAGGTTTGATAGTCGTAAACGCTAACTGTAAACACTTCATCATCTGGTAAAAACTCTACTACCGTTCCTCTTTTCTCTGTTGTGCCTATTTCTTTTACTGCATATTGTGGAATACCTCTTGAATATTCTTGTTCATATACTTTTCCATCGCGATAAACGTTTACTTTAAGATATTTTGATAAAGCATTCACACAACTAACCCCTACTCCGTGCAATCCTCCTGATACTTTATAAGAACCTTTATCAAACTTACCGCCCGCATGTAAGACTGTCATAACTACTTCCAAAGCAGAACGTCCTTCTTTTGGGTGAATATCTACCGGAATACCTCTTCCGTTATCTTCTACTCTAATAGAATTATTTTCTAATATTTGAACGCTTACCTTATTACAATATCCTGCTAACGCCTCATCAATAGAGTTATCTACAACTTCATAAACCAAGTGATGCAATCCACGAACGTTTACATCACCTATGTACATCGCAGGTCTTTTTCTAACAGCCTCTAAACCTTCCAACACATTAATATTGGCGGCTGTATATTCTCCTTTTCTTAATTCTTCACTCATTATTGTAAATCCTTAATTTTTCAAACTACAAAGATACGATTTTTTCTTTATTCTTAGAATATATTTCACGTTTTTTTGTAGTTTTGCACTTTCTAATAAAAATAAAAAGATAAATATGAACTTCAAAAAAATCATTCCTCACATTATTGCGATAGTTTCTTTTATCGTAATTAGTTTTGTGTTTTTCTCTCCTGTATTGGAAGGAAAAAAACTATTTCAAAGCGATATGGCTCAATTCGATGGTGCAGCTAAAGAATTGCTTGACTACGAAAAAGCAAGCGGAGAACGTTCTTCTTGGGCAAACTCTATGTTTAGCGGAATGCCTTCTTATCAAATAGCATTCCCTCAATCAAATAATATTTTCGACACAATAAGTCAGCCTTTAACCCTTTGGAATTTCCATTTCGATGCAGGGATTTTCTTTATTATGATGCTTGGTTTCTATGTGTTTATGTGTTCTATGGGAGCCAAACCTTTGATTAGTGCATTTTCGGCATTGATTTACGCACTTGGGTCTTACAATGTGATAATTATTACCGTAGGACACATCACAAAAGCGTGGGCTATGGCAATGATTGCACCAATTCTTGCAGGTATAATACTCGTTTTCAAACGCAAATACATATCGGGAATAATTATATTTACGCTTTCCTTAGGGCTTCAAATATATTTTAACCACGTTCAAATAACTTACTACACCTTAATCGCTGTTTTAATTCTTGGAATGACTTATTTAATTTACGCAATCAAAGAAAAACAAATCAAAAACTTTGCAATATCTTGTGGAGCCTTAATAATTGCGGCCTTAGTTGCTATAATGCCAAACTCTTCTCATCTTGCACTTAATGCAGAGTATGCAAAACACACAATGAGAGGCGGAAGCGAACTTACAATTAAAGCAAACGATAACCAAAACAACAATGCAAAAGGCTTAACTATTGATTACGCATACGCATGGAGTTATGGAAAAGGCGAAACACTTACAATGCTTATTCCAGACTTTCGTGGAGGTGGCTCATCGGACAATCGCTGGGAATCACTTGCAAAAAACCGTCTGCAAGAAATACAATCAACACAACCTGCTCAAGCCTCACACCCTCAAATTCAACAAGTAATCAATCAATATGCAGGTTCAACCTATTGGGGCGAACAACCCTTTACCGCAGGCACTGTTTACTTTGGAGCAATCGTTATATTCCTTTCTCTACTTGGCTTTTTGCTAATCAAAGGTGCAGAACGCTGGTGGCTTTTAGTTGCAACTATTGTTTCAATCCTTATATCTTGGGGTAACAACTTTATGATTCTAAACGAGTTTTTATTTAATCATTTACCTCTTTACAACAAATTCCGTACTCCTTCAATGATTCTTGTAATAGCAAACGTAACCTTAGTAATAACAGCCTTTCTTGGACTAAAAGAATTCTTTAATCAAGAAATAGAAAACAAGAAAAAAACAAGAGCACTCTATATAAGCGGAGGAATAATCGGCGGATTCTGTTTGATATGTGCAATTGCACCAGAATTATTTGCTTCATTCTCCTCTTCACAAGACGCAACTTTCCAAGCTATATTAGGAGATAGTTTCATTCAAGCCTTATATGAAGACAGAAAAGCAGCTTTTAGCTCTGATGCCTTACGCTCATTCATCTTTATAGCAATAGCATTTGCGAGTCTATTCCTATTTGCAAGAAATATTTTAAAGAAAGAAATCATAGTAATACTAATAATAGGAATTGCATCAGTGATTGATTTATGGCAAGTTGATAATCGCTACATTTCAAAAGACAATTACAAAAAACCATACGAAATGGAAATACAATCAACTCCTGCCTTAGAACAAATAAAAGCAGAAGTAGCAGAAAAAAACATAAAACACTATCGCGTTTACAATATGGCGATAAACACATTCAATGATGCTTCAACCTCATATCACGTTCCATCTATCGGAGGCTATCACGGAGCAAAACTACAACGCTATCAAGACATCATTTCCTTCCATTTAACAAATCCTAACTACAAACAAAAAGACTTAAACGACACTTCATTATTAAAAATCAACCCAATACGTCAATTCTTCTACACCTACCAACAACAAATCAATTGTCCGAATCTACAAGTTTTAAATATGCTTGACACAAGATACTTTATATTACCTGTAGGTCAAGAAGGCGGAATGAGTGTTGAAAATCCAGAAGCTTGTGGAGCAGCATGGTTTGTAGAAAACATAAAATGGGTAAACTCTCCTGATGAAGAAATTCTTGCACTTAACGATTTCCAACCACAACACACTGCAATAATCAACAAAGACTTTGCCTCACAACTACAAAACAAAGATTTCTCAAACGCAGACCAAAATGCAACAATCACATTACAAGACTCAGAAAACAACAACCCTGACTTAAAAATCTATAAAACAACTTCCACTACCCCACAACTATGCGTTTTCTCAGAAATCTATTACAAAGAAGGTTGGAAAGCCTATATCGATGGCAAAGAAACACCAATTTTAAGAGCCAACTATGTGCTTAGAGCCGTTGAAGTGCCTGCGGGAGAACACACAATTGAACTAAGATGCGAGCCAGACTCACTAAAAACATTCAACATCATTAACCTGATAGGCTCAATCCTAATAATCGTCTTTGTAATCGGAGCAATAGCCTTGCCATTCATTAAAAAGCGAAAATAAAACAAAGAAATATTCTAAAAAAAACAAAGAAAAAAATAAAAAAAACAAAGAAATATTTTACTATTTCTTTGTTTTTTTTATTAGTTTATTAACCACATTATCAAATATATAAAATATACGATATTTTATCTTTACTTCTCCTCTATATTACAATACTTTTCAATTGCTTTTTTAAATATTTGGAAATTGCCATAACTAACCCACTGATTGTAAACAACAACTTTTGTTCCATCAAAAAGATGAATAATTTCATCTTCTTCCATAAAATATCTTTTAACCTTATCTTTTGAGTCACATTTTCTTGCTTTGACATCTTCTAATCTGTCAATAACACCATTAGTTTTATTCTGCAATTCTGCTGGAATGAACTTTTCTAATTCAGAAAAAGTAATTTTTGGATTCTTTTTTACAAAATATCTTATTACCTCCAAAGCAAAACGCCCCATACAATAATATTCCCCATTAAATAAGTATATAGAATTATCTCTCTTTGTAGTTCTTTTTTTGTTTGTGGTTGTTTTTGGCGGTTCTGTGTGAGTTTCTTCTTGTTTTCTATAGATATTAAAATTAAAGTTTTCCAATTCTTTTTCTATTTCCTCTTTTTTAAATCCTTCTGCCTCAAATTTTTCTCTTATTAGGGATTTTATATTATTTTCTTGATTAATAGAAGAAAGAAAATCAGCTAAATGTTGTTTCAAATTATTAGTTGCTATCATTCTTTCATAACATTTCTTGCAAAACTCCTCTAATTTCTCCTTGGTACAATTATCATAAGACAACAAATCACATAATTCTATCCCGTTTTCATCATCATTTGAAAATTCAACTTTAAAAACACTAATAGCTTCTTTATTAGAATCATCGGAAGCATCGTAATAAAATTGAATATTCTCTCCTATATATAAGCCAATATTAGACTTTAATTGACGCATATAAGAAGTTATTTGTTTATCTTTTGTTTTGCAAATACTATTAGGTCTTTTTATTTCAATAGGCAAAATAGGAATTTCATTTTTACAAAGAACAATGTCTATACGTAAAGGCTTTACACTACCAATATGTAAATGGTATTGCGGAATTATAGTGTTATTAGACTTTTTCCAACCCAATATTTTTAAACAATTTTCAATAGCCTTTTGATATTCTGATTCTTTTGAATTATTTTCCAAAAACTCACTTAAATCACTTACAATTTCTTGCCAAGTTTCTTTCATAATTTTCTCTTTTAAACACTTGATTTCAGTGCTACAAAGTTACAAAAATTATATTTTTATTTTATAACATTTAAGAAAAGAGATACCTAAATTAAATAAAAACACTTCCTTTACTCCTATTGAGTCGCCATTCTAAAAATAACAAAAAAACTCGGATTCTTGTTCCCTAACTCTCTTTTTTTTCGAGTTACGGAGTAAGAATCTACTATTTTTCATTCCTCAACCTATGTTTCAGACTTAAATTCAACTAATACTTTTAATAATTTACTCGCTAAAATCGAGTTTTATAAGTTGCCATATTTTATTTTGCAGACATATAGGATCAGGGTCATTATCCGCTAAACCAAAATTCGTTAAACCTTTTATACATTCTTCCTTTGAAAAACCATAAGGGTAACGCTCTGTATAAAAACTTAACATTTCATTTATATCGTAATAGTTGCGTAACAAATGTAAGTCCCAAAAATCTTTTTTTCTTCCAGCTGACGCAATAACTTCTATCTTCATTGCAATAATATCTTCAACTGCTGCCATTCTTATAGAATTATATTCTTCAAATGGTCGAATAAACGTATCTGTATAAAACAAATCAAGTTTTACACAATCATCTTTTGAATTTCCAATAAAATAAGAAGAACCGAAACCTACCAAATCACCACAATCTCCATAACAATATTCAAACTCGGTCCTAAGAATATTTTGCAAAGCTAAAAAATCAAGCGAGCCATACTTTGCATCCGTAAACAAATCTATATCGTCAGACATACGATGTCCGTAACGCAAAGAAAGAGAAGTGCCTCCCACTAATCGAAAAGGCTTAAATTCTTCTATTTTCATTATTTTTTCAAGACAAGAGCGTAAAATAGGTTTTACTGTTTGATAATGCAAAGAATTACTGCTCATATCCTAAATAAATTTTAAGATTTTCCTTTACTTTACTATTAAATGGGGATTGTGAATTGAGGGTTATAGAGTCTAAAATGACTTTACGTCCATAAAAACGAATAATTTCTTCTATTTCTTCGTTAGAACCTCTTTCAAAAACACGATTTATAACATAACGACTATGTGTATAAAAATCTATATTTTCAAATTTAGTATCCCAAAACAATATTGGTCGGATTTTTTCTAAATCTGGATGATTTTGTTTAGACAAACGATTTTTCTCCTCTGCTATATCGTAAAATGCTTGTAGGGTCATCAAAAATCCTGCTTCCAAATCAAGTACGCTTTCTATGTGAGATGAAAGAGATATATTCATAGACATACGCCCAGCAATAATATCACTGAAAGTTTGTGGATTTTCTCCAATAGTTTCAGCAAATTGATTACTCTCGATATTACGATTATCAAGTTCTCTCTTTAAAAACAATCCAGGATGTATCCCTTTTAATATATCAATCTTTGTTTCCACACTACAAAGGTACAAAAAAATCAAATAACTTTTATAAATGCTTATATTTTTTTCTTAGAAAAATTCTAAAAAAACAAAGAAAAAAATAAAAAAAACAAAGAAATATTTTACTATTTCTTTGTTTTTTTTATTAGGGTTATTCAAATGATAATATTGCTTGTTTGATTAACTCTATTGCTTCTAAGAGTTGTTGTTTTGTTATCACAAGTGGTGGTGCAAAACGTATGATATGTTGATGTGTTGGTTTGGCAAGTACGCCTAATTCTTTCATTTTCAAACATACGTCCCAAGCTTCTTTTCCGTTTTTAGGCTTTATAACGATTGCATTTAAGAGTCCTTTTCCTCTTACAAGTTCTATCATATCGCTTTTAACCTTTGACATTTCTTCGCGAAAGATTTGTCCTAATTCTTCGGCTTTTTCTTCAAGTTTTTCGTCTTTTACTACTTGCAAAGCTGCCATTGCTACTTTTCCTGCTAAGCAAAAGCCTCCGAATGTTGAGCCATGTTCGCCTGGTTTAATCGTTAGCATTATTTCATCGTTTGCTAAAACTGCTGAAACAGGGATTACTCCGCCTGAAAGGGCTTTCCCTAATATTAAAATATCGGGTTTTACTCCTTCGTGATCGCATGCGAGCATTTTTCCTGTGCGTGCTATTCCTGTTTGTACTTCATCGGCAATGAAAAGTACGTTGTGTTTTTTGCAAAGTTCATAGCATTTTTTCAAATAGCCGTCATTTGGCACATAAACTCCTGCTTCGCCTTGAATAGGTTCTACAAGGAATCCAGCAACTTTATCTCCTAATTTTTCAAGTGTTTGTTCTAAGGCTTGGCAATCATTGTATGGAATTTTTACAAAGCCGGGTGTGAATGGTCCGAATTGACCATAGCTATCGGGATCGGTGGACATGGAAATTATTGATATGGTTCGTCCGTGGAAATTGCCTTCGCAACAAATTATTATTGCTTCATTTTCCGGTATTCCTTTGACTTTGTATCCCCAACGTCTTGCTAATTTCATTGCCGTTTCGTCTGCCTCTGCTCCTGTATTCATTGGCAAGACTTTATCGTAGCCAAAATATTCTGTTATATATTTTTCGTATGGTCCTAAGCAATCATTATAAAACGCTCTTGAAGTAAGGGTTAGCGTTTTGGCTTGTTCGCATAAGGCATTCACTATTTTTGGGTGGCAGTGTCCTTGATTTACTGCTGAATATGCCGACAAGAAATCAAAATAACGTTTACCTTCTACGTCCCAAACAAATGCTCCTTCGCCTTTTGAAAGAACTACTGGTAGAGGATGATAATTGTGTGCACCATATTGGTGTTCCATTTCGATGAATTGTTCTGATTTGTTCATAGCTTTAAGGTTTTAATTATTATTTTAATGTTTTTGCAAATATAATAAACGTTTTTTACTAAGCAAGTATTTTTTGAAAAAAATTTATAAAAGAACAGTTTTCTCTATCATTTTGTTTCTAAATTGAAGTTTTTGCGTATTTTTGCAGAATATGTTGAATTTAGAAGAAAAACTAAGATTTCCTGTATTTAAACTCTTGCAACAAGCGGCTGATTCTTTGGAATTAGAAACCTATGTTGTAGGTGGTTACGTTAGAGATGCGATAATGAATCGTCCTTGTAAGGATATTGATGTTGTAACTATTGGTAGTGGTATTAAATTGGCTAATAAGTTACACGAAATGCTGGGTAGCAAAACTTCTAAAGTAAGTGTGTTTAGAAATTTCGGCACTGCTATGCTCAATTATAAGGACGGCGAGGAGGTTTGGCAGATTGAGTTTGTTGGAGCAAGAAAAGAGAGTTACAATAGAGATTCTCGCAAACCTATTGTTGAGGACGGGACCTTGGAAGATGACCAAAACAGAAGAGATTTCACTATTAACGCTATGGCAATTTGTCTTAATGAAAAAAATTATGGTAAATTGCTCGATCCTTTTAATGGTATAAATGATATTAAGAATCAAATTATTCAAACACCTCTTGATCCTGACGTTACTTTTTCGGACGATCCTTTAAGAATGCTTAGAGCTATTAGATTTGCAAGCCGTTTGGATTTTTCTATTCACCCTGACACTTTTGATGCAATAAAGAGAAATGCTTATAGAATTGAGATTGTGTCAATGGAAAGAAATATTGAGGAAATCAATAAAATGATTCTCTCCTCCCATCCTTCAATGGCATTTCGTTTAATGGAGAAATGCGGATTGTTAGAAAGGATTATTCCCGAGCTTGTAAAACTTAAAGGGACTGAATCGGTTGGAGAAAAATCTCATAAAGACAATTTCAAGCACACTTTGGAAGTTTTAGAAAATATTTCTAAAAAAACCGATAATCTTTTCTTACGTTGGACTGCTCTTTTACACGATATAGGAAAGCCTTACTGCAAAAGATTTGATGAAAAGACCGGCTTTTCATTTCATGGTCACGAAATTAAGGGAAGCAGAATGGTGAAAAATATTTTTAGACGCTTAAAACTTCCTTTGAATGAAAAGATGAAGTATGTTGAGAAGTTGGTTTCTTTGCATTTACGACCTATTATTTTGGCAGAAAACATAGTTACCGACTCTGCTGTAAGACGTTTACTTTTCGATGCAGGGGAAGACATTGATGATTTAATGCTTCTTTGTCAAGCTGATGTGACTTCTAAGAATATCAATAAGGTTAAGCAATATATGAACAACTTTGAGGTTGTTAAACAAAAGCTTATAGAGATTGAAGAAAAGGATAAGATCAGAAACTTCCAACCTCCTGTTAATGGAGAAGAAATTATGGAAATTTTCTCTTTAACTCCTTGTAGAGAGATTGGTATTTTAAAGACTATTATCAAAGATGCTATTTTAGATGGTGTAATTCCAAATGAAAGAGAAGCAGCTTTGAATTTACTTTTCATTGAGGCAGAAAAATTAGGTTTAAAAAAGAAATGAGAAAAAAAAAGTTAATTGTTTTAATTGGCCCTACGGCTGTTGGCAAAACTGCTTTAAGCATAGAATTGGCTAATTTTCTCAATACCGAAATAGTATCTTCCGACTCACGTCAATTCTATAAAGAATTAAATATAGGAGTTGCAACTCCTTCTGCTTTGGAACTCTCTTTGGCAAAGCACAATTTGATTGGTCATATCTCTATTCATCAAAAATATAATATAGCAGATTTTGAGCAAGACGCACTTAGAGAATTGGAAAGAATATTTTCTCAAAATGATTATGCGGTTCTAACGGGCGGAAGTGGACTCTATGTAAATGCTCTTTGTTATGGAGTTGATAATATGCCCGATGTTGATATTAAAATAAGAGAGGAATTAAACCAAACATTCTCTACGCAAGGTATTTTACCTCTTCAAGAAGAGTTAAAGCAAAAAGATCCCGAATATTGGGAAATTGTTGATAAGCAAAATCACATTAGACTTATTCGTGCTTTGGAAATATGTCGTCAAACAGGCAAAACCTTCTCTTCTTTTCGTTCAGGTAAAAAGAAAAATCGTGATTTTGAAATAGTGAAATTAGGTCTTGAACGAAGTAGAGAAAATCTTTTAGAGAGAATTTACAAAAGGGTTGATATTATGATTGAAGATGGATTGATTGAAGAGGCAAAGAGTGTATTCCCTTTTAGAAATCTACAAGCCTTACAAACTGTTGGCTACAAAGAGTTATTTGAATATTTTGAAGAAAAGGTCGATTTGCCTACTGCTATTGAGAATATAAAAATCAACACAAGACAATATGCTAAAAGACAAATGACTTGGTTTAAAAAAGATAAAGATACTACTTGGCTTTCTGCCGAAAATAAAATTGATTGGAAATGTTTAGACTTGTAATACCTACATTATTGTTTATTTGTTTTACAAACAAACTCGTAGGACAAGAAAATGAAAGTAAAAAGAACTTAATCTATAATTCTTCCTTTGAAGACCATCTTTATTGTCCTCAAAAAATTGAACCATACGGTCAAATGATGGAAGTAGAGGCTTGGTGGCAACCGACAGGTGGCTCTTCCGACTATTATCACCCTTGTGGAGGAAAACAATGTCAAATGCCAAAAAACAAACTTGGTTATCAATATGCAAAAAGCGGTGAAGCAATGGTTGGAATCTATACTTCCAAAACATCTTATAGAGAATATATTCAAACAGAACTTAAAGAGACTCTTCAAGCAGGAGAAAAATACAAATTTAGTTTTTGGGTTAGTCTTTCGGAATACTCAACTGGGGCTGTCGCAACCTTAGGTGGTTTGTTTACAAATGAGAGAATAACCGATAATACAAGAGAATTATTTACTAATAACACAAAAACTAAACACACAAATGGGATTAAACAAGAAATTGCTAAGATTTTTAAGCCACAAGTTGTGAATCCTTTTGATAAACCCTTGTTGGATACTGAGAATTGGCAGAAAATTGAGGGAGAATTTATTGCAAAAGGTGGCGAAAAGTTTCTTACAATTGGCAATTTCTATCCCGAGGAACAGAGCAATCTACTTTTCCCAAAATATTTAAAACAAATTCTTCCCGGAGCATATTATTATATTGATGATATTGAACTTTATTGTTTAACTTGTAATGATAAAAAAATAATAAAACAAGAAAACATTACTATAACTACTCAAAAAAACAAGCCAAAATATGAAGTTGGTCAAGTAATTGTTTTAGAAAATATTTTCTTTGACTTTGATAAAAGCGTTCTTTTGCCTCAAAGTTTTGTTGAATTGCATAAATTGATAAATATTTTAGAGGAATATCCAAATATGACAATAGAACTTTCGGGGCATACCGATAGTAAAGGTAGTGATAAATACAATTTAAAACTCTCAAAGCAAAGAGCAGAAGCTGTTTTCAATTATTTGGTTGAGAAAGGCGTTGATGAAAAACGTTTAACTCACAAAGGATTTGGTGCAAAGCAACCAATTGCAGATAATTCTACTGATGAGGGACGTGCAAAGAATAGAAGAGTTGAATTTAAAATAATTTCAATGTAGTATGGAAAAGCAAATCTACCCTTTAATTGATAAAAGAATTGAAGATTATTGTCAAGAATTTTGTTCAAAGGAAGATGAACGTTTGCGATATATTGATAGACAAACTCATATTAAGTTTTTAAGGCCAAATATGATTAGTGGAAATTGGCAAGGGACTTTTTTGAAAATTATTTCCTTACTTGTAAAACCTAAAAACGTTCTTGAATTAGGCACTTTTACTTCTTATGCCACAATTTGTCTTGCAGAAGGATTGGAAAACGGTGGTCTTGTTCATACAATTGAAAGAGATGAGAGTTTAAAAGATTTTATTGAACAAACTATTCAAAGATTTAATCTTGAAAACAAAATAAAACTCCATATAGGAAATGCTATTGATATAATAGATGAAATAGAAGGCAATTTCGATTTAATATTTATTGATGCCGACAAAGCAAGTTATCCTACTTATTTCAATAAATGCGTTGAAAGACTAAACAGTGGCGGTGTTATGATTGCGGATAATATTCTTTGGTATGGAAAAGTAGTTTTAGAAGTAAAGGATAGCGACAAAGAAACAAAGGCTTTAATGAATTTTAATAAACTTGTAACCGAAGATGAAAGGTTAGACAACTTGATTATCCCTATTCGCGACGGGCTTATGGTAGCCAGAAAGAAGTAGGTGAATAAAATGGATAAATAAATGAATGATTTGTTTCAATAAATGAAAGAGTTAAATCAATAAATGAGTCATTTGAAAAAATATAACGCAGAGATGCGTTTACGGTTTTTGTGTAAAAAGAATTGTTTTTAAATCCCGAACTAACGTTCCAAAGATTCATAGTACTATAATAAGCAGAAAAACTTAAAAGCATTTTTTCTGACACCTTATAATCAACAGCTGCATTAAGAGATAATTGTTTTCCTTTTGCAGAATAAGGTGCCTTATCTTCCACATTTTGATATGGACAACGAAAACTAAAATCAGTTGTTGCAATTCCAAATCTCACACCAACATTTTCATTAAGCCATTTATCATAACCTACTCCCACTCTATTAGCAAAAAGATTTTGTCCAATAGCAGAAGAAAACGACAAACTCATATTGCCATTGTCAGGAGTCAATTCCTGACAATAGGCAATAAAGCTAAATGAAAAAAATAAAAAAATTAGAATTAGTTTTCTCATACAAAATTCTACCAACGTATTCCGTGATTCCAATTATCAAAGAAATAAGAAACGCTGAATGTAATTAGTTGTTGGCGAGGTGAAGATGGCACAGACATATTAAAATATTCAAAAGATGTTGATACATTTTCTATATTCTTTGCCTCATATCTTTCTGTAAATTTCTTATTATAATCATAGAAAGGAGTAATGCTATATTGGTATTGCACAAGGAATTGCAAACTTTTCCATTCAAAGCCTAATCCTATTTGCAAACCTCCATCTACTTGCCAAGTTCCATCACTTGAAAAAGTATCATCGCGATCCTTCCAATAGGTTGCGCCATGCACAGTTGGATCAAAGCAAAGTAAACGATGCACTCCTGTTTCTTCATTTCTAAAAGGCTCTCTTATTGGTTCATGTTGAGATCTTGGAGAATCTTTTTCTCCATAATGATCCTCAAAATTAGTAAATCCATATAAGCCTACTCCAAAAAATGCGCCCAAAGAAGCAACAAGACGCCAATCATCATTCAATTCATATTTGTACATAAAGTCAATAGGAATTTGAAGATAGTCTGCTTTTGCGTCTATTTCAACATTTTGTGTATTTAACTTATATCCCTTTGTTGTGTATAAGATATTACCTTGCAAAAAGAAATGTTCATTTAATTGAGCTTGTGCTGCAAAACCTGCATTAAAGCCAAATTTAAACGGTTTAGTATCTGTAAAACCTATATAATTTAATTGTTCATCAAAATACGCTAAACCATTATAAACATCTAAACCTTTTGCAGATGTAAGGTCGCTCATATTAAAGCCAGCTCTTAACCCTAATCTTATCAAAGGTGCTTTGTTACGTCTTTGTGCTGAAAGGTTTTCACTCAAACCTACAAACACAAAAAGAAACAACATTGATAGAATCAAAACTCTATTTTTCATATTTATTTATTTCTTAGATATTCATCTATACTCTTAGCAGCTTTCTTTCCTGCTCCCATTGCAAGAATCACAGTTGCAGCTCCCATAACTGCATCTCCTCCTGCAAATATTCCTTCTCTTGAAGTAGCAGCGTGTTCGTTTGTTTGAATTCCGCCCCACTCTGTTGCAGAAAGATTTTCTGTTGTATCAATAATCAATTTGTTAGGAGCAGTTCCCAAAGCCATAATTACACAATCCGCAGGTAATTCATGTTCGCTGCCAGGCACTTCAACAGGACTTCTTCTTCCACTTGCGTCAGGTTCTCCTAATTCCATTTTAATACATTTTACTGATTTCACCCAGCCTTTTTCATCTCCTATTATTTCAACTGGATTAGTCATATAATGGAATTCTATACCTTCTTCTTTTGCGTGATGAACTTCCTCTGCTCTTGCAGGCATTTCGTTCTTTCCTCTACGATATACCACATGTACTTCTGCACCTAAACGTCTTGCAGTACGAGCAGCGTCCATTGCAACGTTACCTCCTCCAACTACAATCGTTACATTTCCTGGATAAACAGGTGTATCATAACCTTGTTCGTATGCTTTCATAAGATTACTTCTTGTAAGCAATTCGTTAGCCGAAACAACTCCGTTAAGATTCTTTCCAGGAATATTCATAAACTTAGGAAGACCAGCACCAGATGCGATATAAACAGCAGAAAATCCTTCTTTATCAAACAATTCGTCAATTGTGATACTTCTACCTATTATAACGTCTGTTACAATCTTTACTCCAAGTTTCTTAATGTTTTCAACTTCTTCTTTAACCACCTTTTCCTTTGGTAAACGGAACTCAGGAATACCATAAACCAACACTCCACCTGCTTGATGTAAGGCTTCAAATATAGTAACCTCATATCCCATTTTCGCAAGGTCACCAGCACAAGTCAAACCGCTTGGTCCTGATCCTACAATCGCTACTTTCTTTCCATTTGTTGGTGGAATCTCTGTGAAATCCAATTTAACCTCTCTTGCCCAATCAGCAACAAAACGTTCAAGTTTTCCAATTGCAACAGGATCTCCTTTTTTACCTAACACACAACTTCCTTCACATTGACTTTCTTGTGGACAAACTCTTCCACATACAGCAGGCAATGATGAAGCTGAAGAAATAATTTTGTAAGCTTGTGCAAAATGTCCTACGTGTCCTCCTCTTATTTGTTTAATGAAAGCAGGGATATCAATACTTACAGGACAAGCACTTACACAACCAGGATTCTTACATTGCAAGCAACGATCGGCCTCCTCCATTGCTTCTTCCATTGTGTAACCATAACAAACCTCGTCAAAATTCTTTACTCTCACAACAGCGTCTTGTTCTCTTACAGGAACTCTTCTTTTCTTTATTGTGTGATTAACTGCTGCGGTTAAGTTACATTTATGATCTTCTGAATCGGTTGCTATTTCGTGTGTTTTATACATTGATTGTCTTCTGATAGCTTCATCAAAATCTACAAGATGTGCATCAAATTCAGGACCATCTACACAAGTAAACTTAGTTTTTCCTCCGATTGTTACTCTACATGCTCCACACATTCCTGTACCATCAACCATCAATGAATTTAAACTAACAGTCGTTTTTATGCCTAATTCTTTTGTTAAAAGCGAAACAAATTTCATCATCACCATTGGGCCAATAGCAACAACTTCATCATATTTTTCTCCACTCTCAACAAGCTTTTTCAAACAATCTGTAACCAATCCTTTCATTCCGTATGAGCCATCGTCGGTGCAAACATAAAGATTGTCCGCCACTTCTTTCATCATATCCTCTAAGATAAGAGTATTATGAGTCTTTGTACCGATAATTACATCTGCTTTCATACCATTTTCTTTCACCCACTTAACTTGTGGATAGATTGGTGCAGTTCCAACGCCTCCTCCTATGAATAAAATTCTTTTGTTTGCTCTTTCTTGTTCAGGAACATACATTAGCAAAGATTCTTTACCAAGAGGTCCTACTACATCTTTTAATTTATTTCCTTTTCCTAACTTTGCTAATTTCTCGGTTGATTTTCCAACAATTTGGAAAACGATTGTGATTGTTCCTTCTTCTTTATTGTAATCACAAATAGTCAAAGGAATTCTTTCTCCTTTGTCATCTATTATTATGATAATGAATTGTCCAGGTTTTGCAGCTCTTGCCACCCAATAGGCACTTATCTCCATTAGATAAATGTTAGGTGTAAGTTGTTCTCTTCTTCTTATTTCAAACATAATATATTATATTTTTTCAAATTTCAATTTTTCCATATTTTCAATTTCCTCTTCGCTAAGAGAAAGTTCCATTTTCAATTTCAATTCCGACACTTTGCTTAAAAGGGTTAGCAAAACCGATATGATTGAAAATAATAAAAACGAAGTTTGGTTACAAAAAAACAAGCCAATTAAAGCAACGATATTCACCAACGAATAAAAACGCAAACGTTTTATTTGTAACATTCTATATTTCTCTAATTTTTCGGGCAAAGGCAAAGAAACCAAGTTTTTTATTTTGCGATTTATTCCCTTTCCACCCAAAAACACACAAAGCACCATTACCAACATCAACACGTATGAAAAGGTAACGCTATATCCTTTTGAAAGAATAGGCTCATTCGATAAATAGTAGTAATAAGTTAATACATAGAACATTGCAACAAGCACAACCTCTATAAGAATCATTGCATTCCAAGACTTATTTAGTAATTTAAGATACTTTTTCATAGATACAAATATTTTAATTTGCAAATATACATAAAAACTCTAAGATTTATCAAAATAAAACCAAGAAATAATTTTTTAAAACCAAGTATTATTTTTTTAAAACAAAGAAAAAAAGCGATGAAACAAAGAAAAAATGCTTCATCGCTTTTCGTTAATTTATAAAATCTATTATTCCATTACTTTTGTAAAGTAACCTTGAAGGTCAAATTGAAGTTTTACTTCTTCGCTTTTTTTATAGATTGTTGCTATGTAACTCTTTTTATTTCTTACATCAACAATATCTACGCTTGCTATTTTGTAACCCGCATAGTTTTGTTCGATATAATCAATTATTGTCTTAGGAGTGTATTCCAAAGGTACGTTCCAAGCCGTTTCAACCGATGTGTTTTTAAATTTCATACTTACATCATTTCCCGATGCTTTGAATTTTGCGATATAACAAGTTGAATCCACCATTTTCCAATTAGCTTGTTCTATTTCAGGACGGCGTTTTTTGAAATCCTGAACAAACTTTGTTGGAACATCTTTTTCATCTACTGATTTATATTTATCTTTTTTTGTAGTAGCACAACCTGTTACCAATGTGCAAGCTAATAATATTAACGCAACTTTCTTCATAATTTTACTCTTATTTTGATTTGCAAATATAATATTTTTATTTATAAGTTATAACTCTAAACGATTAAAAATTGAAAAAAGTGTTTTAAATCCACAATTTTGAATAAATAGAGTGCAGTGAATACAATAACAAACACAACCACCCATCTAATGAAACCAGCTCCTTTTTTAAAGGCTAATTTCGTTGCAATAAACGAGCCAATGAATGTTCCAACAGAATGAAGTAAGCCAAATTGCCAATGAATGCTTCCTTCTTGCCAAAAAACAAAAACCGCAACAACAGTATAAAAAGCCATTATTGTTGTTTTCAAAGCATTTGTTTTAACAATATTATAACCTAAGAGCATAGAACCAGCAGCCATTAAAAGAAAACCTGTTCCCACTTGAACAAATCCGCCATAAATACCTATTAAAAAGAAGATTAAATATTGTAAAAAGCCAATTCCATTTTCTGTTTTAGTCAAATCATCTTCCTCAAATTTCTTTGGCGAGCGAAAAAGAAAGACTATCATAACCAAAAGACTAATTCCCATAAAATAAGAGAAGAGTATTTCGGGCAAAACAATAGAAAGTACGGCTCCGACTAAGGCTCCAAACATTGTTGGCAAGGCAAGAGGTAGAAAATAACTCTTTTTAAGTAGCCCTTTACGCGCAAATAGAACAGAGGTTAAAGATGATTGCAATAAAACCCCTATTCTATTTGTCGCATTTGCTTGTGCAGGACTTAAACCTAAGGCAAGATAAAGTGCTATTGAGATTGCGGTTCCTCCTGCCGAAAGAGTATTTATAAATCCTACAAAAAGTCCCGATATTACTAAGACTAAAAATATTGAAATCGTCATATTTTAAGTTTACAACTACTTCTTAGGAACCAATTGCAAACTATTTTGTTCTTTTTTAAAAGAAGTTTCTTGTGGTTTTCTTTCTTGTCTATCTTTTTTTCTAAGATTACGCATCATTTGTTTTTCTTCCTTTATTAGTTTTGCAACCTTTTGAGCAGGAAGTATTTCCAAGAAATTATTATAATAGCGAATCTTTATTTCTGATAATTCTCTTTCGGTTTTATTGTTTTGTTCCACCAACATTTTTGCACTTTCCGAATCAATATCAAGCAAATCCTTATCTTTGAATTTACTCATTAAAGAATGCTGATGTTCAATTACTGCATTTATTTCATTATCGTATTGAACGTATATTGGCCAAAATTTTTCCATTTCTTCTTCTGTAAGCTTTAAATTTTGAACAAAAGTTGCTTTTTTCATTTTTATCATCTTTTGTTGAGCAGCTTTTCTTTCTTTTTCCTTACATTCAGGACAATCTTTTTGTGCATAAGCAGGTAATGTCAAAGCAAACAAAACCAATAACGCTAAAATCAATTTTCTTTTCATTATTCTAAATTTTCAAAATTATTAAAAACGTACTCGTTAATATCTTCATCAACAAAATTTTCCAAATAATCCAATTCCTCTTCGGTGAATTGAATTTGTTCCGCCTCGGCAATAATAGTTTCAACTTTCTTTTCCCAAGCGATTTGTGAGGATTGGCTTAAATCTTGTCTTGCATCATTTTTCTTTTCCTTTTCGTTTGGAGAAAATAAAGAGAAGAAATTAGAAGAAAGCAAAGGTTCTTTTCTCTCACCTGTAAATATCACAATAAAAATACTTATAGATAAAGTTAAAACAAGCGATATGCTTGCAACATATTTCAACACCCTTGAAACAGTAACATGCTTTCTTTTCGATTCTCTTTCCAATCGTTTGGATAAATTATCAAAATAATTTTCCGGAACTTTAAATGGATTATTTCTTTGCTCCATATTCTTTTTGTTTACCTTTATTTTGACAATATTTTATATCAAGGGTTTAATCTATATTGAAAAATCTTCATTCAACATTAGCTCTTCTATCTTTTTTGTAGCAATATGATAAGATGCTTTCAAAGCCCCTTGAGTTGTTTTTGTAATCTCTGCAATTTGAGAAAAAGAAAGCTCATCATAATATCTCATTTGAAAAACCGCACGCTGTTTTGCAGGTAATGCAAGCATAGCTTTTTGAAGTTTAATCTCTATTTCATCACCATCAAACAAAGCATCGGACTGCAAATTCTCAAACATTTCTTTTTCAAATGAAGAATTATTTTTTGATAACCTATTTGACTTAGATTTTATGTAGTTAATCGTGTGATTATACGCTATTCTATAAATCCAAGTTGATAATTTAGACTCGTTATGAAAACTTTCAATGTTTTCAAATATTTTTATAAAAATTTCTTGTACCAAGTCATCAGCATCATCGTGAGAAAGCACCATACGTCTTACTTGCCAATAAATCATTTGCGAATATCTACTTACAAGAAGTGAATATCCCCTTTCTCGTGTTGCGGAATGCTTAATCAGTTTTAATATATTATTTTCGTTTTGCTTTAAATCCATTGAACAATAACTCCTCCACAATTATCTTTACTTGCTCCGGTAACAGAAGCTAAGCAATTCACTTGTTTTTTTGTACGCAATACCCCCAAAAATGCAAATATCATCGCTTCCTTATAATCTATAATCGTTTTTTCTGGCACTTCTATTGTGTGCGTTGTCTTATTTTTCAACTTTTCCACTAAATATGTATTATAAACTCCGCCTCCTGTCAAAAGCGTTCTTCCCGTTATATTTGCCGATAATTGAATAGCCACATGTTCTGTAAAAGTTGCCAAAAGATCTTTTACATCTAAATTTGAATTTTCTAATAATGGAAAAATATTCTCTACAACCCATTCTTTACCTAAGGATTTATTTTTCTTCTTTTTATAATATGGTAAAGCGTTTAATTGTTTCAATAAATCCTCATCAATCATTCCCGAAGCGGCTATTTGTCCGCCCTTATCATAAGGCAAAGACAATTTTCCACAAAGATGATTTAAGACAATATTTACAGGACAAATATCGTAGGCTATGCGTTTTCCTTGTTTTCTTAGGCTAATATTAGAAAATCCTCCAAGGTTTAAACAATTTTCGTAAGCAGAAAATAATATTTCATCACCAATTGGAACAAGCGGAGCACCTTGTCCGCCAAGTGCAACGTCCATTGAGCGAAAATCTCCTATCGTTGTGTGTTCCACCTCACTACATAAAGCAGACAAATCGCCAATTTGTGTTGTGTAATTCAAATCAGGACGATGAAAAATAGTTTGTCCGTGAGAAGATACAAAATCTACTTGAAGTGAATTTCTATCTAAAAATTCTTTTGCTTTCTTTCCAAAAAAATGTCCCAACTCTACGGAAAATCTTGCCAACTCATTTGCAGAGGAGTTTTCCATTGAAATTATTTTCTTTTTAAAATCCTCATCGTATGCAATAGTTTCCGCCTTTGGAATAGAGTAAGTCCACTCCCCTTTCTCTTCATTAAACTCGCAATACGCAATATCTAATCCATCAAGTGAGGTTCCAGACATCAATCCCAATACTCTATAAAACATCTTTCAAAACCTCCATTTTTGTAGAGCGTGAACCCTTTATTAAAATTGTAGCATTCTCTATTTTATTCTCAATTAAAATTTGTTTAAACGCCTCAGAAGTAGCATACCATTCTACTTTATCATTTGCAATCTCTCTATATTCCTCCCCTATTAAGACTATTCTTTCAAAACCCTTTGATTGCAATAATTCAAACACTCTTTCGTGTTCTTGAATAGAGACTTCGCCCAATTCTTTCATTGCTCCCATAAACACCATTTTACTTTTTGCATTCATTGTTGCAAAAGATTCTATAGAAGATTTGCATGAAGAAGGGTTTGCATTATAGCAATCTAAAATCAAAGTATTGAAAGATGTTTTTAAAATTTGAGAACGATTATTCGAAGGTATGTAATTTTCTATTGCTTGTTTAATTTGCTCTATTTCTACTCCAAAATGCAAACCTATTGTCAAGGCTGCAAGAATATTATAAGCATTATAAACTCCAACAAGATTAGATTTAATAATATTATCCTTATAAACAATTTGTGCATACCCATTTTCGCAACAAGCCTCCGCTAAAACATCAGCCTCCTTATTTAAAGAATAAGTTGTTTTTTGAGAAAAAGTTTCATCTTTCAATGCTTGATCATCTTCATTTACAAAAAGATGAGATATTTCGCAAGAATTATTTTTCACAAAGTCAAACAATTCTTTTTTTGTCTTAATTATATTTTCTCTACTTCCAAAACCCTCAATGTGAGCCGTTCCTATATTGGTCAATATTGCTAAATCAGGGCGTGCAATCTCAGACAAAAAACCTATTTCTCCTACATGATTTGCTCCCATTTCAACAATTGCTATCTCCGTATCGCAAGGTATTGAAAGAAGTGTAAGAGGCACTCCAATATGATTATTAAGATTTCCTTTTGTTGCAAGAGTTTTGAACTTAGTTGAAAGAACCGTTTGAATCAATTCCTTAGTTGTTGTTTTACCATTAGTTCCGCTTATCCCAATTATTGTTGTTTTGAGTTGTTTTCTATGATATAGAGCAAGAGCTTGAAGAGTTAATAAACTATTTCTGCAAAAGAATATTTTTTTTCTTTGATTTAGTAAATTATTTCTTTCATTTAATAAATTATTTCTTTGAATTATTTCCTCATTATCGCAAACCACAAGAGAAGCTCCTAACTCCAAGGCTTTAAAGACAAATTCGTTTCCATCAAAATTTTCTCCCTTTAAAGCAAAGAATATATCGCCTGGTTTTATATTGCGACTATCCGTGCTAATACTTGGATTTTTAAGATAATGTGAATATAATTCTTTTATTTTTTCAAGACTTTCTCTATTACTTTCCATACTAACTCTGCTGTTTTATCCCAACTATATTTTTTTGCTTGCTCTTGTCCTTTTTTTATTAAACTTTCTCTTAGCGAAGGATTAGAATAAAGTTCTATCATAGCATCACAAATACTATTTACATCGTAAGGATTAACGTAAATAGCGCCCTCTCCTGCTATCTCTGGCATTGAGCTTGTGTTTGAAGTGATTACGGCCGTTGAAGAGCAATATGCTTCCAATGGAGGCACACCAAAACCCTCAAAAAACGAAACAAAAACCAACGCAATGCTTGCCGAGGCAATTCGATTCACTTCCTCCAAAGGCAATCTCCCTGTGAAAATAACTTCATTCCTAAACCTCATTGCATTAAAAGCATCTTCTATTTCGCCTTTCCACCATTTTTTGCTACCAACTATTAGCAACTTTACATTAGATTGCGTTTTGTCCTTAAACAAATCAAAAGCACGAAATAGATTTGTAAGATTTTTTCTTTTTTGCAAAGAACCCACAAAATAAAAATAAGGACAAGAATTACTATATCTTTCCCTTGTCCTTTGATTTTCTTGTTCAGAATAAGTTTTGTAATCTTCATTTGCCGAAGATTCTACAACAAAAATCTTTTCCTCTTCTAATGAGTAAGTTTTTACCAAATCTTGTTTACTAAATTCCGAAACCGTAAGCACCGCATTAGCACTTTTAGCAAATCGAGGAGTAAAATACTCCATATATCTTTGATAAACTTTGTTGCCAATATAAGTTTTATCATGCTCAAAGTTAATATCGTGAATTGTACATAGCTTTGGAGTTTTCCCTTTTGTAGGAATATATCCTTCGGGTGAGAAAAGCACGTCTATTTTGTATAAACGAATATAGATTGGTAAAAGAATCTCAAAATAAATGTGCCAAAGCATTGGATGACGCGTAGGAAGAGGAATTACAACTGGCTTTACATTTTCTGCAAACACAAACTCCTTATCGTAAGGTCTATCAAAAAACAATACAAACTCACAATCGGGATGATTTTTCGTTAAACGTTCCAAATTTTTCAACGTAAAATAACCAATTCCCTCTAACTTATCTTTCAACAACAAGCGTGAATTAACTCCAACTCTCAATTTCGTAAAATTTTATTCTTAAAACAATGAGCAAAGATACAAATTCTTTTGTATATTTGCCACATAAAACTATGAAAAGATTCTTTGTTACTAATTTATTCTTCCTTTTGGCTTTAAACATTCTTATAAAGTCATTTTGGATTTTAGGGATTGACAGAGAGGTACAAAACGCTTTATCTGCCGATGTCTATGGAATGTATTACGCACTCTTTAACTTCACTTATTTATTTAATATTATACTTGATTTTGGCATTACTAATTACAATAATCGTACTATTGCACAACACACACAACTACTAAAAAAATATTTTGCTCGCATTGTACCACTCAAATTCGCTCTTGCCGCAATTTATTTCGTAATCATACTTATTGCAGGTGCTTTCTTGGGGTATTCGTCCTATCAAATAAAGTTGCTTTCTTGGATGTGTATAACGCAAGTTTTGCAAAGTTTCATTTCTTATCTAAGAAGCAATATTACATCTTTGATGTTGTTTAAGACCGATAGCGTAATTTCTGTTTTAGATAGAAGTTTACTTATTATTTTTTGCGGACTTTTCCTTTGGAATGATACTCTAAGACCTCATTTTACAATAGATTACTTTGTTTATATTCAAACTTTGACAATGTTTATCACTTTTTTAGTGGCTTTGATTGTGTGTTTGTCAAAGACAAGGTTATTAAAATTAAAGTGGAACTTTGCTTTTAACCTTCACATTCTTAAAGACGGTTTACCATACGCTTTACTTGGTTTATTGATGGCTTGTTACAATAGAATGGACTCTGTAATGTTGCTCGCCTTAGTAGAGGACAATGGCGTTAGTTCGGGAATTTATGCCTCTGGATTTCGTCTTGTAGATTCCGCAAATATGGTTGCATATCTTTTTTCCGTGATTTTGCTTCCTCTTATTGCTAAGATGATAAAGGAAAATCAAAGGATAAACTCCGTAGTTGGTGCGGCCTTTCATCTACTTCTTATAATCACTCTTGGTTTTGTGGCAGTTTCTATTTGTTATTCAACAGAACTAATGGAATTGCTTTACAATAAACACATAAACGAAAGTGCTAAGGTTTACAAAATCTTGTCATTTTGTTTCATTCCTATATCTATGACCTATATTTTTGGTACCGTACTAACCGCAAATGGCTCTTTAAAATATCTAAACCTTATTGCAGGATTAGGAATGATAATGAACATAGGATTAAACTTTATTTTGATTCCATTGTTTAAAGAAAATGGTGCTGCAATAACAAGTTTGATAACTCAAAGCGTTACCGCAATTCTTCAAGCCTGGTTAGCATTAAAAATATTTAAGATAAGATTTGAATGGAGATATTGTTTAAAAATCGTATTTTTTGTTATAATTGTAATTTTTATTTCTATATTTGCACAACAACTTGAATTAAATTGGGTAGTAAGAGCAACAATCACTCTTGTTTTAATAGTGTTAGTCTCTTTCTTAGTAAAAATTTTCAGATTCAAAGAAATAAAAAATTTATTGACTTAAATAATTCAAGAAATGAAAGAAATATATTTCTCAAAGAATGATTTATCAAACTTAGAGTACTCCTTGAATCGAGAAGTATTAAGAGCAAACGTATCAAACGCTTACTCTTGTACTACACTTACCTTTTGCAACACACGAAAGTATCACGGGCTACTAATAGTTCCTCAACCTAAATTAGACAATCAAAACCACGTACTTCTTTCTTCCTTAGACGAAACTATAAATCAAAACAACAATAGTTTTCATCTTGCACTTCATTGCTATCAAAACGGAGTTTATTCTCCCAAAGGTCATAAATATCTTGAATCATACGAACTTGGATTGCTACCAACCCACACTTATAGAATTGGAAGCATTGTTCTATTAAAACAAATGTTCTTTCAAGAAAAACAAGATAGACTTTTAATAAAATATACTTTACAAGAAGCCTTACAAGACATTGAATTAGAACTACAACCCTTCTTAGCATTTCGTCAAATTCATAAGCTATCAAAATCAAACAACGATGCTAATTCCTCTTTTAAGCCAGCCGAGCAAGGTATATGCTTTAAAATGTATGATAACTACACTCCGCTTTACATACAATTTTCAAAAAAAGTAGAATATTCCCATAATCCTTATTGGTATTATAATTTTGAATACATAAAAGAAAAAGAAAGAGGATACGAATACCAAGAAGATTTATTAGTACCAGGAAAATTTAAAGTAACCCTAAGAAAGGGCGAAAGTTTATATGTAAGTTGTGGAGTAGAAGAAGCAAATCCTTTTCTACTTAGCCAAGATTTCACAAAAGAAACACATTGGAGATTTCCAATTCAAACAACAGATGACATACTCAAAAGAGCCGCTCGAATGTTCTTTTCTCGCAAAGGAACAAAAGTTAATTTAGTAGCAGGCTTTCCTTGGTTTGGACGTTGGGGACGCGACACCTTTATTTCCTTACCTGGACTTTGCATAGCACTTGATGATTGGCGAATGTTTCGTTTAGCAATCGACACAATGATTGACGATTTCAAAGACGGTTTTTTCCCAAATATAGGAGAAGGTTCGCAGGCTGCATACAATAGTATTGACGCTCCGTTGTGGTTCTTTTGGGCATTACAACAATATGCCTATATAAACGATGCACGAAAAGAGGTGTGGCAAGCCTATAATGGAGTAATGAGAAGCATTTTAGAGAACTTTTCGGAGGGAGGTGTAAACGTAAGAATGGATAGCAACTTCCTATTATGGCAAGGCGAAGAAGGAAAAGCACTAACTTGGATGGACGCAATAGTAAATGGCGAACCCGTAACACAAAGAAAAGGATACGCCGTTGAAATCAATGCCTTATGGTACAATGCAGTAATGTTTTATAGAGAACTTGCAAAACTACATTGTCAAGATGGCGAAATAGCAAAATGGGACGAATTTGCAGAGAATTTTCCTACTAATTTCAAATCAACCTTTTGGTCAAAAGAAATAGGTTATCTTGCCGATTGTGTTGATGGAAGCAAGAAAGATTTTTCCGTAAGAGCCAATATGATATTTGCCTCTTCATTAGAATACAGTCCAATAAGCCCTAAGATTCGCCAACTAATCGTTGAAAAAGTTCGTCAAGAACTTCTAACACCGCGAGGACTAAGAACACTTTCTCCAACGCACCCTAACTATCACGAAACCTACTTTGGAAACCAAGAAGAAAGAGATAGAGCATATCACAACGGCACTGTATGGCCTTGGTTAATTGGAGCCTTTGCCGAAGCCTTTCTAAGAGTTTACGGAAAAGAAGCCGTAAGTTACATAGAACAAATCTACGAAGAATTTGGTAATATATTATGTGATTATTGTGTTGGAAGCATAGCAGAGGTTTACGATGGAAATCCACCATACAAAGCAGGAGGAAGCATTTCTCAAGCTTGGAGTGTGGCAGAGGTTTGTAGAATGAAATATATGATAGACAAATGTAAACAAATAAATACTTTTACATTATGAAAGTACTAATGTTTGGGTGGGAATTTCCACCTCACATATCCGGAGGCTTAGGAACAGCTTGTTATGGCTTAACAAAAGCACTTTACAACAAAGATGTAGAAATAATATTTGTTATTCCAAAAGCATTTGGAGACGAAGATACATCACAAATTAAAATACTTTCTGCAAGTCAAGTAGTCAATAACCTTTCTAAACAAGAAAGAGAAAACATTGACCAAAAAGTTTCATTTGTTCAAATCAACTCAACAATCATTCCATACATAGGACAACAAGATTATTACAACATAATCCATTCAACCACACAGCCACAAAAAACAGCAAATAATTTAAAACTCGATTTCAAAGGCGGATACGGAGAAAACCTTTTAGAAGAAGTTGAACGTTATGCTTTCGTAGCAGCAAGCATTGCAAAGCAAAACTCCTTTGATGTAATACATTCTCACGATTGGTTATGCTATAAAGCAGGCGTAATTGCAAAACAAATTAGCAACAAACCACTTATCGTTCACGTTCACGCAACAGAGTATGATAGAAGTGGAGAAAACATAAACCAAGCTGTCTATGAGGTTGAAAAATATGGAATGGACAATGCCGATAAAATAGTTGCCGTAAGCGACTTTACGAAAAATATTATAATAAACAAATATCATCAAAATCCAGAAAAGGTTTTGACAATTCACAATGGAGTTGAGCAAAATATTTCAAAGGAATATTCCAATAAAACAAAGAATAAAAAAATTGTTTCTTTCATTGGTAGAATTACTTTTCAGAAAGGCCCCGACTACTTTATAGAAGCAGCCGAAAAAGTATTAAAAAAAGACAAAAACTTTCTTTTCATTATGGCCGGAAAAGGCGATATGCTAAACAAAATGGTAGCCTTAGTAGCAAAAAAACGCATCTCAAAGAACTTTCTCTTCACAGGCTTTTTAGAAAGTCAAGAAGTAAATCACCTACTATGCCAAAGCGATATGTTTATTATGCCAAGCGTGTCGGAACCCTTTGGAATAGCACCTTTGGAGGCGATGCAAAATTCGGTTCCCACAATAATAAGCAAACAATCGGGTGTTAGCGAAGTCTTACGCAACACAATAAAAGTAGATTTCTGGGATACAGACGCAATAGCTAATGCAATCTATGCCATAGGCAACTACCCCGTACTCTCAAACAAACTTTCCAAAGAAGGAAAAGCCGAAGCAATTAACACAACTTGGTCAAAAGTCGCAGAGAAATTAGTAGAATTATACAATCAATTAAAAAAATAAAACTTTGTGTTATGAAATCAATTTGTTTTTACTTTCAAGTCCATCAACCATTTAGGCTAAGACCCTACAAATTCTTTGACATAGGAGAAAGCCATCAATACTTCGACCAAATACAAAACAGTTGGATTTGTAAGAGAGTAGCAGAAAAATGTTACTTACCAACAAACAAACTAATACTTGAACTAATCAATCAACACAAAGGAGCATTCAAAGTAGCCTATTCCATATCCGGAACAGCACTTGAACAATTTGAAGCCTATTGTCCAGAAGTTTTAGAATCCTTTCAAGCCTTAGCAGCAACAGGTTGCGTAGAATTTCTTTGCGAAACCTATACCCATTCACTATCTTCTCTTGCAAGTGAAAGAGAATTTAAAGAACAAGTGCTCATTCATAAAAAAATGATAGAAAAGCACTTCAATATCACACCAACTACTTTTCGTAACACAGAGCTTATTTATTCCGACAACATAGGACGAATGGTTAGAGAATTAGGATTTAAAGCCCAACTTGCCGAAGGAGCAAAACACATCTTAGCATGGCGAAGCCCTAATTACCTTTACCAACATAGCGAAAAAAATGGCTTATTACTCCTATTAAAAAACTACCAACTAAGTGACGACATAGCCTTTCGCTTTTCTCAACACAACTGGAACGGATTTCCTTTAACGTGTGATAAATTTGTATCTTGGATTAACCAGATTGAAAACGTAGAAACCCTAAATCTTTTTATGGACTACGAAACCTTTGGAGAACACCAATGGAAAGAAACAGGAATATTTGAATTTTTACGCCACCTTCCGCAAACCGTTTTAACAAAAAGCAACTACAACTTTGCAACCCCAAGTGAACTTGTAGCAAGATTAGAGCCCAAAGACGTAATTCTTGCACCCGAGCCTTACTCTTGGGCCGATGAAGAAAGAGATGTAACCGCTTGGTTAGGAAACGATTTACAAGATGACGCATTTGAGCAAATCTATGAATTAGAAGAAAGCGTTCTTTCAACACAAGACGAAGAAATCTTACGCACTTGGCGTTACCTTCAAACCTCTGACAACTTTTATTATATGTGTACAAAATGGTTTTCAGACGGAGACGTACACAAATACTTCAATCACTACGACTCTCCTTACCAAGCCTACATTAACTATATGAATGTGTTGTCAGATTTCAGAGAACGACTAAACAAATAAAGATGACAAAACAAGATTACCAAACATTTTGCCAACAAAATCCCAATCTACCATTTTACTACCAAGAATGGTGGTTAAATACCATTTACAACAACAATTGGGACTGCATAATCTATAAAGAAGGCGAAGAAATCATAGGCATTCTCCCCTATTCCATTAAGAAAACCCTTTGTTTTCGCACCATAATGCCAGCCTTACTAATGCCATACTCAGGACCCTATCTTTGCTTACCTCAAAACATAGGCAACAACAAAACCTACTCCATAGAAAACAAAGCCCTACAACACTTTGCAAAAGAAATAGACAAACTAAACCTTGATTTCTACACACAAAAGTTCAATCCCGAAATAAAAAATTGGCTTGGATTTCTTTGGAACAAATTTTCGGCAACTCCACACTACACCTACCGATTCACAAACCTTGAAAACCTCGACTACACCTTTGAACAAATCGACAAAGAATACAGAAGAAAAATACGAAAGACACAAGACCAACTCACTTTGTGCGAAAACATAGAAGCAAAAGACTTTTACGCTCTCAATCTCCTAACCTACCAAAAACAAAACACTGTTTGCCCATTTAGTTTTGAATATTTTGAAAAAATAGACAAAGCAGGCACCAAAGCAGGCAAAGCAAAAAAACTTGCTCTCAAAGACTCACAAGGCAATATCTTAGCTATAACATACCTAATCATTGACAATCAAATTTGCTATCAACTCTTTTCAGGCTCAAACCCACATTTCTCACACCTAAACGCACCAAGCGTTCTACTATGGAAAAGCCTACAATATGCCAAAGAACAAAATTGTAAAATATACGATTTCACAGGCAGCATAATGCCACAAATAGAAACATTTATACGTCATTTTGGAGCCGAACAAACCCAATATTTTTACGTACAAAAACAATATTCAAAAATCTATTCACTACTTAGAAAACTAAAACGATGAATATAAAACTAACCGTAATAAGCAAAACAGAAGAAAAGCACTTAATTGAAGCAATAGACCTTTACATAAAACGACTAAAACACTATGTAAACTTTGAAATAATAACCCTTCCCGAAATCAAAGGAGCAAAAAACCTATCGCCCTCCGAGATTAAAGAAAAGGAAGCAGAGATATTATTAAAACACATAAGCAAATACGACAAGAATATACTCTTTGACGAAAAAGGAACCGAATTTACAAGCGTAGAATTTTCCGATTACCTACAAAAACAAATGAATCAAGGCATAAAAAACCTTAACTTCATAGTTGGAGGTGCATACGGATTTTCGCCAAAAATTTATCAAGCAATCAAAGACAAAGTATCAATTTCAAAAATGACCTTTTCACACCAAATGATACGCCTTTTGATAGTAGAACAAATCTATCGAGCATACACAATTCTTAATAACGAACCATATCACAAAGAATAAAAATAACAATAAAATAAAATAAAAAATGGCAAAGTTTAAAATAGGCGACAGAGTTAAGTTTTTAAGTTCCGAAGGAGGAGGAATAATCAAAGGATTTTCAGCAACAAACGTAGCAAACGTAGAAGTAGATGGTTTTGAAATACCAACCTTAGTTTCCGATCTTGTATTAGATCATTGCGATGATGAGGCAGGAAAATTCT
Organism: uncultured Bacteroidales bacterium; assembly: GCA_937881815.1. Classification (GTDB taxonomy): domain Bacteria; phylum Bacteroidota; class Bacteroidia; order Bacteroidales; family P3; genus Onthomorpha. The sequence continues at coordinate 31,262 of CALGEC010000015.1, forward strand.
TCTGCACAAAGGAAAAAGAAGAAAAGAAAGAAATAGAAGAAAAAGAAAGTTTCACTCCATCATATTCACAAGACGATAGAATAACCCCTCTTTACCTTTCCGCAATCGGTAAAAAACAAGAACAAGGCATATATCTATGCTTTATACCAGAAGACCAAAAATGGTTTATCTCAGGAGACATCGACGTATATCTTGTAAACAACACACAAAATAGAATAATCTATTCAATACTACTTTTAAAAGAAGATGGATTTGTATCGGAGGACTTTGGCACATTAGAAAAAATGGAAAAAATCCATTTAGACACAATTTCAAGAGACCAAATCAGCAAATGGGAAAAAGGCTCAATTCAAATACTTTTCCACAACGACAAAGACACAAAAGTCTTAATGCCTTGCAATTGTGAATTAAAACTAAGAGGAAGCAAATTTTTCAAAGAAGGATGTTACATTGATACAGGATTCTTTAGAGAAAAAGCCCTTATGTATGAGGTTTGCAAAATGCTTACAATATCTCCATTCATTCAAACAAGCATAGTAAAAGAAGAAGACAAGGTTACAAAAGAAGAAAACATAGTAGTAAACGTAGCCAAAAGAGCCTACACCAACACCTTTTTAGACAAACACATGATAAACTCCTCAACCGCCGAAATCGACCTACACATAGGCGAATTAGTAGAGGACTATTACCTATTGGAAAACGACCAAATGCTAAAAATTCAAATAGAATACGCACGCAAATGCCTAAACGAAGCAATAATACAAGGACTAAGCAAAATCATCTTCATTCACGGCGTAGGACAAGGCATATTAAAATCCGAGTTAATAAAAGAATTAAACAAATATCAAAACATTCACTACTTCGATGCCTCAATGTCAAAATACGGAGTTGGCGCAACAGAGGTTTACATTGGTCAAAACCGATAAATAAAACAAAGAATTAGAAAAATAAAACAAAGAAATAATTTTCTAAAACAAAGAAAAAAATCACCCTTTGAGCAACTCCATATATTTTTCATAAGAAATAAACCTTCCACCCATTGATTTAAGGTGGGAGGTTTCTAATTGACAATCAATAAAGGCACAACCAACCGAGGAAAGCATTTTTGCAAGATAGATAAGAGCCAACTTTGACGCATTAGGCACAAGAAAAAACATACTTTCCCCTATAAAACCATTTCCAATAGTAACACCATAAAGCCCTCCAACAAGACATCTTCCATCTTTTTCTTCCACATCCCTCTCCCACACTTCAACACTAATAGCAAATCCCAACTCATGCAACCTTTTATAAGCCTTTATCATATTCTCTCCAAGCCAAGCCCCCAATTCTTCCGTTCTATTATTAGCCGTAGCACAACCATTTATCACTCCATCGAAGTCCTCATTAACCGTAACCAAGTATTTGCCCTGCTTAATCAGCTGTTTCATAGAATGACTTATGTGAATCTCATCGGGAAAAATAACAAATCTTTTCAAAGGACAATACCACAAAGGCTCCTTGTAATGACGAAACGAAAACCAAGGAAAGATTCCATTGCTATAAGCCAACAAAAGCCTATCCATAGACAAGTCTCCACCAATCGCAACAAGCCCATCTTCCTCTCCCTCATAAGGATTAGGAAACCACAATTCATTATCCAACCTATAAACCGCCATTTTCTTTACTTTATTTTACGTTAAGATTGTGCAAATTTATTATTTTCTATAAGGTTTCTCTTGTGCAAATTTCAGCCAATCTTTGTTTGAAATAGCCAAATCAAGTTTCTCTCCTTTCTTACTTGCTTTTATTCTCTCTACTATCATAATTCCTTTTCGTGCAATGTTATATGCTCCGTTTGCATCGGCATCTTGTGGTAAGGATTCATCACATTTAGAACTTAAATAGAAGTTTCCATTTTCATCTGCAACAGGAGAAATTATGTAATCCACATCTGTATTGCTTATACTATTACGCATTTGCAACGTAAGACGAAGTAAGTGCAATAATTCTTCAAAAAATTCCTTGCTTTCTTGTTTTACTATTTCGGCTTTTAGGTTTGAAAGAGATATTTTATTTTCTTCAAAGAAGTTTTTGAACTCTTGCGTAAGGTCTATCGTTTTATTATCCCATTCAGAGTTCTTTTCCGGATTACGAAACGTCTCTATTCTTTCTCCAAATGTACAAAGAGTCCAATGTGTCTTTGTTTCCTCGGCTTTTGTAGTAAAGTTGTTGTAATCAAACTCAAATTCAAAATAATTCTTTTCTTCATTGAAACGTATATCTTCAAAGTTTGAAAAGAATTTTCTTGCATTTTCTTTATTGGTGTAACGAGTGTCGAAAAGATTCACAAAACCCGTTACAGGATCTATTTTACTTGTATTCCAAGCTTGTGTATAGAATAAAAATCCGCTTTGTTTTCCTAATTCCTTAAAACTTTTAAATTGATTTGTTAATTGATAAGCCTTCAATAATCCACCAATTTCTTGTGGGTTTTTCTTCTTGTCCGCCAAATAATTCAGTTTATCAATCAACATTTTCTCAAATTTCTGATAAACGGAATGTTCAAACTTTTGACGACCTCGCATAAAACCAAAATTCAAATCTTCAAGTACAACAATAGCATTATACTCTATCATAAGATTACATATCTTGTGAATCGCTTGACTAAGGTATCCTTCTTTCAAGTCTTTGATTCCTTCTATTGTTTGCCAACTCTTGCGTTCTTCGTCTCTTTCTTTTTCTCTTTCGGTCAGTTTATTGTGGTAATCATAGTTATTTATAACATTCAAACTTGTTTGATACTTTATATTTCCTTGCAAATCAACAACCGAAATATAAAGTAAATGTCTTTCTCCTCGGTCAATTCCTATAATATGTAGGTCTTTTGATTCTCTAATGTATTGATTTACCCTATCATTTACGTTATCAATATTTTCACTTTTAAAGTTTATTGTTATCGGAACATGGAATTGATATTTATCAACTGTGTATCGTTTGTCTTTTATCAAGTCATAAGGAAATACACTCTTATAATCTCCACTTAATTTGTTTTTATGTTCTATTGGTTCATTTGCCGGGTGTGTTGGTTTATCGTTTGGCAAACTCTTTTTTCTGAAAAACACTTCTGCTTCTCCGTTTAGTTTATATACTACATTAGAAAGATTATCTCCTTCAAAGAGCATTTTCCAATAAAGCGTATGAAGGTTTGGCGTACCTTTGCTATGAGGCGAAAAGTCCTTGTTATAGATTTGGAAAAGATAGATTTTGCCTTCTTCAACCAAAGAATCAATATAATCAACAGCAATATTTCTAAAAGTGATTTTATATCCTTGATGTTCTACTTCTCTATAAAATCCACTTAAATCTTCGTATGTATTTGTGTCGGAGAAAACAAAGTTAAAGTGTTTCCAATCTTTATGTTTTTCTATTGAGGTTTTAAAGAAATCTATCAAAGCATGACAATCTTCAATTTTAAATTTATCGCCTTTTTTATGTGTTTCGTTTTGGTAGTTTTTTAATAATTCATTACTTGGATTAAATTCTGCAATTCCTTTTGTAGATAAAAAAACTTTGGGAAGCATTTTATTTGGTCCTGGTAAGAGTTTGTATTCTATTTTTTCATAACACTCTCCGTTGTTTTTATCTTTTGTATTTTTAACATCAAATACTGCATTATGATTTTTATTCATTATAGCAAGATAATAAAGACCATCTTTTCTTAACAACACACTTGTATTATCTCTTTCTTTGTTTAAGTCCCAACCTTTTAGCAATGTAGAGTTTTGAAAATTAAGTTTGATTTTTTCTTCCGAATAAGGTTTTTGTGTAAGATAGTTTCTTACCATATTGTAGAGTTGAGTTATTTTATTAAACTCGTCCCATAATTGTGTAAAGTCCCCATAGAATTTTTCATCTTTTTCAGCCTCGTTGCCCTTTCCACATAATGGTTTTATGTAGCTTTGCAAAGCTTTTAGCGAATCTAAATAATTTTTGATTTTCTCAACATTTACTTTGTCTTGTTTTAAATTGCACTCTTTGGAATATTCTATATTCAATAAGTCTTTTACCTTAGAGTAGTTATTTTCTATATCCACGAAAAGAGTTTCAATGTTTTGTTTAAAATAATCAACAATTGAGCTTTTATTTTCTAATCCTAAACTTGCAACTCCTTCCTCTATCGTGCTTATTGCTATACTGTCTAAGGCTTTTATTAGCTTTTCAAGTCTTTCTTCATAGTCTTCGATGTTTTCTTTCTTCTTTTGCTTAACATCTTTCTTTAATAATTCTCTTAGTCCTGCATAAATAATTCCATAACTGCCAAATACCTTTTGTGAAATATTGGTTATTTGAATGTCGTTGCGGATATATATTTTGTTAACATCGTATTTGTCAAGAGAGATTATCAATTGTTTGATTTTTTCCAAAAGGCTACCCTTACCATCTTCATTTGTTATAAATTCTCTACGACATTCTTCTATTTTTTCTAAAAGTTCATTATCCGAGCTAAAAGTTTCAGGCAACCAAGACAAAGCACCTCTATCGCTTAGTATTTGTTTATACAACATTTTCAATTTTGGTAATCTGTCCTTGCTATCTTTTTGCTTTTGATTATAAAGGTTTATGTATTCGTTTAAGCCTTTTATCTTTTTATTCTTTTCAAGCGACTTTCCTCCTATTAAGGCATTATATCTATCTATTTGAGATTGTGAAAGCAATTCAATGTAAGATTCTATCAAAAAGAAATCTTCTAAACTCTTTCCTTGCAATTCTTCTTTCAAATCTTTGCTTAAAGTTGCAAAGTCTTCACTTACATTCGATGTTTTAAGTTTTTCAAAAATAGAAACGTTGTCTAAATGTTTAGGCAGGTTTTCGTGAATTAGTCGATATGCTATTGCAGTTGATTTTTCTTCACTTGAATACATATTTTTACGGTTTTCATGAAAGCCTGTAAAATATGTAGTAAAAGTTTTGAACTCTTCAACTAATTCTTTATTGTTTTCATCATCTAAAAACTTTGGAAGCAAATCAGTTATCAACTCTTTTTTACCTAATTCTTTAAATTCTTCTCTATCATTAAAGGCTTTTACAATTTGACTTCGTAATTGGTCTTGTATCTTTTTGAATGCTTTTTTATCTGATTCGCTTTTATCTTTTTTCTTATAAAGTTCACAATACTCCTCTAAAGAATCTTTCTTATCATTACTCTCTATTTTCAATTTACAAGACGAAAGCGATTTTTCTATAAAGTCTTTATGATATTCATCTATTAGTTTCTTTACTTTTTTGTAACTATCAGCACGATGAGCGTCTTCTTTCAACAAGCCATGCTTTTCTATAAAGTCTTGTGTCTTTCCAATAGGTCGCAATTCAAAACGAAGCGTTTTTGAAATAGAATAAAGATTTGTAAAATTCTCAAAATTTGCCATAACCATTCTTTTTTGTGTATTGCAAATTTAAGAAATTGTATCAAATAACCCCTTGAATTATTATTTTTTTTCTAAGAAAATTATCTTTTATTCTTTGCATAAAAAAATCCACATAAGAAAACAACTAATAATGACGTTATTAAACAAATCAACAACCTTGACACAATATGAAAAAGACAAACGAAGTAAACCCTAAAAAAGAGATGAAATCTTTGATAATATGTGCAATAGTCTCATTTGGTATTGCTCTTATTTTTGCTATCCAATTATTATTTCTCTCATGTAATGGTTCCGAAAAAACTTATGCAGGAACATATTTTTGGGACTTCTATCCTCATAGTCCTGACAAGCAATTTGTCTCTCGTTTTAAAGATGATAGTATTGTATATATTTGTGATTCTACAACAACTAATTGTATTAAAAATTTAAAAGGGCATTCAGCTAAAATAAATGATGTTGATTTTTCTTCTGATTGTAAACATTTAGCCTCTGCCTCTGATGATAAAACGATTAAAATTTGGAATATAAATAGCGAAAAGTGTATTAAAACTTTGGAGGGACATACAAAAAAAGTTAATTCAATAGAATATGGCTCTAATGGAAAGAGATTAGCTTCGTCTTCTTCTGATGGTACTATTAGAATTTGGGATATAGATAGCGGAAAGTGTATTCAAACAATTAAAGGTTACGAAAGTTTATGTGGAAGTGCCTCTATTGCGTTTAGTCCTAATGGTAAATATTTGGCAACTAGTTCTCCAAAAGGAAGAATAGACATTTGGGACATAAATAATGGAAAATGTATTCAGACTTTAAAAGGACATATTGATGGAATTATGTCTATGGATTTTAGTCCTAATAATAAACACTTGGTTTCTGTAGATTGGGAAGGTATGATGGTGATTTGGAATGTAAAAACTGGACTTGCTCTAAAAACTTACAAAGATTTTTACTATTGTCATACAAGAGTAAAATACAGCTCTGATGGAAAAAGTTTTCTATCGCAAGGTGCTAACATCGGAGGTTGGGTAACAAAAAAATGGAATGCAGAAGTAGATGGTCCAGGTGAAGTAATTCCAGAAAAAATACGTGATTTATATAATGTCGATACAATTATTATTTTACCTTTCTTTTGCGTGTTCTTTTCTTTATTTTTAGCGTACTTTTCAATTAAAGAGGTAGAAAAATACTATAATCTTTATCTACAAAACAAAAAAGAAGATAATTAAATTATAATTTATCTGTAAAATGTAGGTGATGAATTTACAAAAAAAGCACACAAAACATTTTTTTCTAAAAGTAGAAAATATCGGCATCTCTATGTATTGCATTGCCGTATTTTTGCAAATTAACGTTTGCAACATCAAAAACAATTACGCTATCCCCTCCCGTAAACTCTTTTGCAAAAGAATCAATCTTTAATTTCAGGTTTTCCATAATTCTTTTTGTGTTATTAACCTCATAAACCGAATATTGCAAACGTATTGCTCCGTTTTTTGTAAGCATTTTTGCAAATCTTGTTCGGAGTTTATCATCACTTATATCATAACTTACAACTAACATCACACTAAAAACTTTGGATAAGACGCCGTATCCGTACCACGCATAAAGCATCTATAATAAGACTGAACATATTTAAAGATTTCCATTTTATAAGGTAGAAGTGCATCGAAAAACACCTTACAATAATCCCTGTTTTTATCATATCTCAATCGCCATTCACCTTTTACGACACTAAAATCCTTATCACTAAATTGTTTTCTATTAAATGCCGTGCGTACCGCCCTATCAATAATGCAACGAAACGGCTCCACCAAATCGCAAATCAAAGACTTTCTCCTAAACCACAAACGATGATAAACTCCAACATAAACATCAAATCCAAACATTCTAACAAAACACTCCACATAGTTAAACAATATCGTATAGCCTATATCAAGCGTTGAATTTATTGCATCGTTCTTTACTCTCGGTTGTCTTTTCTTCCAATCAAGATTTTGAAAATACGCTCCAAAAAACTCTTTTGAAACATTACCCTCAACACTCATCAAACGATTATAATCTTTCTGTTTATCAATAAGCGACAATACTCTTTCGCATACTTTTTCTGCTTTAAGGGTCTGCTTATCTTTCAGCCTTGTTTTTTGCAATAAGGAGAGTTGATTTTCAATCTTATTTCTAACAAGAACTTTCGCTATGCTTATATCCTCTTTTGGTAAAGAGTGTTGCTTTTTGCGTAATAGGAAATTAGATTCTGCCGAATTGCTTTCAAAAAACACTGGTCTTAAACTAAGATTTGTTACTACTAAGCCTACATTAAATCTCTTACACTTCTCTATCAAGGGAGTAGTTATGCTGATATTCCCTATTACAAATAGCATAAGAATTTTTTGAAATGGCAATTTAGTTAAGGTTTTTACGCCTTCTTCTGATGTTTCTTCAAGCATTAGTTCTCCGTTGCTTACTCTTAGGGTTCGATGTTCAAGACAATTTATCACAAATATCGAACGAAATTCTACATCTTTATGTGTAAACATTTTCTATATTGGTTTTGTCGCAAAGATTGCAATAAACGCAATGCTTGCATTTGTTTTCATTTTGTAAAAATTCTATTTCGGGATCGTAATTGCGAAAATCTTCTATCAATTTTTCAAGCTCTGCCCTATCCTCCTTTGTAGGCAATTCAACAAATGTTGTTTTATTTGTAGAGATTTCATAGAATGCCAATTTTTCTACCTCGTATCCCATTTCTTTCATACAGAAATATTGTGCCCAAAGTTGATAGAGCTGCCCTCGATATATGGTTTTAAGGTTGTATTTTCTCTCTATAAGCAGTTTTTCTTTTGTACGATAAATGTCAATCTTACCCATAATGCCAAGCCTCAAAAAAATAATAGGCAAAGACTGCAAATCATCTTTCTTATTGCTTGCTGTCTTTTCGTCAATCGTTGCGTGAGAGAGTTTTCCTTTGGTTTGAGGTGATGCATGATAAATCTCCTCGTCCGTATTCATATATATATTATGCAGATATATAGAATACGGACAGAAAATAAAGTCATTAAGATTTGAAATCAAAATAAAATCGTCCATAAAATCACAATAGTAGAAATTAAATGCGTCTTTTAGACTTAAATTTTTGTTTAATTTTGTGTTTGATCTACAATAGTAGAAATTAAATGCGTCTTTTAGACAGGAGATTTAGTTTCTTACATTAAAAAAATCTACAATAGTAGAAATTAAATGCGTCTTTTAGACCAGTATCTTATAACTATGGGAAAATCAAATCTACAATAGTAGAAATTAAATGCGTCTTTTAGACCAATTTTAACATTAAGCTATTTTTGTTAATCTACAATAGTAGAAATTAAATGCGTCTTTTAGACTCAGTTTTGTAATTAAATATAGTCCTATCTACAATAGTAGAAATTAAATGCGTCTTTTAGACAACAATACAAAGCAAGTTGCAACTACTTCCATCTACAATAGTAGAAATTAAATGCGTCTTTTAGACCTACATCAACCCAAACGAAAGAATCACTATCTACAATAGTAGAAATTAAATGCGTCTTTTAGACTGTCATCTTCTAAATTATACAGAAACTATCTACAATAGTAGAAATTAAATGCGTCTTTTAGACATATTCGGATAAAGTTGGTATAATCAATCTACAATAGTAGAAATTAAATGCGTCTTTTAGACAAGACCAATTACTTTCACATTATGGAGATCTACAATAGTAGAAATTAAATGCGTCTTTTAGACAGGTGTTTCTGTGTAAAAGGCTTTGCAAAGGTATGATTTATTTGGTTATCAAGCAAATAAATCAGCATATTTCTTTGCTTAAAAAAGACTTATTTACCCCACCCCTTTTTCAAGTCTTTGCTTTAATATTTGAAAATCAAAGAATTAAACACAAATCAATAAAATGTAGAGACCGAGGTTTGCAAAGAAGAAAAAAAATCAAAGAAAAATTCAAAAAAAGTAAAGAAAAAAAAGATTTTTTCTTTGAAAAAATTTCAAAAAACAAAGACTTTTTTTCATAGTCTCAGCCTTTTTCTATAGTCTCTATTGCAACTATAAATACTATCAAAACCCCTCCCACATCAAACTCCAACACCCCTCCAATCTCCGTTTACCTTCCTTCTCACAAAAAAAAACTTTAACCCCTCCACCTTGCTCATTAAACCTTCTTCCTTCCCCAAACCCCAACACTAATTCTCGTAGTCTTGTAGTCTTGTAGTCTTGTAGTCTCATAGAGTCTCACAAGCAAAAAAAAAAGAGCCTCGCTTTTCAGCGAAGCTCTCGGTTTAATCTGGCAGCGACCT
>CALGEC010000016.1 GCA_937881815.1 uncultured Bacteroidales bacterium
GTGACCCCCGTACCTTCAAATTTTTTTTTGAGGTGGGGGATACCTCCGAGTAATTTGTCAGACTATTCAATATATCTTGAGAAATATTCTCTAATATATCCTTCATAGGCTTTAATATCTCTACCTTGTGGATCAGTAGTTAATCTTAATATACATTGTTCCATTGATGTATCCATTGTTACTATCTCAATGTTAAATGCCTTGTACCTATCAGCTTCTCTATCTCTATCTTGCTTACTTGGTAATGACTCAATGATATAAGCATTCCTCCAAGTCCCTGTGCCTCTTGCTATTAACCCCTTGAGTTCATCCCTTATCTTAAACACAATAGGCTTTAATGCATTAGGCTTTATGTATCTAGGTTGACCTGATACCATCTGCCATATATCATCTATATCAATTACTAGGTCTCCCTCTTGTAGCCTATCCCTTACCCAAGTGGTCTTGCCACTACAGGAAGCACCTGTTATTAAGTACACTTTCTTTTCAGGTATGTTGTTACCACCACTAAAGCCAAACCTCTCGTGTATCTCATTGTGACATCTCCAATGTACTATTTGGATGTTATCAGGATTAATTGATATAGCTGCATCATTTACATTCATATTATTTAGATATGTCTTATGATGGAATACAATCGCTCCTGCATTGTTATTCGCATTAGGATTAAATCCCTTTACTATTGGCTTACCACAATGCTCACATATTATTGATCCATCAGCTTTTACCCTTTGGTGTAATACTTGAGCCTTGCAGTTCGCCCAATCCTCACCACGATAGAAATCGTATGTACTCTTATAAGTTTTCATTATTCAGTAATATGAGTTACATCAGTTGAATTGTATACCCAAGCACCATCAGTGTAATCATAAGATACGGTTTCAACTACTGAAGCATCACTATAAGTTAAACACATTCCTACTTTATCCTCTTTGTAAGATACTCGGTAACTATGTTGCTGATTACCTGTTAACTTAATTACCATATCACCACTTCTTAATTTCTTACATTGTTCATATGATAATTTTGTGATGTCCTTTGCTTCTAAAATTCTTGGTATTCTTACTTTCATTTTCTATTCCTCCTCTATTTTTTTATCAGTTTCTTCATAGGTATATTGTAAAGGCTCATTATCATAAGCCTCACTATATTCAATTCCTGTTTCAACTTGCTTAATGTAATAACCTTCATCACTATAAGTATGAATTTGCTTTATTCCGTTTTTACAAACTATTTCTTCTTGAACAATCATATCTCCACCTCTATTCAGTTATTGCTTGGAAATCAATATAACCATTGTTATACAATGTACTCCAATTAGTAGCCGTTTGATAACTTTCTATTAAATCACTTGGTACATAAATAGTCATATGATGAGATGATGAGGCAGGAAGGCTATTAGTTTGTACTGAACAAACACTACTTGCACCTAAAGTTATTGAAATCAAAGCATTGCAATTTCTAAAGCAATATTGGTCAATTCTTGTTGCATTTTCAAATGATGCAGTTATCAAAGATGAACAACTACCAAACATATAATAAGTAAGCATTGTAGCTGCTGGTAAAGATATGTTTTGTAATGAAGTACAATTATAAAAAATATATTGGTCGTTACTTATAGAAGGACTTGCTAAAGGTAAATTAACGTCAATTAACGATGTACAATTATTAAAGCAATAATTAGCAATTCTCGTAACGTTTAACCCTGTTATCTTTTTTAATTGTGAATTGTCAGCAAATAAATATCTTCTAATTCTTGTTGCATTTGTAGTTACTTCTTCAATCGTATTGTTTATTATTTCTTCGCCTGTATCGGCAACATTAACAACTAAATCCTGTGTCATCTTCTTGTTTGCAGTAGGCAATGTTCCATTTGAGGTAACGTTATAACTTCCTTCGTATTCAGGTAATGGCTCTTCAACAGGTACTTCTTTAACTTGTACCACGCTAAATAGTTTTTTTTCGTTTAGATATGCCATATGTACCTCCTATAATCTCCAAGTTATTACGTTTGAATTTCGTTTACCTGTTGTTAAATAAACCGTACCACTTGAGCCTTCAACATAGTTACCAATCGTATATGTTCCATTGGCTGCTATAGTAACGTTAGTATATGTTGTTTCAGTACTTTCCTTATAGCATAATGTTAATGGAGTTGGATGAGGATTTGTTACAATTACATCATAATAATTTACATCCCCTTCTTCAGTTATTTCTTCAGTAACAATTGGCTCATCAAGACCTGTATAATTAAGTACCCTAATCATTGGAGTAACATTATCGGTAATCGTGAAGTTTGTCATTTCATCAATTGTAAATGTTGCACTTGATGATGCTCCATTTTCAAAGTATTCGATGCTTATCATTATGGATAGCATCACATTCCAAAATGTAACCGAATAAATAGTACCTATTGATGAATGGTTGTATATTCCTGTACACCATAATTTATCAGGATTTCTAACAGGAAATTTACTTAATATGTTATTACTTGTGAAAGCAGTCTCATCATCGTTATAAATACTTAATTGTATATCTAACTTTGGTGAGTCACTTTTAATTCTTATAGTATGCAAATATAAGTTAATTCCCTTTATTGCATTTAAGTCAGTTGAATTTTTAGTTATATTTGTTCTATTAGTTGTAATATCATTTGTATTTTTATTAATATTAATTGCATTAGTTTCTATGCTAGATGTATTATCATCTATTCTTTCACTTAATGCTTCAATTGATGATACTAATCCATCATATGTTGTATCATCAGTAATAAAGTATAAACAATCAGTTTCTAACTCGCCTAACGCATCAAGTTCGTTATACTTGGCTTGTGTACAGAATGCTACTTTATAGTCCTTGTTGTCAATTGGATTTCTTATAGTAATAACTAATCCATTTAATTCACCTTCAGGTAACTCTCCTGACTCTATAACTTGTTGTAACAAAGATAATGTTTCAGCTTTAGACAATGCTTCGTATTTATTCTTGTCACTATCATCAAATATATGTTTCATTATGGCACATCCTCCTCGCACGTTAACTTCTTCTAAAAATTCTAAAAATCAATGTCCCAATTCTTTGCTTTAGCCTGTTCTTCATCAAACTCGGCTTTGGCTTTTCTTAATTCATATTCGAGTGGATCATTAACCAATCCTTGCTCTTTACCAAAATTCAAGACATAAAATTTATGTAGCACAGGATTTGCAGGTATCCACTTTTTAGATTTAACTACTCCTTTAACTACTACATTACCTTCTTCATCTTTACCATAGGTTGTTGTCTCTTCAATAACCCAATATCCTTTAGATGCCTTTATGCCTTCATTTACTAGATCCTGTAATACATCTGCTCCTTTATTCTTGGATAGAGCCTCCTGTAATTCAGGATGTTGCAATTTATAATTATTTAAAGAGGCAACACTAATGCCTAATGCTTTTGATATTTCAGCTTCAGTTATGCCTTCCCTTACTTTTTTGTTGATCTCTTCTAAATAAGGCTTAACTAATTCATTGTATTTATTTTTTCTACCTACTTTAGCCATAATACCACCTTATTCCAATATCTACCATTATTCTACAACATTTTTTATTATTTTACTATAATTATTTTAATTTTTAAAAAAGAAGGATTTTATTGTCCTTCTTTTAATGCTTTTCTTATTTGATTTGCTCTTTCAGGATTATAACTATCCATACCATCTAATAATCTTTTGGCTACTTCAGGAGTAGATTTTTTAATCATTAGAATATCTTCTTCTAGAGTGGTTTGTTTTTCTAGATCACCTAATGCTTCAAATCCACCATTATCATTAGTTTTAGTTGGCTTAAAACCTGCTTCTCTTTCCCAAGTTCTAATAGCTGCTTTCCAATCATTCATTTTATTTTTTCCTACCATCCAACCTTTACTTTGGTAAAAATCATAAAATCTTTCAACATCAACTAAATTTCTTCTTTCATCGCAGTATTTTTTTATTTCATCAAGTGTTGGTGGAATAAATCGTGGCGATTTTTCTTTATACACTTCTTTTTTATTTTCTATATTATTTTCTATATTATTATTTATATTATTATTGGGTAAAGTTTCTTTACCCCCCTGTAAAGTTTCTTTACCACCCCCCTGTAAAGTTTCTTTACTAGGTGGTAAAATTTCTTTACTAGTGGTAAAATCCAACATACCCTTGTTGATTTTGTATTTGTTGAATGTAACATTGTTATATGTTTCACTTACTTTAATTATAAAATTCTTTTTGCATAGATCATCAAGAGCCTTATCAATGGTTGGTTTAGTCACACCAATGAAATCACACAAGTATTGTCTACTTCCCTTGAATTCACATTCTCCATCTTGAGAAAAACCATAAATGATAGCATATACTAAAAGCATTGCTCCTTTTAAATTTAAACGATTAATCATCCATCCTGATATTTGAAAATAATTCTCATCTTTTATTTTTTTCATAAAATCCTCCTATAAAATAAAAGCATCGACCTATGATGTTTCGAGCCATCACAAGCCAATGCTTTTAAGTTGGTAGTATTCAATTAGAAGTAGGGAGTCTCTCGAACGGCTACCAACTATGTGACATTAAAACGTTTGGATTGGGGATTAGGTATGTCACACTTAAATTATACTACAATTATTTGAATATTCAATCTTTTTTAAATATAAATTACCAAATATGATCTTTAATCAACCTTACATCATATTTATCCTTAAATATCTTTTTTGCTTGAAGATATTTAGATGTTATAGGTGCTTTTAACTTTGCTTCTATTTCTTTATAAAGCTGCCCAACTTCAGTTTCAGTTAATTTTAATACTACATCTTCGTGGTCATATAATGTAAAAACACCACGATCTTCGCCCATCCAATAATGATGCTTACGATTGATTACTACAGTTGGAGCAGATAATAATGCATCAACATTACCATACATATCTTTCTCACCTAAATGTTGACATACTTTTATCTCGCAATCTTCACCTGTTAACTTATTTAATTCTTTAATCAATTTATTATCATCATTAATTGCCTTGTACACAGCGTAAGACATTATTGTGTTATGATGCTTCTTGAAGGATTGCACTAATTCAGGTGATAAAATTCTTCCGTAATAATCAAACTCACCTTCGTATACATTTACTTGTTCACCTTCTTTTGTTCTTTTTTTAGTTATTAATATCATTTTTTAACCACTCCTCAAATAAGTTATATTCTTCTTCATTTAATTTTTTAACAACAACTCCACCGACCCTTAAATACATATAATTCATTTTAGGAGTCTTATGTATTGAACATAAAGGCTTTAATATTTCTAAAGGCTTTAAATCCTTTTCAATAACCTGTAAGCATTCTTCCTTATCAAAATCAGGCATATATGTATTTGGGCAAGTTTCTTGCCTTAATCTTTTAATTGCTTCTTTATTTGTCATTTACGCATACCCCCTTGTTGTTCCTACTTGGTATAATCCATCAGCTTCATTCCATCTTAATACAACACCTTCTAATCCACGTTCTGCAATTATAATCATACTATTAATTTTATGTTCTTCTTTGGATTGAATATGCTTAATTAAATCATCGTAAGTTTCTATATCGGTATATTCAAAATTCATTGCAAAAGCATTGCATTGTTTATTGTGTCTAGTATAGTAAATAACTTCGATTGAGTCATAATATATTGGATCAGTTACTTTCATTTCCTAAAACCTCTTTTAATAAATCTTTTTCTTCCTCGTTAAATTTATTATCAAAACCAACAATATTATAAGCGATATATCCACAACTAATGCCTTGCTCATTGATAAAATGTTTCTTCAACATTTCAATTAATTCTTCATTTTTTGTCATATCAATTCTAAATCTCCTTTGCTATTCATTTTTGCTACATATATTAAGCCTTTATTAGTCCATACTGCACCATAGACTTCCCAACATTCATAATCTTTCTTTAAGTCATCAATACTAACACTTAAACAGCCATATACAGCTTCACAAAATCCGTTGTTATCTACAATGTGCATAACACTACAATTATCGTGTGTGCCATCTGGATATACCGCAACTGCTTCATCACACAACTCTTCTATTGTGTCGGATTGTGTAACAAACTCAATACCATTAAGATAATGAGTTTGATTTTTATCTCTAAAATATAATGTTTCTCCATACCATTCTTTAAAACACCCTTTGCCATCAGTTTTAATTATTCTTCCATCTTTTGTTCTTATGTATTTCATATAATTACCTCACCTAAATAATCTTTTATAAAAGTTTCTAGTTGGTCATATTGTTCTTTATGAAAATCCTTTTGACCTCTATCATACTTCTCCTGAAGGTTATTAAAGCATTGAAGCAGATACCTGTCAGTATGATGATTTTTAAAAGGCTTATAATCACTTAATTCATAAACATTAAAAGTTAATTCTTTAAAATATTCTTCATAGTTTTTAAAACTTTTAACGTTGATACCTCTTGAAAGCATTTCTTGGATAACTCTATTTGCATAATTTCCTAAATCATCTTTTGGATATTGATATATGTAATTAATCAGGATGTGTTTATCCTGTTTCTTAAATATAGAGTTGAGTTCCCTCCATTGAGCCAATAGCTGACTCTTTGGAAGGAATGGAATTAGTTTATAATGCCATAATCTCATATCAAGCACCTTTCTTAACTCCGATAATCTTATCTGCAATTAGTTTAATGCCTCTAGAAGCCTCTAATTTGCCACGCAAACCGATTTTATCACCAACCTGAATTGTTGCTAATCCTTGCTTCAAAGACTCTATATAATTGATTTTAAATGTACCTGCTTTAGTTTCTAAACTAATGCTACCATCTTCAATTGCTTTAACTAATCCAAACAATATCCATTTGTTCATTTATCTCACCTCCACCTGAACAACGCTTTTTACTTTTTTAACATCACTTTCAAACATTAAGCAGTATTCATCAACGTGTTTCCAAATTGCCTTATCAAAGCCTTCAGGAACATTCTTGATGATATAGCTGCTACCATCAGTTAACTTAAACTTAAAATTAAATTTTTTCATATTATTCTACCTCCAATTAAATTCTTCTACTTCAAATTTAATGCCTTTTTTTTGAAAATTTAATACATCATAACCTGAAAATACACAAGCGTTTTTAATATCATCATCTAATATCCATTTATTGTAATTTGAAATATCATTAAATAAATAATTTGTTACATACTTTTGATTAAATTTAATTATATATGCTGCTGTCTTTTTTATTTTCATATTATTCTACCTCCACATTTTCTCTAATATCATCTATTAGTTCTTGTCTTGAATTAAATGTAAACCAATGATACATACCATCTATAACATAGCCATCTTTCAAATTACATTCCCCAAGTGTTTCATCATCTACAAACTCGCCTTCACTTGCAAAAACTATTGTATCAATTTTTTCTCTTACATCTTTTGGTAAATTTTCTAATTTGAATTGTCTTTTCATATTTTATTCCTCCTTAAATTATGTTTTTTATGAAAATTGTTTCTTCACCTGCAAAATATCCATCAGGATTATGATCATCAAAACGTTGTATAAACACTTCTTTGTCTAACCCTTCATTGTAAATCTGCTTTGCTCTTTTTAATGCTTGGTTTTTAGTTTTGAATTCTTCAGTATCTTCATTCCAAATAACATAATAGCCTTTCATCTTAATCACCTTTGGAACACTTGTTCCCCTTTCCTTTACACTTATATTTTATCAAAACAATTTCAGGAAATTATGTGATAATTATGTGAAATTATGTGAAATGCAAAAAAACTCTTTAGATGCATTTTGATAAGTACGAAAAATAAATGTTGCTTTTTGACACAAAAAAAGAGCCATTAAAGGCTCTCTTTTATCGCTTTAGCAATCTTCTCATAACCAATTGCCTTATATAATTCTACATCGGAGGCATTATCGACAAAACAGGTTTCGATTAGGATTGCTTCGCATTTGGTGTTTTTGATGACATACAGTCCTGATCCATCTTTAACACCACGATTAGTATAACCGAGTTTAGCAAGGTTATTGCATATTTTTACGGCTCTTTCTAATTGTTGACCCTTCCAAGTATAAGCCTCGCATCCGTGTCCTCCACCTGAATTAAGATGGATTGATATAAATAAATCTGCAACATTGTCATTAGAAAGATTTACAGCTGCCTTTAAATTATTAGTGCTTTTATCATATACTGCAGGAATAACCTCATAATCAGTATCGGCTAGTTGTTTCATCAATTCATAAACGATTTTTCGAGTTTCTATGCTTTCAGTTAAAATTCCTATTGCACCTGTGCCTACACCTAATTTGGTGTGTCCTGCATTAATTATAATACGCATTTGATCAGTCCTTTTTATTTGGCTTTTTCTAAATCAATCAAATCAAAAATGCTTAACTGTTTACCTTCGCCTTCTTTACGCAATCTATAACCTAATCTTCTATATTCATCATATACAGGCTTAAACATAATCTCACATTGCTTTTTTTCAGCAGGAAGCAACTCCTCCATTACATCTAACTGATCTTGAAGGTTTAACGCAAAAGGACATCCTTTACATCCTGTTCTTTTAAAGTTATATGGAGGTAAATATAATTCGCATAATTCAATGTTGTACCTTTTAACAAATTCATCTTCCCATTCTTCACTAACTACTAATAATGGATGAAATTTTTGTAATTTGTTGTCCTTAAAAGCAGTACAATTTATATGTTGTCTTTGTCCTCCTTCTTCCGACCTCATTCCTGTTAAAAGTATAGTTTTATTATTTTCGGTTGCCCATTGTTTAGCAGGTTGTTTCTTTAATCGACTACAACATTTATCACTTAATTTTAATTTAAAATCATCTTGAAATTGATATTTAAGCATTGAAGGACAAATCGCAAAAGGTTTTACTTCTTCACCTTTTTCATTAATTCTTACTCCATCTCTATATTCAATAAGGCTTCTATTTCTAAAGCCTCTTTGATATTGGCTCATTTTATGAGAATGTTCTTTTGATTTAAAAGGATACCCTTCGGTTTGCCACATTTTTTTAACATTTACACCTGAATTTTTAACAATAATTCGTGGATCAGTTAAAGCCATATTATTAACAAAAACACGAATAGCCTTATACTCAATCCCTGTATTTAAAAATAAACGTGGTATTGTGTTATTAGGCAATGCCAAATCTAATAAGTAATGGAGTATTGTCGAGTCTTTACCTCCACTAAATGATAAGTAAGCATTATGCTCCAAATCATATTGATCATTGATTGCTTCTTTGCTTCTTCAAGCATAAATTCAAATTCATCAATTGCTTCATCTAATACGATATGATAATCCATATTAGACCATCCACCACGAGCAGTACAGTTAATAATGTGTTTGTAATAAAATTTTTCAAACGGATTTGATGAAATTATTTTATTTTTTTTATATTCTATTTTTTTGTTATCAATTTCGATGTAACCCCATTCATTTTTAGATAAAATTTGTTTAATAAATTCTCCTAATGTAAACTCTTTATCAAATTTTATTGTATAAGGAGTAGTACAATCACTAGATGTTTCACCTGATGCTATAAATCTAAATCCTTCCATACAATTTAATTCATTCATCCCTCTTTTTCCTTTCGTTAAGTTCTTACTCTAATTGTTGCTAAATGACACCTATTAACCAAAGAGAGCCAATGTTTGTTTAATAGCCTCTTCGCTAAATGGATCGATGTCATTTGATATTTTTTCAATATTGGTTGATATGGCTGCTTTTAAATAAGCAAATTTATTTTCTACTTCCTTACCTGTAGAGTCATATGCTTTGCCATTATCTAATCTTTTAACAAAGTACCATAAGCAAGACCTTGTTTTCTCAAACCCATAATCATCTATTAAATCTAAAAAGAATTGATTGTAAACTGAAATAAATAAATCATCATCCTCAATGTATTCAGCTTTAATTAATTCTTTTACAAACGAATTAGGATTGAAAGGAGCATCTGCTCTTTTATCTTTTTTATCTTTTTTCTCTTTATTAGGTAAGGATTTAATTCCTACGGAATTAATTTTATTAGTATTTAATTGTGTCGGATTGTCCGTATCAGGTTTTTCCGTATTCGGCTTTTCCGAGTTCGGTTGAGTCTCCTGTGGATGCTCGTATATATCGTAATCATATCCTTTGAATTGACCAAGTTCATTAACCACTCTTGTACGTTTCAAGTAACCAAATGTCTCAAGTTCTTTCAAAGCTGACATTACCGAGTCTTTACCATCCTTTGATAATGTCGCAAGTCCATTGATGGAGTAATCCCAATCATCAGGTAAGGATAGCATCAGGCTTAATAATCCTTTAGCCTTTAAAGACATTTTCTTCTCCTTGAAATGATGATTGCTCATAATCGTGTAATTAGCATTCTTATGTACTCTCATTACTGCCATTGGTGTTTCTCTCCCTTGATGAATATAAATAGCCTCTACATAATCGGCTTCTAGTTGGAGTAAGGACTAGAGTTGTGTACCGAAAATATAGAGGCATAGCCTTGTTTCGCTGTTGCCTGTTATCACACAACTAATAACAAGGCTTAACTTTATATTAACCCAATACCGACACATTACGCAACATTTATTTTTAATACTTATCAAGATGACACATCGTTGTCATTTTTTACTCGTTTTTATCTTTTTCTTCTCTTCTCATAAAAATTATTATCAATGCTATTATTATTACTATTGCAATGATTATCTTCATTGATCTGCCTCCTCTTTTAAAAAGTCTCTTATTTCTTTAATTTCAGCCATAATGTCCTCTTTAGTTGTTCTTAAATCAGTTTTCATATCAGTAACTGTCTTTTGTTGGCTACTATTAGTTAATGCATTCACAACGATAAAATTTAACGTTGCTTGTACTATACTTTCTAAAACGGATGCATAATCCATTCCAACACCTCTAGAATATTTGTTTGTCTCCTAACGCATAACCTCTATGTTCTTCTTCAGCTTTGACTCTCAATTCAGTTGCTTTGTTGTCCCTTAAAGATGAGTCTCTTTCCTGTAACTTTCTTCTGCAACGTGTGATACTTTCAAGAGATGGTATCCCTAATTCAACGTGATTTAAGAATACATATTTTAATGATGAATTAGTGTCAATAAAGTTTTTTAACACTTCTACATATAAAATAAAATTATCTGCTCTACTATTCGGATTTCTAATTAATGCTTCTTGTACTAACGGCTCTAAATCGTATATTCTACTCATATGTACCTCCTTTTAATTAATCCTCCTTTAT
Source organism: uncultured Bacteroidales bacterium (assembly GCA_937881815.1). Lineage (GTDB taxonomy): Bacteria > Bacteroidota > Bacteroidia > Bacteroidales > P3 > Onthomorpha. Next base: position 11,290 of record CALGEC010000016.1, read on the forward strand.
CTTTATTCCAAGTCTTTTTAAAATTTTAATGGCTCTCTCACGTTCTTTACCATTTAACCAATAACTTAATGAAAAATAACCATAAGCTGCACCTGTATCATATGGTTGACCTTTACTCAAAAAATCAATTATTTCTTTTAAATGGCTCTCTATCTTATCGTGTTCAATTTTAAGCAGCTTGTTACTCTTCTCAAGTTCCATATTAATCCGTTTGACCTTCTCATAATCCTTGATAAAAAACTCCTCAAGCGACATCAAAATCCCTCCTAAATCCTTGACAAAGCGTATTAGACTAGCAAACATTTATATACGCATTGAGTTTTGTTTTTTCCCCTTTTGTTATAGGTGTTTTAGGTGTTTTTTCGGATTGTTTATAAATAAATGTTTTACAAAAAATATTTTTGTAGTAAAGTGTATTATTTCCTTCTTTTTTTAGTGACTCCTGTATCACTTATGAATAGGTTAGATCTAGCCATTTCTAAATCATCATTACCCCACTCAATATATCTTGATGTTACAAACCAATTCGTATGGTTATATAACTTCATTACAGTTAATGGATTAATACCTTTAACTGATATACAATAGTAACCAAATGTTTTTCGAAGTCCGTGCATTCCAACTGAAAAAGGTATTCCTATTTCATCAACTGCAACGTTAATTACTTGATTAATACGTTGGCGAGTGATTGGATCAAGATACTTTTTTCCTTTAGATTGTTGTTGTTGACCTTTAAACATATAATCATTTGGTTTTAATTCGTTACGCTCAATATATGCCTTAACTTCATCCATAAAGGCACTATCTAAAAAGAATGATTGATGCTTTCCTGTTTTATTCTCTTTGATGTCTATATAGCCTTTTTCGATTTCTCTCACCAATAGCTGCAATATATCTTCGGCTCTAAAACCTGTATTAAGAGCCACAAGTACAATCATTCTATCTCTATCTGCTTGTGCTTTCTTAATATCACTCTTCGCATCATCATATCTTTTATCAAACCATCTAATTAATTTATTCCTATCATTAGGATCTTTAATTGGATGCGTAAGCCTTGTACCTTTTCTAGTCTTAATTGAGCGACCACTTGACCTTTTTTCAAGTGATTTAGACCTTCTAGCCATATTTATTCCTTTCTTAATTAATGTTGTAATTCCCACATTTCGTGGTCTTGTAAATTGTAGATTTCTTTAATCTTCTCCCAAGTCTTTGGAGAGCCAAATCTTTTACCACTTTCAATAAGCGAATAACTTGTTGCAGATATACCTAACTTCTCGGCTACATCCTTTTGTCTCCACCCTTGCTTGACTCGAAGTACTTTTAAATCCGTTCTCATTGTGTACCTCCTTTCCTATATGTTGCGATATGAAACTTTTTAAGCAAGTATCAACCACAATTTCACTATTATTTTAATCTTTTTGTAAAAATATGTCAATACATTGTAATTTTTCATTAACTTTTCGTTAAGGTTTTTCTAACTTTGCATACTTTTGAAAGAGACTATCAATTAGAGCATCAGCTTCTTCTAATGTGATTAAATTCAACTCACAAGCAAGTCCAATCTTTCCAACAACTGAATGTAAAGCACAGTTTGTGTAGTTATCCTTTCTTGTAAATATTAAATCAAAATTGCTAATCATTCTCCTAATTATTGTCAATGCTTCCTGCCTCATCCTCTTGTTTCAACTCCTAGAATTTGATATGATATTAACGAATTGTTAGATATTGTTGCACAACGTGACATTTTTTAAACATAAGTTACAAAATTTAAAGGATGTGTAAACTTTGTCGGAGGAATTAGGTAAAAAAATTAAAATTTTACGAAAAACTAGAGGATTGTCTCAAGAAGATTTAGGACACGCTTTAAATTTGAGAAGAAGTACTATTTCTAATTATGAAATTGGTAGAAGGACACCATCTCTTAAAGAATTAGAGAGAATTGCACAGGTTTTAGGAGTTAGTTTAGATTATTTTGGATTTAAAAAAGAAAAGAATGTATATGATCTAGTTGCAAGAGCCAAGATGGTATTTGAAGATGATGAAATTTCTATTGAGAAAAAAGCAGATGTTTATAAAGAGATAATGAGATTATATTTGAATATGGAGAAGTGAGTATTTACTCGCTTTTTTATTTAACTCATATGTGTCATATAGACTCTTAACTTTAAAGGAGGTGTCAATATTGAAATTAACTATAGTTGATGTTGCAAAGCAGCTTAACATTAGTCCACAATCATTAAGGTTAGGTTTACAAAATGGAGAATTGCCTTTTGGACACGCAATTAAAACATCAGGCAAATATACTTATGTTTTGTATGAGAAAAAGTTAAAGGAGTTTATTGATTATGAGTAAAAAACAAATGCGACTACCTAACAATTATGGTGGCATCGTTTATCTTGGAGAAAATCGGAGAAAACCTTATGGTGCTAGAATAACCATAGGATTTGAGCCTAAAGGCGAAAAAAATGGTATTATGCAGTACCGACAAAAATATAAATATCTAGGATTTTTTGAAAAGCGTACTCAAGCAATGGAATGTTTAATGGAGTACAATAAAAATCCGTATGATGTAGATCAACGTAAATTAACTTTTAAAGAAATACACGATAAATGGTCTATTAAGCATTATGAAAAGGTATCTCCAAACACAATTAAAACCTATAAAACAGCATTTAATAAATGTGAGTCAATTTATAATGTACCTTTCGCAGATTTAAAAACAAAGCATCTGCAGGAAATAATAGATAATGTTAATTCAGCTTCAGTATGTATTGCTGTAAAATCATTATTTGGATTGCTTTATAAATATGCAATGAAAGATGATATTGTTGTTAAAGATTACTCAAAGTTTGTTGATTTGCCTAAAGTTGATAAAATACAACCTCCTAAACCATTTACTAAAAATGAAATTAAAAAGTTATGGTCTATGGAAGGTAATGAGTATATTGATATGTATTTAATCCTTCTTTATACAGGAATGCGAATAACTGAATTATTAATGCTTGAAACAAATAATATACATCTTGATAAGCGTTATATGATAGGTGGTATAAAAACCGAAGCAGGAGAAAATAGAGTTATACCAATTCATCGTGAAATTGAGCATATTATAAAAAGAAATATGTTTGAAGGTCGCAAGTATCTTTTCTTTTCTCGCACAGGAAATCATAAGCATTATACCAACGTTCGTAAAAAAGCCGATGATCTACTTCAATGGGCAAATTTAGACCATACTTTCCACGATACAAGGCACACCTTCATATCTCAATGCTCTCGGCTTAATTTTAATGAAGTTCTTCTAAAACGCATTGTAGGTCATTCCGATAAGAATGTAACTGAACATTATACTCATAAAGATATTGAGGATTTAATCCTTGCTATAGACTCGTTTTATTATTAATGTATATTTTTGTGTATATTGCTTGTATATTATGAGTATAGTTTAAGTATATTACAATGATGTTTTTATATGATTTGACATAGTTTTAAAATCAAAAATAAAAGAGCGATGCCTTATAAATTAAGGTTTATCGCTCTATTTTTATGCAATATAATATTTGGCTAATGAATAAGATATATTTGACTAATACATAGGATTTAAGCCAATTTAACACTCTTTAAATTATACTTTGTATATTATAAGTATATTACCAAACTTGATTATATGGATTTGCTACCATTGTACTTGTAACACTTGCTCCTGTTGATGTTGAAACTGCTAATGTTGAAATTAATCCTACACAAATTAACTTTCCTGAAATGTGCAATATTGAATTTGTTTGATAATAACTTGTGTAATCTAATTTAGCAACTATCAAATTAAAAATTGTAATCATACAATTTGAATATGCTGAATAAACACCTGCACTTTTTCCATTTGATAAACCTGTATGGGCTACAGCTTGACCTCCAACCACACTTAAGAAAACACCATTCGCAGCTTTATAACAATAACTATCTCCACCTGCATTCCTTACTTGTACGATGCAATTGTTAAATTCTCCACGAGCAGCAATATATGAGTCGCTATAACCATATACCCAAAATCTACACCCTTCAGCCTTTACTCTTGGTTGTGTATCAAACATCACTACTGAAGTTCCTAAAGCAACTGAATTAATGGCTAAAATATTAGCATTCTTTATGCAAATGTTACATCCACTAAATATAATTGTACTTTTGCCTGATACATTAGCGAATTCGATCATAGAGCAATTTGAGAAGTCCAACATTACTCTTTTATTTGATACATTTGATTTTTCAAAATTAAAATATACATAAGGACTTGATGGATTTCCATCGCCTGACATTGCAGCAGTATATCCAAAGTTTCCAACAATGTTTAATTTAAAACCCTGATTATATCTAAAACTTACGTTAGTAAAGAAATTATTAACAATATTTGCAATTTCCACATTATCAGTTGATCCATTACAATAATAATTATATTCCTTCAATGTCTTTAAATCGGCTACATCTTGCACCCATTGATTATAATCATCAATTGCAGTTGATAATCCTTCTCCATCAACAAAGTTATTTAAAATAACACTAATATCTGCACCTGAATTCTTTTGAGATGTGAATGTTATTTTAATATATTGATTTGTAGTATCAATTGTGAAGTTTTCGCTTTCTTCTTTTAAACCATTTACATAAACATTAATAAATGAATACTTATTGTTATATAAATTAGATGGTATATCAGTTACAACAAATAATGTTGAAGTTTGTAATGTAGTATCATATTCAAATCTTTGAATAATGGCATCATAGTAATCATCATAACCCTTAACTGCAGTAAAGTAAGGGCATAATGTTTTATCGCCTCTTGTATCAACAATGTTAGATTGAGTAATTGAAGTTACATTCGGATTAACAGCAACATAACCAAGTAATAAATCATAAATATCATCATTTCTTGTTAAATCACTAACTGATGGAATGCTTGATGTTCCTGTTATAACTAAAACATAATTCTTTCTTGCACCAACGCTTTGAGTATTGTCTTGTCTTAATACTACTAGATCATATCTTGTTGAAGTTGTTGGAGCAGTTGCAATTGGTAGCGTTAATAATGAGTCATTAATGTACCCTTTACCTCGAATTGTCGCTTTACCAACATTAACTGATACATTCATTCCTTCGGCTTCAACTACTTTTAAGCCTTGAGGTATGCCTGTTCCTGCTTCATTATCAGTTTTAACTACACCACTTTCGCATACAATAGAAAGCCAATCACTTATATCATCAGCTGAATAATTTCTATCGTAGCCTGTTTCGTAATTGCTATTTGGAAATGCGTTAAAAAATAATCCTTTCTCTGCCATAATTACCTCCCATTATTTTTTAAAAGTCCTATTTGAGCCTCTATCAAAGATTTTAAATACTTCTCAATGTCCGTATAATTCGATTTAAGCCATTCTTCGACCTTAATAGGCATATTTGCTTTAATCGTTTCTAAACAACGCTCTACGGCTATTTTTTGAGCCTCTAGAGTAAAATTATCTTGTTCTTTTAATGCTTCTACATATGTTTGATATGTTTCAGCTACTGCGTTTTTTACAACATCATTCAATGAGGTAATAATTGTCTTTAATTCGTTGTCTTTAACCCACTTATTAATTAAATATGTTACAAATACTCCTAATCCACTAACTATTATTCCTACTATTCCAACAATTAATTGTGTACCTATTTCATTCCAATTCATCTTAATTTCTCCTTTATGTGTTCTATTTCGGCATCGTGCTTAATCAGATGCTCTCTATTTTCATCAATTTCTTTTCCGTGATTAGATACTCGACTCGATAAACTCTCGCTTTCTTCATTTAGTCTATCTATACTATCGTTAAGTTTCGTGATGGATTTATTCAAATTGATAACAGGCTTTATAATTATCGCAACAATAACTGATGCAATTCCTAATAATGTTCCTATTGCTACTATTAATAATCCTAAAAAATGTGTGCTTTCCATAAATCGTACCTCTAGATTTATTATAGCACAATAATTTACAAATTTTAACATTTATTTTTATAAAAATAAAAAGCCTCTTATTGAGGCTTTGTAAATAGTTGTACCCAATATGTGCCATACTCTCCACCTGTAACATATCCCACACCTAATTGAGTATAGTTTTTGTTTAAAATGTTGGCTCTATGACCTGATGAGTTCATCCAATCATTCATTACTTGCTCGGATGTCTTTTGTCCTGCTGCTATGTTCTCTCCTGCATATGAATATTTCACTCCAAATTGTTGTAACATCTCAAATGGAGTACCATACGTTGGTGAGTTATGGCTAAAATAATTCTTATCCCTCATATCGGAGGCTTTCATTGTTGCTATATGAGTTAGATCATTATTTAACGTTAAAGGTGATAACCCATTTTTAGAGCGTTCTTGATTAACAAGATTTAATACTTCTTTCATTTGGCTTACAATTTGAGTTTCATTCATTCTATCATTACCTGATTTAATATTGTCTCCTTCGCTTTCTTGATTAGTTGAATGCCCTTCACTTTCTTGATGAGGTAATGTAACTAAATCTTCAGGATGAATTACATCAATGTTTCTAAAGTTGCTTCCATTGAGATCACACATCTTTTTAAAACTCAAATGATACCTCTTGGATATTCTCCACATCGAGTCATTTTTTCTTACATTACAATTTGTATTCGCTAATGCAGGTGTTGATATACTCAAGGCTAAAGTAACGATTGACAAGGTTTTTAAAACGGATGATTTATTCATAAGTTTAGAATGTGTCAAAATGCAACTAAATATTTAAGCATCATTCCAATTTAACACGCATATAAATAAAAAAGGCGAAGTTAGTCGCCTCGCCTCGTGTCATATGGATTGAGTCCTCCGTTCTTATCTCCGTTCTAACGGAGGCTCTTTTATTCGCCATATTCAGCTTCTTCTCCATAACCTGACTCATCTTGCTTAAATGTATATTTAATAATTCTTGCTTTTGCCGAATAACCGAAGTATTCATCTCTTACCATTACTAAATCACCAATAAAGAAATCAGTTGCAAATTCGTAATTAGAATTTTGTAAATCAATTTCTCCATTAAATTCAACAACTTCAATCTTTTCGGCTAAAGCAGATGCACCTTCGGATTTTTGCATATCTTGATATGTTTGAGATGATGGATCAATTTCTATTTCAGTTCCATCTTCTTGAGTTACTTTTGTTGACAAATTACTTTGTAGCAACATTTCAATTCTATCTATACCACTTGGTGCTTCAGTTTCATCAGGATAATATGCAACATATTCATCAGTAGTTGTTGTCCTTGCTGCACCTGTACCTGTAGTCTCGCTAAATGTTGATACTATTTGGCAATGAGTTTTTTTCTCACTATCGCTTGTATAGTATGTAGCACTAATTAAGTTATCCATTGATTGACTAAATAATATTGACTCACTTCTATCTTGACCTACAAGAGCCTCAACTCTCAAATTACCATTTAGGTAAGTTGAAATAAGTCCACTTTGATGTAATTTAAGTAAATTGCAACTGAATTCGTATAAGTTCCCTCTTGTAGCCTGTGCTTCAGTTGTTTTACCACTTAATGCACTAAAATCATAAGTTAATCCATTTATTCTTCTTTGACTTATCGCTTTAGAGCCTAAATTATTATCAAATAACAACTTCATAGCATCTACTAAATTTGAAGGTAATTGTAATGGATCACGGATAATTCTTTTTGATACAATCCATTTGGCTTCATAACCTTTCGCATCAACCATTCGACCACCTTCAGTATTAAACTCATACTGAATTGAAGTTATTACCCATAAATAAGGCTTATTTGGTATTCTTACGAAGTTGCCTTTTTGCAACGCTTCAACACTTGTTAAACTTGCTGCTGCATATATTTCAAATTCGCCTGTTTCATAATAAGATAATTCAAACCAACATTGGCTAGGCTCTATTAATCCAAATGGCTCAATAGATGTTTTGGCATTGTTCCATTTTAGAATTTCAACATATGGTATCATTACTCCCATCTCCTCTTATATGTAATATTGAAATATACATCATCCGATGTTGGAGTAATATTAAATGTGTTGTCGCCTGTTTCAAGTTGTAGCCAATCATAGCCGTTAAATGTTAAATAACTTAATACAGGTCTGCCATTGTATGTAGTTGATCCATTTATTTTTATGTATTTATTTCCCTTAACTGTATTAATCTCAACTTCATCATTTGCTTGTAGAGTTACATTAAGTTGCATCCACCAACCATTTTGTTCTCCTGTACTACAACTAATTCTAGGATTAGTTATTTCTCCAAGAGCGATGATACGAATATTCATACCTACAGCAACATCACCATCATTATTAAATGTTTTTTCGGCATTCATATCATACACACTAAACACCCTACCACCTTGAAAACCACTAACTCGAGTAAAATATTGTCCTGTATTATATGGAAAGTAAAGTTTAGGTAATATCAAAGAGATAGCACCTATTATTGCGTTTAAATCTTCCCAATATGGTTGATTACAATAAATATCAAGTTGTATCTTACACATTGCTTCCATTCTTGTGTAAGGTGGAATTGTAGCAATTCCCTTTATTGTTATCGTTTTATTATTTTCGGTTTGTGTTAAAGTTACCCATTGCTTTGATTTAACTACTCTTGTAAAAAAATCAATACTTTTTTTAATATCAGGAATTAAAGTAAATGTCATTGATATTCCTCTTGGTAATGCTTTAACACCTTCAACAATAGTACCATCTAAATAAGGTGATGATACATCGTGTATTTCAGTATCTATTCCGTGTAATGCTTGGCATCCTGATAATATGAATTTTGAGTCATTATTTAGGAGGTCTAATGTTTCACCATTTTTATTTGTTAAAATAAGTTCCATACTAACCTCCTATAACTCGCTTTGTTTCAATTGCAGCTTTATGTAAAGCCAATTTTGATGTTTCCATCTTTTCAAATTTATAATCAAAATCATAATTATTATTAATAACTTGAGTTTTAGAATTAATTAAATCTGCTAACTTATTAATGAAATCATTATTAAACATACCACCAAAGCCAACATTACCTGCATTTGTACTATATGCTAGATTTGGTGTTATTCCATCTAATGAATGTATCATATCGTTTTCAACTGATTTCATTTCATCAGTAAATCCTTCGCCAATTCCTAGAGCCAAGTTTTTACCAATTTCATCTTCAAATAATTTAGATGGAGAATGAATACCAAAGATTTTTTTAAAGCCATTTAAAATTGACTCACCAAAGCCTTTAATTTTATCTAAAATCCAAGATCCCATTCCTTTAATGCCTTCCCATAATCCTTTGATTAAATCTTTACCAACACTCATCATATCAGGAATTCCTTGTAAAAGTCCCTCAACAATAGATGCAATAATTTGAGGCATATTTGCTATCAATTCCATCGTAATTTGAGGTATAGCCTCCAAAATTCCTGTAAATAATTGGATTGCAGCTTGTACAATATCACCAATTCTAGATGTTAATGATGTTACTATAGTTCTTACAATTTTTGGCAATTCGACAACTAATGTTCGTATAATAGTTGGTATTGCTTGTACAATAGCCATCAGTAACTTTATACACGCTTCGAGTAATGTTGGTAGCATTGATAACAATCCATCAATTATAGAATTTACAATTTTTGGTAATTGAGGCATTAATTTGTCGATTATAATTGGAATTGCATCGACTATTGCCATAAACAATGAAATTGCTCCATCAGTTAATTGAGGTGTAAATGAAATCAATGAGTCAATTATAGATGTTATCAAAGATGGTAGCATCGCTAACAATTGCTCGATAATAACAGGTAAAGCCTCAATTATAGCGTGGAAAAATTGTAAAGCTGCTTCTAATAAAATTGGAATAGCATCTAAAATTGATTGAATAATTTGAGGTATTGCAACTATCACGGATTGTACAATTTGAGGTATCATTTGACCTAAAGCCACTATAATTTGGCTAACTACCTGTGCTATAGTTTCAATCAACATTGGAATAGCATCTAAAATTGATTGAATTAGAGATGGAATTAATTGTAAAACCATATCAACAATAGTTGGTAATAATTGGTTTGCTTTTTCTAACAAAGCACCAAGCATACCTGTTAATCCTTCAGCAAATTGCTTTGCTCCATCGCTTGATCCTTCAAACGCACCTTTTAATCCTTCTCCCATTAATTTTACAAAAGGAGTAATTAATTCTATTAAATCAGCAAAGGCATTTTTAAGCATTGTTGCTATTGGCTCGGCTATTGCACCAAGTTCAGCCATAGCCTGTGTTAATCGTGTTTGAGACTTTTCAGCTTCTATAATGTCTTTGTTATTTTCTTTGTAATGTTCGGCTGCTTCTCCATATAAACCATTTAGTGTTTTTTGTATTAAGGCATTTCTTTCTTCTTCAGTAGTACATTGTGCTAACTGATTATTGAAATCCTCTACACTTACACCACTCCACTCAAGAGCATCGGCTAAAGTACCTTGTACTTCACCAAGTTGAATTGTATGGTTAATACCTTCGGCTAATCCTTCGGTTGGTAAAGCATTACCAAATGTAGCAAATGCACCTGTCAATATATCAGTATATTGAGTAAGTTCTTCCTCACTCTTTGTAAATTGAGCAAGTTGTTGCATTGCTTCAGTAGTTTTAGCCGTATCACCTAATACGGCATTAAAATCTGCATAGGTCTTTTGCATTGCTTCAGCACTATGACCTGCAGTAGTAAATGCAGTTTCAAGTTGAGCCTGTTCTTTTCTAAATTCTCTTGTAGACTCACCTAAAGCAAGGAATGATGCACCTGCACCAACAACGGCAGTTCCTAAACCAACTAAACCTTTACCAAGTCCTTTAGCAATTTTACTTGCCGTACTCTCGGCTTCTTCGCCATTTTCTTTAGCAGATTTAGTTAACTTATCTAACTCTTGGCGAGTATTTACTCCTGCCTTTTCAAGTTCTTGCAAAGATCCTGAATAATCTTCTATTTGCTTTTCAGTTTTCTTTACTTTTGCTTGTTGCTTTAATACTTCAGTACCTAACTTTTGACCTTGAGCAGTATTTTTCTTTTGCTCATCAGTTAATGAGTTATATTGCTCTTCTAATTGAGCAAGTATTTTTTTGTCTCCTGCAAGAGTTCCATTTAATTGTGTTAACTTTGCTCGAAGACCATCCGTACTATCCGACCATTTTCCTGTTCCTGCTACTGCTTCTTCGAATTCAGCATTAACTAAATTCATATATCTACGCATTTCTTGAGTGGAAGCACTAAATTGGTCTATGTTCGCTCTAAAGACCGTTGTTATTGTATTTTCTTCTGCCATATTTAGTACCTCCTAATGCCAAGTTGCGTTCTTTGATGTAACCCACTCCTCGTTTGGAGTAGATTTTTTATGCTTTCTATCGTGAATAATAACATCAACGTACAATTCATATACATCCTTTAAATCACTATTCATTACTTCAAATGGAGATAATCCAACAAACCTATTACATAGGTTGTCAATCATCTCAAACCATACTTCTCTAACGGATTGTATTTTTTTTACAGGTGGAGCATTTTTAGACACTCCACCCTTTATTAGTTTTTTTGAGCGTTAGCCATAATGCTATGTATTTCTTTTCCTACTTGTTTCATAAAGTTAGCAAATTCAGTTGGATCAACTCCATCTAAATCCTCATCTTGAAAGTTAGGAATTACACATTTAAGCATTTTTAGTATGCTATCAGTTTCATCACCATTTTTAACATTTTGATTAATCACATCTAATTGTTTAGCTGTTTTCATCAATATTCTTCTAATAACATAAGTTTTTGTAGGCTCTTCGCTTGTACAATCGTTATAAATGTTTAATTTTAACTCCATAATTTTTGCTCCTTTTTAATTAAAAATTATTCAGCTAATACTTCAGTTGCATTATCAGGTGTTACAACTTGAGTAAAGAATTTAGTTACTAATGTAGCAACATCAGTTGCAGCCATTTCTTCATTAATTGGTAAATCAAAATCAAGATTTCTCTTACCTGTTGAAGTCCAAGCCTTCTTTGGTGCTACGTTAACGATCTCAACTGATTGTCCTTCACTACCTGTACCATCATCAATTGTTGCAGATGATACGGAAATTGAATTAACTTTACAATGATAAGACCATACAATTTCACAAGGCTTATCAGCATCTCCATCGTGTAATGCATAACCAACTGCAATATAAGGTCTTGATGAGCCATCAGGATTAGTTAATCTTGCAGTACCAACATCGCCAATTGTTTGAGTTGTATCACCTAGTAATTCAGCCATTACTTCAGGAGCTATTCTAGTTGTTTCAAATGTTCTTGTTACGCTTGTTGCTCCATATGTTCTTTGTTGCACAGTATTATCGGCATATACAGGTTCATTTTCACTTGCTAAATCTCTTGATACTGATTTAACAGGTGCTAATACTTTAGGTGTGCCATATGTAACTGATCCACCTTCGCCTTCAGTTTCAATTGCATAATATAAATGTGAACAACCTCTATATTGTTTCATAAATTTCCTCCATATTTTCTATATATTCTACTTTCTTGATATCAGCTTGTCGGCTAAACCAAGTATTTTTATAAGTAGTGTTGTAATAACCAACTCCACTTGTTATATAGCCTTTACGATTTAAAAGCCTCATTGCTTTTAATAAGCCTGAATAAATCGTATTGGCATCCTTTGTATAATACTTAATTGTAAATTCGTACAAGATTTCTTTAGTTTGGTTATCGGCTGCAAGATTATCACTTGTATAATCCTCCGATATTGTAAAGTATTCATCAGGAAGTTCTTCAGGTGCATTACCTTCTTCATAACAAGGTATATTTAATTCTTGCAAGTCATTAAATATATTAATCATTTTGTTGAGCCTCCTTCAGTATTCTTAAAAACTCTTCTTCTTGAACGTTTTTAACCATTTTTCGATACTTGCCTTTAACTTTAATAGCATTATTTAAATTTCTATCACCTTGAATATGTGGAGTACCTAAAGCCAAGATTAATAATTCAGGAGCAATTTCTAAATCTGCACCAACATAAGCAATGGCTTCATTACCTTGCCATTCAACAGGTTTTTCCGAAACATCCCAAACACTTTTAGATGCTTTTCCTGTTGCTCTTCGATTTTTACCTTCACCTTCAGCAATTCCTCCAACACCTTTATCGGATTGTTTATTTTGAGCGAATTGAAATGGAGACTCTTTCATTGCTTTTAATATGTTTGTTGTTGCAACACCTTTAGAATGTGCCAAAGCAAATTCTACGGCTTTCTTTAAATGCTCTCTACCTAAATTATCAAGTTGCTCTGCAAGGTCTAAAAACCCATCAAAATCGAGTCCAAAGTTTTTTGCCACTATGCTCCACCCTCTATTTTTTCAAGTGTTAAAACAGCATATCTTGACCTCATTTCAACATTTTCAGGTTGACCTGATACTCTAAAATCAACACCATTGATTTCAAGAATATCTCCTGCTTTAAAATCCTCTTTCCACCAAGTTGTAAAGGATGTTCTTTCGTGAACAACCTCAACTCCATTGGCTAATATTTCGGCAGTACCTTTTTGTTTATATTTGCCCCTTAAATTTGCTACTTGTATAACTTCCTTTTGAGTTCTTCCGTTAATTGTAGTAACTTGAGTCCTCTTTTGAATTGCATGAGTTACAAACTCCCTTATATTTGCAGGTTTATACATTGCTATCCTCCGTATGTGGATGATTAACTCTTAAAGTAGCAATAAGCGAAAGTGTAGTTGATGTTAAATTTCCATCTTCTATTAGATCAGTTACGGCTTTAGCAAGTAAATATTGAGCCTGTTCGCTATTTAAAAATGCATTTGATATACCTTGCTCATATAACATTGTTTTAGCCATTTGTACCCAATCTTCAACAAATTCATCTTGACCACTATCGGCTAGATTTGTCATTGTTTTTATAATTTCATTTGCCATACTCTCCACCTCCATTATTGGAAGGCTATAATGTAGGAGCAACACACTATAGCCTTGTTATTGTAATTAATTATTCAGTAGGCTTTTTAACTTCTACTAATCCGTATAATCTAGTAACACCGATACCAACTTGAGCAGTACCACGAATTGCTAATAAATCATTTTGGAATTCAGCATCTTCACTAACCTTAATGTCATAAGCACCAAACATATCAACTTCAATTGATTTTAAGTCACCATATAACATACAAGTTGCACCTGCTTCAGTTCCTTCATCGCTTAAAGCTGGTAATTGATTTGTTAAGATATAACGGCAAGTTAAACCATCATTCTCGATTGTACCAATGTTAGGATTTGCTTCATTTGGTCTAATCTTATAAACGTGTTGAAGTGTTGTATCACTAACTATTTGTGCTAATGCTCTTAAATCCTTCTTGTTTAATACAAGAGTAGATGCACCATAAATACCTTCATCTCCACCTAATTCAAGTGAGATATTTAATAATGAGTTTTCATCAATTGCAGCAAGATTATATAATCTATTTAATGCAGTTGTACCATCATCCATTTTTGCTCCAACTGTTTTAGTAATAATCTTTTGAGCAACTAACTTACGAATAGCAATATTTGCTGACTCTTCAACCTTGCCATAGTAATTTAATGGTGAAGTCTTTAAAGTTTCATTTGAAATTGTTGCATAAGTTTTAAATCCTTTTTCAGGTTGGATTGTAACCATACCAAAGTTAGGATCACTTTCATCAATTGCAGCACCTTCGTTATATTCATCGGCTTCTGCCCATTCAGTAACTAATGATACTTTGTTGTAACCTGCACCTGTCATATCTTCAACCTTTACAAAGTCAAGAATAGTTGAGTAAGGTACTTCTTGTGGATTTTCAATTCCGTGTACTTCAGTTGGAATTGCAATTTGACCACTTGCAATAGTAACTGCTCTTAAATTAGGCTTGTCCATATGTAACTTACCTGTTGTCATTAAATCCTTTGCAATTTTTTCTCTTAATTCTAATTCTTTTTCATTCATCTTATTATTTCCTCCATCTCTCTTTTCAAATGTTAAGAATTTTGCTCTTTCAGGATTAGGATTTTCTTGTAGTTCCTTTTCCTTTTGGTTTAATGCTTCTAATTCAGCATCAATTTCTTTTAATTCAGCTTCTGCCTCTACTTTTTCGGCTTCTAACTCTTTTTTCTTTGCAGCGATGACATCTAATTCATCTCTTAATGCTTTTAACTCTTCTTCAGTTTTTCCTTCATCTTCATTTTCTTTGTCAATTTCATCGACACGCTTTTTAAAGTCATCATCACAAGCACGGATTTCTTCTAAACGTGCATTGATTTTATTTTTTCTTGACTCTAAATATTCTTTAATTTTTGCCATTATTCTTTACCTCCATAAGTTTCATCTTGTTGGCATTTCTTAACCTCATAGTTGCTAAATGACTCAAAGTCTCCACCTTGCTACGTTTAACGCTCTCCAACGCTTCGTAGGATCTAGCATATATCTCGGTTAAATCACCATAAGCACCATTTGTGCATATAGCCACATCGAATAATTTACCGACTTTTAAAATAGTACGATGTATTTCTTCATTTTTTTCTCCAAAATACTCTTCTCTAGCATCGGTAACTGTAAATGCAAATGAGCCTTCAGTTAATAATCCTGATTGCACCATTTTATAAATATCACGATTTTCAGTAGTATCTACTAATTCAGCGTGAATAAATAATCCTTTATCATCAGGTGTTAAAGTAAGCGATTTGTTTCTTGTTCTCGCCATTGGGAAAAAGTCATCATTATGATTAAACTTTAATACTACATCCGACATATCTGCTTCATCAAAAGCATTTCTATCTATCTTTTCGTACCAATCTCCAAACCAACCTTCTATATGAGCCTCTTTATCAAATACAACAGGATAACCTTCAATAATCATCTTGCCTTCTTCTTGCTCATCGGCTCTTACTTCACATTCATTAAGCCTGATTTCCTTCATCAGTTTTTCCTTCTTGTTCATTGCTTCCTCCTAATTCACTATCTAAATTATTATAACCTCTTGGTCTTGCTTGACCTTCTCCATTTTCAAGTGGAGCATAACCTGTCATTTCACGAATTTCATCAATTGTATAAATACCTGCAGGAATAGTTGCAGCAATTAATCTAATCTTTTGTTCAGGTGTTAACAATTCATATTTTCTAGGATAAATTTCTATTTTATCTCCATATGATGTTTGCCATTGGCTAAAGAATACTTTACTCATTGCTTGTGCCAAACTAATACAAGCAGGTTGAAGTATTGCCTCAAAAAGCATCTGCTTCTCTTGTTCAGTTCCCTTACCTGTTAGCATTTCGATTGATACACCTGTATGTATCAAAATATTTTCTTTAATTTCTTTCAATGTAGCAGGATCAACCATTTTTAATTGTCTATGGATGTCAACATAATCTACTCCATTGTCTAATACACCAATTCCTGATTTATTTTGCTTTAAATCATCAATAAAATCTTGTCTAATTTTCTTTATCTTTTCGTTATCAGCTGCATATCCATTTATTTTTAATATGCCATCTATCAAGCATCCTAGTTTTGCAGCTTCTCCAACTGCTTCTCTTGATGTTTGATAAGTTTGAAGTGATCCAAGCAAATCACCATTCGCCATATTTGTAAATGTTCCACCACCCAAGAATTGATTATCTTCCATATTGCCTTTCCAAATGATTATATCTTCAAGTGGAAATACAACTTGTCTTGATGGATTTACAAATTCAAATGTTATAAATAACTTTCCTGACTCATCTTGTGAAATAATCGGCTGCATACAAGGTAGCAATATATACATCCCTGTAAATATCTTTTGTCCTTCATCCGATAATCTATAATCAGGATATATAAAGCAGTTACCATTTATTTCACGCATAAAGAATGCTTGAGTTAAGAAATCATATGTTGTTTGAAAGTCATTAGGAGTTCTTAAAAGCCTTGCAACACTACTATCAGTAATGGTTTCGGATTTGTTATTTTTTACCCTAACGTGTTTTGGCTCTAACTTTCCAAAAAACCTCATTTTTAAGAAGGTCGCACTTAAAACAATGTCTGAATAATTTATATTTCTTCCAAACGAATTAAATTGAGGCTCATAGCCTTTCATTGAAACATTTAGGTCTAATTTTGCATTGTTTTTAGGTCTTGCCTTACTAAATATCTTTTGTAACCAACCCATTTTAACCTCCTATGTAATACTCGCTCTTATCTAATGTTGCATACAACATTATCAAAGTAACTACTCCATCTATTTTTCGTGAATACAATCCATCCATCTTTTCAGGTTGAATTGAGTCACCAACTATTTTGGCAGATGTATTTGAAAAACAATATTTCAATACAGGATTGCCTCCATAGTTTATAAGCCTATCAGTTAAGTCACGCTCAACCATTTTCATCGGAAATGATAAATACTTACCTTGTAATATCATTTCAGTTCTAAAGCCATAACCTGTTTTTTTATCACACCAATGTAAGAATAAATCACTATGCCATTTATCATATCCAATGGTATAAGGCTCTATTTCGTAACGTTCTCTCAAGCGTTGATACCAATCTGCAACATCTTTTTGATTAATTCGATTGCCTTTTGCCACTATGACATAAGGCTCGGATGTTTGTGGATTAATCATTTTAGACCACTCTTGATATCTTGCTCCATTATCCTTATCCTTCAGCTTACTTTCAGGTATAAAGAATTGAACAATTACATACTTAATATTTTCCTTAACAAACATAACTGAAGCCGTTGTTAAGTCTCCTGTGTCGGATAAATCCGTTGCACATATTCCAAGTTGCCCTCTAAAATCTTCTAATGACCATTGGTCTTGCTCATAATCATATATTGTTGACTCAAGCCATTGAGTAGAGTTACCAACTTTGATATTAAAATCTTTTGTTAACATATGGAGTCTTGACTCTCTATCTAATTGAGCCTTCAATATAGAGTCCTCAATAAATGCATATTTCTTAACTCCATATATTAGCGATGGATTAGCCTTTTGCCATAACTCCCTATCTCCTGACCATATCTCTTGCTCATCATCTTGTTCATACAAGAATGGTAAGAAGTGAGGATTGTCTATTTCTCCATTCAGCCAAGCATTCGCATAACGCAATTGCTTATCAAAAAACATATCATTAAGAAATCCATTTGTTGATACCATAATAAATAAATGCTCATCGTGAGTTGACATTGAACGTTTTACGGCTTCAGCTATCTCATCATCTTTACAATCGTGGCATTCATCCATAACTGCAGCAACACAATTTCGACCATCCTTATTTTGAGTTTTAGATGACATTCTCGAAATTTTGATGTTATTAACTCGGTTTTTAATTTCAACCAAGTTATCAGTTGTTATTTCATTCTTGGTATCGAGTCTTTGTCTCATATGCTTGGTTTCATCAAATATCAGTTTAGCCTGTTTATCATCATTAGAGCAGATGATATAGTTCTTACCTCCACCTCCGATGAATAGGTTAGCATTCATATCAGCTGCAACCATTGTGGACTTACCATTTTTTCTTCCAACCTCTAATAATGCCTCATTAATTAGTAAATGACCTGTAGCCTTTTCCTTAAACGAATAAATCGCCTCAAAGAAAGCCTTTTGCCATAGCATTAACGAAATAGGCATATTGTAGAATGGAGCATAGCCTTGTAGACAAAATGACTCCTCAAATTTAAATCTCTTATAACACTCACTTGGCTCGAAGATAAATCTTGGATCATCCAAGTAGTTGCATAGCACATCTACAACTTTTTTTATCTTCCAACCAACAACCAATCGAGTCTTTACACCATTTATTTCAATCCAACCACGCTCGATTGCATCTCTATATTGGATGATATAAGGCTCATTCATTGAATTGCTCCAATGCTTTCATCAAAGCTGACTCCTCTACTGCTTCGCCTTGTAGAGTTCTTAAAACCTTAACGGCTATGTCATTCTTTTGTGCTTGATAATCTTTTAACATATTATGTACAGGAAGTTTCTTTTGTTGAAGTGGATTTCGAGGATTTACTATGTATTGAGGATATTTTCTTAACTCATTGATCTTGCTTTCGTAAAATACAAAATCTTTCAGTAATGATAAGACTAAACTTTTCTTTGGCTCTTCTAAATCCTTGATATGACTAGCCAATTCTTCGTATCGTTCCATATGCTCCTCCTTAAAACCAATCTAACCGAATATTTTTAGAATTATTTATTTCTAACCAATATTAAACCTAATTTTTTGAAGCAAACCGAAATTTGAAATTTTTGCTCCGTGCAAAAGAAACC
>CALGEC010000017.1 GCA_937881815.1 uncultured Bacteroidales bacterium
CAAATTATTGGTTAAATGCTGTAATATTAAAGGATAGAGAAGAGAGAGATGCTTTTCTTACATATACAAACGATAATGGTGTTATGACACGTCCTATTTGGGTTTTGAATAACAAATTAGATATGTACAGAGGTTGTCAATGCGGAGACCTTACAAATTCTCAATGGTTGGAGGATAGAGTTGTGAATATTCCAAGTACAGTTATAATTCCTGATTATTACGAAAACATAAAGAAAGGATTATACAAATGATTAACGTAAGCAAATTTATATCAAAATACATTACTTTGCGTCCTCAATCGATGTTTCTTCAAGATATTGAAAACAATAGAGAGGAATTAAAAAGAGAAATAGAGGGTAAAAGTGTATTAGTTATTGGAGGGGCAGGCACAATAGGCTCTTCATATATTAGAGCAGTTTTACCATTTCGTCCAAGCAAGTTAGTAGTTGTAGATATTAGCGAAAATGGATTGACAGAATTGACAAGGGATTTGCGTTCTACTTACAATATGTACGTTCCTCAAGATTACAGAACTTATCCTTTGAATTTTGCAGATCCAATATTTGAAAAGATTTTCAGAAATGAAGGAGGATTTGATATTGTTGCCAATTTTTCTGCACACAAACACGTAAGAAGTGAAAAAGACCAATATTCTGTTGAAGCATTGATAGAAAATAATGTGTTGAAAGCAAGAAAATTAATGGATTTATTGGTAGAGATGCCTCCAAAACATTTCTTTTGTGTGTCTACCGATAAGGCGGCAAATCCTGTAAATATAATGGGTTGTAGCAAAAAGGTGATGGAAGAAATGATAATGTCATATTCAAAACAATTTAAGATTACAACAGCTCGATTTGCTAACGTTGCATTTTCAAATGGCTCACTTTTAGCAGGCTTTATTGAAAGAATGATGAAACATCAACCTCTTTCATCGCCGAATGATGTGAAAAGATATTTTGTTTCCCCTGATGAAAGTGGTCAAATCTGTATGTTGGCATGTATGCTTGGTAAAACTGGCGAAATATTCTTCCCAAAACTTGGAGAAGAACAAATGATGAAGTTCTCTACTATTTGTGATGATTTTCTTACAAGCTTAGGATATAAAATCAAATATTGCAATAGTGAGGAAGAAGCAAGAAAGTTCGCATCTGAAATGCCGGAAGATACAGATACATACCCTGTTTATTACTTCTCTTCTGATACAACAGGTGAAAAAGGTTACGAAGAATTTTATATAGAAGGAGAACAATTAAACATGGAAAGATTTTCATCATTGGGAGTAATAGAAAATTATCCTTGTAGGGAGAGTGCAGAAATTTTTTCTTTCTTTGAAGAAATGGAAACTTTGTTTAAAAGAGATGACTTTAAGAAAGAAGAAATTGTTTCTTTGTTAAAAACATTCATTCCTAACTTTGAACACGAAGAAAAAGGTAAGAACTTAGATCAAAAAATGTAATATGTACAAGATAATAAAAAGAATATTTGATTTCACAATGGCATTGTTAGCCCTAACAGTGCTTTCGCCATTGTTGATACCTGTAATAATAGGATTATTGCTAACAGGAGAACACTATGTTTTCTATTTTCAAGAAAGAATAGGGAAAGGAGGAAAACCATTTGATATTTGGAAATTTGCAACCATGCTTAAAAACTCTCCAAACATAGGAACAGGAACTGTTACAACAAGAAACGATCCAAGAGTTTTGCCAATGGGAAAATTTCTTCGTAAGACAAAAATCAATGAATTGCCACAATTGATAAACATCTTAATAGGAAATATGAGTATAATAGGACCTCGTCCATTAGTGAAAAAGACTTACGAAGCTTATGCTGAAGATGTAAAAGAATGTATTTCAAAAGTAACACCGGGATTATCAGGAATTGGTTCAGTAATATTTAGAGATGAGGAATATTATGTGTCAAAAGCAAAAGACCCTGTGGAGTTTGCTCGTCAATATATTCAACCACAAAAAGGGGAATTAGAGAAATGGTATTATCATAACCGTTCTTTATATGTAGATTTTATGATAATCTTCCTTACTTGTTGGGTAATAGTTTTCCCAAAGAGCGACTTGGTTTACAAAGTCTTCAAAACATTACCACGACTTGACTTAGAAAAAGACGTAGAAACATTTAATAAGGAATACAACGTTTAGAAAGATAATATTTTTATAAAAAAAGCGTGCAAGGGCTTCGGTAGAAGATTTCTTGCACGCTTTTTTTGTTTTTATTTCACAGGGTAGAACAAAATGTGATATGTTCCGCCTTCTTCGTACATTTCTTTAACGAAATATTTGTCTTGGTGTTGTTTTATTGTTTCTATTAGGCTTTCGGTGTTGTAAACACTGCGTTCAAAAGAGTTTTGAGGGCGAGTTTCTTTTGGAGCTTTCCATTTTGGCTTCTTAACGATTATTTTACTCTTTTTATCTTTTAATTCACTCGCATCGTATTTTTTAGGTTGCGATGTTTTGTCTCCTTTGCTCAATACAATGACTTCTTGATAAGAGTCTTTGTTATTCAAATCTACGTTTTCTTCAACGTATTTTTTTCCTTCAACAGTTTCTGTTTTTACAAGCTTTTGCGAAAATGCAATGCTTGTAAAAAACATTGCTGCTACAAATAAAGTTGCTTTTTTCATAATCTTAACTTTTTATTTATATAGGTCGCAAAAATAAAAAAAAACAACAACTTACCAAATGTTTAGAATTATTTTTTTAATTCTTTGTTTTAGTTTTTTAAATGAAAGAAATAATTTTTTAAAACAAAGAATTATTTTTCTAAATGAGTGAATGAAGTAAACCATTTTAAAGAAAAATTGTATCTTTGCATAATTATTGAGTTTTTAGATAAAGAAGAAATGAAGAAAGAATTTGATGTAGAATCTATAACTCGTGATCATATCAATTTAGAACGTATGATTGCAAGCAAGAATGAAAAACTTCTTCGTTGCATACCAAAATTTGTGATGAAATGGTTTAAAAAACTCTTGCATTTAGATAGAATTAACGAAGAAATATATAATCAACGTCATTTAGATGGGCCACAATTTGCAAAGCATGTGGTGGAAGATTATTTGAAGGTAAAGATTGAAATAACTAATCCTGAAAATATTCCATACACTTCTCGCAGTTTACTTGTTGCAAACCACCCAATAGGAAGCATAGACGGCATGGCGTTGATAGATATCGTAGGAGAAAAACGCAAAGACATTCTTTTCCCTGTTAATGATATGCTTTGTGCTTTGCCAAATTTCAGAGACGTATTCGTTCCCATAAATAAATATGGTAGAAACTCTTCAAACCACGATGTTTTGAATGAAGCCTTTCGCTCGGATAGTTGTGTGATGTTTTTTCCTGCAGGAACAGAGTCGAAAATCATTGATGGCAAATTTCAAGACTTTCCTTGGAAAAAAACTTTCGTTAAAAAAGCAATAGAATTTCAAAGAGATGTTGTTCCGGTTTACATAGAGGGTAAAAATTCCAAACGTTTTTACAGATTATCTGCAATAAGACGTTTCTTTGGAATGAAATTTGATTTGGAAATGATACTTTTGCCCGATGAAATGTTTAAATATAGCGGAAAAACAATTAAGATTACATTTGGTAAACCTATAAAATGGGAAACATTTAGCAAAGAACACTCTCATAAAGAATGGGCAGCAATTGTCAGAGAACACGTTTACGATTTAAAAGACAATCCACAAAAAGAGTTAGTAATAGAATAAAATAGAGAAAACTATGACAGCAATAGATACTTCTTATGTAATAGCACCTATTGATAAGGAAATTTTGAAAAAAGAGTTGGAAATAGCAACTTTTATGAAGAAAACCAACTATGGTTCAAAGGAAATCTACACTACAAACTCACATCGTACTCCAAATATAATGAGAGAGATAGGTAGATTAAGAGAATTGAGTTTTGGAGCAGAGGGAGGCGGAAGCGGAACAGAGTGTGATATTGATAAATACGACATTGCACCGGAACCACACTGCTATGAACAACTTTTTGTGTGGGATCCGCAAGAAGAAGAAATAGTAGGAGGTTACCGTTATATAATAGGAAAGAATATTTTCAAAGAAAGCAATGACGAACTATTGAGTGCGACAGCAGATTTGTTTTCATTCAGCGAACATTTCCTTAAAAACTATCTTGATAACACAATAGAATTAGGACGTTCTTTTGTAAGCGTAAATTATCAACCTACAACCAATTTCAGAAAAGGCATGTACTCCTTAGATAACCTTTGGGACGGACTCGGAGGTTTAGTATTGCTTCACCCTGAGGTAAAATATTTCTTTGGAAAAATTACAATGTATCCTTCAATGAATACAACAGCGAGAGATTACATACTATATTTCTATAAAAAACACTTCCCGGACAATGAAGGCTTGGTATTTCCAAAAGAAGCTATAGAAATTCAAACCGATTACAATGAATTGGTTCGTTTGTTTAATGGAAAAAATTACAAAGAAGACTATCAAATACTTGTAAAAAACGTTAGGGCATTAGGAGAAAGCATACCACCGTTGGTAAACGCTTATATGAATCTTTCTTCTACGATGAAAAGTTTCGGAACCTCGATAAATCGTCATTTTAGTGATGTGGAAGAAACAGGAATCTTGGTAACGATTGCCGATATTTATGACGAGAAGAAAGAAAGACATATGAAACTTTAATAGGTATGGTAAAAAGTGCAGAATTTGTAAAGAGTAGTTCCGATTATCGTCAATCTCCAAAAGCCGATAGAGCCGAATTTGCTTTTATAGGCAGAAGTAATGTTGGCAAAAGTTCACTAATTAACGCCTTAGTGAACAAAAAAGACTTGGCAAAAACGAGTTCTCAGCCAGGAAAGACACAATTGATAAATCATTTCTTGATAGATTCACAATGGTATTTAGTGGATTTGCCGGGATATGGCTATGCAAAAGTGTCAAAGTCGAGTCGCGAGGTTTGGGGTAAGATGATAAGAAACTATATTCTTAAAAGAGAAAATTTATTGAATGTTTACGTTTTGGTAGATTCTCGATTAACACCACAAAAGATAGATATAGAATTTATAAACTTTTTGGGCGAAAACGCAGTTCCTTTTACAATAGTTTTTACCAAAATAGATAAACAATCAGCAGGTAAAACAGAAGAAAATCTTGAAGTATATAAACAAGAACTTTTGAAGTATTGGGAAGAATTACCGAATATAATACTAACATCATCTGAAAAAAAACAAGGATTAGATACTTTAATGGATTCAATAAAGAGTATAATACCTTATTATCAAACACAAGAATAAAAATACAAGAATAATGAAAAGACTAATGATAGCAACAGGCGGTGGAGACTGTCCTGGTTTGAATGCAGTCATAAGAGCAATTGTAAAAAGAGCTTCTTTGGAGCCAGATTGGGAAGTAATAGGTTGCATAGAGTCCTTTAACGGAGTTTTACGTGAACCAACCGAAATCGTAACCTTAGAAGAAAATAATGTAGCCGGCATATTGGTGCAAGGAGGCACGATATTAGGAACGACAAACAAAGGAGGCCCTTTTGCATATCCTGTAAAAGATTCGCAAGGCAATTGGACAACGATAGATGTGAGCGATCAAATGATAAAAAAGCTTCAATTCTTAGGAGTAGATGCGGTTATCAACATAGGAGGAGACGGTTCACAAAGAATATCTAAGGCTTTGTATGAAAAAGGCCTTAATATAATAGGTGTTCCTAAGACAATAGATAATGATTTGTCGATGACGGATTTTACTTTCGGCTTTCAAACCGCAGTACAAATAGCAACAGAAAGCGTAGATAAGTTAGTGACAACAGCAGCCTCACACAATCGAGTGTTTATTCTTGAAGTAATGGGACGAGATGCAGGTTGGATTGCACTAAATGCAGCAGTAGCAGGAGGAGCCGATATTTGTATAATTCCGGAAATACCTTACGACATAGAAAAGATTAAACAAAAAATAGAAACCCGTTATAAAAAAGGACGAGGCTTTTGTATAATTGTTGTAGCCGAAGGAGCAAAAAGTATGAAGGGCGAACAAATTGGAGAACAGTCTAAAGAAATTGGAAATAGACACTTTAAATTGGGAGGAATAGGCGAAGTGATTAAGTCAGAGTTGCAAGAAGCTGGCGTAAAGCCTGATATAAGAGTGTCAGTCTTAGGACACTTGCAACGAGGTGGCACACCGATTGCATACGATAGAGTATTGGCTTCGGAATTTGGAGTAAAGGCTTTTGAACTTGCAAAAGCGGGAGATTTTGGTAAGATGGTAGCCTACAAACACCCTGAGGTAATATCGGTAACCTTAGAAGAAGCATTGAGAGAGCCTCATTTGGTAAGTCCAGATAGTTTTTTGGTGAAAACAGCAAAAGGATTAGGCATAGCATTTGGAGACTAAATAAAAAGTAGTATCTTTGCAAACTTTAAAAATTAAGTAATAAGAAAATAAAAACAGACAAAAAATTTATGACACAACAACAAAACAAAGTAAAAGCTTGGTTAAGCCAGCTTGTTGACCCAAATGAAAAAATCTTTTCAAAACAATGGTTCATCTCTTATGGATATATAGTATTTGGAACCTTGTTATTTGTTATTGCAGACGTAACTTTTGCAATGCCTTATCACTTGGCACCAGGAGGAGTTTATGGATTAGCAAACGTATTGGCTACTTTAACAGAATCAACTATTACTTGGTTCTTGATAGCAATGGAAGTGCCGTTGTTAATCATAGGTAGTATAATTCTTGGACCTAAATTCGGAGTAAAGACCATTGTATCTGTTGCATTAGGTTGGTTGTTTACAGCACTAATTGAAACATATTGGGGATATACTCCTTTTATTCACGTTGGTGAACTTATAACAGATGCAAGCAAAGCAACAATTGATGCACTTGCAATTCAAGGAACAACAAATTTCTTTATGCCAGACTATTTGCTTAATACATTATTAGCAGGTTTATTGTATGGTATAGGAATTGGAATGATATTTAAATCAGGAGCAACCTCAGGAGGAAGTGATATTATCTCAATGATAATAAACAAATACACAGGAATATCACTTGGAACAATGGTTATCATTGTAGATGGTATAATTGCATTATCTACATTGTTAATTTCACCAGATTTACGCTTACCTGCATATTCTATTCTTCTTATCATAATCGAAGGAAAGATTATCGACATGGTTGTAGATGGCATGAAAACTTACAAAACCTTATTTATCGTTACAGATAAGTATGATGAGGTAAGAAAAGCCATTATAACAGATTTGAATAGAGGCGGTACATGTATCAATGCTATTGGAATGTACAAAGGACAAGAAAGAAAAGTAATCTATACAACAGTTACACGTGCAGAATTTGTAAAATTAAAATCTGGAATTCGTGCAATAGATGAAAATGCTTTCATTTCAGTAATGGACAGTAGCGAAGCATTAGGAAAAGGCTTTAAAGAACTTCCTTTGAAATAAGAAAAGGAAAAACTAAATAAGGTAAATGCTGAATTTCTTTTAGGGATTCAGCATTTATTTTTTTTGCCTTAGCGAAACAAAAACAAAAAAAGCAACCAAATTTCTTTGATTGCTTTTTCTTAGTAGCGGGAACGAGAGTTGAACTCGTGACCT
Source organism: uncultured Bacteroidales bacterium (assembly GCA_937881815.1). Classification (GTDB taxonomy): domain Bacteria; phylum Bacteroidota; class Bacteroidia; order Bacteroidales; family P3; genus Onthomorpha. The sequence continues at coordinate 7,619 of CALGEC010000017.1, forward strand.
CCGGGTTATGAATCCGACGCTCTAACCAACTGAGCTATCCCGCCTTGTTTTTTTGCGAGTGCAAAATTATATCTTTTTTTTGTTTTAGACAAATAAATGAGCGTTTTTTTGATTTATTTCTTTGAATTATTTTTTAAATCCTTAGTTTCCAATTCTTTTTTTAAGAAAATACCGATGCTATTTTTTGAAGATTTTGCCAAATTCTCTGGAATATCAGCCTCAACAATGCTTCCGCCTAAGCTACCGCCTTCCATTCCCATGTCAATGATATAATCGGCACATTTTATCACATCCATATTATGCTCAATGATAATCATACTATTGCCTTTGTCCACTAATTTTTGAAGAACCTTCATAAGAATATTTATATCCTCAAAGTGCAAACCTGTTGTTGGCTCATCAAGAATGTAAAGTGTTTTGCCTGTATCTTTTTTCGACAATTCGGCAGCAAGTTTTATTCTTTGACACTCGCCTCCCGAAAGAGTAGTAGAGGGTTGTCCTAAGGAAAGATAGCCTAATCCCACTTCCACAACCATAGACAATTGTCGCTTGATTGCAGGGTAAGCATCGAAAAACTCAACCGCTTCCTCAAAACTCATATTCAAAACTTCGCTTATGCTTTTGCCTCTATATCTAACCTCAAGCGTTTCTCTATTGTATCTTTTTCCGTGACAAGCAGGGCATTCGACATAAATCTCGGGCAAAAAGTTCATTTCAATTGTTTTAACTCCCGCACCTTGACACTCTTCGCATCTACCACCTTTTACATTGAAAGAAAACCTTCCTGCTTGATAGTTTCTGATTTTTGCAGTCGGCAACATAGCGTATAGTTTCCTTATTTGATCAAATACACCTATGAATGTAGCAGGATTACTTCTTGGAGTCTTGCCTATTGGGAATTGATTTATTTCAATAACCTTATCAATATTTTCTATACCCTTAATTTCCTTATAAGGAAGTGGAATAGCAGTTGAGCGATAGAAGTGTTTGCTCAAAATAGGGTGCAAAGTATTGTTGATAAGAGAAGACTTACCACTGCCAGACACACCCGTAACACACACAAGCATTCCAAGAGGAAGATGTAGGTTTACATTCTTTAAATTATTGCCACTTGCACCAATCAAATCTATAAAAAGACCGTTTCCTTTTCTTCTTTGCTTTGGCACTTCTATTGTTTTGGCTTGTTTAAGGTATTGACAAGTTAGAGAATCTTGCAAAAGCAACTCTTGAGGCGTTCCAATAGCAGTGATTTTCCCTCCATTGACACCTGCTCCCGGTCCAATATCCACAACAAAGTCCGATTGCATCATCATATCCTTATCATGCTCAACCACAATCACAGAATTGCCACTATCTCTTAGGCGTTTAAGGGCTTTAATCAAACGAATATTATCTGATTGATGCAAACCAATGCTTGGCTCATCTAAAATATACAATACGTTTACTAATTCCGAACCAATTTGAGTAGCAAGGCGTATTCTTTGGCTTTCTCCTCCCGAAAGGCTTTTTGAACTTCTTCCAAGACTCAAATAACCTACGCCCACATCTAAAAGAAATTTAATTCTTGTTTCTATTTCTCGCAGAATCTCACTTGCAATTGCTTTTTTTCTATCGTCTAATTTTTCGTTTAAGTCTTCAATCCATTCATAGAGTTGAGTTAAATCCATTTTAGAAAGCTCGGCAACGTTCTTCCCATCTATTTTAAAACATAACGATTCTTCTTTTAGCCTGTCTCCATTGCAATGAGGACAAACCTTTTTCTCCATAAAACTCGCTGCCCACTTTTGAATACTTGCAGGCATTGTTTCATTGAATTGAGAAGTTATAAAGTTAATTACTCCTTGAAATCCCTCGCTGTTGTATTGTTCTTCTGCGCTTCCATACAAAAGCATATTCATTGCCTCAGAGCTAAAATCCTTTAAAGGAGTGTTTAAATCAAAGCCATATCTTTTGCCCAAGACTTGCAATTGCTTTACAAACCAAGAATTTATATTAGGTTTGCCAATAGGAATGAGGCCTCCCTGCATAATAGACTTTGATTTGTCGGGAATAATCTTATCAATCTCAACCAAACTCACTTCTCCCAAACCATTACAGTAAGGACAAGCACCGTAAGGCGAATTAAAAGAAAAAGTATTCGGCTCAGGCTCTGAGTAAGACAAACCCGTAGTAGGACACATCAGCATTTTAGAAAAATGTCTTACTACATTCTTATCTGAAAGCACCATTAAATTTCCTTTACCGTGTCGAAAAGCAGTCTCCACCGACTTTGCTAAACGAGAATTGTTCTCTTCGCAGATTTTTATCTTATCAACCACAATCTCAATGTCGTGAACCTTATATCTATCCGTTCTTAGCCCAGAGGTTATGTTGGTAATCTCTCCGTCAATTCTAACCTTTAAAAAACCTTTCTTTGCAATGCTCTCAAAAAGTTCACGATGATGCCCCTTTCTTCCCTTAATCACAGGCGAAAGAATAACAATATACTCGCCTTTATAAGATTGGTTTAAAATATCTAAAATCTGCTTTTCGCTATACTTAACCATTTTTTCGCCAGTTGCCAAAGAAAAGGCATCGGAGGCTCTTGCAAAAAGTAAACGTATAAGGTCGTAAATCTCAGTCGTAGTTCCAACGGTAGAACGTGGGTTTTTATTAGTTGTTTTCTGCTCAATAGAAATCACAGGGCTTAATCCCTCAATATATTCCACATCGGGCTTTCCAATAGTTCCAATAAAGTTTCTTGCGTATGCAGAAAAAGTTTCTAAATATCTTCTTTGTCCCTCGGCATATATAGTATCGAAAGCCAAACTACTCTTACCGCTACCGCTAAGCCCTGTAATCGTAACTAAACTATTACGAGGAATGTCCAAAGAGATATTTTGAAGGTTGTGAGTCCTTGCTCCCCTAATTATAAGTTTACTTTTTTCCATATTATTCAAAAAAACTTTGCAATAATACGAATTGTTTTAAAACTTTTCTTATCTTTGCACCGATTTTTTTAAAGAAATAATAAAACAAGAATAAAAATAGTATGAAAAAATCCTTATTTATCATCGGTTTATCAGCCATATTTATGGTAGGATGTCAAAATGGAGCAATGCAAGAAAGAGAAAAGCAATTGCAAGATTCGTTTGCATCTGTTATGTCTGCAAAAAATGCGGAAATGGAAGCATTTTTCCAACAATTAAATGAAATAGAAACATCTCTGAATGAAGTAACATCAGCATATAGCGATGTAGTAGAAGACGCAACTGCTAACGGAGAAACCTCAAAAGATGCAGTAGCAGGAATTAAAGCAAAAATAGCAAATTTAGGCGACATTTTAGCAGCAGATAAAGCAAAATTACGTTCTCTAAACAATCAAATCTATCGTGCAAACAAACAAAATACAGAATTAAAGAACTTTGTAGCATCGTTAGAGTCAAGAATAGCAGAACAAGAATCACAAATACAAGCCTTAACTAAGGAAATAGAAAAGAAAAACACTACAATCAAAGCCTTAGAAAAAGACGTAGCATCTCTAAAAGAAGCAGACAAAAAGAAAAACAAACAAATAGCAGAAATACAAGACGAACAAAACACTGCATACTTTGCAATAGGAACAAAGAAAGAACTTAGAACAAAAAATATCGTAGATCGCAGAGGTGGATTCATTGGATTAGGAAAATCAACAGTACTTGCAAACAATTCAGACTTTGCTGCCTTCACAAAAATCGATACAAGAAACACACAAGAAATTCCTTTGACAGGAAAGAAAGTTAAAATTGTAACTCCACACGCAGAAAGCTCATACTCATTGGAAGGAGATCCAAAACGACCTACTTCAATCAGAATCGTAAACCCAGACTTATTCTGGAAAGCAAGCAAGTGCTTAGTAATAATGGTTGATTAAAAACAAAGTAAAACGATAATAAAAAAGGCGGAACGAAAGTTTCGCCTTTTTTTATTGAAGAAAGGGCTAAAAAGTCTTTCGTTTTTTTTATTATTTCTTTCATTTATTTATTTTTTTCTTTAAAAAATTTGCTTATTCCTTTGAATTGCTATAATTTTGCTAAGTTTTGTGAAAAAATAACGGGTATTCAAAGTAAGAAAATAAAAAAATAGGTATATGAAAAAGCAATTATTATCTTTTTTAGCATTGGTATTTCTAAGTTTTAGCGCGTTTTCGCAAACGGAAATTTCTACAAAAGAGCAATTCCTTGCAATGCAAGCGGGAGGTGATTACATTCAAACAGCAGATATTGACCTTGGAGATATGGGTCATAAAACATCTCCGATAATATCTTCTTTCACTGGAACCTATAATGGAAATGGAAAGATTATTAGTTATCAAGCGGAGTTTGAGGTATCGGGTTCAACAAATTATGGGTTGTTTGGTACGGTTGATGGAATGATAAAAAATCTTATAGTTAATGCTTCCGTAACGTTAACTGGTACTGCAAATCATACAAATGTTGGTTTGCTTTGTGGAGAGTTAAGATCAGAAGGAACTATTGAAAGTTGTAATGTAATGGGAAATTTGAATTCTACTGCGTCAGAATCAAATAATGGAGCAGGGACAGATACAGGACTTTTAGTTGGAGAAAGTGCAGGAACAATAAAGTATTGTATTGGAACTGGAAATGTAACAGGAATTGGACATGTTGGAGGTTTAGTTGGTAGAATGAATGGAGGGCTTATAAGAGGAAGTGCTTTTTATGGCTCGGTCTATGCTATTTCTCCTTCAAAAGCCCCAGGAAATCATTCATACGGATCTGTTGCTGGTGGAATCTGCGGAGCAGTGCAAGCGGGTAGTACTATTGAATTATGTTTTGTTGATGCAGACATAGTTTCTGAAGATTTGGATATAAATAAAGTGGACGTGCTCACTTATGGCATTGCATACGATCATAATAGTAGCGTAACGATAAAAAATAACTATTGTGAAGGAACGGTTAATGGAGAACCAATAGATGGAAGTAGTGATATAACAAATGATAATGGGGAATATAATTATTACCCTGGTGGTTCTACAAATACAAATAATTCAACAATGTCATCTGAAGAAATTGCTGCTACTTTAAATGATTCAGTGAATGCAACAGGTGAAAGCGGGAATATTCATTTTAGTCCGGTTGGTGCGAGCAATGTTATTTTCGGAGGAGGAAGTCAATCAGGCGGAGGAAATAATGAATCGGAGGGAGAAATAACTGAATATATAACTGCTAAAACAGGTATCTTTGCTTCTCCAGATACTTGGCAAGGAGGAAGAGTGCCAACAGGAAATGCTGGAACAATAACAATTCAACAAGGGCATATAGTAACTCTTACGCATACATTAATCTTATCGGGGAATTGTACAATAACAAATAATGGAGTTCTTGTGATAAATCAAGGAGAATTGATAAATACAACTTCTAATAATGTGGGAGGAATTGTGGAGGTATCAACTTCAATATCTGAAAGTGATAGATGGATGTTTATTGGTGCACCATTTAATGATTATAAGTTAGAAACGATTAAGCCTGTTTCGGGTTCAGATATTTCTGTTTCGCTTTATGATTATGATAGTGTTAAATGGGATTATGAATGGGCTCTTTATAATTCACAAGTTGGAAAAGGAGAAGGGTATTTCGCTTGGCCATTCTATTCAGGTGCTGTAAACTATACAACATACGGCGATTTGTTTGTTTGGAATGAAGCAGGGACAGACGGAGAAGTTATGACTTCTTATGATTTCTCTAAGTCAGCCAAATATGAATTAAACAACGCAGAAACATTCACCGTAACAAAGAACGTACAAGAAGGAAACGGCGGTCGTTGGATAGCATTAGCAAATCCTTATCCTGCAAAATTAAGCGTAAGTAAATTTGTTGCTGTCAATAGCATTGCTTCTGCTACAGAAGGAAGTGTTCAAGGACAATGTATTTATAAATTAACAAATAATGTTTCTGGCAACGCACAAACTTGGGACATTGTATTTGCTAATGATAATGAAACAGTGAAAGATATTGCAATTACAGAAGGCTTCTTTGTTAATTTGACTTCTGGAAATTCAGTAACATTCGCAAAAAATCAATTAACAAACTACCCAACAACACAAGCAAAATCGCAAGTTTCGCCAATGGAATATGTGGAACTTTCGCTTGTAAAAGGCAATCATAAATCAAAACTTTACTTTGCATACAACGAAAAAGCAGAACAAGATTACGATATTTTTGATGCAAACAAGTTATTTGCAATAGGAGAGGTTGCAGAGCCTTATTTTGTGACTAATGGTATGGCTTTAGTGAAAGAAGAAGTGAAAGAATTACCATACTATGCAACAATGAATGTTCGCAGTTATGAAAACGATACAGTATCATTTGTAGTGGAAAATATGCCAGTAGGAATAGCAGTATTCTTGATAGATAATGGCGAAGAAATAAAGATGAGCGAAAATGTAGCATACGCAACCCTTGTTTCGGAAGGAGAGAATGCAGATAGATTTCAAGTATTGTTTAAAAAAGCAAGTATGCTACAAGAAGTAAAAGACAGCGAAATAACAATAACAAACTCTAATCGTTTAGTGAATGTAGTATCAACACAAACCGATTTAAGAATTGAGGTTTACAATGCTTTGGGGCAAAGAGTGTTTGTGACAAATGACTATAAATTTACACTAAATGAAGTGTCTGCTGGTGCTTATATGGTAAAAGTATACAATAATAAAACAACGCGAACTACAAAGATAGTTGTAGAATAAGAATTAAGGTTTTAGATTTTATATATCTTAAAGGTGGAGCGAAAGTTCCACCTTTTTTATTGGCTGAAATGTAATAAAAAAAATCTTTTTCTTTGTTTTAAAAATTTTTTTCTTTGCTTTATTATTCCTTTTCTTTGCTTTGTTTCTAATATTTTAGGATTATTTTAAAATTTTTTATTGTTGTTAATCAGGAAGTTAAGATTGTTTTGATAAAAAGAATCAAAAAAGATTTGGATAAAATTTTGGAAACTATTACTTTTGCGAGGTTTTTTTTGCTCGTGTTATAAAATATTTTATCAAATAGAGAGAAAGTATATTTTTCTCTTTGAATTTAGTAATGTAATAAAAATAAAAAATATGATGATAAAAAGATTTTTTTTGGCAACTTTAGCATTATTGCTTGGATTTACAACATCTGCTCAAACACCAATAGAAATTTGGACAGAAACAGATTTTCGTAACATTAAAAACAATGTTAATGGTAATTATGTGCAAATGGCACCTATTGATTTGGGAAGTATAGGAGATACGTCAGACGCAATTATTGGCACAGAGTTTAAAGGAACTTATGATGGAGGTGGATTTACTATCACTTATTCTGCATCTTTTCTTGGAACAACAAATACTGGAGATTATGGATTGTTTAGTACTGTTAGTGGAACGATAAAGAATTTGAATGTAAATGCTGATATTACTTTAGGCGGAAGTGCTACTGCGATGAATGTTGCTTTGCTTTGTGGTTATCTTAAAGAGAGTGGTAATATAACATTTTGTAATGTCTCAGGTAATGTAAACTCTACAGTTAATGCTGATTTAGGAGGAGGAAGTGATGCTGGACTTATATGTGGTGAAAGCGAAGGTGATATAACTTATTGTACAGGTATAGGAAATGTAGTAGGGGTAGGATATGCAGGAGGTTTAGTAGGACAATTAACAAGCCCTGCATTAGTAAAAGGTTGTTCATTTACAGGTTCTGTTACTGCGCTTCCGTGTGCATGGCAAGGTTTTTCAACATGGGGAAGTTTTGCAGGTGGAATATGCGGTTTTGCTAATAGTGGAACAACTATTGATTTGTGTTATTCGAATGCAGACATAGTAGCAGGAAAACAATCACATGCAGCAGTAAGTACAAATACATTAACATGGTTGTGGTTTGAATTTGGAGGGACTCCTACTGTAACAAATAATTATTGTGCCGGAACAGTAAATGGAGAGGAAATAGATAATATAAATGATATAACAAATAGTGCAGGAATTGTTAGCGGAAACTATTATGGGGGACAAAAGTCTGCTCAAGATATTGCAGATTCACTAAATAATGCAGCCGCAGGAGATACAAATATTCATTTTAGTGTTGTTAATGGAGAGGTTGTTTTTGGAAAAGTAGAAAAGGTTTGTGAGACTCCAATTAATCTTGTAGTAGAAAGAAATATGAATAGTTTTGTTGCAAGATGGGAAATCGCAGGCACTGATGCTACGGTAAATGAAACAAAATGGCATTGGACTTTAACAGAAGGAAATTCTGATTATACAGCTCCGAGAGAAGGAACAACTACGGAAATGAGCGTGGAATGTTCTGACTTACTTCCAGGAGTTTATACGTTTACTGTGTATACTGATTGTTCTGAAGAGCAAAACGGTTTATTGTCAAATTCGGTTTATAGGAGAATTTATATGTTGGGAGGATTTCAAGCTGAACAATGTTATATAGTTGAGAATTTATCTGCTTCAAACATAGGAGTAACAAACGCTACAATTTCTTGGGAAAAGAACGCAAATTCAACAAGTAATCAATATCAAATAAAAGTAAATGATGAAGAGCCAATAGTGCAATCTGAGATGACAATAACGTTTGAAACGCTTCAACCAGGAACAACCTATACTGTAGAAGTAAGAGAAGAATGTAATCAAAATGGAGGAAATGATTGGGGAAATCCAGAAACTATTACGTTTACAACTTTATCTTATTATGAAACTGCAAAATCTGGAGTATTTAATGAACCTTCGACTTGGGTAGGAGGAAGAGTTCCGATAGGAAATGCAGGGGAAATAAAAATTCAACAAGGACATGAAGTAACGCTTTCACATACTCTTATTTTGAAAAATGATTGTAAAATAATAAATGAAGGAGTTTTGATAATAAATCAACAAGGAGAGTTGATAAACACAACAATAAATAACGTAAATGGAATTGTGGAAATAGAATCTCCTATAAAGACTCAAGGTAAGTGGACGTTTATAGGAGCACCTTTTGAAACAGGATATAAATTAGAATGTATTAAACCAAATGATCATGATATTGCAATATCTAAATATGATTATACACAAAAAAATTGGAGTGATGATTGGGCTACAATAGAAACAGAAATGGAAGCAGGAGAAGGTTATTTTGCTTGGCCATTCTATAGTGGTGTTGTAACTTATACAACTTATGGTGATATATGTGTGTGGAATGAAGAAAATAATAAATGGGAAGTCAAACCATACGATTACAATAAACAAACTGCAACTGAACTTAATAATGATGAGGTAATAATAGAAAAAACAATAAATACATCTACTGACAATGCTCGTTGGATGGCGTTATCAAATCCTTATCCTGCAAAGTTAAGCGTAAGTGAGTTTGTAGCTGAGAATGATGACATTGTTGTTACTAATCAAGGAAAAGGTATTTACAGATTAACAAATACTGTATCTAATGGAGTGCAAGAATATGAGTTTATTCCTAATGGAGATATTGCAATGACAGAAGGTTTCTTCGTTAATTTGGCTTCTGGAAATCAAGTAACATTCACAAAAGAACAATTAACAAACTACCCAACCGGACAAGAAAAATCGCAAGTTTCTCCAAAAGAATATGTAGAACTTTCACTTGTAAAAGGCAATCGTAAATCAAAACTTTACTTTGCACACAACGAAAAAGCAGAACAAGATTACGATATTTTTGATGCAAATAAGTTGTTTGCAATAGGAGAGGTTGCAGAGCCTTATTTTGTAACTAATGGCATAGCTTTGGTGAAAGAAGAAGTGAAAGAATTGCCATACTGTGCAACAATGAACGTTCGCAGTTTTGCTGATGACACTATTTCGATTGTAGTTGAAAATATACCAGAAGGATACTATGTTTACTTGATTGATAATGGTGAAAGAAATAGAATGTATGAACAAATAGGTTATTTGACTCAAATTGTGAAAGGAGAAAATCAAGATAGATTCCATGTCTTAGTAACAAAAAATATTTTAGAAGATAGAAGAGAGGCAAGTGATATTGAGATTACAAACTATAATAGAGAAATTACTATTGCAAGTGAAGTTGAAAACTTAGAAATAGAAGTTTACAACGCATTAGGTCAAAAGGTATTTGCAACTAAGGATTATAATTTTACTCTAAATAAAGTTCCTGCAGGTGCTTACTTGGTAAAAGCATTCTGTGGAAAGGTAAAACAAACAACAAAGATAGTTGTAGAATAGTTCAGATTTTAAGTTTTTAGAATAAGCTTGTTTGATATGAGAGATTAAAACTCTTTCTATGAAATGGGCTTATTCCATTTTCTATAATTGCTTGTCGATGTTGCTTTGTGGGATAGCCCATATTTTTATCCCAATGATAGTTTGGAAATTCTTTATGAAGATTTAACATATAGTCGTCTCTATATGTCTTTGCTAAGATTGAGGCTGCGGCAATTGATTGATAAAGAGAATCACCCTTTACGATACATTGAAAGGCAATGTCGGTGTTATTGTTGAAGCGATTGCCGTCTATTAAAAGCAATTCGGGTTTTTGTTTTAAGCCCTCAATAGCTCTATTCATTGCAAGAAAACTTGCTTGTAAGATATTTATCTTATCGATTTCTTCATTGCTAACAAACCCTACGCAATAGGCTATTGCATTTTCTTCAATGATAGGACGAAGAAGCCTACGTTGCTTATCGCTTAATTTTTTAGAATCATTAAGCAAGGGATGTGAGAAATCCGAGGGTAAAATAACAGCGGCTGCGACAACAGGTCCTGCTAAACAGCCTCGCCCTGCTTCATCGCAACCGCATTCTATTGTTTCTTTATTGGAAAAGAATTGTTTTAACAATTTTTATTTTCCTATGTATTTTAAAAGGCTTTCAAATAAAACTAATCCGTCTGTGTTTCCAAGCTCTGAATCGGAACAACGTTCAGGGTGAGGCATCATTCCAAATACGTTTCTGCCTTTGTTTGTTATTCCGGCAATGTTTTCTACACTTCCGTTAGGATTGTACTGAACATCTACTTCGCCTTCTTGATTGCAATAACGGAAAAGTATTTGGTCGTTTTCGTTTAGACGTTTTATTGTTTCTTCATCTGCAAAGAAACGACCCTCTCCGTGTGCGATAGGAATGTTTAGGGCTTTTCCTTTTACGGCATCTTTTGTGAAAACGGTATTTGTTGTTTGGGTTGCTATGTATTGATTTTTGCAAATAAACTTTTGATTGTTATTAGCAAGCAAAGCACCTTCCAATAAACCACTTTCGCAAAGAATTTGAAAACCATTACAAACCCCAAGTACGTATCCGCCGTTGTTTGCAAAGGCTTTGACGCTTTCCATTATAGGAGAAAGGCTTGCAATCGCACCACTACGAAGATAATCTCCATAAGAAAAACCACCAGGAAGGATTATCATATCACAATTTTGTAAGTCTGTGTCTTTATGCCATAGTTCTACCACTTCTTGTTTTAAAAGGTCTCTTAAAAGGTAAACCATATCGTGGTCACAATTAGAACCTGGGAAAATTACTACTCCAAATTTCATATCTTTGTATTAAATTATGTTTCTGATTTTGCAAAAGTACAAAAAATTAGTGAGGGAAGAAAACTTTAATTATTGATATTATTAAGAATATTATAAAGAAAGTATCAATTTTTTTTTCATTGTTGTATTGAAGGAAGAAGTTTGAAAGGAAAAACGCAAGTGAAATTGAGAAAATGAAAGACATATTATATTCAGTCTTTGAAAGAAAAAATGGAATCAAAGAAATAATCAATAAAGTAAACATTACGGCTGATTTTTTTCTGTATTCTATCACGCGATTGCTTCTTGAAGAAAGTGTAGTGAAGATTGCAGGAATAGAAAACAACACAAGGCTTGCAATATAGACAACTTGCATAGGTTGATTTAAGAATTGCAAATCGAAATGTAGCCAACCCTTAGAAATAGACAAAAAGTTTGCTTGAATATCCATTTGATTAAGGTAATAGAATATTAAGAGTAAAATATAAGGTGTGACAAGCCCCAAAATACTCATTACCCAACTACGCCATTTGTAGATTTTATAGATTATTAACCCTATCCAAATCCAAAAAATAAAAAGAATTGCAGGAGCGTAAAATAAACTTGCTAACGAAAGTAAAGCACAAGAATTGTAGATTTCATCAATTCCTTCTTTCTTGTCGTGACAATTCAAAAAGAAATAAAGAGCAAAAATTATAAGAAAATTAGAAAATAACATTGAGTTAAGAGTCATGCAATGATAAGAGCAACTCATCAAAAGAATATAGATAAAGGCAGGAAGAAATGTGTTTTTTTGACTTAGATGATTGTTAGTAAATAATTGATTAAGCAACAATCCTTGAAGAAGAACAAGAATAAAAGCAGTTATGCTTGAAAATAGAGTATAGTCTTTTGCAAAATCATAAATAAACCTATAAAGAGGCATATCAAACTTATTAGTTATTACCTCAGGAGGAGCGATAAAGGCTTGACTCCAAAATATAATTGGCACAATTGATAGAATCATCAATTGTAAAGTGTACTTCTTTTTGAATATTTTTACAAGCATTTTTTAATTGTTTTGTTATTTCTTACGCCTTGTTTACGTTGAAAGACGCAAAAAGATACATTTTTATTCAGTTTTTAAGCGATAAAACATAAAACCTACGAAAACTCTAATCCCATTTGCAAAGTCGTTAGGGGCAGAATTTAGATTGACTAAATAATCTGCTTTAAGAGTTAGACGAATCTTATCATTTAAAGCGTATTCTACACCAACAAAAGGAGATAAGGCTAAGAAAGAGTTTTTTCTATATGAAACATTTCCCTCTGCAATAAAGTCATCATAGGTAGGAGCAAAGAGAGTAGTGTTTTGAGTGCTACCTCCACCAAATAAAACACCAACATAAGGCGAAAAACGTTTGTTTTGCCAAACGCAATCAACCAATACGCCACCATAAGAAAGACTAAAAACACTATTATGCTCACCATAATTAAGATTAGAAACATAACCTTCGCCTCCAACCCTTAAATGTTTTCCTAAATGAACTTTTGCAGCTCCTCCAATGCCAAAAGGTACGCCTTTTGCTTGAAGATTTTGAAGCATTTGTCCGTTGTTTGCAGTTATTTTAAACTCCTGAGATTGCAAATAGCCACTATGCACCATCATTCCGCCTGAAAATCCATTGTATTGAAAAAGATTTTGAGCAAAACCAAATAATGATAATGTGCAAAGCAAGATTAAAAAACAGATTTTTTTCATTTTTTCTTTCCTTTTTTGTTTGTAGGAGTTTGATTTATGATTTCTTCAAGAGCTTTTTCGTCAATAGATTCAGCAGTCATTGTTTTTGGAATCTTGTAGTTATTTCCCTCATATTTAATGTATGCTCCGTATCTACCATTTAATAACTCAGCACCATTAGCAAAAGTTTTAATAGGTAATTGTTTTTTGTTTTTTTCTTCCAATAAAGCAATACATTCTTCAAGGCTAATAGTCATAGGAGAAGAAGTCTTAGGAAGAGATGCGTTTACTTTGTTGTGAGAAATGTAAGGGCCAAAACGACCTGTGTTTGCTATAATATCCATTCCGTTATATTGACCTACAACTCTTGGAAGTTTAAAAAGATTCAACGCCTCTTCCAATGAAATTGTGTTGATTGATTGTTCTTTTGTCAAAGAAGCAAAACGAGGCTTTTCTTCATCGGTTGATTCTCCGATTTGTATCATTGCACCAAAGCGTCCAATCTTTGCATAGACGTTTTTGCCGCTTTGAGGCTCTATTCCAAGTAAACGCTCTCCCGAAGAACGTTCTGTTTTTTCAGAAGCAAGGACTTCGTTGTGGAAAGGAGTGTAAAAATCTTTAATCATATTTTTCCAATCTTCTTTTCCTTGTGCTATGGAGTCAAATTCTTTTTCTGCCTCTGCTGTAAAGTTGTAATCGATTACGTCAGTAAAGTGTTGAGAAAGAAAATCAGTAACAATAGTTCCTATGTCGGTAGGATTGAGTTTTGATTTCTCTGCTCCGTAATTTTCTTTCTTGTTTATTTGTTTTATTGAGTCGTTTTCTAAAACTATAATTTCTATCTCTCTAACCGAAGCAGGCTTATCCATTTTTATTACATACTCTCTTTTTTGTATTGTAGAGATTGTAGGAGCGTAAGTCGAAGGACGGCCGATTCCAAGGTCTTCTAATTTTTTTACAAGGCTTGCTTCGTTGTAGCGAGGAGGGTGATTGTTGAATGTTTCCGTTGCCTTAGTTGTTAAATGTTGTAATTTTTCGCCTTGACTTACCGCAGGAAGAAGCTTTTGATTAGTGTTTTCGGTTTCTTCTTCATCATTTGCAGAATGTTGATAGACTTTCATAAAGCCATCAAAAAGAATTACCTCACCTTGACAAAGATATTTTTCCTCGCGATTAGAAATGTTTATTGTAATGTTTGTTTTTTCAAGTTTTGCATCTGCCATTTGAGATGCAATTGTGCGTTTTCTTATAAGGTCATAAAGTCTTTGTCCCGAAGCATCGGCATTTATTTCTTCGTTGCTAAGAACGGTAGGACGAATTGCTTCGTGAGCCTCTTGTGCTCCTTTGATTTTATTTGAGTATTTGCGAGAAAAGAAATATTCTTCGCCGTATTCTTTCAAGATTAACTCTTTTGCTTGTGAGAGAGCAAGGTCTGAAAGATTTACAGAGTCGGTTCTCATATATGTAATGTACCCTGCTTCGTATAATTGTTGAGCAACTTGCATTGTTCGTGCAACAGGGAAGCCTAATTTCCTGCTTGCTTCTTGTTGAAGAGTAGATGTAGTAAACGGTGCTGCGGGACTTTGTTTTGCAGGCTTTTTTTCAACAGCTTGAACGGTGAAATCTGCCTTTGAACTTTCTTTTAAAAATTCTAATGTTTGGTCTTTTGTTTCAAATCTTTGGTTTAAAGTAGCCGAAATCAAGGATTGTTTTTCGGTTTGAAAGTCTGCAACTACTTTATAAGTCTTATTTTCTTTGAAATTGTTGATTTCTTTTTCTCTTTCTACAATTAGTCTAACGGCAACCGATTGAACTCTTCCTGCACTTAAAGAAGGCTTAACCTTTTTCCAAAGTACAGGTGAGATTTCATAACCTACAATTCTGTCAAGCACTCTACGAGCTTGTTGAGCGTTTACAAGATTTAGGTCAATGTTGCGAGGATTTTCCACAGCTTTAAGAATAGCGTTTTTTGTGATTTCATTAAAAACTATTCTCTTAGTTTTGCTTTCATCAAGGTTTAAAGCCTCTTTTAAATGCCAAGCAATAGCCTCTCCTTCGCGGTCTTCATCGGAAGCAAGCCAAACAAACTCAGCTTTTTCAACTGCGGCTTTTAATTCTTTTACTACCTTGACTTTGTCTTCTGTGATTATATAATTGGGTTCAAAGTTATTTTCTAAATCAATGCTCATATCCTTTGACGGAAGGTCACGAATATGTCCAAAACTCGACATTACCACAAAATCTTTTCCTAAAAACTTCTCTATTGTCTTTGCCTTAGCAGGCGACTCCACTATTACAAGATTTTTTGCCATATATATTTTTTTAAAAAACGGTTGCAAAATTACAACTTTTAATAGAATAATAAATTAAAGCAAAGAAAAAATAAAATAATTCAAAGAATTAAAAAAATAATTCAAAGAAATATTTTTCAAAAACAAAGAAAAAAATCTTGGAGTTTTTGTATATTTGCAAAAAAGAAAAAGAAATGATTTTTTTTCCTAATTGTAAGATAAATATTGGACTGAGTATCACTGAAAAACGAAAGGAAGATGGTTTTCATAATATAGAATCTGTTTTCTATCCTGTGGATTTGTGCGATGTTTTAGAGATTAGGCCAAACGATGCAAAGCAAGATTGTTTTAAAATAAGCGGATTAGATATTGGAGATGAGTCTGCGGAAAATAATCTTTGCATAAAGGCGGTTAATCTTTTGAGAGAGGAATTTCCAAACATACCTTATTTGAATATTCACTTGCATAAACAAATTCCTGCTTTTGCCGGTTTGGGTGGAGGAAGCTCCGATGCAACTTTTACTTTGAAACTTTTGGATTTTCTTTTCAATCTCGGAATCAAAGAAGAGAAAATGCTCTCTCTTGCAGCGAAAATAGGCAGTGATTGTTCGTTTTTTGTAAACAATAAGCCAAGATACGTTTTTTCAAAAGGGGAAAAATCAAAGGATATTACACTTGATTTAAGCAAGTATTACGTTTTGCTTGTTAAACCAGAGCTAAGAATTTCTACTGTAGAGGCTTATCGTGGTGTTGTGCCAAAACCAACTGAGGTTTCTTACACTTGTTTGCCTGATATAAAGGAGTGGAAGAATATTTTAAAGAACGATTTTGAAGATAGTTTGTTTCCTAAGTATCCAATTTTGGAAGAAATAAAAGAATTGATATATAAAAATGGAGCAATCTATGCTTCGCTATCGGGAAGTGGTGCTACGGTTTATGGAATATTTGATAAAGAAATAGATGTTAAAAGACTAAAACTTCCAAGCAATACGTTTATATGGCAAGGTAGATTAAAATAACAATAAATAGATAAAATTATGAGCGAATTATTAAACTTAGAGCCAAAAGGCTTATGGAAACATTTCGATAAGATTTGTTCTATTCCACACCCTTCAAAACATGAAGAAAAAATTGTTGCAGCCTTAGTTGAGTTTGCAAAAGAAAATAACATAGAATATAAGCTTGACGAAGTTGGAAACGTGATTATGCGTAAGCCAGCAACGAAAGGAATGGAAAATCGTAGAGGTGTGATTTTGCAAGCACACTGCGATATGGTTCCTCAAAAGAATAACGATACAAAACACGACTTTTTGACAGATCCAATCCTTCCAAGAATTGAAGGAGAATGGGTAAAAGCAACAGGAACTACACTTGGAGCAGACAATGGTATAGGAGTAGCAGCTGCATTGGCTGTTTTGGAAGACAAAAACTTAGAACACGGACCTATAGAAGCTCTTATAACAATAGATGAAGAAACAGGAATGACAGGAGCCTTTGGATTAAAAGCAGGAGAGTTGGAAGGAGATATTTTATTGAATCTTGACTCAGAAACAGAAGGCGAATTATATGTAGGTTGTGCAGGAGGAATTGATGCAACTATTACATTTGATTACACAACAGAGGCATTTGATTCTTCTTACAAAGCATTTGCTTTATCAATCAAAGGATTGAAAGGTGGACACAGTGGAATGGACATCATTCTTCAAAGAGGAAATGCAAATAAGATACTTTTCAGAATTTTAAAAGCCTTAGAAAAAGTAGAAGTTAGAGTTTGCGATATAAACGGTGGTAGTTTACGTAATGCAATTCCAAGAGAGGCTTTCTGCACAATAGCATTGCCTGCTGCAAAGGTTGAAGAAGCAAAACAAATCATTGCAAACCTTACAGAAATTATTAAAAACGAGCTTTCAGCAGTTGAACCTGAAATCTTAATCGCAATAGAAGAAACAGCAAATCCTGAAACATGCATAGACAAATGCACAATGGCAAGAGTAATTCGTGCAATCTATGCTTGTCCTAATGGAATTTACAGAATGAGTGATTCAATGGAAAATCTTGTTGAAACATCTTCTAATCTTGCAATAGTAAAAAGCGATGGAAAACAAATAAAGGCTTGTGCGTTATTAAGAAGTAGCGTTGATAGTGCTAAGGAAGATTTTGCTGAAATGATGGCAAGCGTTATTGAACTTGCAGGTGGCGAAATAGAATTTGCAGGTGGTTATCCTGGTTGGAAGCCTAATATGCAAAGTCCTATACTTTCTACAATGCAAACTACATATAACAAACTTTATGGTAAGACTCCAAAAGTTATGGCAATACATGCAGGTTTGGAATGTGGATTGTTAGGTGGTGTTTACAAGAATTGGGATATGATTTCTTTCGGACCAACAATTCAAAACCCACATTCACCTGATGAAAGAGTGAATATACCTTCTGTAGGTTTATTCTGGGAGTATTTAGTAGAAACTTTGAAAAATGTTCCACAAAAATAATTTATTAAAACATATAAACATAAACCCTCTTGTTAAAAATAGCAAGAGGGCTTTTGTGTTTATTGCTCTTTTGATGTGTTTTTCTTCTTTGTTTGCTCAATATAATGTTAGTGCAAATGACAAAAGTAGAATAAAATGGCGAGAGATAAATACAAAAGAGTTTCAATTAGTATATCCACAAAGTTATGAGGCAAGAGCTCAAAGACTTGCTCTTGTGCTTGATACAATGGTGAATCACATTGGCACAACGCTTGGAACGAATGCTCCAAAAATTCCAATTTTAATTCACCCCTACACAGCAAAGTCAAATGGTATGACAACATGGGCTCCAAAAAGATTGGAATTTTATCCAACGCCTTCGCCAACTTATTTTGCGTATCCGTGGGAGTGGCATTTGGCTATTCACGAATATCGTCATGCTTGTCAATTTTATGCTCCTTATAAGGGAGTTTCAAAGACTTTGACAAATCTTTTAGGAGAACATTTCTTAATGGGAGTGAATGCTTTGCTTATTCCTAATTGGTTTATAGAAGGAGATGCGGTTTTGGCAGAAACAGCCTTGGCTTCAACAGGCAGAGGTCAAAATCCGGAGTTTTATAATCAATTTAAAGCTCAGCTTCTTGAAAAAGGAGCTTACAAATTCCATAAGGCAAAGCTTGAAAGTATGAAAGATTTTGTTCCAAACGATTATGTATTTGGATATTATATGGCTTCATACGCAAGAGACAAATATGGAAAAGATGTTTTTGCAGATGTGATGAACACAACTGCAAGAGAGTGGTGGAAATTTCTTTGGTTTAATACGGCAGATAGCTTAAACTTAAAATTGCCACATAGAAAAATTTATGCAGAATTGATAGATAGCATAGTCCCTCTTTGGAAAGAGGATTATAATCAATTTTTAACTCAGAAAGAAAATAAGTCTGAACTAGACACATTCAATATAAAGAAAGAGTATTACACTCATTATTTAAATCCAATCTTAATAGGAAAAGATGCAACCCTTGCTTTGCAATCGAGTTCTTTTGAGGTGCAAAAATTAGTGCAATATACTCCAAATGGATTGAAAGAAATAGTGAAATTGCCATATTTAATGCACTCTTATTTTGATTATAAAAATGGTAAATTGCTTTATTCGCAAAACGCATTGGATAAACGCTGGGAGCAAGAAACATACGCAAATATAGTAGAGCTTGATTTATATTCGGGAAAAACTAAAAAACTTACCTCAAACAAAACTTTCTTTACTCCGATTTATTCTCCAATAAATGATAATCAAATAGCGTGTATAGAATCTACGAATGAATATGCTCAAAGTTTGGTAATATTGACCTTTGATGAAGAAAGAGATTATACAATTAAAAGAATAATTTCTTGCGATGCTTTATCTTATCCTGCTTGGAGCGAAGATGGAAAATATATCTATTTAATAGAAACTTCTTCAAAAGGAAAAAGTGTGGTAAAGGTAGATGTGGAAAACGGAAATAAAGATGAGGTGATTTCTCCTTCATACGATAATATTTCTAATTTAAGATGTAGTGATAACACTCTTTATTTCTTGAAAGATATTGATTCAAAGTATGAATTGATAGCATACGATTTGAACTCTAAAACAGCAAAACAATTAACCGAAACAGCGTTTGGATTAGGTGGATATTGCTTGAAAAATGATAAACTCATAGTTTCGGCATATAATAGTGATGGATATTTTCTTGCCAAATCAACAAAAGGAAATCAAAATTTAGACATTAACAAAAAGAATAAGCCACAAATTTTTGTTGAAGAGTTGCAAAGACAAGAAAATTTCCTTTTGCCAACAGAGTATAACGATACTATAAAGTATGAAAGTAAGGAGTATAAGAAAATAAATAACTTATTTAATTTTCATTCTTGGTTGCCTATTTTTCTTAATTTAAAGAAAGTGAACTTCGGATTAGGCGTTAGTGCGTTTTCTCAAAACCTTTTATCTACCTCAATCTTTCAAGTAGGATACAAATATCAAACAAAAGATACTTGGCACGGTGCTTATATGACTTATACTTATAGTGGATTTTATCCGATAATAGATTTAGAAGCGGAATATAAACTAAGAAACTTTTCAAACAAAGAATTGCAACAAGAATATTTAGCAGGAGTTAAAATAGGTCTTCCTTATTCTTGGAGCAGCAGAAGAACGGTTAATAAATTGCAAGCAGATTTTAAATACACTCTTACACAACTTTCAAATCATTCTTCATCTCCTTACAATATATTAGGATATGCAGTTTCTTATACGCACTTGCACGCAAAGGCAAACAATGATATAACTCCTACAAAGGGCTTTGAAATGGAATTTTCTCAATCTTCAACTCTTGGAAACAATGTTTCAAACATCACATCTGCTACAACAAAACTTTATTTGCCTTTATTCTTTAAAAATAGTAGCACAGAACTAAATTTTGCTTATCAACATAACAACAAGAATGCTCAGGGATACGAGTTTGAAAATCAGATAGACTTTATCAGAGGAGTGAAAAATAAATTCCCTACAAAATATTATGGAGCGGGTTTAACGTTTAACGTTCCTTTATTCTATCCTGATTGGATTGTAGGACCGATATTCTACATTAAAAGAGTAAGTGTGAAACCGTTTTATGATATTGCAAGTTTCGATACAAAGATTTATCAAAGTTTTGGTAATGATTTTAGTTTTAATCTATGTGTATTTGGAATTAAATTGCCGATAGAAATAGGTTTAAGATGTGGTTTTGAAACCCTAAATCAAAAACCATTTTTCCAATTCTTGCTTTCGTTGTAATAAGTCAAAGAAAAAATAAAATAATTCTTTGTTTTAAAAAAATATTTCTTTGTTTTATTTTAGCGATACAATGTAAAAAATTGTATTATCTTTGCAAATTAAGAATGATTGACTAAAAATATTAAATAAAAATGAGAAATAGTATTTTTGTAATAGCATTATTGTTCCTTACGTTAAACGTTTGTGGGCAAAATACAAAAACATTGGACGATGAAAAGCTAACAGAATTTGCTTATAAATTGAGTGAACTTCCTTTTAGCGAGAGAGACGTTATTGAAGATGCGTGTAAACTCTTTGAAGAAACCTTTGCAGGTGATAAAGATGGAGCAGATTGGGGCTATCAATTGCTTTATTACTATCATGAAATATCTTGTGATGACAAAACAGTAACCTTGCACAAGACTTTTTCAGATGAGGAAATTAGAGCTTTGGTTCATGGAGATATTTCTGTGCTTGGCGGATTGAAAAAAGACATGAAACGCTTCCGTGATGAGTATGGCAAGTGGGGATATCGCATTATGAGTTTTGAAGATACGTCTTATGCAATTGAAGTGCAACCTGGATATCTTTATGAAAAGTATAAAGATATGCTTACACCGGAATACAGATATTATCGTGGACTTTGGATAGCAGAACACGATATTCCGCCTTATTGGCACGCTACATTAGATATTTCGATGCAAGAGTTGTTTAATAGAATCGCTTGGAGAGATGAATTTTTGAATGAACACCCAGATTTTATTAGAGAAGACCTTGTTACAAGAGAGATAGAATATCTTTGTTTCTCAGTTACAAAAGGATTAGAGAATACTCCTGTTTATGATGAGAAAGACGTAATAAAGCCAGAATATAAAACAGCGTTGCAAACCTATTATAAAGCACATCCAAAAACAAAATGGGGACTTTATATGACAGAATATGTACATCGTCTTGCTCTAAACAAATATAGAAACAGCAATGAAATTGATACATGGGTGATAAATACGCTTTATCCTCCTGAAAGAAAAAACATAGATCCACTTTTGAAATACAAAGATATATTGATTGATAACATAGTTGATTAAAAAATAAAATTACATGAAAAGAATCTTAACATTATTATTAGCACTATTTGTAGCAAGCACATCTTTTGCTCAGCAAGAAATTACATTAGAAGACATTTGGGCAAAAGGAACATTTAGAGGCAAAGGAATAGATGGCATTCGCTCAATGAAAGACGGAAAACACTATTGTATATTGACTCAAAACGCAATAGAAAAATATGATTACGCCAAAGCAAGCAAAGTAGGTGAGATAGTAAATTTCTCAGGCTTGGATTTAAAAGGATATGTTGTGGATTATCAATTTTCAACAGATGAAAGCAAGGTGTTGCTTATTCTAAATCCTGAAATGATTTATCGTCATTCTTACTTGGCTGATTGTTTTGTGTATGATATTGCAACAAAAAAACTAACCTCTGTTGCAGAAGAGAAAGTGAGATTGGCAGAATTTTCTCCAAATTCTCAAAAAGTTGCCTACGTGTCAAATAATAATATTTTCATATTTGATTTGGCTTCTTTGCAAACAAAACAAATCACAACCGATGGTAAGTATAATCACATAATCAATGGAACTACCGATTGGGTTTATGAAGAAGAATTTGCAATTACAAAAGGTTTCTTTTGGAGTAATGATTCTAAAAAAATAGCTTACTATAAATTTGATGAAAGTAAGGTGAAACAATTCTCTATGACAATGTATGGAGATTTGTATCCTGAGGAATATCTTTACAAATACCCAAAAGCAGGCGAGGATAATTCGGTTGTGGAAATTTTTGTCTATGATTTGAAAAATGATAAAACAAATCATATTGATATGGGCTTAAATAAAGATATTTATTTGCCACGTTTGCAATGGACTCCTAACGATGAGGTGTTTATTCACAAGCTTAATCGTCATCAAAACCAATATGAATTATTCCTTGCAAACACACAAGATTTTAAACCTAAGAAAATCTATGAGGAAAGAAATCAATATTACATTGAACAAGTAGAAGATGTGGTTTTCTTAAACGATAAAAAACACTTTATCTTAAAAAGCGAAAGAAATGGCTATATGAATCTTTACAAAATAGGCATTTACGATCGTTCAATAGACCCTATTACACAAGAAAAATATGACATTGATCAAATATGTTATATAAATCCAAAAACAGAAGAAATATTCTACACAGCAGCTCAATCAGAGGCTTATAATAGAGAATTATTGGTTGTTGATAAGAAAAAGAATATAAAGAAAATATCAGGAGAAACAGGTACATATTCAGCAGATTTTTCTGCAAATGGCCAATATTATATTTCAACTTTTTCAAATACTGACACGCCTACACAATATACTATCAACGATAATAGAGGTAAAGTATTGATTGTATTAGAAGATAACAAAGAACAAAAAGAATTGTTGGCAAAATATGGAGCTGAAAGAAAAGAATTTGGAAAATTCAAAACAAGTCAAGGAAATGAATTGAATTATTGGGTAATTAAACCTGCAAATATGGAAGCGGGAAAGAAATATCCTTTGTTATTCTATGTATATGGTGGTCCTGGAAGTCAAGAAGTATTAAATTCTCAAAGCAGATTTTCAGATTACATGTGGTTTCGCATGTTGGCTCAAAAGGGTTATGTAGTTGCTTGTGTAGATGGAAGAGGTACCGGAATGAGAGGCGAAGAATTTAAGAAGTGTACTTACATGGAACTTGGAAAATATGAAACAGAAGATCAAATAGAAGCGGCTAAATATTTTGGAAGTTTAGATTTTATTGATAAAGATAGAATTGGAATTTTTGGTTGGAGCTATGGCGGATATATGTCAACGCTTTGTATCACAAAAGGAGCGGATTATTTCAAAACTGCAATAGCTGTTGCTCCTGTAACAACATGGAGATATTACGATAATGTATATACAGAACGTTTTATGCGTACTCCACAAGAAAATCCTTCGGGATACGATGATAATTCACCAATAAATCACGTAGAAAAACTAAAAGGAAACTATCTTTTGGTGCATGGAACAGCTGATGATAACGTTCACTTCCAAAATGCTGTGGATTTGATGACTGCTTTAATAAAAGCAAACAAACAATTTGAACAATTCTCTTATCCAAACAAGAATCACGGAATTTATGGTGGTAATACAAGATTGCATCTTTACACTTTGATGACAGATTTCATTCTTAGAAAATTATAAATAATGCAAGAAAAATTAGAAGCTTTTGTAAGCGAAAATAATTTGTTTTGCAAAAATGACAGAATCCTCATTGCCCTTAGCGGTGGTGTGGATTCTGTTGTTTTAGCACACTTAATGCTTAAAGCAAATTATGATATTGCCTTAGCACATTGCAATTTTCATCTTAGAGAAGATGAGAGTAATAGAGATGAGGCTTTTGTTCGCTCTTGGGCAAAGGAGAATGGTGTGGAGTTATTTGTGAAAGAGTTTGATACATTTTCATATATGAAAGAAAATAAGCTTTCTTTGGAAATGGCGGCGAGGGATTTGCGTTACGAATGGTTTAATTCGCTTTTGGAAAATGAAGGTTTTGATTTTTTATGCACTGCTCACCATTTAGATGACTCGATAGAAACGTTTTTTATCAATCTTTTGCGTGGTACAGGCATTGCAGGATTGCATGGAATTCAAGCAAAGAATGACAAAATCGTTCGTCCGCTCCTTTTTGCAACAAGAGAAGATATTTTAAACTATGCAAAAAATAATAATATTTCATACGTTGAAGACTCAACTAACTCGGAGACAAAATTTATTCGTAATAAAATTCGTCATAATCTTTTTCCTGTTTTACGAGATATTAACCCTAATTTTGAATTTGCCTTAAAAAAAGACATAGATTACTTAAAGGATACGGAATTTATTTTTCGTAGAGAGATAGAAAAAGTAAAACAAGAAATCATTGAGCAAGAAAAAGATTTAATCAAAATAAATATTTCAAAACTTCTTTTGCTCAACCCTATGAAGATATATCTTTATGAAATATTGTCTGAATATGGTTTTAACGAAGCTAATATTAACGATATAACTCAAAGCTTTGAAGAAATATCTGGCAAACAATTTTTTAGCAAAAGCCATAGGATTGTAAAGGATAGGCAATATCTTTTTATCGAAAAAAGAAAGGAAAATCCTGTAAATGATTTCTATTTGATAAATCAAAATCAAGGTTCATTGATTTTTCCTTTGAAAATGCAATTTGAAATTTTGAAAGATTTGAGATTTATAAATATTTCAAAAGATAAAAATGTTGCAATGCTTGATTTTGATTTGCTGAAATTTCCTCTTGTGCTTAGAAAGTGGAGGCAAGGAGATAGTTTTGTGCCTTTTGGAATGAGGAAAGAAAAGAAATTAAGCGATTATTTTACTGCTAATAAATATTCTATAATTGACAAAGAAAATCAATGGATTCTTTGTAGTGAGGATAAAATTGTGTGGTTGGTAGGAGAGAGAATAGATGATAGATTTCGCATAAGCAATAAAACAAAAAATATTTTAAAGATTGAGTTAGAAAAATGAAAGAAATAATAAATTTATTGACTGCTTTATTTTTTTTAATGAGCGTTTCAGCACAAGAAAACAAAGTAATAAATCTTTGTGGTCAAATCAACCAAGATTCCCTTAGACAAAACGTAATAGAACTTCAAGAATTTTCTACACGATATGCCTATTCGCCAAATAGAAAACAAGTGGCAGAATATCTAAAAAATAGATTAGAAAATTATGGCTTTGAAGTGGTTTTGGATTCTTTTCTTTTACAAACAGGCTGGTACTTAACCGAAGCAGACACTCTTTGGCAATACAACGTAATAGGAGAAAAACAAGGATTATGGGCAAAAGATACTACGGTGCATCTAATGGCTCATTACGATTCTCGTTCAGATATGGAAGGTTTTGAAGATTATTTTAATTTCGCACCAGGAGCTGATGACAACGCAAGCGGAGTTGCTGCACTATTGGAAATAGCCCGAATAATAAATGAAAATAATATCGCTCCTATCAAAACACTTGTGATAGATTTTTTTGCAGCCGAAGAGCAGGGACTAAGAGGTAGTTGGGACAGAATAGAAAAAATTTCAACACCTATTTGGCAAGAAGATATAAAAGCAGTGATAAATCTTGATATGATAGGATATTGTCAAAGCGATTCAAACGATTATGTCTTCGATTTAATAACTTATCATAATAGTGATGAGCTTACGCAAATGGCACGCGAGTTTGCAGAACAATATACTATGCTTACACCAAACGAAACAACAGAAAATAATTACGCTTCTGACTCTTATAGCTTTTATTCTTATGGAGTGAAAAGCGTTTTTTTAATGGAGCACGAATTTACGCCACATTATCACACCGAAAGAGATGTTTACAACACAATAAACTATCATTACATGAGAGAACTTACAAAGTTGGCTTTTGCACTTGCTTACGAATGTAGCGTAAATAATAATTATGGAGTAGTGAGTTTAGAAGAAAATGAATCTTTTGCAAAACAAGTGGTTTTATTGACAAATCCAGTGAAAGATAATTTGAGAATCTCTTGCAGAAACTTTTCATCTACTACACAATATGTTTTATATTCACAATCTTCTCAAATTATCAAGCAAGGAAGAATAGAAAATCCAAATGGAGTTAATACAATAGATTGTAAGGATTTAAAAAGTGGTATTTATTTCTTTAGAATAATTGATGAAAATCAGGTTCTTATAAAGAAAATAATTGTTTTGTGATAAAAAAATCTAAGAATTTTTTGGTGGATTCAAAGAAAGGTGCTATTTTTGCAAACGCTTTCAGGAATTAAACTTGAAACGGTCCCATAGCTCAGTTGGTTAGAGCACCTGACTCATAATCAGGGGGTCCTTGGTTCGAGCCCAAGTGGGACCACGCAAAGAAAAGGAGAGACAAAATAAAGTCTCTCCTTTTTTGTTTTTAGATATAAAATACTAACTTTGCGAAAATAATCAAGAAAATCTTGATATTTCCCGAGAATTTATGACCTCTATTACTGAAAAATATTTCTAAAAGAAATAGAGATTTACCTAAGAATAATAAATGATAGATTTATCAAAAAAAATCAAAGAAAAAATTATTTTTTTCTTTGATTTAAAAAAATATTTCTTTGATTTATTTTGCTAAAACAAAGAAATATTTTTAATTTTGTGGCATTAATATAAAAATATCGCCGTATGAAAAAGAATTTATCTTTGATAGCAGTGCTTCTGATACTGCTATTTAGTGCGAAAACCAACGCACAAGAAATCAGTATTGCAGAAATAAGAGCAGTATTTTTCTCGTTAGGTTATGAAATTCATGACTATGACCAAGACAAAGAAATGCTTTATTTCGTAGGAGAAAGAATAAATACGCCCAAACAAAAACAAGGCATAATAGCTTATCAATCTATTAAAGACTTTAAAGCGAAAAACAATGACGGAATAATAATAAAAGAAATCCCCACTACCACAAACCTATTTAGAATAGAAACCTACACAAACCAAAACGGCGAAACCATAATAGCAAGCATAGGCACACAAAACTATAGCCAAGTCTATTACCAAGAAATGCCCGAAAAAGAATTTTATGACACAGACCTAAGAGGTCCAGAATTACCAATACCAGCAGGAGAAGAAATAATAGAACCAAAAATCACAGGAGAAAACCCACTAACCAATGATTACAATAGTCAAATCCAACAAGGTTGGACAAAAGACAAAGAACAAACCTACGGCTGTTTAGTCCTACATCAACCAAACAAAGAGACACAACACTATCACTTACCAAACAACCAAGAAATAGAAAAAATAGAAGACCTATACCTTGAAAAAGACTACATAGTAGTAGTAAGCACATTAAAAGATAAAGCACCAAGATATTCACTCCCTAAAACAATAGAACATTCCATAAACAAAAACGATTACAATGATAGAAAATCTTACATATTAGAAGAAGGAGAACCACAATATCAGTATCATGAAATGCGACCTTGTATATTTTTAAATAAATAAAACAATAGCCTTATGAAAAAGATAGCAATAATAATTTTATTAGCAATAAGTTTTGGTGCATATTCGCAAGAACAAGAATATGATACAATAGTTTATTTTCCACAAACAATATTTGAATGTCCAATGTTGTTTGATCCTGTTTATTCACCTATATATTATGATAATTCAGCAGAGCAACAAGCCTATATGCAAGCGACAGGTCACGCATATCCTATACATGCGTATGCGAGGTGCTTCCATGATTTTGTAGATATTCACTTCTATTCGCATTGTGATAGTGCTTGGGCGAGTGTAGATTTAGATTATATAGCGGATAACGCTACTTCGCTATTGGTAGCTTTTCATTCACTTCCTGGAATCAGAAGTTTTTTACAACCATATTATCTTCCGGATTTAGATACTTCTGCAAGAGTGATAGGAGTTGCAGCAAAAATATTTGGACATCAACCACCAAACTCTATTTATCCTTATTTTCTTTTGTATGATCATACAGGAGCATTGATTGATCAATCAATGATATATTGTTGGCCTGATGGAAGTATAGAAGGTGAATTTCCATACGGACAAAATCCTTACCCAACACCAATAAAACACTATTATTTTAACAATCAACATCAAATTCAAGCCTTTTCAATAGCATTTGATAAAAATAATTCTTGGTATAATCAAAGTTTTGCAGGCAATAAACCATTTGAATTTGATCATACAATGTCCCTTCTAGGTGGAGATAAAGACGCTGAATGGTATCACGAATGTAGATATGATGATATAGGTTGTTATGAATATATTCCTCCGATGTATAGAATGTATGATTCTACAAATTGGGTAAGTTTTGACCAAGATCAATTCTATCAATTCTTTTACAAAAAGCAAATAGGATTTTTCCCAATCATCATTATACCAAAAACAGAGAGTAGTTTAAGTGCAGAAGAATTATCAGAACATTGTAACATACTTCCAAATCCTGCAACCACATACGCAAAAGTATTAAGCAGATATAAAATAGAAAGATTAGAAGTCTTTGATATGCAGGGCAAAAAAGTAGAAGAAATAAATGTAAATGACTATGAATATTACATAGGAGTGCAAAACTATAACAAAGGCACATATTTAGTAAACATAGTTACGCAAAAAGGCACTACGACAAAGAAAATGATAGTGCAATAATCCTTCAAAAAAAGCAAAGAAAAAATAAAATTTTTCTTTGCTTTTTTTTATTTTTTCTTTGAATTATTTTGTTTTTTCTTGATGTTTTACTCCGTAACCAAAGAGTGCGTAATCACCAAGCAAAGGATCGTCTGGAAAAGTGATTTTTAGCTTTTCTGTTATTTGAATTGCAGAGAGCATATCGGCTTGTTTGCGATTTGTTAGAGAGAGTTGTTTTGAAATTCTAAACACATGAGTATCCAAAGGAATGATAAGGTCTTTTTCTTGTAAAATATTCCAAATGCCAAAGTCCACTTCGCTGTTTTTTCTTATCATCCAACGAAGAAAAAGACAAAGCCTTTTGCAAGCAGATTTTGTGTTTTGAGGAATGCCTTTTTGATTTGGAAAAATTTTTGTTATTGCCTCTAATACTTCTATTGCAGTTGGTTTTTGGCAAACTAAGGATTGAATTTTGTCTTCTAAGCAAGAGAAGTTTTCTTCAAAAAGAATAGTGTGCAAGGTTTCGCATAGTTGAAAAAAGTCTTTTTCTTGATAGAAACGATAAAGACATTGCTCTTGGTTTTGGTAGTGTTGGTATTTTTTTTCTTTTATATAATTTGTAGGACTTTCAAGAAATTCTTGATGAATCTTGTTTAAGGTTTTTATTATTTGCACTCGTGAGCCGTATGCAATCCAACTGCTAATGAAAGCAGAGATTTCTATGTCTGTTTTCTCTTTATAAAGATGTGGAAATTGAACAGGGTCGTCTTTTATGAAGTCTGCGTTGTGGAATTGAGAGGCTAATTTATTTAGATTCATCTTTTAGTATTTCGTAAATTAAATCGTGAATATCTGTTCTTATGTTTAGTTGTGCCAATTTATTAGTTTTTGCATCGGGGTAAACTCTGTTGGAAAGGAAAATAAGGATTGTTTGGTTTTTTGGGTCAATCCAAAGATATGTTCCTGTGAATCCGCTGTGTCCAATGCTCTTTTTGCTCGCGTATTTTGAGGTGTGAGATGATTTTCCTTTCAAAAGAGGTTTGTCCCAGCCTAATCCTCGGCGGTTGTTATGCTCTGCAAAGTGAGATTGTGCAAATAATTCTATTGTTTTAGAGCTTATGTATCTTTTTCCTTTGTATTCCCCTTTGTTTAGTATCATTTGACAAATTGCAAACAGGTCTTCTGCTGTGGAAAACAAGCCTGCATGTCCTGCAACGCCACCAAGTAGGGCTGAGGTTTCGTCATGTACATTGCCTTTTATTAAAGAATTTCTAAAATCTACGGCTTCTATTGTTGGAACGATGTTTTCAATGCGTTCTTTCTCTTTTGGTCGAAAACAAGTGTGTGAAAGATTCATTGGTTTGTAGAAATTGTCTTCAAGATATTTGTCAAGCGTTGAGCCTGATAAAGTTTCTACAAGTTCTCCAAGTAGAATAAATCCTAAATCGCTATAAACATATTTGTGTTTTGGGTTAAGTGGTGAAACAACTATTTGTTTTAAGATGTCTTGTTTATATTTTTTGTTGATATAAAGCGAATCGGTTAATTGTAGGTATTGATTTTCTTCATTGTTTTGTTGAGCAAAAAGAG
This sequence comes from uncultured Bacteroidales bacterium, assembly GCA_937881815.1. Taxonomy (GTDB): domain Bacteria; phylum Bacteroidota; class Bacteroidia; order Bacteroidales; family P3; genus Onthomorpha. The sequence goes on from CALGEC010000017.1 coordinate 38,181, forward strand.
TGGAATCTTCTTTTGCTTTTTCTAATGAATGCACCCAAATAGGTAGGTATGCTTTTAGTCTTGCACAATGAGATAAGGCTTCTTTTATTGTGATTTTTCTTTTGTTGGTTCTTTTTAAGTAAGGAAGATAGTCTGATAATCTATCATTAAGTGAGAATTTTCCTTCATCGTATAGTTTCATTAGTGCAAGGGTTGTTGCCATTACTTTTGTCAATGAAGCTAAATCGTAAATACTGCTATCGTTTATTGCAATTTTGTTGTCGTAGGTTTGATAGCCTGCATTCTTTTTGTAAAGGATTTGACCGTTTTGAGCAATCAAGACTTGTGCTCCGGGGTAGGCTTCTTGCGAGATTCCGTAGTTTATTAAAGAGTCGATTTTGCTAAACTTGGAAGGAGCTTGTTTTGGTAATTCTATTGTAAAGTCGGGGCTTGCTTTGTAGGTTTGTGATGCATCAACGGGTAAAGTAGCTGTAAATTTGTGAGGAGTGAAAAGGCTATTTGCTGCTGCGGTTTGTAGTTGTGAGGTGTTTTGATAAGCAACTATTAGGGCGTTGTAATCACATATTGTGTCTAAACTTTCAAGTGAGTAAGGATTTGCAAAGAGTAAAAGAATATTTTTTGCTTTTGTTTCTTGAATAGAGGAAAGTAATTCAAGACTTTGCTTAGATATTCCGTAGTTGTCTGTTTTTTTTGAATTAACTCCTCCGCTTGCTGCAACGATTACTGTCTTTGAGGAATCTAAAACGTTCAATAATTTTTCTAAGTCTTCGTTTTGAGATTTTTTTTCAAAGGAATATGAGATTATTTCTTTGTATTTTTTTGCTTGTTTTAAGAAAGCAGAATAGTCTTTGTTGTCTAAGTTTACAAATATGATTTGATTTGTGTCTTTTTCTTTAAAAGGAATGATGTTGTCTTTGTTTTCCAATAGTGTAAGAATCTTTGGTGCAATAACTTCGCAGTGTTTGCTAATTTCTTCTTTTTGTTTTTTGCTCAAAGGTTTTGGTTCGTGTTTTGGATTGATTACTCCGAGTTTGTATTTCCATTTAAGAACTTTTCTGCATTTTTCTTTTATGAGCTCTTTGCTTAATTCACCATTTTCTATTGCAGAAAGGATTGCATTCATTGCCGAATCGGTGTTGTTAGGCATAAGAAGAATATCTACTCCTGCTTTTAGGGCTAAGACTTGTGCTTGTCCGTCGGGATAATCGTTTGTAAGACCTTTCATATTCATTGCATCGGTGAAAACAAGTCCTTCAAAACCTAAATTGTTTATCAAGTATTCTTGGATTATATCAGGGTTTATTGAAGCCGGGTAGTTGTAATTTTTATTTAAAGCAGGAACATTTAAGTGTGCAACCATTGCTCCCCAAACGCCTTTTTCTATATTGTATTTGAAAGGTATTAAATCCACAGTGTCAATGAAGTCTTTGCTGTGCGAAATTGTAGGAAGGCTTAGGTGAGAGTCTAAATCGGTGTCGCCATGTCCTGGAAAATGTTTGATAACTGCCATTACGCCATTGTCTTGCAAGCCTTTTATGTATTGTTGAGATAAAAGAGAAACTTTCCACTTGTTTTGACCGAAAGAACGCGTGTTTATAACAGGATTTGCTGGGTTAAGATTTATGTCAATCGTAGGAGCAAAGTTGATATGTATTCCAAGGGTACGGCATTGCTTTCCAATAATGTCTGCTTTCTTGTAAAGCAAAGAATAGTCGTTAGAGTCTAAGGCTCCAATTGCCATTGCTCTTGGAAAAGGATCAAGATCTGTAAATCGCATAGAAAGACTCCATTCTCCATCTATTGAAACAAGAAGAGGAATCTTGCAAACCGAATTGTATTTGTTTATAAGTTTTGGAAGATTATCGCTTTTGCCTTTGAAAAAACATACTCCTCCAACTTTATTTGAATCAATGTCTTTTAAGATTTTTTCGCAATATTTTTTGTTTGTCTCAGTGTCGGCTCCTATCATTATGAGTTGCCCAACCATTTCTTTGAAAGTCATTTTAGAAAGAAGCTTTTCTATTTCCTTGTCTCTTGTCTTGTTTTCTTTATCTGTGTTTTGGGAAAAGCAACTAAAAGAAATAAAGATGCAAATAAGTAATGTAAAGATTGAATGTTTCATATAATACAATGTTTTTTGTCTTGCAAAGATAGTTATTTTACTTTTATTTTGTATCTTTGTACGATTAAACTAAGATAATTTATAGAATTATGATAAGTATTGAAAGGCTTATAACGATAAAACCAGAAGTCTCAAAACTTTTTGTTTTTTTGAAAAAAGAAAACGAGTTAATTTCTTCTCAATTCGTTGAGCACGATATTTTGAACTTTGTAAATCAACAAATACAAGAAAACGATAAAGATTTTTTTGCTTTCAATCAGTTTACTCAATGGTCACTTGTAGCTATTGTAAAGGAGAATAAGGATTTTTATAAGCAAGTTGAGAGTTTTAGAAAATTGGGTGCTAAGATTTTAGACTTTTGTGACAAGGAGTATATAAAGGATCTGCAATTTGTAAGTGAGATTTCAAAAGATTTTGCAATGGGCTTTGTTGAGGGAATGTTGCTTGCAAGTTATACTTTTGATAATTACAAAACCGATCCAAAGCAAATGATTCACCCTTTTGACAATTTGTTTGTTATTAACCCATTTGTAGAAAATGAAGATATAGAACAATCAATTGTTGTGGTAAGAGCAGTTGAGAAATGTAGAGATTTGGTTAATGAACCTTATTGTAGCTTAAATGCAGAAGGGTTGGCAACTGCGTTTGTAAACATTTCTCGTGAGGCAGGAATAGATGTGGAGGTTTGGCATAAGGATAAGATTGAGCAAGAAAAGATGGGAGGACTTTTAGCAGTGAATCAAGGTAGTATAGACCCGCCTACATTTACTATTATGAGGTATCGCCCAGAGAATTCTAATGAATCTCCATTGGTTTTAGTGGGAAAAGGTTTGGTTTATGACACTGGTGGTTTGAATTTAAAGCCTGGCGATTATATGAATGACATGAAAGAAGATATGGCAGGCTCTGCAATGATGGCAACTGCGATTTATGCAATTGCTTGTTTAGGATTGCCAATTCATGTTGTTGGAATATTCCCTTCAACTGATAATCGCCCGGGATTAAACGCTTATGCAAGTGGTGATATCATAAATATGTATGATGGAACTAATGTTGAGGTTGTAAATACCGATGCAGAAGGACGACTAATCTTAGCAGATGCACTTTCATACGCTAAAAAATTATCTCCATTTTTGGTTGTAGATGCCGCAACGCTTACAGGAGCAGCGGCAAGAGCGGTTGGGCCATACGGAATTGCAGCTGTTGAACAAGATGCTAAGGAGTATATTGAAATAATGAAAGAGGCAGGTGAGAAAACCTATGAAAGACTTGTTCAATTCCCTTTTTGGAGTGAATATGATGAGTTAATAAAATCAGATATTGCAGATATAAAGAATTGTGGTCCAGGAGAAGCAGGTATGATTACTGCAGGAAAATTCTTGGCTCACTTTACTGATTATCCGTTTATTCATTTAGATATTGCAGGTGTTGCAATGTTTGATAGAAAAAGAGATTATATTTTAAAAGGAGCAACAGGTTATGGCGTAAGGTTAATAATTGAATTCGTAAAAAGTCTTATTGAAAAACGTAAATTATAAATTTGAAACAAAATGAACGATATAAACAATAGAAAAAATTTTAATTCAGAAAAAAGAGGTAAAGAAATAGAAAATATAAAGTTAGGAATATCTCACGGAGACATTAACGGAATTGGTTATGAGGTAATGTTAAAGTGTTTTTCTGATAATAGAATGTTTGATTTTTGTACACCAATTCTTTATGGATCTTCAAAAATTGCTTCATATCATAAGAAATTGATAAATGCTACTGATTTTCCTTTTGTAAACATACGTTCAGTAGAACAAGCTGAACCAAATAAGTTCAATATCTTAAATATAATTCAAGAAGAAGTAAAAATAGATATAGGACAGCCAACAGAAATAGGAGGAAAGTTAGCTGCGATGAGTTTAGATGTTGCTTGCAGAGATTTGATGAATGGAAAAATAGATGCATTAGTAACAAATCCTATCAACAAAAAGAATATTCAAAGTGACAAGTTTAATTTCCCTGGACACACTGAATATTTGACAAAAATGTTTGGCGTAGATGAAAGTCTAATGATAATGACTTGTAATAATTTGCATATAGGTATTATGACAAATCACTTATCGCTTTCACAGGTTCCACAAGTTATTACAAAGGAGTTGATATTGCGTAAATTAAAAGTAATGAATGACTCTTTGAAACGTGATTTTGGAATTAGAATGCCAAAGATTGCAGTCTTGGCTCTTAATCCGCATGCAGGGGATAGAGGATTGATTGGAAACGAAGATGATGCTGTTGTAGCACCTGCAATACAAGAGGCATTCGATAATGGAATTTTAGCCTTTGGACCATATCCTGCTGATGGATTCTTTGGAAATGGAACAATGAAAAACTTTGATGGAGTAATGGCTCTTTATCACGATCAAGGATTGATACCATTTAAACTTATGAGTTTTACAGAAGGAGTAAACTTTACAGCAGGATTACCATTTGTACGTACATCTCCTGCTCATGGAACTGCATACGAAATAGCGGGAAAAAATATTGCTTCGGCAGATAGTTTTAGAAATGCTGTTTTCTTAGCATTAGATATTACCAAAAATAGACGAGAATTTGATGAACTTACCTCTAACACATTGGAAAGTGTAAGTAGAGAAAATATTGTAGAGGAAGATATCTCAATAGCATTGGAAAAAGACGATAATGAGCCAACAATCTAATTTGATTAAAAGCAAAATAGACGAATTGCGTAAATTGCTCAATAGATATAATTATGAATATTATGTCTTAGATAGACCTACTATTGAGGATAGGCAATTTGATGTTTTGATGCGTGAATTAGAAGAATTAGAAAAGCAATATCCTGAATATTCTTCTCCAAATTCTCCTACGCAACGCGTAGGCGGTGAGGTTAGCAAAGGATTTGTCCAAGCACAACACTCTTTTCCTATGCTATCTCTTTCAAATACCTATTCTAAGGAAGAACTATTAGAGTTTATAAACCGCACTTCACAATCTTTAGAGGGCGAAAAATTGGAGTGGGTTTGCGAATTGAAATACGATGGTGTTGCAATAAGTCTTTTATATGAAGATGGAAAATTCGTAAGAGCATTAACAAGGGGAGATGGTGTAAGTGGAGATGATGTAAGTGATAATATAAGAACAATAAAGTCTATTCCGCTTGAATTATATGGCGAAAACCTACCTTCACGTTTTGAAATAAGAGGAGAGGTCATTTTCCCGCACAAAGCATTTGAAGAATTTAATCTTAAAAGAATAGAAAACGGCGAAGAACCCTTTGCAAACCCAAGAAATGCCGCTTCTGGAAGTATAAAACTCTTAGATGCAAAGGAAGTAGCACAAAGAAAATTAGATTGTTTCCTTTATTACATAATAGGAGATGGCATAAAAGAAAACCTACACTACAATCGCTTGCAACAAGCTAGCACTTGGAACTTTAAAATTCCTAAATTTATCGCAAAAGCACAAGGAGTGGAGGAAATAATGGAGTTTATAAACTATTGGGATAAAGAAAGAAGTAATTTGCCTTTTGATATTGACGGAATAGTTATTAAACTCAACGATACAAATCAATGGGAAAAACTTGGAGCGACAGCAAAAAGTCCACGTTGGGCAACGGCTTATAAGTTTAAAGCAGAGCAAGCAAAAAGTAAATTATTGGAAATAGAATATCAAGTAGGAAGAACGGGAGTTATAACCCCTGTTGCAGTCTTTGAACCGGTAAAACTTGCAGGTACAATAGTAAAAAGAGCGAGTGTTCACAATGCAGAACAAATTCAAAAATTAGACATAAGAGAAAATGACATTGTAATTGTAGAGAAAGGCGGAGAAATAATTCCAAAAATAGTAGGAGTAGAAAGAATAAACAATAATCAAGATTCTCAACCCATTAAATTCATAGAGAATTGTCCTATTTGCAATGCACGATTAGTTAAAGAAGAAGAACAAGCCGCTCATTATTGCCCAAATTACAATCATTGCCCTCCACAAATCTTAGGCAGATTTCAGCATTTTGTTTCAAAAAAAGCAATGAATATAGATTCTCTTGGAGCAGAGAGAATAAAGATACTTTTTACAGCAGGATTGATAAAAGATTTTGCTTCGTTTTACCTTTTAAATCAAGAAGATATAGTAGGACTTGGCTCATTTGATAAAGAAAATAAAGCAAATATTCAAGAAAAAGGAGCAAAGAACATAATACAAGCAATAAACAAATCAAAAGAAGTTGATTTTGCAAAAGTATTATATGCCTTAGGAATAAGATATGTAGGAGAGGTTACAGCAAAACATTTAGCTACAACATTTAAAAACATAGATTCTCTTATCAAGGCCACAAAAGAAGAATTATTATCAGTGCAAGACGTAGGAGAAAGAATAGCAGACTCGCTTCTTACATACTTTTCTGATCAAGATAACTTAGATTTAATAGCAAGGCTAAAAGACTTAGGCCTACAATTTGAAATAAAGCAAAGTCAAAAGACAAGCGAAAAACTCTCAGGCTTAGCTTTTGTTGTAAGTGGTACTTTCTCAAATTTTTCAAGAGAAGAATTAAAGAAAATAATAGAAGAAAACTCAGGAAAAGTGTTAAGTGGAGTCTCTTCAAAGACCGATTACTTGATTTGTGGCGAAAATACAGGACCACAAAAAAAGAAACAAGCCGAGAAACTTGGCGTAAAAATGATAGAAGAACAAGACTTTATTGAAAAACTAAATATAGGAGACTTTTAATTTGGCGACTATTGCATTTCATACATTAGGTTGTAAACTAAACTTTGCAGAAAGTTCCGACTTGGCAAGAAGATTTGCCGAGAATGGATACAATCAAGTTGATTTTAAACAAAAAGCAGATGTGTATGTATTGAATACTTGCACCGTAACTCAGATTGCAGAAAAGAAATGTCGTAATGCTATTCGTCAAGCACATAATCTTAACCCCGAAGCAATAATTGCAGTAATAGGTTGTTTCTCTCAACTTAATCCAGATGTAATAGAAACAATAGAAGGGGTAGATATAATATTAGGAAATGATGATAAGCACAAATTAGTCGATTATGTATTAAATCATCACAAAACATCAACTCCAACAAATAAAGTTTTTGATATTTCACACCTTAAAACATTTTACACTTCCTATTCCTCAGACGATAGAACACGTTCTTTCCTTAAAGTACAAGATGGTTGCGATTATTTTTGCACCTATTGTGCAATACCATTTGCAAGAGGAAGAAGCCGAAACGAAGACATAGAAACCATAGTTGGCTGTGCAAAACAATTAGCCAAAGAAGGCAAAAAAGAAGTCGTACTAACAGGGGTAAATATTGGCGATTTTGGCAAAAGCACCAACGAAACATTCTTAGATCTTATTAAACGCCTTGATGAAATAGAAGAAATCAAAAGATATAGAATATCAAGCATTGAGCCAAACCTTATAACAGAAGAGGTAATAGACTTTTGTGCAAGCTCAAGAGCCTTTTTGCCACATTTTCACATACCTTTGCAATCGGGAGACAATAAGATTTTGAAACTAATGCATAGAAAATATGAGCGAGAGTTATTTGCAGAAAGAGTAAACTACATAAAAGAGAAAATGCCTCTTGCTTTTGTTGCTGCCGATGTAATAGTTGGATTTCCACAAGAAACAAAAGAAGATTTTCTTTCAACATATAAATTCATAGAATCGTTGCCTTTGGCATTTCTTCACGTCTTTACCTATTCGGAAAGACCAAATACAATAGCTGCAAAAATGCAAGGAAAAGTACCAATTGCAGAACGCAGAGAACGAAGCAAAGAATTACAAAAATTATCCTTAGAGAAAAAAATACAATTCTATGAAAAAAATTGCGGAAACAAAGAAAAAATTCTTTGGGAAGCAGACAATGAAAATGGAATGATGTTTGGGTTTAGTGGAAACTACATAAGAGTGGCACGCCGCTTTGAAGAAAAATACATAAACCAAATAACCGAAGAAGAATTAACACAATTGGATAAAAGCAAACAATATTTTAAATTATAAATACAAAACAAAACACAAATAACAGATGAGAAAAATATTATTACTCTTAGTGACCATAGTTGGTTTGAGTTCATGTAAATCATTAGAGCCGGATTTATTTGCACCAGATTATCAAAATGTAAGTTTATTGCCACGCTTAACCTGCTGGATAGACCAACCCTCATTTGAAAACGCATACGGAGCAAATTCTTATTCAGTAAAAGTATCAGATGACTTACGTACACCATACGGATTGACAGAAACACCGTACGGAAAGGGCGTTTATGAAGTAACAGAAAAGACAAAACTTTACACAGCCGAAAAAAGAATACAAGATGCCGCTACTGTGCTTGTCAATGAAGTAACAAACAATATCTGTGACCAAACAACACGTCGTCAAGGCAATATAGTGTTGAGAGCAGGCGCTATTTACAATAAAAATAACTATAAATGGTCATGGTTAAGTGGCTTTACATTTGGCACACTCAATCTTTTTGGAATGCCATTCTGCTCTAACACAACCGAACTTGAAGTAATAGTAGAAATATATGATGCAAGAAACAATTTAGTTGCTAAATATAACGAGCGAGGCTATGCAAAGGAAGAAATGGCCTTTTATCACGGATACTATGAGTTTCAAAGACGAGCAGCAACCCTTGCTCTACAAGACGGATTGATGAAGATAAAAGAGTTAATTGAAAAAGATAGTCAAGTAATCAGAGCAAAATTAAGATAAGTCTGTATAATAATTGCCAATGTGAATAAAATCTATGTTGTAAGCTTACTAATATTTACTTTAATTGCACTTTCAATACAAGGGCAAGACGTACACTTTTCCTCAATCAACGCAAACGACATGTATCTCAATCCCGCAAAAACAGCATTCAATAACACAGATTTCAAAGTCGCAACAGCGTATCGTAATCAGTGGCAAACCGTTTCCACAAACGGTTATAACACAACTTTATTTACTGCTGAGGCAAGAGTATTGAGTAGTAAAAAATACCGACACTCACTTGGCTTAGGAGTAGGCTTTGTTTCAGATGTAGCAGGCACACTAAACTTTGGCCAAAGGCAAATGTTTGTAAACCTATCCTATAACAAACAAATAGAAAAGCGTAATAACCATTTTGTTTCCATAGGAGTACAACTCTCAAATAATTATTGGTCTTACGATCCGACTAATGCAGATTTTGGACAACAACAATCGGATTGGGAAGGTATTCTTTTATCAAATTTATCTTACAATGATATCGCCTTAGGCCTACATTGGCAAATAGAACCCGCAGATTTGCAAGCCGTATCCGCAGGAATAGCAGTTTTTCACCTTACTCAACCGGGTCTAACCTTTATGGACGAGTTAAATATTGGTGATTTGCGACTTAAACCTCGCTATTATGGATATGCTAATTATTATTTCCCTACATCAGATGTATCAAAAATTCAAATATCTGCAAGCGCTTCTGCCCAAAATGATAACTATGAAATTTTATTAGGCGGAGAATATTTAATAGATATGTCAAATACAATTTTTGATCAAAATAATATAGGAGCAGGAGTTTATTATCGTTCTAATGATGCAATAATCCTTACATTAAAATATCAATACAATAATATAAATGTAGGTTTAGCCTATGATGTGAATATATCTGGTCTTGCGCAAGTTTCAAATACTTACGGTGGATTAGAGATTTATTTAAGTTATGGATTTAATAGATTTTCGTATAACAAAAAAATAAGAACAATACCATGTCCAACATTTTAAAAACCATTGCCTTGCTGTTTGTATTTACAGCAGGATTGACCACAAATCAAGTAATAGCACAAGAAAAGTATGCAAAAGCATACGAAGAGAAAGGCGACAAAGCTTTTGAAAAAGGAAAATACGAAGAAGCCTTAGAAAATTATAGAATGGGTAAGAAGTTTATCCTTAACCCTCTTAGATTTAATTATAAAATTGCAGAGGTTTGCAGAATGCAAAAAGACTATGACAAAGCGGAATATTGGTATCAAAAAGTTTTAATCGAAAGTGATACTTTGGATATAAACAAAACTTTTCCTTACCTATATCTTCATTTGGCGGAAGTAGCAAAATGCAATGGCAACATAGTGCAAGCGCAACATTTTCTAAACACTTGTTTGATGGATTGTCCCGATATAACAATTAGAAAACAAGCAAAAAAAGAATTAGAAACTATTCGTTGGATTTTTGACAACGATTCGCAAGAAGAAAACACAACTGTAGTTAATTTAGGTCACAATATAAACGACAATTTCTCTCAAAGCAACACCTTTGTCTTACGCGATAGTGTTCTATATTTTACTTCTCCAATCTATAAAGAAGAAAACGAAGACGGAGAGATAGTTTACTCCGATATTTTCAATCAAATCTTTTTTTCATACATAGATGAAGACTTTTATACTCCTGCAAAACCAATAGAAATAGGAAATGTGAACAACAAAAAACAAAACGTGTCAAACTTTTTCTTTGATACGCTAACCAATATCATTTACTTTAATAAATCGGAGCTTAAAAACGGAAAAGAAATCTCTCAAATATATTACACACAGTTTAGTAAAAACAAATGGAGTAGTCCAAAAATTGTGAAACAGGCTTACGACAAGAAATCATCTAATTCTTCGCCAATCGTAGTCCGCAATGAAGCGGGAGAAACCTATATGTATTTTGCCTCAAACAGAGAAGGCGGTTTCGGAGGTTATGACCTATGGTATGTAAATCTTACAAACCTTGATTCAAAGCCTATAAACTTAGGAAATGTTATTAACACAGAAGGAAATGAGATAACACCTCATTATTGCGATGATGAATCGATGCTTTATTTCAGTTCAGACGCTCACAAAGGCTTTGGAGGATTTGATATTTTCCGCAGTGAAGGAGCCTTAAACCGTTGGACAACACCCGAAAACCTACTTCAACCAATCAATTCCCCTGCAAACGACCTTTATCCTTTTGTAAACATAAGCGGAGAACAAGGATACTTTACCTCAAACCGTAAAAGCGAAAACAATCTTAAAAATAAAACTTGTTGTAATGACCTATATCGTTGGGATAAACACTTGCCAAAAGTTTCAACTCAAAAAGTTGTAGAACAAAAGGCAAAATTCAATCCTGTATTTGACCTTCCAATAGCATTATATTTCCATAACGATGAGCCAAATCCAGGAAGCGTTTCTCCAACAACAGAGAAAAGCTATCAAGAATGCTACAAACAATACAGATTACTAAGCAATCAATATAAGGCTAATATAACACGAGGATTAGCAGATAGTTTAGAAGGACCAGCACTTGAAAAAATGGAAGCGTTCTTTAAAGAAAAAATTGATAAAGGAATGATTAAATTAGACCTTTTAGCAGAATATATTTTAGAACAAGCACACGCAGGAAAGCAAATTACACTTCATGTAAGAGGATATGCCTCTGCTCTTCACGAAACAGAATATAATCATATCCTTTCAGAACGAAGAATAGTTAGTTTAGAAAATTATTTAAAAACTTGGCAAAATGGACGTCTTCAACCATACTTTGAAGTAGGTAGAATAACGATTGAAAGAATGCCTGTTGGAAAATTAGAAAGCACATCAGCAAATCCAACAACCTTAGAAGAGAAACGACGCTCGGTTTTCACGCTTCAAGCAATGCAAGAAAGAAGAATAGAAATCAGAGTAGTGAATGTGAAATAACAATACAAAGAAAGCAAAGATTAACTCTTTGCTTTCTTTTTTTATCTCTTTGCTTTATGAAATTATCTCTTTGAATTATTTTGCTAATTCTTTGCTTTATTCTACAATCAATTTCTTTTTCACGCTACCTTTTACGGTGTTGATTTTCACAAGGTAACTACCCGAAGATAAATTGCTAATATCTATGTCTTTTTCAAAGTTGCTTACTTTTGTTTCTATTAGCAATTTCCCGACCATATCAAAGATTTGAATATTATTTATAGTATAATGACTCATTACCTTAAAGTAATCATTCGCAGGGTTAGGCATTAGGTAACACATTTTCTCTAATTCCACTTCCGAAAGCGATTGAGTATTTGAAGGAATCATAATAATCGGCACCATATTTATGTAAATATTTTGCCAAATAGTATAAGCAGGGTCATCATTAAATCTTATCCATTCTCCATTGCGTCTTAGGTGTTTTTCATCAGGAAAACTACACAAAGGAATTCTGTCATCTTCATCATATTGCTTCCAATAATTTAAATGATATTCAACCCACCCACTACTAGTTCCAGGAGGATAATTTCCTTCTCCATACCATTCTCCCGTTATAGAATCTCTTAGGTAAATATGTAATCTTGGCCAAGGAATCATTCCTTCATAAATTGTATCATAATTCAAACCTGCACCAAATGGTCCACCCAATGATAAAATGGAGTCTCTAATACACGGACTATAAACACTGCAAGTGTGGTGCATACGAAAATGATTTGGATAATATTTAGGAACATCAAATGCTATCTTAAATTCATTGATATTTGTAAGTGCAGAATAATCTGTTGCAGGAAAGTAATAGGTGTTCCAACCATCTCTATTCCAATTTATAACAGAATCTAAAGTTATTCCCATATTAAAAGTATTGAATATTGTGCGAGAAATTGTATCAAAGTTGTTGTCTAAAATACAAATCTTTCTCAAATTATCAAGTGATTCATAACCGACTTTCATTGCAACTCCGCAAATAACATAATCATCATACGGAATATCGTTTTGATCCAAATAATAATCTTGTGCAAAAGCCTCTGCATAAACGCGATTGTTATAAGAATTTGCACCAACTACATACCCTTCAAGAATAGGAGCAGAAGTGTCACACCAAATATTATAATAACGAGAATAATAATACCAATTTTGATACATATCTGAATACCTTATTGTCCAATCCATAGAATCTAAATGTGTTCTATTGGTATCAGATGTCATAAAACAATTAGAAAAATAGGTGGTGTCAAAAATATAAAGTAAATCGTATTGACTTGAATCTGGTGGTGGAATATGATGATATTGTGCTTTAAGGTTTAAATTCGTTAATAATAATATCAACGATAAAATTAAGAATGATTTTTTCATAACTTTAAAGGTTTTTATTTAAGCTACAAAGTTAAAAGAAAAAAACGAATATTCCATTTTTTTATTCAAAAAAATAAAGGGCGGGCGGTGTTGTTTGTTGGCTAATTTAAACATTCAAAAAAAATGTTCATCCTTTTTCTTTTTAGTTATTATTTATTATATATTTATTATTGTATGCACCACGTGCAGAAATAAAGCATAGAAAAATTATTTTTTTTCTTTGTTTTAATAAAATAATACTTAGTTTTATTTTTCTAAAACTTAGTTTTAAAAACTTAGGCTTAAAGAAAGGCCTATTTTGTCTTGATAAACAAATGGTGCAAAGCCTCCGTTTAGGGATAGGTCTTTGTTTTTGCGATTGCTAACGCATTGTTTTATTTTGTCGAAAGCCCAAAATGAAACTCTTGAAGCAAGAATTCCTACGCCTGCTCCGCATACTACGTCTGAAAACCAATGACGGTTATTGTACATACGAAGAAAGCCTACGGTTGTTGCACAAGCGTATGCAACAATTCCATAGATTGGCGAGGCGTCTTTGTATGTCATATAAACCAAATCGGCTCCTACGAAAGAAAATGCTGTATGTCCCGAAGGAAATGAATTATTTGCCGAGCCATCTGGTCGCTGTATTCCCGTAAGTTGTTTGGTTGTTAAAACCGTTGCACCGACTAATGTGTATGCTATTGCACCTACGCAAAGTCTATCAACGAATTTGTAATTAGTTTCTACGCCTAAGGTTCCTAATCCCGCAAAGGCAAGGGTTGGAAAGTATTGAATGTAGTCATCAATCTTGCATTTGTTTTGATTAAACGATGAAAAACCCTCTCTTATGCTAAGGTCAAAATCATCTAAGGCGGGAACGAATTGAGCAAGTACACCGTATGAAATTAGCGTTGTTGGAATTATATATTCGGTTTGTGCTTTTGTTTTTTTACAAGGAGCAAAAGCTAAAACAATTGCTAATAAGAATAAGATGTACTTGCTTTTCATATCTATAAATTTAAAGGTTTAATGTTATTATGTATGTAAGTGAAAAGATTATCTATTGATATGCGTTCTTGTTGCATTGTATCTCTTTCACGAATTGTAACGGTGTTGTCTTCCATTGTTTGACTATCAACGGTAATACAATAAGGTGTTCCTATTGCATCTTGACGGCGATAGCGTTTTCCTATTGCATCTTTTTCGTCATATTGTACTTGGAAGTCTTGTTTTAAGATATTCATTATCTCTCTTGCTTTTTCTGGCATTCCATCTTTCTTTACAAGTGGAAGAACCGCCGCTTTAACCGGTGCAAGCACTCTTGGAAGGGCTAAAACCACTCTTTCCGAACCGTCTTCAAGCTTTTCTTCTTTGTAAGCGTGAGAGAAAACTGCAAGAAACGTTCTATCCAATCCTATAGATGTTTCTATAACGTAAGGAACGTAACTTTCGCCAAGTTCGGAGTCGAAGTATTGTAGTTTTTTGCCCGAAAATTCTTGATGACGTTTTAAGTCAAAGTCCGTTCTTGAATGAATACCCTCTAATTCTTTGAATCCAAATGGAAATTCAAATTCAATATCGGTTGCAGCGTTTGCATAGTGAGCAAGTTTTTCGTGATCGTGATAACGATATTTTTCACTTGGTATTCCCAATGCAAGATGCCATTTCATACGTGTTTCTTTCCAATATTCAAACCATTTGATTTCTTCTCCCGGACGTACAAAGAATTGCATTTCCATTTGTTCAAACTCTCTCATTCTGAAAATAAATTGTCTTGCAACAATCTCATTACGGAATGCTTTACCGATTTGTGCAATACCAAATGGCACTTTCATTCTACCTGTCTTTTGAACATTTAGGTAGTTTACGAAAATACCTTGTGCAGTCTCAGGTCTAAGATAGATTGTGTCTGCTTGTTCGCTTACAGAACCTACTTTTGTTGCAAACATTAGGTTGAATTGTCTTACATCTGTCCAATTTCTTGAACCCGATATAGGACATACTATTCCCAATTCTTCAATCAATGCTTTTATTCCTGCAAGGTCGTTTGCTTCCATAAGAGAAGCAAATCTTGTTTGTATGTCTTTCATCTTAGAGGCATACTCTAAAACTCTTGCATTAGTGCTTACGAATTGTTCTCTATCGAATGCTTCTCCGAATTTTTTGGCTGCTTTGTCGCATTCTTTGTTTATCTTATCTTCAATCTTTGCAATGTGTTCTTCAATCAACACATCGGCACGATAACGCTTTTTTGAGTCTTTGTTATCTATTAAAGGATCGTTGAAAGCGTCCACATGACCCGATGCTTTCCAAATAGTAGGGTGCATAAAGATTGCAGAATCAATCCCAACTATGTTTTCGTGCATTTGTGTCATTGATTTCCACCAATATTGCTTGATGTTGTTTTTCAATTCCACACCATTTTGTCCGTAATCATATACGGCACTCATTCCATCGTATATTTCACTTGAAGGAAATATAAATCCATATTCCTTAGCGTGAGATGTTATCTTTTTAAATAAGTCTTCGTTGTTTGCCATTATCGTATTGTTTTTATTATCCATTCATTCCTAAAAGGAATTCTTCGTTTGATTCTGTATTTTTCATTCTTCCTTTTATCAATTCCATTGCTTCTTGTGGTGTCATATCTGCAATGTGATTGCGAAGTATTAGCATTCTATCCCAAATTGATTGAGAGTGTAGCAAATCGTCGCGTCTTGTTGAAGAAACTACAAGATCTATTGCAGGGTATATGCGTTTGTTTGCAAGTTTTCTATCAAGTTGCAACTCCATATTACCTGTTCCTTTAAATTCTTCAAAGATTACTTCGTCCATTTTTGAGCCTGTCTCTGTCAAGGCTGTTGCTATTATTGTCAATGAGCCACCATTTTCAATGTTTCTTGCGGCTCCGAAAAATCTCTTAGGTTTTTGCAATGCGTTTGCTTCAACTCCTCCTGACAATACCTTACCTGAGGCTGGTGCAACTGTGTTGTATGCTCGTGCAAGTCTTGTTATAGAGTCAAGAACTATTACAACATCGTGTCCACATTCTGTCATACGTTTTGCTTTCTCTAAAACAATGTTTGCAATCTTTACATGTCTTTCTGCAGGTTCGTCAAAAGTAGAGGCAATCACTTCTGCATTAACCGTTCTTTGCATATCGGTTACTTCTTCTGGTCTTTCGTCTATCAAAAGCACTATAAGATAAACCTCAGGGTGATTTGCAGCAATCGCATTTGCTACTTCTTTCAATAGAGTTGTTTTACCTGTTTTTGGAGGTGCAACAATCAAGGCTCTTTGTCCTTTCCCTATTGGAGCGAAAAGGTCGATTATTCTTGTAGAAAGTGATTCTGATTTGTGATGACAAAGTTCAAATTTTTCTTCTGGAAACAATGGTGTGAGATAATCAAAAGGTATTCTATCTCTTACAAGTTCGGCTGGTTTGCCATTTACTTTTGTAGCTTTTACAAGTGGGAAATATTTTTCTCCATCTTTTGGTGGACGTATTGTTCCTTCAATTGTATCACCTGTTTTTAAGCCAAAGTATTTTATTTGTGATTGTGAAACATATACATCATCGGGAGAATTTAGGTAATTGTAGTCTGAAGAGCGTAAAAAGCCATATCCGTCCGGCATTACTTCCAAAACGCCTTCTGCTTCTACTAATCCTTCGGTCTCAAAGTTGAAAATTATCTTTTTTTCTTCAACAATAGCTTCTGTTTGTTTTGTTTCAACTATTGCTTCTTCTTCTATGATATTTTCTTGCTTTACTTGTTCAATTTCTTCCTTTGTTTCGGTAATTTCTTTCTTTGTTTCAGTAATTTCTTCCTTTGCTTTAATAATTTCTTTCTTTGTTTTATTTTCCTCTTTCTTTGTTTCGGTTTTAGTAAGTTTTAAAGTAGGGGTGAAATCGGGAAGAATAACCTCTTCAATTTGTGGAATCTCTGGGATTTCTGCAAGTTGAAGCTCGTTTATTACTATTTCATTATTTTTTTTAGGCTTTTTGACTTTTGGAGTCTCTGTTTCGGTGTTGTCTTTCTTTACATTGCTTTCGGCAATTGGCTTTGGTTTGATGCGAGTTCTTGTTCTGCGTTTGCCTTCCTCTTGATTGCTTTGTGCAATTGGTGTAGATTGCATTTGAGCTTGGAAATCCAAAATTTTATAGATTAAATCTTGTGAGTTTAAACGACTAATTTTCGTCAAACCTAAATCTTTGGCAATTTTTTTTAGTTCTTCCAAAGATTGTTCTAAGAGTTGAGTTTTACTATACATATTATGATTGACATAAATAAGCACATTGAACAGGTGCTTTGCTGTGTTACTTTAATTATATTAAATGTTGAACTTAAAAAATGGTTGAATAACCTTTTTTATGTACGTATTTGTTGGTGCAAAAGTAAAAATATTTTTTTAAAACGAATTAAAAATTCTATAAAAAAGCGTTTTTTTTAATATTTTTGCATATCTAAAATTGTTGAAATGAAGAAAAAAATAGTTTTATCTTTGATTCTAATTGTCTTATTCTTAGGATTGTATTCTCAAAACAAAGTAAGAGTAGGCGCAGAACGCTTTGAAGAATATGTTTCTTTGGTGAAAAATAAAAAAGTTGGTATTTTAGCAAATCAAACAAGCGTTGTTAGAAATGAAAATGGTGATTTAATACATTTATTAGATACATTGCTTTCGCTTGATGTTGATGTGGTTAAAATATTTTCGCCAGAACATGGATTTAGAGGCAATGTTGAGGCAGGTGGATATGTGAATAATTCCATTGATTCAAAGACAAATCTTCCAATCGTTTCGCTTTATGGGAAGAATAAAAAGCCTACAAAGCAACAGCTTGAAGATTGTGAAGTGATTTTGTTTGACTTGCAAGATGTAGGCTGTCGTTTCTATACATATATATCTACTTTGCACTATGTAATGGAGGCTTGTGCAGAAAATAATTGCAGACTCATTGTATTGGATAGACCAAATCCAAATGATTATATAGATGGTCCTGTTTTGGATGCAAAGTTTCAATCTTTTGTAGGAATGCATACTGTGCCTGTTTTGCACGCAATGACAATAGGAGAGTATGCAAAAATGATAAATGGTCAAGGTTGGTTGAAAGATTCTATTCGTTGTGAGTTGCAAGTGATAGAAATGCTTGGTTGGAAACATGATTTAGAAGAGGTATATCAACTTCCCGTTGCACCAAGTCCTAATTTGCAAACTCCAAAAGCAATAGAATTATACCCTTCTTTATGTTTTTTTGAAGGAACCAAGGTTAGTGTAGGACGAGGCACTGAAACTCCTTTTGAAATTATTGGTTATCCGGATTATTATGATAAAACATATTCCTTTACTCCACATGCTATAAAAGGAGTGAGTGATAATCCAATGTATAAAGGGAAAAAATGCTATGGAATGAAAGACTTGAATGCTCAAAAGAAGAAATTGGATCTTTCTTTCCTTATAAAGATGTATGAAACAGCGAATAAAAAAGAGGATTTCTTTAATTCGTTTTTTGATAAACTTGCAGGCACAGATCAATTGCGTAAACAAATAGAAAAAGGTCTTAGCCAAGAAGAAATAAGGTTAAGTTGGCAAAAAGATATTGAAAAGTTTAAGAAAATAAGAGAGAAATATCTTCTTTACCAATAAAAATCTATATATTTGCAAATTAAAATAAAAAAGAGGATTTTTAGAAAATGTTTGAAAATTTATCGGAAAAATTTGACAAAGCCTTTAAAATCATAAAAGGAAAAGGCAAAATATCAGAAATAAACATTGCAGAATCTTTAAAAGAAGTACGAAAAGCGTTGATAGACGCAGACGTAAGTTATGCAATTGCAAAGGAATTTTGTGCAACCGTAAAAGAAAAAGCCTTAGGTAGAGATGTGCTTACTTCTGTTGAGCCTGGACAACTTATGGTTAAGATTGTCCATGATGAACTCACAGCCTTAATGGGTGGAGAAGCACAAGGAGTAAACTTAAATGGTAATCCGGCAGTTATTTTGATGTCAGGGTTGCAAGGAAGCGGTAAGACGACTTTCTCAGCAAAACTTGCACACTATTTAAAGACTAAGAAAAATAAATCAGTCTTACTTGTGGCTTGTGATGTTTATAGACCAGCGGCGATAAATCAATTAAAAGTTTTAGGAGAACAAATAGGAGTAGAGGTTTTTGCAAAAGAGGAGTCAAAAGATGCCGTTTCAATAGCACAAGAAGCAATTTCATACGCTAAAAGCAAATCAATAGGAGTTGTAATTGTCGATACAGCGGGACGTTTGGCCGTTGATGAAGAAATGATGAGAGAAATCTCAAATATAAAGAAAGCAATAAATCCAACAGAGACTCTTTTTGTTGTCGATTCTATGACAGGACAAGATGCAGTCAATACAGCAAAAGCATTTAACGAAGTTATAGATTTTGATGGCGTTATTTTAACAAAACTTGATGGCGATACTCGTGGTGGTGCCGCCCTTACAATAAAGCATGTTGTTAACAAACCAATCAAATTTGTTGGTTTGGGAGAAAAAATGAATGATTTGGATATGTTCCACCCTGATAGAATGGCTAATCGTATATTAGGAATGGGAGATATCGTTTCTTTCGTTGAAAAAGCCCAAGAACAATATGATGAAGAGCAAGCTCGTAAGATAAACAAGAGAATAAAATCTAATGAATTTGACTTTAACGACTTTTTATCTCAAATAGCCCAAATCAAAAAGATGGGAAATCTAAAAGATTTAGTAGGAATGATTCCGGGAATGGGCAAAATGATGAAAGATGTTGAAATAGATAATGACGCTTTTAAAGGAATTGAGGCAATAATAGGCTCAATGACTCCATACGAAAGAAAGAATCCATCAAAAATTGACACCTCTCGCCGAAGAAGAATAGCAAAAGGAAGCGGTACATCAATAGAGGAGGTAAATCGTTTGATGAAACAATTCGACGAAACAAAGAAAATGATGAAGATGATGAGTGGCGGAAAACTAAACGCTATGAAAAACATAAGAAGAAGATAGAAATTATGGAAAACACAACACAACCAATTTTGATTGACGGTAGAATAATCGCCAAAACAATTAAAGAAGAAATCAGAAAAGAAGTTTCAGATTTATTAGATGCAGGAAAAAGACCACCACATTTAGTTGCAGTGATTGTAGGAGAAGACGGAGCAAGCCTTTCTTACGTTGCAAGCAAAGAAAAACAATCAAAAGAAGTAGGATTTACTTCATCGGTATATCGTTTTCCTGAAACAATAACAGAGAAAGAACTATTAGAAACATTGGATTTTTTGAATAAAGATCCAGAAGTAGATGGTTATATTGTTCAATTACCACTTCCAAAACATATTTCAGAAAGAAAAGTTTTAGAATCAATTAACCCAGCAAAAGATGTTGATGGATTCCACCCAACAAACGAAGGAAGAATGATGATTGGTTTACCATCTTATATTCCTGCAACACCATATGGAATCAAAAAACTTTTGGATAGAAGCAATATAGAAACAGAAGGAAAGCACTGCGTGGTTTTAGGACGTAGCAATATCGTTGGTACACCTATTTCAATCCTTATGAGCAGAAATTCAAAGAAAGCAAATTGTACAGTAACAATGTGTCATTCTAAGACAAAGAATCTAAAAGAGATTTGCCTTCAAGCAGACATAATAATAGTAGCAATAGGTAAACCAGAGTTCTTAACAGCCGATATGGTAAAAGAAGGAGCTGTAATAGTAGATGTTGGAATACATAGAATACCTACTGACAATGAAAAAGGCTACAAAATAATTGGCGATGTAAAGTATGATGAAGTGGCACCAAAATGCTCAGCTATTACACCGGTACCAGGAGGCGTAGGCCCAATGACAATAGTAGCGTTATTAGATAATACTTTAAAAGCATACAAGCACGAAATCTACGAGTAATTTGATGACTCAAAGAATATTTACAATAGATTTTGAAACTATTTGTGCATTTTCAAAAACTCAAAACATAGAACTTCCATATCATTTATGGGATTTAGAAAGTGCCTTTGAAAGAATGCAACTGATATTGGAGACACTTGATGTGTCTCCAACCTTTTTTATGCTATCTTCTACGGCAGAAAAATATCCAAATCTTGTAAAGAGAATAGCCGAACAATATGATATTGGCTCGCATTCCCATAACCATAATTTAATTAGCACGCTTACTGTAAAAGAATTTTCAGAAGATGTAAGAAAATCAATAGATATTCTGCAACAACTCTCAGGCAAAAAAATAAATAAGTATCGTGCTCCGGGATTTTCCCTTCCTGCAACAGAATATATGGAACAACTTGTTGCAAATGGCATAGAAATAGATTGTTCTCAAACACCTGCTAATCATTTGTATGGGGAAAAAACAACAAATCTGCAAATCCCATATAGAATACAATTACCAAACGGAATAATTAAGGAATTTCCAATCACCACTTTTAAACTTTTAGGAAATAATATAGGATTTACAGGCGGTGGTTATTTCAGATTATATCCTTATAGTTTAATAAAACAAGCTACTTCAAAGGCTTCGTATCTTATGGCTTATATTCATCTTAGCGATATAGAGCCAAATCAAGAAAAAATTAAAGAATTATCTCTTCCACTTCAGTTTCGCCGACTTGTAGGATGTAAAGGAGGGGAGAAAAAACTTAGAAAGTGGCTTAGTGATTTTGATTTTGTTAGCGTAGAGCAAGCAAATAATCAAATAGATTGGGAAAAGCAACCTTTGTTATAGGATATAAAAAAAGAGGTGCTTTACACCTCTTGGCGGAAAGTGAGGGATTCGAACCCCCGGACCCGTTAAGATCAACGGTTTTCAAGACCGCCGCATTCGACCACTCTGCCAACTTTCCGTGTGCAAAGGTACACTATTTTTTTTTACTGACAAATTTTTTCTAATCTTTTTTAGCAAATACTAATCTGTCTTTTCCTCTAATGTCTTTAAAGACAGATGTTTGATAATTGAAATTTTTGAATAATAATTCTGTCTCTTTTGCTAAGTTTTCATTGATTTCCATATATATTTTACCATTTTTTGCTAAATTTCTATTACAAAAATCTAAAATTTCTTTATAAAAAATCAATGGATCTTCATCGCTCACAAATAGTGCTAAGTGTGGCTCATATAAGAGTACGTTGTTTTTCATTAAAGCCTTCTCGCTTTCTCTTACGTATGGAGGATTGGAAACTATTATATCAAATTCTTGATTTTTTTCTTTGTTTTGAAAAATATTTTCTTTGAAAAAATATATTTTTTCTTTGTTTAAATTTGCGTTTTCTTTGCTTTGTTCAATAGCCTCTTCGCTTATGTCGTAGGCATAAACGTTTGCATCAGGAAATGCTTTTTTTAAGGCTATCGCAATGCAACCGCTACCGCAACAAAGGTCTGCAATTTTTAAATTTTTTCTTCCTTTATTTTCTTGAATTATTCTTTGGGTGATTTCTTCTGTTTCTACTCTTGGAATAAGTACTTGATGATTAAGATTTATTTTTACATCAAGAAACTCACAATAGCCTAAAATTTGTTGAAGTGGCTTTTCCTTTTTTAAATCTTTTATTGCAAAATTGATTTTTAAGAGTTCAGATTCGCTAACTTTTAATTCATCTTTATAAGTTAATATTTTCATTAAATTATAGTCCGTAAAATGCTCTATTATAGAGTAAATCATTGAACGTATTTCGTTTTTTTCGTAGAGCGATTCTAACTCTTGGAATGCAAAATCTATAATATCTTTTACTTTGTTTGATGATATTCTCATTTCTTTTTATAATTTTGTTGATGCAAAATTACGAAATAAATATCTTTATGCAAGAAGACGAGAAATATATGAAGCGTTGCTTTGACTTAGCCTTGCTTGGAAGAGGGAATGTTAGTCCAAATCCAAAAGTAGGCGCAGTAATAGTTTATCAAGGTCAAATAATAGGCGAGGGATACCATAGAAAATATGGACAATCTCATGCCGAAGTAAACGCAATTGCTTCTGTAAAAGACAAAAGCTTACTAAAAGAAAGCACAATCTATGTAAATCTTGAACCATGTTGTCATTGGGGAAAGACACCTCCTTGTGCAAATCTTATTATTGAGAATAAAATAAAACGATGCGTAATTTCAAATAAAGATATCAATCCAAAGGTTTATGGAGGTGGTATTAAATTATTACAAGACAATGGAGTAGAGGTGATAAGTGGAGTTTTAGAAGAAGAAGGCCTTTATTTGAATCGTCGTTTCTTTACTAATCAAAGCCAAAAGCGTCCTTATGTAATTTTAAAGTATGCACAAACCTTAGATGGCTTTATTGCACCGGAGGGAGAAGGCGGTTGGATAAGCAACGATGCTATGAAGGTGTGGGTTCATAAACAAAGAACAGAAGAAGATGCGATAATGGTTGGTTACAACACTGTTTTGTCCGACAATCCGCAACTAAACGTAAGACATTATAGCGGAAGAAATCCAAAAAGAGTGGTTTACGACAAATATTTAACTCTTCCAAAAGACAAAAATGTTTTTGACAATAGTCAAGAGACTTTTATTTTGAATTATGTAAAAGAGGGAAGAGAAGAAAATAATGTTTTTCTTAAACTAAATGAAGAAAAACCATTTGTAGAACAAGCACTTGAAAGATTATATGAGCAAAAAATATGTTCTATTGTTGTGGAAGGCGGAGAAAAAACCATAAATAAATTTTTAGAAGCAAATCTTTGGGACGAAGCAAATGTAATTATAGGAGAAAAAAACTTTGGAAAAGGAGTAAAAGCTCCTAATATTTCACAAGGATTAGTTTCTATGGAAAATATAGGAGGAGATATTTTAAAAATATATCATAATCAAAAAAAATTGTAACTTTGCAAAAAAATAGCAAAGCAAATATAGATAACATTAAACGTGCAAATAGTTACATTAACAACAGATTGGGGATTATCAGATTATTACGTTGGCATTGTTAAAGGAAGACTTTATTCTTTGATTAACGATGTCATAGTAGTTGATATTACTCATAATATAGAGAATTACAATCTTTTGAAGACAGCATTCATTGTAAAAAATGCTTGTTGTCAATATCCCGAAGGCACAATTCATATAATAGATGTAAATAGCTTTGAACAAGGTGAAACAAGTAGCACAAAATCTCAATCATACATTGTTGTTAAACATAAAAATCAATATTACATTTGCACAGATAATGGTTTGCCTTCAATGATTTTTGGAAATGATCCGGTGGAAATAGTAGAAATTTCTCTTTTTAATGAAACCGATTATTATACTTTTGCAGCTTTAGATCTTTTTCCAAAGGTTGTAAAAATGATTGCAGAGAGTAAAACTATCAAAAACATTGGTAGTAAAATGGAAACCTTCTCAAACATTGTTCCTCAAAAGTTTTTTATTCCTCAAAACAACAATTCAACCATAATTGCACAGGTTATTTATGTTGATAAGTACGGTAATGTATTTTTAAACATAAAAGACAGAGAATTTCATAAGATTAGAAACAATAGAGGTTTTAGAATAATGGTTGGAGCAAGATCTGTAGAAACTATTTCTTTGTCTTATGCAGATGTAGATATAGGAGAGCCTTTGCTTACAATATCTTCTGCCGGTTATTTGCAACTTGCGTTAAGGGAAGGAAATTTTAGCGATCTTCTTGCTGTGAGAATAGACGATTCTATAAGGATTATTTTTGATGAATGAAATCAGAAATAATACGAATCGCTTCAACACTTCTACAAGTCTGACAATCTATTAACGAACTATTTATTCCAAGTACCTTTTTCTGCTTTACCGCCTTTAAATCCTTATAAGGAGCGGTGTTAATGAAATGATTTAAATCTTCTTGTCTAACAATGATATAATCAGGTTGTTGAGAAAACAACTCTTCTTTGCTATATGACCAATTAGAAATGTTGTTTGCAATATTTCTTCCACCCGATAATTCTATTATTTCATTGATATAAGTGTTCTTTCCTGCTGTAAAATCTCCTGATGCACCATATCCAATGACGTAATATATACTTGGCTTATCAGAGCCTTTATTGTATGTGGATTTTATTTCATCTAATTGAATTTTCATATTGTTTATAAGGCTGTCGGCAGTCTTTTCTTTTTCAAAAATTTTACCTAAAATCTTTAAAGTATTGAAAACACCTTCTATATTACTTCTTTCAGGTAGGCAAATAATGGAAATACCTGCTTTTTCAATGTTTTCTACCAAGTCTTTCCTCACCATAGAAGATGTAATCACGATTTGAGGTCGCAAAGCAATGATTCTCTCTAAGTTTGCATCGGAAATGCCACCTATTGTTTCAATTTGCAATGCTTCTTTTGGGTAATTGCAAAAAGTTGTCCTGCCTATGATTTTATTTCCAACGCCTAAATCAAATAAAAGTTCGGTAATTCCCGGTGAAACAGAGATTACTGTTTGAGGATTTTGTTTTACTTTAACCGTTCTATTGTAATAGTCTGTAAATTCTAAGTTTGCCTCAGATTTTTCTTTGTTTGAAAAATTTGATTCTTTGCATGAGAAAAATAATCCTAAGAAAAAAAATAATAAAATAGTCTTTTTCATAAATATCGCTTTTGATTGCAAAGATACAAGAAAAAAAGATTACTTTTGCACTATGAGATATTTTTTACATTTAGCATATAATGGTGCTTATTTTCACGGTTGGCAGATTCAAAACGGTCAAATAAGCGTTCAAGAGGCTTTACAAGATGCGTTAAAGCATATTTTGAAACAAGAAATCGAACTAATTGGTTGCGGAAGGACCGATAGCGGTGTTCATTCAAGCGATTTCTATGCTCATTTTGACTATATGGAATTAAGCGATAAAGAAATAGAAAACGTTGTCTTTCGTTTAAATAGATATTTTACGCATGAGATTTTGATATATGGCTTATATAAAATGCAAAGTCAAGCACATGCTCGCTTCGATGCTTTAAGCCGAACGTACAAATACTATATTAGCGAAGAGAAACAGCCGTTTAATAATGATTTTGTTTATTATCACCCTTGGAAATTAAATGTAGAGAAAATGAATGAGGCTTGTGAATTGTTGAAAGGTACACAAGATTTTACCTCATTTAGTAAACTTCACACCCAAGTAAACAATAATATTTGCACAATTACGCAAGCCTATTGGGAAAGAAAGGACGGACAAATTGTTTTTACCGTTACTGCTAACCGATTTTTGAGAAATATGGTTAGGGCAATAGTTGGCACAATGCTTTTGGTAGGAAGAGAAAAAATAACTCCGCAAGAATTTAAGCAAATAATAGAAAATAAAGATAGAAATCAAGCAGGAGTGAGCGTTCCGGGCAAAGCATTATTTCTCTTTAAAGTAGAATATCCTAAGGATTTGTATCTCTATGTTGATTAAAATGTTTAATTTTGCAAAAAAATAAAAACAAAAATTAAATACTATGAAGAAAGTAGTTTTAGGCCTATTGGCAGTTTTAGCAGTTAGTTTTGTCTTAGAATCTTGCGCACACAAGACTTGCGATGCTTACAGTAGTGTAAATCGTCAGCCAAGAGAAATTCTTAGATAAAAGAATGCTATCTCTCAATTAGTAGAGAAATGGGGCAGTGGTCTGAATGCACAACGTCATTTAAGATTTCTGCTCCTTTTATTTTTGTTTGAATGTTATCGCTTACCATACAATAATCTATTCTCCAACCTTTGTTGTTTGCTCTTGCATTAAAACGATAGCTCCACCAAGAATAAGCATCTTTTTTCTCAGGGTTAATGAATCGAAAACTATCAATCCAACCACTATTTATAAAGTTTTCCATCCATTCTCTTTCCTCTGGTAAGAAACCTGAGTTATTTGCATTACGAATAGGGTCATGTATATCAATCGCTCTATGACAAATATTGTAATCTCCGCAAAGAATTAGATTTTTTCTTTCTTTTCTTAATTCGTTTACATAGTTCTGAAAATCATTTAACCATTTCATTTTGAAATTTTGCCTTTCATCGCCACTTGTTCCAGAAGGATGATAAACGCTCACAATGGATAAATCTCCAAAGTCAGCTCTTATGAATCGTCCCTCATTGTCATAATCCGCTATTCCCATGCCATAAACTACATTATCAGGCTTTTGCTTTGTTATTATAGCAACTCCACTATATCCTTTTTTGACTGCCGAAAAGCTATAACACTCATAGCCCAACGCATTAAACTCAAAAACTGGAATTTGTTCGCTTTGAGCTTTTGTTTCTTGAATACAGATTACATCAGGAGACTCTTGTTCTAACCATTGAACAAATCCTTTACTTACAGCGGCTCTTATGCCATTTACATTATAGGAAATAATTTTCATACTACTCATTCTTGTTAAAAATCCTTGCAAAAATAAAAAAATATCAAAGAAAACTATTTCCATATCAAAAAAAAGTAATAATTTAGCACTTGATTATGCAGATAAAAAAACTAATAAATACAATAAGACAAATAAATCTAAACCCTTATTACAAGGCGTTTATGCTATGGCGTTTGAAACATTTGACGGAATATCAATTTGTTTTAATACTTAGTTTAATCGTTGGATTATTTAGTGGTTTAGCCTCAGTAATTCTAAAAAATACTGTCCATTTTACCTACGAAATCATCAGCGGTTTTTCATGGTTTTCGCCCGATAGAGGAAATATTCTTTTCCTTGTTTATCCCACGATAGGGATTATACTAACCGTTATGCTAATAAAGTACTTTATTAAAGACGACCTTTCGCATGGAGTTAGTAAGGTAATGTATTCTATATCGCGAAAAAATGGAAGATTAAAATTTCATCATTGTTGGTCTTCTGTAATCACCTCTTCAATAACCGTAGCCTTTGGAGGAAGTGTTGGATTGGAAGCACCGATAGTTTTAACTTGCAGTGCAATCGGCTCAAATATTAGTAGATTTTTTAGAATCAGCAGAAAACACGCCGTAACCTTACTTGCATGTGGAGCAGCAGGTGCAATAGCGGGAGTTTTCAAAGCTCCAATCGCGGGAGTCTTATTTGTGTTTGAGGTTTTAATGATAGACTTAACTATGACCGTTGCAACACCACTCTTACTCTCTGCTTTAACCTCGGCACTCTTATCTTACTTGTTTTTTGGCCAAGGAGTGCAATTCTATTACAAAGTTGATACGCTTTTTGAGCTTTCAAAAATTCCTGCATTCGTCCTTTTAGGAGTTGTTTCAGCCTTTATGGCACTTTATTTCCTTAGAATCAATCGTTGGATTGGCAAGAAATTTTCTCAATACAAACAATCCTCAAAAATTATAGTAGGAGGCATAATCTTAGGCTTATTAGTTTATATTTTTCCTCCACTATTCGGGGAAGGATACTCTGCTTTGACCGCACTATTGAATAATGATGTGGATACAATGTTTGAAAATAGTTTCTTTCACCCATACGTAGATAGAGAATTGACCTTTTTAATAGTTCTTGTTGCTATTGTATTTTTTAAAGCCATTGCAACAGCTGTTACATGCAGTTCAGGAGGAGTCGGAGGTACTTTTGCACCAAGCCTTTTCTTAGGAGGATTCGTGGGTTTCTTTGTTGCAAGAGTTGTAAACCTTACAGGACTTGTAGAGGTTGCAGAAAGCAATTTTGCTCTTGTAGGAATGGCAGCCGTAATGGCAGGTGTGATGCACTCTCCTTTGACAGCGACTTTCCTTATCGCAGAAATTACAGGTGGATATGCTTTGTTTACTCCGCTATTGATTGCAACAACAATTGCATACCTTGTTGTAAAACCTTTAACTAACTATTCAATTTACGCAGCACCTCTTGCGGAAAAAGGAGACTTAACAACACACAATAAAGACAAAAATGCACTGAATTATATCGATATAAACAAATTGATAGAGACTAATTTCGTTACCTTATCCCCTGATGCAAAACTTTCAGACATTGTTCAAGCCGTCAAAGTCTCTTCAAGAAGTTTCTTTCCTGTTGTAGATGAAAATCAAATTCTTAAAGGCGTTGTAGTTTTAGACGATGTACGTTCCATTTTGTTTGATAGAGAAAAATATGATAATGTTTTCATTAAAGATTATATGCAATATTCTGAGACTTTTATTGTTGAAATAAACGAACCTATGGAAAAAATTGTAGAAAAGTTTAAAATCTCAGACCGATACACTTTGGTAGTGGTTGAAAACGGTAAATACTTAGGTTTTGTCTCACGAGCAAACATATTTTCTGCATATCAAAAATACATAAGAGAGTTTTCAAACGAATAAAACAAAGAAAAAAATGAAGATAGCAGTAGTTGGAGCAACAGGACTTGTAGGAAACTTAATGTTAAACGTTCTTGAAGAAAGAGGATTTGCTAATGAGGAAATTTTAGTTGCAGCCTCAGAAAAGAGTATTGGTAAAAAAATAAAATTTTCTAATAGAGAGCTCACCGTTCAAAGCGTTGAAGAGGTGATAGAACAACAATGCGACTACGCAATCTTTTCAGCAGGAGGGGCAGCCTCTAAAAAATATGCTCCACTCTTTGCAGCAAAAGGCACAATCGTTATTGACAATTCTTCAGCGTGGAGAATGCAAGAGAATATTCCACTTGTAGTGCCGGAAATCAATGCCGAAGCAATAAAAAGTGAAGATAAAATCATTTCAAATCCTAATTGCTCAACTATTCAAATGGTTTTAGCTCTAAGTTTATTACACAAAACCTATCAAATCAAAAGAATAGTTGTTTCAACCTATCAAAGCGTAACCGGAACGGGCGTAAAGGCAGTAAAACAATTAGACTGCGAAAAAGAAAACAAAGAATGTGAAAAAGCATACCCACATCAAATCTTTGAAAACATACTTCCACACGGAGGAGACTTTCTTGCAGACGGATATACTACCGAAGAAGAAAAACTTGTCAATGAAACAAGAAAAATATTCAACGACAACTCCATTGCAATCACTGCAACCGTAGCCAGAGTTCCTGTAAAAGGAGGACATAGTGAGGCGGTAAATGTAGAATTTGTTAAACCTTTTGAATTAGAAGATGTTTATAAGTTATTAGAATCAACAAAAGGAGTTGTGGTATTGGATAATCCAACAAAGAATATTTATCCTATGCCACTTAATGCAAAAGATAAAGACGAGGTTTTTGTAGGTAGAGTAAGAAGAGATACATCTATTGCAAACGGACTTAATCTTTGGATTGTAGCCGATAATCTAAGAAAGGGAGCAGCAACAAATGCTATTCAGATATTAGAATATTTGACGCGTAAGTAAAGACTTAATGAAAAAATATTTAGTAATAATTGCCCTATTGTTGAATTCAATAACAACAATAGGGCAAGATAATTTTTTAGACTCATATTCCATTCACGCTCAAAGCGGTTGGGTTTTACCAACAAATGACTTTGTGAAAGGAAACAATACACAACACACACCAATTTCACTAATCTATGCCACATCCTTTCGATACGAAAGACAAAGCGATGGTTCACGTCCTTGGCATCAACTCTACGACTATCCAAGTTATGGATTAGGACTATATATTGCCGATTTCAATGTAAAAAATCAACTTGGCAAACCAATAGCCCTTTATGGTTTTATGAGTAGTTATGTAATCAATAAACCGAAATGGAGTTTAAAAACAGAATTTTCCTTAGGTCTTGCATTCAATTGGCAACATTTTTCATTAGAAAACCCATTTAATGACGTAATGGGAGCATCGCTTTCGTGTTATATAGATGCGGGCTTGAGTGCTTATCGTCTTATTGGTTCAAAATTTGAATTAGGAATAGGATTATCTCTTTCTCACTTTTCAAACGGTGCAATGGCAAAACCAAATAAAGGTTTAAATGTAATAACTCCAAAACTAAGTCTTAAATATAAGCCATACGGAGCCTTTGAATATGCACAAACACAACTTCCAACCTTTAATTCCACAATAGAAGACCTTACAACAATTTTCATAGGCTCACATAACGTTTTAACAATCTTGCCAAAAGAAGATGTTGATAAACAATACAATAAGAAATCCTATTTAGTATTTGGCTTAGACAAAAGATTCTTAAAACGATTTACCTATAAACATTCCTTTGGCATAGGATTTGGACTTGGATACAATCAATACATAGGCACAACCTATTACGTTGAAAATCGAGAAATACGATTAAGAGAATCAAACCTAATGGAGCGATTTAATTTGAATGCATATTTTAGCTATGAATATAAAATACATAAATTACACCTTTTTATAGAACCGGGATATTATATTTATAGGAGTATTTACGATGAGGCACCAAACTTTTTTCAACGCATAGGCTTGCGTTATCAAATAAATAAAAATTGGTTTTGTAGCATAGGATTAAGAGCACAACATTTTAGCGTAGCCCAATACATAGAATGGGGCATAGGACTAAGAATGTAAAGAAATAAATCAAAGAAATAATTTCAAAAAGCAAAGAAAAATTAAATTTTTTCTTTGCTTTATTTTTCTTTTTCTTAGAATTATAAATTCTTTGTTGTATCTTTGCAAACTTAAACAAATAAACACAAAAAATTAAATGAAGAAAATTTTAATGACATTGGCTATGGCAATGATGACAACATTGCTTGTAGGACAAGTAAGTCCACAAGAGGCTGCTAAAATAAAGGCAGAAAATCCTTTGGTCAAGGAATGGAACACTCCTTTTCAAACTCCTCCTTTTGACCAAATAAAAACAGAACACTATAAGCCAGCAATTCTTTTGGCTATTGAGGAAGCAAAACAAGATGTAAACGCTATTATTGTTAATCGTGCTACTCCTGATTTTGCAAACACAATTGAAGCTTTGGAAAGAGCAGGTAGTTTGTTAAACAAAGTGCTTGGCGTTTTCTATTGCATAGATGGTTGTATGACATCTCCTGAAATGCAACAAATAGCAGAGGAAATAACTCCTGCTTTAACTGCATATAGCAATGATGTAAATATGAACCCATTGTTGTTTGATAAAGTTAAACAAGTTTACGACAAAAGAGATGACCTTGCTTTGACTTTGGAACAAAGAACTTTGCTTGAAAATACTTACAAAGGATTTATTCGTTCGGGAGCTTTATTGAAAGGTGAAGCAAAAGAAGAATATCGTAAGATTTCAGAAGAATTAAGCCTTCTTTCTATCAAGTATCAAAAGAATACTTTGGCAGATCAAAATGCTTATTTCTTAAACGTTAAGAATAAAAAAGACTTAAAAGGACTTCCTGAATTTGCTTTAACAGCAGCAAAAGAAGAAGCAAAAGCAAGAGGACAAAAAGGTTATACTTTCACTCTTCAATATCCTTCTTACGGTCCTTTCTTAATGTATGCTGATAACAGAGAATTGAGAGAACAAATTTGGAGAGCATCAAACTCTGTTGCAAACCACGGAGATGAACACGATAATAAAGAAATTGCAAGAAAAATAGCAAACCTTCGTTTACGTTCTGCACAAATAATGGGCTATAACTCTTATGCTGAATACGCTTTGGAAAAGAGAATGGCACAAAATCCTACTAATGTAACAAATTTCTTAAATGAGTTATTAGATGCTTCAATGCCTTTTGCTAAAAAAGACCTTGAAGAAATACAAGCATACGCTAAGAGTAAAGGATTTGAAGGCGATATTCAACGTTGGGATTTCTCTTATTGGAGTGAAAAACTTAAAAACGAAAAATATGCAATGGATCCTGAGTTAATGAAACCTTATTTCCAATTAGAAAACGTAAAGAAAGGTATATTTGACTTAGCAGGAAAACTTTACAACATTGAATTTAAAGAAAATACACAAATTGCAAAATATCACCCTGATGTAACTATATATGAAGTATATGACAAAGCAAATGGTAAATTCCTTGCTATACTTTATATGGATTTCTTCCCAAGAGAAAGCAAACGTTCAGGAGCTTGGATGACATCTTTCCGCGATCAATACAAAACAGCTGATGGAACAGAGATACGTCCTTTGATTCAAATGGTTTGTAACTTCACAAAACCAACTAAAAAAGAACCTTCACTTTTAACATTTGATGAATTCAACACATTCTTACACGAATTTGGACACTGCTTACACGGAATATTTGCAGAAGGTACTTATTCTTCAATCACAGGTACAGCAGTATATAGAGATTTCGTTGAATTGCCTTCTCAAATAATGGAAAACTTTGCAACAGAAAAAGAATTCCTTGATATGTTTGCAGTTCATTACAAAACAGGTGAAAAAATCCCACAAGAATTGGTTGATAAACTAATAGCATCTGAAAGATACCTTGCAGGATGGTATTCAGTTCGTCAATTATTCTTAGGAATGATAGATATGCAATGGCACACAATCACAAAAGAATTTACAGGAGATGTAA
This sequence comes from uncultured Bacteroidales bacterium, assembly GCA_937881815.1. Lineage (GTDB taxonomy): Bacteria > Bacteroidota > Bacteroidia > Bacteroidales > P3 > Onthomorpha. Next base: position 71,705 of record CALGEC010000017.1, read on the forward strand.
CTGCAATAGAAGATGTAGTTAGTCAAAAGGCTGAATTACTTCCAAGAGTTCCTAATGCACTTATGACAACTTCATTCGGACATATTTTCTCTGGTGGATATGCAGCAGGATATTATGGATATAAATGGGCAGAAGTTCTTGATGCAGATGCTTTCTCTTTATTCCAAGAAAAAGGAATCTTCAATCAAGAAGTAGCAAAATCATTCCGCGACAATATTCTTTCAAAAGGTGGTAAGAAACACCCAATGGAACTTTACAAAGCATTCCGTGGACAAGAGCCAACTAACAAAGCATTGTTAAGAAGAAGTGGTTTTATAAAATAAAACACTAAGAAAAATAGTTATTAAAGCGTGGGGTTATTATTTCTCCACGCTTTTTTTTAAAATTTTAAAGAAATGAAAATAGTAGCCGTAGAACCAATAGGCATAAGCCAAGAAAGAGCAAAACAATTAGCAGAAATTTATGCTCAAAAAGGTCATCAATTCGTAGTTTATCCCGATAGAAAGGAAGATGCTCCAACTTTGATAGAAAGAATGCAAGGAGCAGAGGTAGTAATCGTTTCAAACATTCCTTTAAGAAAAGAAGTGTTGCAAGAATGCAAAGACTTAAAATTCTTAAACGTTGCTTTCACAGGCTTAGACCACATAGACCAAGACTATTGCAAAGAAAACAATATCTTAATTCGTAACGCATCGGGCTATGCTACACAAGCCGTTGCCGAATTAGCCGTAGGACTTATGTTAGATGTATATAGAAAAATGACAGAGTTTGACTCTTCAACACGAAAACTTGGAACACGTAACAATATCTTAGGAAGAGAACTTAGAGGCAAAACAGTAGCCTTAATAGGCACAGGTGCAATAGGTTTAGCGACTGCAAAACTTTTAAAAGCCTTTGGTTGTAAACTCATAGCTTATTCTCGCAGTGAAAGAAAAGAGGCTTTGGAATTAGGAATTGAATATCTTTCGTTAGAGGAAGCAGTGAAACAAGCCGATATTATTTCACTTCACACTCCACTTACAAATGAAACTAAAAATCTTATTAGTAAAGAAATCATAGACCTTTGCAAACCAAGTGCTATAATAATAAACACAGCAAGAGGAGCAGTGATAGACAATCTTGCTTTGGCAAATGCTTTGAATGAAGACAGACTTGCCGGAGCAGGAATAGATGTTTATGAAAAAGAACCACCATTAGAGGAAAACCACCCTTTGCTTTCGGCTAAGAATGTAGTGCTTTTGCCTCACGTTGCTTACGCTACAAGAGAGAGCTTCGATATTAGAATAGATATTATATTAAATAATTTAAAAGAATACATCAATGAATAATTTTGAATTTAGAAATCCAACCAAGATTCTTTTTGGAGAAGGACAAATTGCTAAACTTAGCAAAGAAATAGATAAAAGCCGTAAGATACTTTTAACATACGGAGGAGGCTCAATAAAGAAAAACGGAGTATATGACCAAGTTATGCAAGCCTTAGAGGGTTATCAAATAATAGAATTTGGAGGCATTGAAGCAAATCCCGATTACAACACTTTGATGCGTGCTGTTGAAATATGTAAAAAAGAAAACATAGATTTCATATTAGCAGTTGGAGGAGGCTCTATTATAGATGGAACAAAATTCATTGCAACCGCTGCACGTTTTGAAGGAGAAGATGCTTGGGATATTCTTTTGAAAAAAGCAGGTCGCTTACCTAAACCAATAGATTTTGCAAGCGTTTTAACACTTCCTGCAACTGCATCGGAAATGAATAATGGTGCCGTTATTTCAAGAAGAGATAGAGCAGAAAAACTTGCTTTCCATAATCCACAAGGCTATCCTGTTTTCTCAATTCTTGACCCTAATGTAGTGCTTTCACTACCTAAAAAACAAATATCAAACGGAATAGTAGATATTTATGCACATACTTTGGAACAATATTTAACTACTTGTTTAGATACTAAGGTTATGGATCGTTGGGCTGAGAGTCTTTTGCTTACTTTGATAGAAGAGGCTCCTGAACTTATGAGTGAAAATCCTTCATATAACTCTTGTGCAAACTTTATGCTTACTGCAACAATGGGATTGAATGGATTTATCGCAATGGGCGTAGAAGAAGACTGGGCAACTCACATGATAGGACACGAACTTACTGCTTTGTGTGGATTAGATCACGGAGAAACTCTTGCAATCGTTCATCCAGCACTTATGGACGTGATGAGAGAGGAGAAAAAAGGCAAGTTGTTGCAATATGCTAAAAGAGTATGGGGCATAAACCTTGAAGACGAAAACCAAGCTATAGACTTAGCAGTAGAAAAAACCGAAAACTTTTTCCGTAGCATAGGAAAGAAAACACGCCTAAGCGAAAACAACATAGGAGACGATGTGATAGAGGAAATTGTTAAACGCTTTACCGATAGAGGTTGGTGTGTAGGTGAAAGAGGTATTGTAACACCAGAAAAAACAAGACAAATTCTCCAAAGAGCTAAATAAATAAAATAAAGGGTGAAAGAATTGACTTTCACCCTTTATTGTTTTCTTTGTTTTTTAATAAAGTTTTGTAAATTTGCAAGGGAACTATAATAAAGCATTATCATGAAAAAAGACAAAGAATATCCAGCTACGCATTCTATGTCAACAGCTTGGTATATGGTTGATGACGAAGGAAATGTTGGAATAATGGATTATGAAGACAATGGTCCTGTTCCATTTGGAGTAGAGGAAAGTATACCTGTTTATTCTCTTCTTTTTGGTTATGATGATGGAATAAGTGATATTGTAAACTTTGATTTAACTGATGAGCAAGTAAACGCTTTTTTAAAAAATCCTTGCAATCCTTCTCAATATAAGTGGTATGGTAATTGTATAGTAAAGATTGATACTACCAAAACAGAGCGTTTTTTAAAATTGTCTGCATACAAAGGTAAGAAAAACATCTCTTGCCATTGTATATCAAAAAAAATGGGAGTGTATTTGATTGATGCTTGGCATTGCGTTAAAGATTATTCTAAACAAGTCATTGAAGGCGTTTTGAAAACAATGCTCGACGAAAATATCATTACAGAAGTTTATGATTTTGAAGAAATAGATTCTTTTGATGATGAAGGAATAGAGTTTAAATATGATTATCCCTATTATTTTTATTCTCAACCATATAATCCAGAACTTTTACAACGAAGAGTTTTTGTGCCAAAAAATTCTGTAAAGATTAGTCAAATTCCTAAACATTTTAGAGAAAAAATACATAGAATTAAAGGTTGTTTTAAGGATTTAGAAACTATGCAAATAGCACAACATACTTCTTGTAACTTTGCTTATTGTTGGGGTTCTTCTTATTTTATTGATGGTGCAATCTATGAGTTAATTACATTAGAAAATGGCGATAAAGGTTTTGTAAAAAACGATATATTAGCTTATCCTTTTAAAGATTATTGTCCTGATGCTAAACAATCAAGTTGTAATGAATATTGTTTAGATAGATTATATGAAATAAATAATAAAATTATCGATACCGATAAGCCAACTGTTTTGCTTATTTGTTCCTATTATAACTATTTTGCTAACAAAATAAGTTTCTTATCTACACAATCATGTATTATAGAATATTCTGATTTTGTTCCTTGTCTTTATATTCCCCAAAATAGGAATTTGAATTTAAAAGATTATTTAGATGAAATTTCAAGAAGAGCAAAGCCTTATTTAGAAAAAATGATTGAATACATGAATCCTCATGTTATAGTAAGCGATAATGATTATTTTGAAGTTCTAAAACAAACCTATGGAATAAGCAATGGTGAAATCGAAATAAACAATAACATATATCCAATTTACAATATAGATGATATAAACGAATACAAAGAAGAAATTATACAATTAGCAAATCAAGAATATAGAGGGAAAACAAGTCCTTTGGTTATTTCGCAAGAGGAAATGCAAGAATTGGAAAAGGAAAATATTGCTATTAAAATAAAAGACTAATGATAGAGGTGATTTCAATAGATTTAAGCAATTATTGTTCAAAGCAATGTCCTTTTTGTTACAATCATTCAAACAAAGAAGGCAATACAATTTGGCAACCAAAAGAGGTAATAGATTTCGCTATTGATTGTATAGAAAACGGAGTGAAAGCAATATCGTTAGGAGGGGGCGAACCTTTTGAATATGATGGCGTTTTTGAAATTATCAAAGCCTTATATCCAAAATGTTATCTTAGTATTACAACAAACGGACTACCATTGGAAAAGGCAGAAACGTGGGAGAAATTATTAAAGCATCAACCCGATAAAATACATATAACAATTCATCAACCACAAGATGAAAAGGAAATTAAAAGAGTAGAAAATATTATTGTAAAACTATCAAAAACCAATATTAAACCGGGCGTAAATTTGTTGATTGGTGCAGATAAATTAAACCAAGCAAAGCAAGTATATTCAAGAATAAGTAAAATCTTAAATCCAAGTCAAATAATACTTGTTCCACAACGTTATTCTAACCAACCAACACCAAAGGATTTATCTTTCGTTACTAATGGAAAACCTTTTCAAGCACCATCTTGCATACTTGAATGTAAACCTCCAAAAGATTTTGTCTCAATATCGTGGGATAAAAAAGTGAATTTTTGTAGTTATGCCTTTGATAAACAAGATTTAAAAGCACTTAATTATAAAGGTTTAATAGACTCTCTCAATGCTGTAAAATGGAAGCCTTGTTGCTAATCTTTATCCTTCAATATTTTTCTTTGTTTTTTTCCGATTTTTCTTTGTTTTTTTAAACTAACTCTTTGAATAATTTTTTTCTTTCAAAGAATCATAATAATAAAAGGGCGAATAAATCCGCCCTTTTATCGTTTAATAACCCTTTAATATCTATTTAACGATTACTTTTGAAGAATAAAGTGAATCGTTGTTTGTTACTTTAACAAGGTAGCAACCTTTTTGTAGTGAAGAAAGGTTGATTATTGCGTTGTTTTTAATCTCTTGTGTCATTACAACACGTCCTGCCATATCTATAACCTCCATTTGATGAACTCCTTCTTTTAATCCTGATAAAACGATTACATCATTAGTTGGGTTAGGAGAGATATTTAAAGGAAATTCTTTTACATCTGCTAATCCAACTGCGTCAATATCTACATAATTGTATTCATAATCACATACATATTGTAAAGTGAAGTTTGCATCTAATGCCCAATATTCTTCAAGTCTGTATGTGTTTTTATTTGTGTAGGTTTCAGGACGAGTCATTTCAGGAGTCCAAGGCATAAGTGTTTCTTCTAAAAGGCGATTGTCAAATGTGAAAATAGAACGTTCTGTTTCGTTTTCATCAGCATCGTATGCGTGTACTTCGGTGCAATTACCTGCATCATCGTATGTGTAAGTTCTTGTGCCATAAACGCTCCATTCAAATCCGTCAAAGGTGTTGTATGTAATAAGACTTAATTTTCCTTCATTATATGAATATTCTATGCGTTCATTAGCAGTAAATGTTGAATTTGAAGAAAAAGGGTCATCAGCATAACTCCATGTTTCAGTAGTTAAAAGACCATTTGCATATTCATATTCTATCAATTGCAAAAGCATATCACCCATTGTTAAATCGGTACTTATTAATTGACCTTGCGGATTGTAGAAATATTCATACAAACCACCTAATTCAAATTCTCCTCCAAAGTTATTGTAATTTGCACGTGATGCAATTAAACCTTGATTATTGTATGTGTATTCTAAATAATAGACATTTACCCAAGAATTCCCTATTAACTGATAGCCATCAAGACGTACCATTTGATTTTGTTCGTTGTAACGAATAGAATCTATCAATTCATATTCTGCAGGAACAATTTCGTGAACTGCAACTAAACGACGATAAGCATCATAATGATATTCACAAGTTATATAGAGGTCATCAGTATTGTAAGAAGCCAAACGATAATTGTAATCGGCGCTTTTTGCCATCTTTTCAGCAGGACGGTAATTCAATTGCTTATCAAATTTTCCCTTATGAGAATATCTTTGAGATAAATCTTGTTGTGCAAAAGCCGAAGCAAAGACTACACAACACAAAACAAATGATAAAACTTTTTTCATACTATTTCATTTTTTGGTTTATAAATGCAAAGGTATGAAAATAATGTATTGTATGCAAAAGAGAGGAATAAAAAATAGGGGATATTAATTATTTGAAATTTTTTAGTATTTTTGTAAGAGATAATTTAAAAGAATAGTGATATGGAAGTATTAATTCAAAGCATAAAAAATAGAATAGCATCTGTTTATATGGCATTAGATGTGTTTAATAATCTTTATAAAGATGTTAATAATGTTAATAAAGATGCTATAGAAATTACACAAGAAGTACCATCTATATTGCAATTTTTGAGGGAATTAATAGACATTTGTTCTTCAAAACAAGCATCTAATTTAAAATCTTTATTGAAAGATATAGATCGTTGTTTGTTTGACTTGTGTCAAAATTTAAGAAATAATCAAAAATTACGAATACATGCAATTCTTAGACGTCTAAAGCGTTTGTTGCCAGAACTTAGATTTGCTATAAACTCTGATAATGCATTAAATCTGTCAGATGAAAGAAATAAAGAATTAACACAAAAGCTTGAATACCAAACTAAAAAAACACAAGAGTTGGAGGCTTTAGTTAATAATTATAATGCACAATTAAGTGCAATTCAAGCAGAACGAAATAGTTTGTTAGAAGAATTAAACAAGACAAATGAAGAAGCTAAACGACTAGCTAAAGTAATAAATGATACATTGAAGCCTAGTACTGCTGGAGCAGTAACCTTAAATACTTCTTTTCAAGACCGATTTAATGAAGTAAGTAAGAAACAAATTAGGATATGGTGGTTAATTGGTGCAGGTTCGTTTTTAGCAGCAACAATACTTATTGGAAGTATTATTTTATTTGGTTTATGGTTTTGTAAAGATGTGGAAATAGAATATAACGATAATGTTATTGTTAATTTAGTTGGTAGATTAAGTATGATGTCTATTACAATGATGGGTGCTGTATTCTGTGCCAATCAATATACTAAACAAAAAACACTTATTGAGGATTACGCTTATAAAGCTGCAATAGCTAAATCAATAGCGGCATTTTCTGAAGAATTACGTGAAAAATCACCGGAAGAGTATTCAAAATATATAGCTCTTGTAACAAAAGAAATTTATCAAGACCCTTTAAGAAAGAGAGGTAAAGAAAAAGAGGATTTGAAAAAATCTAAAGAGGATTTTACCATTTCAGAAGAATCTTTAGGATTGATAGAAAAAATTATCAAAATAGCAAAAATACAAGATACAAATTCATAACAAAGGTAGGAATATTTTAATGATAAAGAAAAAAGCGGAACATTGAAAAATGCTCCGCTTTTGTTTTATTCTTGCGTGTTTGGGATTATTCAGCCCAAGCAACTACAAGGTTTCTGTCGCCGTATGCGTCATCTACTCTTGATGCACATGGCCAATATTTGTCATCGTGTTCAAGAGGGAAGGCTGCCATTTGACGAGTGTATGGTCTATCCCATGTATCTGCACATACAACTTGCATTGTGTGTGGAGCGTTCATGATTAAGTTGTTTTGTTTGTCTGCTTTTCCTTCTTCTATGTCGCGGATTTCTTGACGGATTTGGATTAAAGCATCGCATAATCTATCCATTTCTGACAATGGTTCTGATTCTGTTGGTTCTATCATCAATGTTCCGTGAACAGGGAAGGCAACAGTAGGAGCGTGGAAACCATAGTCCATCAAACGTTTTGCTATATCGCCACATTGTACGCCTGATGATAGAGAGAATTGGTTGCAATCCATAATAAATTCGTGAGCACACATTCCGTGAGTTCCTGTGTAAAGGATATTGTAAGCAGTTGCTATTCTTGTTCTCATATAGTTAGCGTTTAAGATAGCGTATTTTGTTGCTTGTGCCAATCCTTCGCCACCACACATTTTTAAGTAACCGTATGTGATTGGTAATAATCCGGCACTTCCAAATGGTGATGCGGCTACAGGTGAGCCTTTTGTAGAACCTGTTGATATTGTGCTGTGTGTTGGAAGATAGTCTGCAAGTGCAGCTGTACATCCAATAGGTCCAACTCCAGGACCGCCACCACCGTGAGGCATTGCAAATGATTTGTGTAGGTTCAAGTGGCAAACGTCAGCTCCCATAAAGCCTGGTGAGGTCAAACCTATTT